>NZ_MRTQ01000049.1 GCF_001956215.1 Paenibacillus sp. FSL R5-0490 | reverse complement strand
GATCTTAGCGACACTAGAACGCGACTAACAATCAGTGGGGGATAAGGAAAACCCCCACTGATTGAAGTTTCACTTTATAAGGAGGAATTCTAATGAGAGACAAAGATCAGGAAACTAGTGAAGGACTGAATCAGATATTTGAAATCATTAATGCCAAAGGGGATGTTGGCGAAATTAATGAAATCCTTAAAAATGGAAGTGCGGATGATGAACAGGAAAATTCCGTTCCTAATTCCTAAGATAAATGAAATCTAAAGCTGAAAATATTTTTATGGGCAGCCAAAAAAGTGGGGGGGGCATAATCGGTCAAAATGAACTCATCTGTCGCAACAAAAATGGATTGTCATCCAGACAATCCATTTCTGCTTTATTTATTCATTTCAACTGTTTCGTTAATATCTGTCGATTTAGAGTTTTGCCCTGTCATGCGTTTAAAGAGAAAAGCTGCTTTTTTCGTGAAATTGCCAGTCTCCCAATATTCGGCCGCTTCCGTTTTTACCTTAATAAGGACAACGTTGGGATCATCATAAGATGTCTGCATGATTTCTTCATATGCTTTGCTCCACAATTCTTTTTTCTTTTCCAAATCCTCAACGATTTCTGCTCTTCCGCGGACGGAAACATAGGATTTGCCTGCATAAGCTACATTAACATCCTGATCATGAAGAATTTCCTCATACTTTGCAGTCTCTTTTTTCGTGAAAAACCATAAGTCACCATCAAATTCTACTTCTTGTGTTTTCATTGGACGGGACACAAGTCCTTCCTCCGTAACCGTGGTCAGCATGGCCGTGTCAATGTCTTTGATTAACTCTCGCAGTGTTTCTATTTCTTCTTGATTTATCACGTTAGACATTTCCCTCACCTCGTAAAAGTTTTATAGAGTTATATTACCCTTTAAACAAGCTTTTATTCAGGTATATCCCAATCAAACTTTTTAAGGGCAGGATGTCTAAGATGCTCAGTCAAGCTGGGGAGGATGGGAATTGTGTTAAGCAGTCGAGTAAACGAGAGTATTCAAAAATTGTTGAGGTTTTAAGACAAAGACTGATGGAATCAGGAGGGCAAATAGGTTCGAATAGGGGACAGAATGATCTGTGATCAGCCGCTTATTTTTATTCTTTTTAACGTATAGGGGCAGGTTAATCGAGCAAGGAAGTCAAATAACTAGTAGTACATGCATACTTAAAAGTTTGGAGGAGTTACAGGTGGTTTTCGGTTCCTTATTATTTTCTATTCTTCTTTGGGTTATTGGGCTATTTATTCTGTATTTCGTCATTTCTGCAGCAGTCAGGGATGGCATTAACAAGTCTGTTGCTGGTCAGTTTCTTGAAAATAAGTACGAGAGTAAAAAGGATAAGGATTCCTTTCTTGATCGTGACTTAGATAATGACAAATAAGGCTTTAGTTCCCTCTATTTGAATGCACGTGATATATAATTAAAGGAAACTATCCAGAATATAAGGAGAAAAAAATGCATGCATTATTAATAGGAGCAACGGGAGCAACAGGCAAGGACTTGCTGGATTTGCTGCTGGAAGATGAGTCCTTTCATCAGGTAGATGTTTTTGTCAGGCGGGATCTTCCTATCCAGCATGAGAAATTAAAGGTGCATGTGATTGATTTTGATCAATCCGAACAATGGAAGCATTCAGTGAAAGGCGATGTCTTGTTTTCTTGTTTGGGAACGACCTTAAAAGCTGCGGGAAGTAAAGAAGCGCAATGGAAAATCGACTACGACTACCAATACCAGTTTGCCAAAATAGCCAGAGAAAACCATGTCAGTCATTATGTTTTGGTATCTTCAGGAGGCTCGTCGCCTAATTCTCCCTTATTTTATCCAAGAATGAAGGGGAAACTGGAGGAATCAGTAAAAGATTTAGGGTTTCCTGGCGTGACAATCTTTAAGCCGCCTGTGCTGGTACGAAAAAATAGTGATAGAACCATGGAGGTTGCCGGAATGAAAGCCGTACAGTTTTTTAATAAATTCGGACTGCTTCGTTCTCAGGAACCGCTGCCGACAGAAATATTGGCTCAAGCCATGATTCAATCCGTGAAACCGCCAAGAAGCGGCATTGTTACGCTTGAAGGTGAAGCGATTCGGGAATGTGCCGGGAAGTTTGAGTAAGAATCTGATAACTTTGATCCAAGAGGTCAAGGTTATTTTTTATGCTGCCCGAAAGGGAATTTATGTTAAAATAGAGGTAATATTTAGAAAATAAATACAACTCTACTTTCCGATAAGGCGGGATAAGATGAAGCATGAAACAAAAGAGCAAGTTATAAATTGGCTGCTTACGATCATGATTCTAACGCTTGTAGGTTCCTTTGTTTTATTTTTTATGGGCTATTATATGGCCGGTTTTCTTGTTGGCGGGATATTTATGACAATTTCCACTTTTTTGGCCCAATGGAGCTCAGATAAAAGTGCCGATTATATTTTCAGGGGAGAATATCAAAATAACAGGAATAAGTGGAATAATAAATGGTAGAAAAGCGGTTCTGATGGGAATCTTCTTTTGCATGTAATGGGCACCATAGCTGGCAGAGAACCTGGCTGGGATGAGGGAGAGTTATGAAAAAAAACTATAAAACATATGCTTTTCTTATTCTATTGATCATTGCCGTTTTGGCTATCATGGATGGCTTAACTAATTCAAATGAGGCTGAGGAGCTGCGGAAGGAAAAGGATCAGTTAGCTGAGGAAGCCGCAAGTTTCAAAAATGAATATGAAATAAAAGCTAGTAGGCTGGATGTGGCAATAAAGGAAAATAAGGCTTTAGAAGAAAGTCTTTCGGAATTGGAGAAGGAAATTGAATCTTTGCGGTCTGCTGTAGAATATAAAGAATTTGCTGCTGCTGTAAGGGAGGTTGACACTTACAAGGCCGTACAAACCTTTGAGGAGGCGAATAGGTTTATTGCCCTAAAAGACGGGGTAGGATCCTACACAAATGATAGTGAAGGAAACTGTCCTTGCGGCTTTTTCTTTGAAAAAGGGTTTGAATGGGTGCCAAATGCGGCTCTTGATCTTAAAGCGTTCAGAATTGAAAATGATAAAATCTTCCTTACCTATCATACGGCAGAGGATATTAAACAGGATTATCAATTTGTTATGGTTAAGGCGCAAGGACGATTTGACAGAGAGAAAAAGTGGAGAATTGATGAAATCAAGCTGGTGGGCAAGGGAGACCAGTAGGGAAGCGGGAGGAAAAAAGAAAGGGAGTTAAATGATGACAAACCATATTCATTATGTCACAGCAGGGGATCGATCAAATCCGCCGATCGTTTTTATCCATGGTTTATGCTGGACGAATAAGATTTGGGAGCCGATTGTTAATGGCTTGAAAGATTCCTATTATTTAATTTTAATTGACTTGCCCGGCCATGGTAAGAGTAAAACGTTAGATCACTATTCCTTTGAAGAGGTATCCGGAGACATCCATGAGCTAATTGCCTCGCTTGGTTTAAGCAGTAAGGTATGTATGGCTGGGAGCTCTATCGGGGCGTCCGTTGCCCTGGTTTATACAAGTCTGTATCAAAATGTGAAGAATTTACTTTTGGTGGATGGGGGGTACTATCCATTCAGTAAGACAGAGGGCTTATCATGGTCAGACATTGAAGATGGAACGATGCCCAATCATATCTTCGAAAGCCAATCCAGCTTTATCGAGTTTATGAAGGGGGATAATCCTTCTTTATGGAATCCATCCATCGAGCAGGCCGTTTTGGATCAAATTGTCTGGAATGATGCAGAAAAGAAATATCAATACAAAATTAATGATGACGGACAGCTGGGATACATGAAGGCTGAATGGGAATTGAACCCGGAGGAAATAGCGGCTGGAATTCCAGAAGAAGTAAACATAACACTGATGATTGCTTTAAATGAAAATACCGATAAAGAATTTTCACTGGATTATGCATCTCGTATGAAGGCAATTCATCCATTTACGGATATCGTCATTTTTGAAGACACTGATCATCTCATTATGCTGGATGCTGAAACACGATTTGTTCGGGAAGTTAAGAGGGTATTGGCTGGTGCCGGTCAAAAATAAACTTTGGCATCAGTATTAACACTTTGTGCAAGATCTGTCCAAAGACTGTCATTATGGCAGTCTTTTTCTAATTTTGTAAATAGCCCCATTAGTGGGAGCTTACCATGGATACACACTTTTTGGATGATAGAAAAGTATGAGAGAATCGACAGATGCCTATAAAACCTGCCGGCGAGATCCAACACTTCTTTAATCTGGAAGTTATTGGTCGGATGAGCTATCATATCAGTAAACAGGTTAAAAAGGAGCAGAAAATATGACAGCCGACATTCAAAAAGGTTCCCGCATTGATTTAACAAAAACAAGGCCAGATTTATCGCAGCTTTCTATCCGGATCAGCTGGGAAAGTCCTGATTCTTATGATATAGATGCAGCTGTATTCATGGCTGACCAAAATGGACATTGCCCTGATGATTCTTCCATGATTTTTTATGGCAATAGTGTTTCAACAGATCAATCTGTACAGCATTCTGTGGTTGCAGAGACGGGCAGAAGCACAGAAATATTTCACATTAATTTGCCTTTAATAACACCTTCTATCGAAAAGCTTGTTTTTACGCTGACCATCTATGAAGGCGATAAAAAAAATCAGACTTTCTCAGCAATGAACAATGCTTCTATTTTATTCAGCAATGCAGCAACAGGGGAAGAACTGCTTACATATAAGCTGGGGTCTTTTACAATTGAAAACACTTTAGTATTGGGTGAATTATATAATAGAAATGGAGATTGGAAGTTTTCAGCCAATACCGGCGGTTTTTCCGGCGGACTTGCTGCACTATGCAATCATTTTGGCATTGAAGTGGAAGAAGATCAGGAGAGCGGAGATTTTGAGGCGGCACCTGCGCTGGAAATAGAAAGTCCTATTTTACAAGAGACGGCAGTAAAACCCGAACCGCCTAGTGTGCCCGAGCCAGCTGCTCAGCAGCCGTCGATTAAGCTTGGAAAAATTACATTAGATAAGCCTGGAGAAGGGGTTTCACTCAGAAAGGCTGCCAAAATCGAAAACGTTAAAGTCAGGCTCAAATGGACAAAGGGGGTAGATTTGGATCTGCACGCTTTTTATAAAACCAAAACAGGCCAGTTTGGACATATTTATTTTGGCAATAAAGGCGGGTTTCATGCCTCTCCATTTATTAAGCTTGATCGAGACTCCGGTGTCGGAAACACGTCTGGAAACAATTCAGAAAACCTAACGATCAAAACACTGAAGGATTTGGACTCAGTCATTATTGCCACGAATATCTTCAGGTTTCTCGGCTTCATCTCCAAAGGGGAGAACTTTGCCAAATACGATGGCCGAGTCCTCGTCAAAACCGGCAACGGAGATGATATAGAAGTTCCGTTAACGTCAAAAGTAAAAGGCAGATGGTGTATCATCTGCAAAATAGACAATACGGATGCAGCAGATCCAAAGGTTCTGAATATCAACCGGGTGCAGTCCAATAAGCCGGATATTGGAGATTTGTGAAGAGTAGATTTATAGAAAAAACCTGATAAAATTAAGCTGGTTGGAGGAGTTTCTAACCAGCTTAATTTTATCAGCAACTTAGAAATTAATTAAGTGAAGCCAAAGTGTATTCTTTGAAAAAGAATACGCTTTTTGTGTGCCAGGCATGTTCATTAACTTGGCGGTGAAAGTCCGCTATGGGCGTTGGGATATGCGAACCATTAGCTG
>NZ_MRTQ01000048.1 GCF_001956215.1 Paenibacillus sp. FSL R5-0490 | reverse complement strand
CTTTCGAACCGCCGTATACCGAACGGTACGTACGGTGGTGTGAGAGGTCGGGGGTTAATCACCCCCTCCTACTCGATTGCGGATTCCCTAATTACGAATATTAAATAGTTATAACGAACTAAATGTTCGTTTTTAGGTTGAATTTATTAAGGTTATTTGTTATATTAGCAACGTAATCTTATAAAAAACATCACTCGTATATGCTCGGTAATATGGTCTGAGCGTTTCTACCAGGTTCCCAATGAAAGAACCGGACTACGGGTTAAAGTATAAAAAAAAGCTGTATTCTTTTTTGGCAGCTGCTTTAACTCTATGGTCTGGAAGGTAGAATTCATTCTGCTTTTTTCAGGCCATTTTCTATTACCAGGATTTCGAGTGAATCAGACAACAGGGGGAGAACGTACTATGAAAAAGAAATTAGCATCAATCGCTGCCATCGCAATCATGTCTTTATCCATGCTTTCGGGGTGCGCTTCAGCACCAAAATTTGAAACAGAAGCAGAAGGGGCACAAAAGCCAATTCTTATTCAAGGACCAATGCCGATCGAGGCTGAAAAATTTGCCCAGCGATTAGATAAGGTTAAAGTTGAAAAATCAGGAAATTTTGTTTTCTATAAAGGGAAATTGGACAAGTATCCAGTCATCGTTGCCAAGACAGGTAAGGGCATGGAAAATACAGCTGCCGCAACCGCAATTGCCATTGAAAAATATGATCCCGCTGCAATCATCAATCAGGGAACATCCGGTGGGCATGATCCGAGTTTGAATGTGTATGATATTGTATTAGGCGAAAGAACAGTCAATATCGGATCATTGAAAACGGGCCATTTGGAAGAAGGGGAAGGAATCGAGCCAACCAATTGGATTCCAATGGACCTGATGGCTTCTGAAGGTAGTGCAGGGGAAGACCCTGATGCGGAAAAGATCCGTTACTTTGAAGGTGATGAAAATCTGCTGGCCGCAGCCAAAGCTGTAAAAGATAAGTACACCAAGGGCAAGGTAGTTGAAGGAACGATTGGTTCTGCAGACTTATGGAATAATGAAGTGGACCGCATCAACTGGTTCCACGAAAACTACGAAACATCAGTAGAAGAAATGGAAGGTGCCGCAGCAGCGCAAATTGCCGGAGCATATGATGTTCCATTCCTGGGCATTCGAGTCCTTTCCAATAACAAGACAAACGGGGGCAAGTACGATCCCAACACCGCGGCAGCAAATCAGGATTATGTGTATGAAGTTGTAAAGCAGTATATTAGAGAGATAAAAGGAAAATAGTTTGAAGTGTGAGGCTGTTTTGATAAAAAATTTGAACATGGATTCGTCTTCGGACACAAAAAGCTAGAATCCGGAATTCTATGTCAGAACCTGATGCAGCTTCGGACACAAAAAGCTAGAATCCGGAATTCTGTGTCAGAACCTGATGCAGCTTCGGACACAAAAAGCTAGAATCCAGGGATTAGAGTCAGAACCTGGTGCAACTTCGGACACAAAAAGCTAGAATTCAAGGATTAGAGTCAGAACCTGGTGCAACTTCGGACACAAAAAGCTAGAATCCAAGGATTTGAGTCAGAACCTGGTGCAACTTCGGACACAAAAAGCAAGAATCCAAGGATTAGAGTCAGAACCTAGTGCTACTTCGGACACAAAAAGCAAGAATCCAAGATTTTGAGTCTGAACCCGGCCCATCTTCGGACACAAAAGGTGAGAAACCGGGATTCTGAGTCCAAACCCAGGCAGCGACCTAATCAAAACCCGCCACCAGAATGATAACGCAAAAAAAGAGTCTTCCCCAAGCGGGAAGACTCTTTTTTATGCTTCTAACCAGGTCTGCGACCATTTTTCTATTTCTTTCATTAACGGCTCCATGGCAAGGCCTTTTTCTGTTAGGGAATATTCAATTCTTACAGGAGTTTCAGGGAAGACATTGCGTTTTACGACTCCCTCATTTTCCAGGTCTTTTAGCCGGTCTGAAAGAACTTTGCCGCTTATCCCGATAGAGGATTCGATGCTGCAGAACCGCTGTGGCCCGTTAAGTAATTGGTAGATGATCAATCCGGTCCAGCGCTGGCTCAATATGCCAATGGCTTTTTCAAATCTTGGACAAATTAGTGATTTCTCCATCCGTATCACTCCTTGTTTATTATTATAATCATAAACCAAAAATAATTAAATAACTATTAATAAAAAAGTTACTTGACGACACTTAATTTAAATTATATACTAACTTACATAAAGTAAGTAACTAACAAAACAGTAAAATTAGCTCACCAAGGAGGAACAAACATGAACAAAAACGAATTAGGCCATTTCATTCTGCGTGCTATTTTAGGATTTATTTTCTTTATTCATGGATTATCAAAATTTCAGGGAGGCATCAGCAATACAGCCGGTTTTTTCGATAGTATCGGCATTCCAGGCTTTATGGCTTATGTCGTTGCCGTTATCGAGCTGGCAGGAGGCATAGCGCTTATATTGGGAATCGGCACAAAAATTGTTTCCGTATTATTTGCTATTATCATGCTCGGAGCTATCTTTACTGCTAAGCTGCCTTTAGGTCTCTTGGGAAATGGCCAAATGGCCGGCTATGAATTAGATTTAATCCTGCTTGCAGCATCAATCTATTTTGTTTTAGCCAAGGAAACACCGCTTTCACTTGACAACAAATTAACGCAAGGGAGGAACTTAACATGAACTTTCATCAAAAACCGATAACCTTTGTTGCGCAGGTTCATATAAAAGTTCAGGATCTGGAACGGTCACTGGCTTTCTATAAAGACGTAATCGGATTTAAAGTGTTATCAAAAACAGATAGAACTGCCGAACTGACTGCTGATGGCAAAACAGCATTGCTTACGATCGAACAGCCGGAAAACGCTGAACCCAAGATGGGAAGAACAACCGGTTTGTACCATTTCGCCCTGCTGCTGCCAAAGCGCTCCGATTTGGCTAAAATAGTGCGTCATTTCACCGAGATCGGGCTGCAATTTGGATCATCCGACCATCTTGTCAGTGAAGCACTTTACTTGTCTGATCCTGATGGCAATGGAATAGAAATTTACATTGACCGCAGTCCTTCTGATTGGACATGGAAAAACGGGGAAGTTGTTATGACCGTCGATCCGCTGGACTTTCATGACCTGCTATCAATTGGGCAGCAGCAGTCCTGGAAGGGCTTGCCCGAAGGTACGGTCATGGGGCATATACATTTACATGTGGCTGAACTGGCGAATACTGAAAAATTTTACACAGCGGGACTGGGATTTGAAGCGGTCTGCCGATATGGCACACAGGCAATATTCATTTCAAGCGGAAAATACCATCATCATATTGGTTTGAATACATGGAACGGAGTAGGAGCTCCGCAGCCTTCAGAGAATAGCGCCGGGCTTCAATCCTTCACACTCGTTCTGGAAAATGAAGCAGCCCGGGATCAGGCAGTCGAAAATTTGAAAAAAATCGGCGCTGCAGCAGCAGTTGAAAATAATCAGGTGATCACTGCAGATCCTTCAGGAAATCGCATTATTTTAACAGTATAAAAATATTTTTGAGCAGAACCTTATTGGTCCTGTTCTTTTTTGTCGGGAATAAAAGGTTTTCTTGCTGATCCAAAAGGAAATAATTAAACAAAACAAAGACAAGGGAGTGGTCCTGGTGTGGAATGCTGCATTTTGGGGCGCAGTTTCAGGGTCAGCGGTCCTGCTGGGCGCATTGGCAGCCATGTTTTTACCTGTCAGAAAAAAATTAATCGGTTACATTATGGCATTCGGTACAGGTGTCCTGATTGGTGCAGCCTCATTTGAGCTTCTGGGGGAGTCTGTCCATAACGGCGGTTTATTGCCAACCGGCATTGGATTTATGGCCGGTGCCGTTACATTTACCCTCTTTGATATAATGATTTCCAAAAAAGGGGCGCAGCACAGGAAAAGGTCCGGCCACAAAGCAGCAGCCACCAGCGGCATTGTGCTTTTCGCGGGAACCATTATGGATGCCATACCAGAATCCATCATGATCGGAACAAGCCTGCTTGAGGCAGATTCGGTCAGCTTTCTTTTGGTCACCGCCATTTTTATCAGCAACTTTCCTGAGGGGCTTTCAAGTACTTCAGGTATGAAAAAAAGCGGTTATTCCAAAATGAAAATCATTCTCCTTTGGAGTTCGGTATTTTTCATTTCGGGAATCGCTTCAATGGCCGGGTACATATTTTTGGATGGAGCAACAGAGGAGGTGCTGTCAGGGATTGCGGGATTTGCAGGGGGCGCGATTATGGCGATGGTTGCATCCACCATGATGCCTGAAGCTTTTGAGGACAGCGGTCCGGTGACCGGATTTATTGCAGCGATCGGCTTGCTGGCTTCACTGGTCCTGGATTATTTTTCTTAACATCTTTCCGAAAAATCATGAATGTTTGGCACCTAATGTGGAAAAGGCAAAACAGGGGGTGTTATTCATGAAAATAAGAAATATTGTCAGGGAACAGCAGGAGGATGTGCATATTGAGATCGGCAGCTACAAAATGGTCATCGAAAAGCGATATCAGGCTATTTCATTTGTAAATGACATGCTCCTTGGTGTTCTTTATTTAATCGGAAGTATATTATTTTTGACAGATGTCAGCCAGACGGTTTCCATCTCGTTTTTCCTTGCAGGAAGCATCATGATGATCATCCGGGCAGGTTTAAATTTATTGAAGGATCTTCATATTAATAAGATATCACGAAAATAAAACGGGTTTTGCAGAACGCCAAAACGGCAATACTAGCGACATAGTTAAAAATATATTGATTTTTAAAGGAGAATCGAGATGGCTGAAGAAACAGATAAGGTAAGCAGTGGAAAGAAAGCAGATGTTGGCGATACGATTAGCATCATTAGCGGTTCGGAAAAAGGGAAAAAAGGCAGAGTAGTTGTGGTACGGGATAACTCAGTCATTGTAGAGCTTGGAATTAATCCGAAAAAGGATGAGCCCATCAAAACGGTAATCAGCCATAAGCGCTACAAAGTTGTAAAATAATGGAGGAGGTGCAGGAATGAAACCTGAGTCTAAAAGGACCTCTGCATCCATACCTCCTGATGTGCGGGAAAAAATTATTAGGTCAGACAGGGATGAAAAAGCCAAGCGGCAAACAAAACGGCCGCAGTAATAGGATTTCCATGATAGACGAAAATGCTGTCATGGATTTTTTTGCTTTTTAGGAATTATAAAATCGCGATAGGTTTATACCTTTGTGGATGAAATTATCTACGTCTAGCTTCAGCGCCTACCCCCTCGAGTAGTCGGGGGTGAGCAAGGCGCTTGGGCTTTTGTTCTTGAATGGGGGAGTGAAAATGCTGATTGGACATATTAAAGAGATTGTCCGCTATCCGGTGAAAAGCTTTCATGGGGAAAGCGTGAATAAAACGAATGTAATGAATTATGGACTGTATGGGGACCGCAGCCATGCCTATCTGGATGAGTCCAGGCCAGGTAAATACTTGACGATTACTCAGTGTCCGGAAATGGTGCGGTATAAAGCAGAGTTTATGGGTGAGGAAAATAAGGACAAATATCCGCCTGTTAAAATTACAGCCCCGGACGGAAAACAGGTCACCTGGGATGATGACCAATTGATTAAAGAAATAGAAGAACATTCTTCTTCAAAAATCACCCTGGTGCAATACAGTCCTATACATGTTCCAGAAGGGGCAATTGAAGAAGAAAATATTTTAGTGGTAACAGATACTTCCCTGAAGAAAATGAAAGAGCTATGGGGAAAAGAGAAGCTGGACTTCCAGCGGTTTCGCCCGAATCTAGTTCTTTCCCTGGTAAAAGAGGAACCTTTTTTGGAGGATCAGTGGTTTGGGAAGACCATGAAGATTGGCAAAGTGGAGTTAAAAGTGAAGCGGCATTGCGAACGGTGCATGATTATTACAGTAGATCCTGAAAGCGGTGAACGGGATCCAAGCCTCCATAAAAAGGTAATCAGTGAACGGAATAATCACTTTGGAGTGTATGCCGCCGTCCTGAAAACAGGTGAGATCGCAGCAGGGGATAAGGTTTACCTTTTTGAGTGAGAACCTGTAAACTAGAAACAAATGTTTCCGGGAGTGAAAAGATGTTTCAGGCTATTATTTTATTTATACTGGCCGGATTAGCTGAAATTGGCGGAGGGTATTTAATCTGGCAATGGATACGCGAAGGAAAGCCTCTTTCATGGGGAATTGCTGGAGGACTGATTCTGGCATTATACGGTGTTATTGCCGCATTCCAGGCCTTCCCGTCTTTTGGAAGAGTGTATGCTGCATATGGAGGTGTGTTTATCGTTCTGTCCATTTTATGGGGATGGGGCATCGATAAAAAAGCACCTGACTTTTATGATTGGCTTGGTGCCGGGATATGTCTTATAGGGGCGTCTATAATCCTGTTTGCACCACGGCAATAAGATTGGCCCAGTTGATGAACTGGGCTATTTCTTATGCATTATGACTCAATCTCTTTCCTTTTTTCTGCATCCCTGCTGCAAAAATGAGGACGAAAAAGGTTGCAGATATTAAGGTTCCATGGAAAACCCAGACCATTTTAGCCAATGATAAAACTTCCAATACAAGCGGCGCGGCAACAAATCCGAGGGCAAAGCCCAATGATTTTAAAAGCATGCCGACTCCAAAAATCCTGCCTCTGACGTGGTTGTCTGTCTTTTGCAGGATGGTGGCATGCAAAGTCGTGAAGCACGCATCAAAAATACCGGTTAAAAAGGCAAACGGCAGAATGATCGCTAAGCCAGTATTGGACAGAAAGGTGATAAATCCTGCGGACATCAACATGGCTGCTGTAAAGCAGGCAAAATAAAGGCGGTTCCCCTGGAGGCTTTTCAATCTTGGCAGAATGATGGTTGCGAGGACCGACCCGATTCCCCATACACCCCAGATTAGCCCATAATAAAAGCTTTGTTTGCTGCTGTCGATCTCTTCTGCCAGCAGCGGTATCCCTAAATTATGCGAAGCCCCTGCAAAAGCCCCGATAAGGAAGACAATATTGACAAGCAGCAGCATTGGTTTAAGTAAGATAAAGGAATAAACTTCCTTCAAATCCCGGCCAATGCCGGCCAGCTTTTCTTTTAAGCCGCTGCTGATTCCTTCATTTAAGGCTGGTTCAGATGTTTGCCACTTCATTTTTAGTAAAACAAGAGCAGAAATAACGTAGGTGGCGGCATCAAGGATTAAAGTGGCCTCATAGCCAAGGAAATCAGTGATGACTCCAGCACCGATAAAGCCAAACACCAGGCTGACAGATGTTAGTCTTGATATTAATGCATTTGTCTCCAGCACTTTATCCTGCCCAAAAATCTGCGGAATTTCGGCGCTGTAGCTTACCGTGAAAAAGCTGGAGGTCAAACCAATAAAGAAGCAGACAATGAGAATCATGATGGGATTCGGAAACGGAATTAAGCATAGAATGATAACGGCCCGGAAAACATCCGTCCAAATCATAATTTTCCGCCTGTCATATCGGTCGGCGAGAACCCCTGAGAAAAGGCTGGATAAGACGCCGCCGAGTGTCCTGAAGGCCATTGTGGCAGCAAGCCAGGCAGAGCTTCCGGTGGCAACATACATGAGCACATTAATGGCAATCAAGTCCATGAAGGTACCCAGATCAGAAAAGGCTTTTACATACAGAAAAATTTTGCGGTTCATGTGTGTCTCCCTGGTTTTCAAAAATGGTTTCTGTTTTATTTTAAAGATTTTGAATTTAATTCGCAATACGAAATTTCAGAATAATGCTACAAAGGATTTAAAAAAACTCTGTAGAATTAGTAAGAATGCAAGAATTCAAGTGATGATGAAAGGAGACTGTCTATGGCTGCTCCAGTTATAAAAACAGACAGATTAATTCTAAGAAAAATGAGAAGAACTGATTTGCCCCATCTGATGGAAATCTTTTCTGACCCGGAGGCCATGAGGTTTTATCGCTCCACAAAAACAATAGAGCAGGCTGAAGATTGGATCAGCTGGACGCTGCGTAATTATCGGACTTATGGTGTCGGCCTTTGGATTGTGGAGGAGAAAGCTTCAGGCAGGTTTTTGGGGCAGTGCGGGATTACCCCGCAGGATACAGGCGGGGTTACGGAAATGGAGATCGGCTACTTGTTTGCCAGGCGTGAATGGGGAAAAGGCTATGCCACGGAAGCGGCACTAGCCTGTAAAGAGTATGGGTTCACCAGCTTAAACTACAGTAAGCTGGTTTCCATTATCAATGTCCATAATCTTGCATCAATCCGTGTTGCAGAGAAGGCAGGCATGAAAAAGGAAAAGACCTTACATAGGGCGGGAAATAAGATGTATGTATACTCGATTTCCAAAGGTTAAAAGATGTTTTTATAATGTTCATTAAACACCTTGAAAAGTCTTTCATCTCCACCTCGGTCAGGATGGAGGGCTTTCAATAGTTTTTTGAATTCTTTTCGGACTATTTGCAGATCTTCATCAGGCTTCAGGTCCAAAAGCTTTGCCGGCTTAATTTCTTCATCGGCAATCAGTTTTTGTGCCTGAATCATTTTCTTCAATGATTTCACTTTTGATTCCTCTATTTGGACCCTTGTATTCAGGATCTCGATTTGCCCTTTCAGGTCTTTAACTTGAAGCAGGACTCCTTCAAGCTTTTGGCGATACAGCACTTCTTTTTCCTGGATGATGAAATCAGCGAGATCCTTCATCTTTATGGAGTAGCTGACTTGCCTCCTCGCGCTGCGTTCCGCTTTTATTTTTCCTTCATTGATCCAGCGCTCAACGTCATCACTATTCGCCTTTATTCCAGATTTTTGCAATTGCGCTACAGCATCAGTAATGTTCATTTTTCTTGCTCGCTCTCTATAAAATCTATTCAGCAGTCAAAATAATCATATCACTGATCACTTTCAGAAAAATGACAGGAGAATGACATAGTATTAAAGTTTATTTACATGAGTGTTTCTGCTAAATGAAAAGGAATCACCCATGAATAGGTGATTCCTTTGCTGCACTCTACTTTATCGCAGTCTAACGGGCAGTAAGACCCCCACTTTAAGAATCAGAGGAATCAAAGGAAGATAGTGGGGGTCAAACTGCCCGTAAAGGCCCGATTGGTGAGATACAGTGAAACTTGCCGACGCGCAGGCAGAGGCTTAGTTGAACCAATC
>NZ_MRTQ01000047.1 GCF_001956215.1 Paenibacillus sp. FSL R5-0490 | reverse complement strand
AGAAATCGGAAAAGCATATTTTCAGCCGAAGTGTAAAAAGGAAATGAGCAAAAAGTGTAAAATTCGACTTGACGTCTACAATATGTTTCATTAAATTCCACATACTACCAATTATTTGTTAATTTTTAACCTTTTGAATGGCATAATAACCCGATTGTACTTTGAATAAAAAGCCCTTCTCAATTGAGAGGGGCTTAATTTTTATTAGCTATTTTATTAAACTAAAGCACCCGTATAGTTGAATAAGGATAACGACTTTCCTGAGGAAAATCATTCAAACTTTTATTATCTGAATTTCATATGAAATATCTCTTAGTCCTAATGGAAGTTCAGCACCCTTAGTAGCTAAGAAATTTTCTAACTCAGCTTTTAAATCTTCACTGGATCGTTCACTTGTCTCATTAATAATTACTTTTAATACTTGTCCTGGTTTACCATTAGGATAATAAACTTGAACATCATAATAATTTTTTTCCTTTATGTAATCCATTGCAATACCTTCAAGCAACAGCATAGCGTGCTCTGTCTGTACTTCTTTTAAATTTCTCTTCAAAATTTTTATATTGTAGTGGCTTAAATCTGCTTTAGATATGTTTTTCTCTAAATATTCCAGTAGCTCTTGCTCACTGTTTGCTTCGTCCATTTCAATCCGGATTATTGAGTCTGTACCACCTACTTGAGAGTTGAATAAACCATATTCATCAAATGCAGCGTTAATAACAGATGCAATACGGTCATCTCGAGCCTTACCATCATCGTCATCGTTGGTAGAAACGTCGTCTTTGTTGATATAAACATCAGATATTAGAAGTACGACAAATGTTATAATTAAAATAGAAATAGATTTTAACTTTTTCATTATACCCTCCTTTTTAAATTCATTTTACCAAATTACCCCAATCAATTGTTGAACTATCCTGCCCCTTTTTTGGAATAAGAAAAGCCGCCTGGTTATGGCAGCTGATTTTAAACATAAGCACCCGTTAGTTTAAGTGAAAGGTTTCACAAATCTATACATAATAATGTGCTTTCTAGATAAATTGGATGCTGACCTTTAGAAAAAAACAATCAAGCTGGCTAATGGACAGCTTGATTAATGATTATTGCTTAATTTATTCTTGGTTATCAATTTCAATAAAATAATTATCCTTTCGGTAAGATACTGCCTCCATGGTTGCTATCAAATTTTCCTCATGAAAAATCTCAATTCGATAAAATCCCGTTCGAAAGTTTCGTCTTTCCTCGGTTGCACGGGCAACTAAAATATCTCCTGGTTTAGCTGATTCCATAAACTGAATTGTTGTAGATAGCCCCATTGATGTTTTCCCAAATGCATTACATGCTACGGAAAAAGCATGGTCTGCTAAAGCATACATAACAGCCCCATGAACAGTACCATATGCATTTACCATATAGCTTTGCACCTTTATTGTTGCTTCTGCAAATCCTGCTTCAAATTTTGTTAATTGGATACCTAACGAATGAGCATAAGGGTCATTTTTAACGTGATCATAAATTTGTTCATAATGTTTCTCATAAATTTCATACTCATCAATTCTCTTCTTCATTAATATCTACCCCTTATTGGATATTTGAAATATTATTAAAAAACTATTTGCACCAATAACATGTAACAAATCGTTCCACCTGCAATTGAAAGGAGCATATTCTTCTTCCAAATGTGAAGAAGTACAACAATTACCACTCCTAAAATTTCAGGGATACCATGACTTCCAGATAGTAATCTTACATCCTTAAAACAATAAATAACCAAAAGTCCAATTACCGCTGAGGGTAACACCTTCCCGAGAAATTGAACATATTTCGGTGTAGATTTACCCGATGGAAAAAAGATGAATGGAAGGAACCTTGTAATCATGGTGCCTAAAACCACCATTGCAATCGTAATTACCTGCTGCGTTAAACTCATTGTCATATGGAGCTAACCTCAACTTTCTCCATTTGCTTTCTACATAGGGTAAGTACCCCAAGAATAGCAATCATAGCTGGAATAATAAAAAGGGTTCCACCAAAAATGAGCAGACTTAAAGCTGATAGGCCAAGACCTAAAACAGCACTAAGGTGCTTTTTCTCTTTCATCCACTGTTCAACGAAAATTACTACAAAAAGAGCTGTCATTACAAATTCAATTCCTTCTGTATTGAACTGTAGATAGCGACCAAAAACACCGCCAATTGTAGAACCTATAACCCAATATGAATGATTCAACAGAGTGACAAAGAACATAAACCAGCCTTTGTCTACATTTTTCGGAATCGTAACCGTATTGTTAATTGCAAAGGACTCATCACAAAGTCCATAAATTAAGTAAAAATTTTTCTTACCAACACCCCTGTACTTTTCCAACATGGATATACCGTAAAATAAATGCCGAGCATTAACCATCAATGTTAGCAGTAGTGCATTTATTGGATTGAAAGATAATAGCAAAAAATTAGCTGCCACAAACTCCATGGACCCTGCAAAGATTAGCAGACTCATTAAAATCGGATAGATTGCACTAAAACCTAATGAATTCATAAAGATTCCATAAGCAATTCCTAAGAACAAAAATCCTGCCAATATAGGTAATGTAAATGGGAAAGCAGTTCGAAGAGCATTCCAAATTTGATTTTTTTGATTGATCTGGTTATGTTTCCTTAGAGGATCTATATCCAATGATTCCTTTGTTTCAACCAACTTAGTAACCTCCTAAACTTCATCAACTGGTACACTGACAGTCCTTTTTTCTGTACTCATTACCATACTTGTTTCAACTCCACTTATAGCAGGATTCTGCATTAAGGAATCGATAATAAAATTCCGATAACTCTCCATGTCCTTTGCTACAATCTTAAGCATATAATCATGGCTACCTGTAAGAGTGTAGCACTCTTGAACCTGCGGATATTTGTTTATATCCTCTAAAAATGAATGAATAGTTTTCCTATTCAGAGGTGATAAGTTGATAAGAACTATTGCTGTGACTTCGATTCCCAATTTTTTCTCATCAACAATAGTAGTAAACTTCTTTATGATACCTGTTTCGACTAGGTTTTTTGTTCTTCCAAGACAAGCAGATGGTGATAGCCCAATTTTCTTTGATAAATTAAGATTTGATATTGATGCATCTTCCTGCAATTCAGATAAAATTGCCTTATCATGTTCGTCAAGAATATTCATCATTGGTTATCCTCCCAATTAATCTTTTTTGAATTATATTTTCATTTAATTTCATATTAAAGAATTATTACTTTAATATCAACAAATTAATAAAATAAAATTTTTATAAATTTAAGTAATTCAGAATAAAGTTCATTTTGTTTTTCTGATTATATAAACAAAGTGTTTTATTTTCCTCCTCAACTTGAATCACACTTATAAAGGGCAGCAACCATCTTTTTCACTATTAAATGAGATCTAAGGAAAAACCAAAAACCCTATCAATTCGGCGAAACAATTCTAGATATTCAATTATTACTTTTTAAACTAAACTCCCTCAATAAAAGAAGCGAAAACACTTATTTACTCTTGTTTTCTTAGAATTTCATAGTTATTTACCTTTCGGTAACTCACTTTATAAATGGAGGATCTTCACTTGAAAGGATATTTTTGGACAGAGTGAGAAAAAAGAGTTAGAACCCACTAACCAATCCCTTAAAGAAAATGGTGGATGAGTAAAAATATAACCGCACTGGTGGATGTCCACATTTACTCATGGAGGTCAACCCTCCCATGTCTCACAGAGTCTTCGCTCTCAAATTCCTTCGTCCAACCTTTCCATGAGGTGGATGTCAGCCATGCTGCCCCACAGGGTCCAAGCCCGTAATTTAGTTGCTTTGCCGACTAATCCGTGCTTCAAATGTCTCCAAAACTATAAAAGCAAGAACTACTACTTATCTAATCTAAACCAAAGTTAAGCTGCCATTTCCGTCTTCTTTGTTACTGCCAAATGAGGGATGTCCTTTAGCATCTTTTCCTCATTAAAATCAAATTGCTTTTTTCCTATACTGAAGAAAATCCGAATTAGTTTATTACACAAAGCAATCAGGGACTGCATCTTCTTTAAATGATTATCCGGACGTTGAGTATAGTAAGCATGTAATGCTTTAAATGCAGAATTTTTGGCGACGAGAATCATACAGACCCTGAATAACAGTGCCCTGAGTTTCTTTCGGCCTCTTTTTGTGATGGTCGTTTTTCCTTTGTGCTTGCCGGATGTATTTTCTTTTAAGCTTAAGCCGGCCAGCTTGATAATCTGCCTTGGATGATTGTATTCACCTAAATCTCCTACTTCCGCAAAGAAGCCGGCAATTGTATCCCTGCCTACACCTTTTATCGCTAACATTTGTTGTACACCTGGTATTTCATCAAGCTGGCTGTCTATTTTGGCGTCCAATTCTTCGAATTGTAACTGAATTAATTCATACTTAGCCAGAATGGTTTTTAGCTCCAGCCTGGCCATTTCAGCACCTTGTCGAAGTCCGATGGACTGGCTAGCTGCCTGTTTTAATTCGCGGATCTTGTTTAATCCAACACTCCTAGATACGGACTTTCTCAAATGGACGAGTAGTTCTTCTTCGGTGAATACAGCTATTTCATGTGGCAAGGCATAGAGCTTTAAGAATTGTAAAGCAGCCTTACCTTCCCATTTCTTAAAAACCTTGAGGTATTCGGAAAATACCGGTCAATCCAGTTGTGCACCTGTCCTTGGACCGTTTGTAGGTCTTCAGTTAAAAGATCGCGTATTTTCTTTGCCACACGGAGTTCTGCATAAACACCTTGCGGTATTGTTGGTTCGGCGTATCTTCCATCCTTGACCAGCTGGGCTATGACCTAGGCATCTTTCACATCATTTTTGGTGGGTGAGTTATCATCCAACTCTTTGCTTTTCTTGACGTGCAACGGGTTTACTGCGACAAACTTTATCCCATTTTCTTTTAAGATATGGGCCAGATTAAACCAATAGTGGCCTGTTGGAGCCCTGCCAACCATCACTTTACTCATACGCTGTTCTTTTTTGATTTCCGAAATCCATTTAAGAAAGTTTTCAAATCCATCTTTTGTATTTTCAAATTGACACGGGGATCCAAACTCCATTCCCCTGAAATCCTGGGCACGAGCCACATGTTTGAATTTCGCAATATCGACTCCTATAATAAGAGTTTGAGAAGTGATTTGAGCAATCTTCTTATTCTGGTTATAATTCATTGTAAAGCCCTCCTGGTGTTTGAGATTTTTGTCCTTTTTGCTTGCCGGCTTCAGGACTCTCTCATTCTACCAAGAGGTTATTTTTTTGTTCAAACTCCATTTTCATTCATTACAGGAATGCTGCCCCGTTTGTTCAATAAGAAAAAAGCTGCCTGGTTCGGCAGCTGTTCTTAAATATTAGCCCTTTAGTGCAATATTAATATTTTTCTCGTTTGTTATCTGTACTAACGGTTGTCCTTGTTAATAACTATACTAAAAGAAATATTGAGTTTATCCCAAACCCAAGCTTGAAAAATTCTTTCTATTTCTATTTTTAATGCTTCATTATCCAAATTCTCATCAATACCTAATTCTTTAAAATTAAATGTTTCTGTCGCCACTGTACCTTCATATTTTGTGCTTCTGAATGAAAAAGTAACTGTCTTATCCAATTTGATTTAACCCTACCTCAACCTGCATAATTTAGCCTTTAATTACAGTTTACAATATTTCCTTCTTCTTTCACTAACCTGCCCCGTTTGTTGCATAAGAAAAAGGCACCCGGCCTGACGCAGCATTACCCTTTGTTAAATCACAACATTTTTCTAAATGAATAGCACCATTTATCATAATCTAATTTGTCTTCGTAAAAACGATGAGCATTGTTTCGCTGTATACCAGATTCTAATGCCACATATTCAGCACCATTATCCTTTGCCCAATTATGTATAAATATTAATAATTTCTCTCCAAATCCATATGATCGGTATGCTTTATCTGTTACCAAGTCACATATATATACGTGACGTTTATTATAAAAGTTAACTCTCCAACTTAAGCCAGCTAAGGATACAATTCGATTATCTTTATATAGAGCATATAAAAAATACCCATCTTTCCTCATTTCTTCAAGTAAGTCCAGATATGCCTTTTCAGTCAAATCAGTTCGTAACTGATGCATAATCGGAAAGGCTTCTAACCATTGTTTCTTGTCTGTTAGCTCTTGTATTGTTTCAACTTCTGAATTATTCACATTAACGCTCCTTAAAATTATTATATTATTAATATTTAATTCAATTTTGAACTCCATAATTCCTTTTTCAATAAACCTGCCCCGTTAGTTGAACAAACAAAAAACAAAAAAATATATCGTAAACTTAGATAACCTAATGATCAGCTGCTAATCGGGCAGCTTTTTCTTTTTAAGTCAAAGGGACTGTTTAGTTGATAATTAAAGTTTAAAAACAATTAAAAATAAACGTTATACTAAAAGAAAGGTGGGAGGGTTATGGAAAAAAAGTTTTTTTGATGGACATCTTAAATAAAAGCTGATTAATATAGCAGATTGGAGCTTTTACATGAAAAAAGTAGTTTTAGCAGGAGGAACAGGCTTTATTGGTGAATATTTCAAGAATAGATTTAAGGAATTAGGATATGAGGTACATATCATATCAAGACAAAAGCAGCATATTTCTTGGGAGGATAAATTGAGTATTCAAGAGGCGTTAGAAGATGCTGAAATTCTAATCAATCTTGCTGGGAAATCTGTGAATTGTCGATACAATGAAGCAAATAAGAATGAAATAATGAATTCAAGAATAAGGACAACAACATTGCTTGGAGAGTCTATACTGCAGTGCAATAATCCACCTGCAATTTGGATGAATTCCAGTACAGCAACTATTTATCGGCACGCAGAAGATCGTCCGATGACTGAAGAAAAAGGAGAGATTGGTTCAGGATTCTCGGTTAATGTGGCAACAGCCTGGGAACAAACCTTCTTTTCTTTTGCATTACCAAAAACAAGACAAATCGCCTTACGAATAGCTATTGTATTAGGTAAGGATGGCGGTGTTATAACACCTTTTCGGAATTTAGTGAAGTTTGGACTTGGAGGTATTCAGGGAACTGGAACCCAAAAGTTTAGTTGGATACATATTGACGATTTGTTTCAAATCGTTCTCTTTTTGAAAGATAAAGAAGAACTAAGTGGTGTTTTTAATTGTTCTTCACCACATCCAGTCAGTAATCGTGAATTAATGAAAGAACTTAGAAAAACGCTGAATGTTCCATTCGGTTTACCTTCGCCCAAATGGATGCTGGAGATTGGTTCATTGCTAATTAAAACAGAAACAGAGTTGGTGTTAAAAAGTCGATGGGTTCTGCCAGAGCGGTTAGAACGTGAAGGTTACAACTTTACCTTTAAAACAATTGATAAGACCTTGCAAGACATTCTAAAATAAGGAAATGTTTTCTTAATTAAGATTGTGAAGGGGTAACCTTATAGTATCTAAAAGCCACTGCCCTCCTACTTGTACGCTTGTCCATCTCCATAATTGCCATCTCTATTCTAAAATCATTTACAGTTTTCATATTAATAATAGAATGGAGGTTTTAAACTGTGCTAAAGAGTTTGGGGCAAAGAATAAGAAATTTGCGGAAAGAAAAGGTATGACATTAAATGCTTATGCCAAGCAACTTGGGGCAACTGCTGGTTATTTAAGCAATCAAGAAACAGAAAAAACAGAAACCATCCCCTTATCACTCTTGGAAACACTGCAAAAAGAATTTGCCATTTTTCCAGTTGTGTCATCCGAGAAAGAAGATGTTCATCTCACTGATCGTTTTTCAAGTATTCAGCAGCAATATCTCGTTAGTACCCTTAAATCCAGAAGTGGCCGAATATCTTCTTTCATCTTTTGAGAATGGCATTGTTTACTTTTTAAAGGAGAAAGAATAGAACGTTTTACGCTCTATTCTTTTGTTTTAATTGCATTTCAAGAGTCTTTTTTACTTTAGTAAAATTACTAGAATTATTACCCTCGTGCCGAACTCTTCATAAGCGTTACTATCCCATTACCGTACCATTAGAATACGGTGTATTCATTCTCCCAAAAGTGTGTGAAACGCCTTGGCACATAAGGGACAAGCTATTTTTTGTCGCCTAAACTTTTCGGCAAAGGGATAGTGGTGGGATCAAATTTAATTTTTGCAAACTTTCCAACATTCCATGCTCCCCATGAAACCAAGCCAACACCTAAAATTCCAAGACTTTTCTTTTCTTTAGAAGTAAAAGTATATCGTAAGCCTTCTGCTAAATGTGGTCTAGTGTACCCAGACTTTATTAAGTCATTTACATCATCGGGTGACAGCAAAACACCTTCAACATATTGATATCCTTTAGAAATAAGTTCTCTACTTTCTGCATCTGATATTAGTTTGCCGTTTTTCAACCAAGCCATATTTTTACCTCTTTTCGAGCAGATATTTATTAAATTCTGTAAACTTTATCAATACTTAAAATTTTATCGAAAGGAGTAAGAAAAGTAAATTGCTTACAATTGCCATGATTAATTATATCTAATGTTTTATGTACCCGTTTGCTTCTAAAAAATCACTATTGAATATATCCCATTCGTTTGCATATCCTCTTCAACAACTCACACTATGTTATTAGATGATTTATAAACAGTTGAGTATTCTTTCAAGGATTATCTTCGTTTTTCACATATAAATAAGCCATACGAAAAAGTTTGTTCTTTTCAGTTTTAATTAATTCTTCAAATGCTTTTTCGTCACCTCTTATTGCCTTCTTAAGATTTTTTTCAACGGTCATTCAATCACCTCTTTTTCTAAACGTTAGACATTTTAGGATACAAAAACGTTTCATAAAAATTCACAAAAGGAGAAATTTTAGTTGCTGCTTTTCCGAATGTGGACAGCCGTTTTATGCTGTAATAGGAAGAAATTAAATAGATGGGCGTAAGTTCTAAAATTTCGGGGGATTATTTATAAATATTATTACTCGAATAACGTTAGTTTGGCATATAATAATAGAGAGGGCACCATTTCCCCTCTCATAATCCATGGGTTCACTTCATTTGAACCTAGCTAGTCTTATTTCCACGTGGAGACAGCGGTGTCCCACGAGTATTCAGAAATTTGTAATGTCTTTCGTAAAGTCTCTATTTTTTCTTTTGCATACTCTTCTGAGACGATAAATTCCGCAGTTCCAGAGCAATATCCTGGTTCATTTCTTTCGTAATTAAATTGTAGAACTTGTACTTTTTTATCGTCACACAAAAACTCTCGAAATTCAACATCAACAAACCACTCTTGGCCTTGAATAATAGACTCATCTTTCATTTTAGGCACTATCCACATTTTCGTAGGAATTGGTCTTTTAGTTGAAATGATTGCAGCTGGTTCACTCCGTAAATTATAGATCTTCCCCCCAGAAACACCTAAAACATATCCACCATTAGTCTGATATACTTCCAGATAAATCCCTCCCTTATATTTCAAAGTAAGTTTAACTTTTAATGCATCCAAAAAATCTAACAATTTGTTACAAAATTTCAAATTTTTATAAATAACGCTTATATCATAGAGCTAAAAAAATGTACGTTAGTTCTCTTGCTCCTCCATTCATTGCAGCAATTTTCACAAGGTAATGATACTTTATTATAAATCTCTGTATAATTTAATTGTTTATAATTAACCGAAATTACTGGGAAAATACACTTAAGTGGTTTCTCCTTTAAAAATTTTATATTTATTTACAAGGTTGGAATGCAATCGATTTTGATTGAAACATTTTTTCTCGAAATTCATAATTGATAACAACACTTCCAACGAAACTGGCAGGAGATATCTGTCCAGCAACATTTACAGTTAGTTGATCATCGTTGACTTCATAATCAATAATACTTCCAAAACCTATGTCATCAAATAAGTTTTCGGGTTGAATTTCTAAAGGGGTGATATCAACTGAGCACTTCTTGTCATTTATTATGACTTCAGCGTTCTTAGCTGTTAACTTAGTTTTTACGTTCTTATTAATAATTGCTAAAGGATTATCCACAAGTATTTCATTTACGTTTAAATGATTATTCAGTGTTTCATAAACATAAACATCTTCCCATAAGGCACCTGTACCATACCCCCTCGTCAAGATAATAACTAACTCTTTTTTCTGGTCTTTGTTTATGTCTTTGTAAATAATTTGTGGTGCATAGGAAGGGTTTGTTACACCAATCCAAAAAGGCTTTGAAAAAATTGCACCCTTGAAACTAACTTTAAAACCTCTAAATAAGCCATTCATTTTCTGGGCGTATAAGGTGATATCCTCTTCGTCGTTCCTACTAACTATTTCATATCCTTTAATCACTGCTCCTGCACTGATGGGAGGAATCATAAGAAGAACTATTAACATTAATCCAATATATACTTTCATAAGAAACACCTCATTTTATTGTTCCTAACATAAGTTCCTTTTATCAAAACCTACAGTTTTTTTTGAACCTGCCTGGTCGGCACTAAAAACATCAGTTTGTTGAGACTCATCCATAAGTCGGATTAAACCCAATTCCATATAATGGTATAATAATTATGATGAAATATTATGTTGAAAAGTAATCCCCCTCTCCATTTGCAATAATTGGAAATTTTGTTATACTAATATTTGTAACGTTACAAATATTTACAAAAAAGGGGTTTTGTGTAATTTAAATACTATTAATAAGGAGTTTACATTATGAAAAGATCTACTAAACTTACTATTGTCTTTTTTATTATCATTGGTGCTTTCATGTTTAATTTTTCTTCCGAAACTATTAGTGAAAATACACTTAATATCATTAATAACATTGGAATGGTCATATTTTTACTTTTCATCGGGATTATGGTTTTTGATGCTTTTAGAAAAGAAAAATAGAATTCAATATTATAAACTTAGGAGAGGGTTTACATGAAAAAATATATTTCATCATTAATTGTTTTTTTACTTGTTTTATCGACTCTAATACCAATAAAAAGTGCAAATGCACATGAAAATAATGGAACTAATGATTCTCTTCAAAGTAATCTGAGTAATGAATCCCTAGAAGATGTTGAGTTTGAAACTATCGAGAATAATGATAGTGTAGGTATTATCGAAGTTACTTATGATGATGGCTCAACAAGTATATCTGAATACAATAAAGAATCAGGAGAAGTTTTTTTTGATGGGGAATTAGTAGCTACCTTAACAGAAGAAAATGCTATAGAAGAAAATAATTCAGGTACTATTACACCATTTGCTTCATATAAAACATATAATATAGGTGATTCAAGTAATGGTTCAGGAGTATATGCATACAAATATAGTAAAACTTTTAGTTTGACTGTTTCCTCTGCAGCAACGGTTGTTGCAATCGCTGCTACCTTAGCACAAGCGTTCCTTGAAAAAAAACCAAATCAAAAAGCAGCAGCCCTTGTATCCGCCGCTGCTGGCTTAATAGCACTTGCTACTACAGGTTATACTTTTAAAATAAAGTATACACATACTAAAGACAGTAAAAAAAGTTATAGATATATGGATTGGCTCATGATTTATAAAGGTGTGTAGACGTCAAGTCGAATTTTACACTTTTTGCTCATTTCCTTTTTACACTTCGGCTGAAAATATGCTTTTCCGATT
>NZ_MRTQ01000046.1 GCF_001956215.1 Paenibacillus sp. FSL R5-0490 | reverse complement strand
ACTAAAGTTTTAGGCTGATAGAGCAAAAGTGTAAAATCTAATCAAGCGAAAACTGTCAACTTTATTCTAGCGTTTACAAGGTGCCGTCTCAGGAAGTAATTTAAAGATGAGAATAAATCATTATTACGGAAAAGTTTGACTATCTTTGTTAAATTCACTAAAAAAAAAGAGGGCGTCGAAAATTTCGACACCCTCTTTTTTTTAATAAATCAAATTAGATCATTCAGCCTACCTCACGAACTAAGGTTCTCTTATGGAAAAATAAGTATCTTGTTATAATTAGATATAATAATAGGATAATTATCACAAAAAAGACATTATTATTCCAATAGGAGGGGGCAAATTGGCACCAACTACACAGCCTTCACAGTATGAAGATATTATTGAGCGATATATAGAATCACTTTTACGGGGAAATGGGAGAGAGTTAGATTCATATTTAGCACAAGTGGAATCAATTCAAACTGTTGTTGGGACAAAAGCTATAACTAGATGTTACATGGTTACGTCAAACGGTCAAGCAATGCCGCGTATTGAAGACTTAGTTTTAAGAATTGCAGGTTTCATGGTAGATTACGCCATTCCAAGGTCCGAGATAGAACGAGCCAAAGCACTCGATTTTGAAGAAAATACAACCGTTCATACTTCTCAATTAACTAGAAAAGCAAGAAAGCTATTCACTCAGTTAAAGAAAACAGGGGAAGGTGGCGAGATGTTACTTTATTTATTAATACAAAGCGTATTAAGATTACCACAAGTGATATCAAAAATGTCTTTTAAAACAAGCAGCCAATTGCATTATCAAGGTGCAGATGCTATACATATGGGCTACGACTCTTCTACTCAAAGATTACAATTATACTGGGGAGAAGCTAAATTATACCAATCCATTCGATACTTCACAAATCGGACAGCATAAGATGGGCCCACTTGCGGGATAAGAGCACGAAAAAGCGATGGGTGGTCACAGCTATGTTAAAATTAGAATCCACAAAAAATACACGCAACTAGTGCGTGTTATTTTTTTATAGGTTTAATAATGTAATCTTTACCTAAATCAATAATATTAATTTTTAAATCAGCTGTTAAATCTTCTATTTCTTTTTGTTTCAATGAAGATGCAACAATAGTTTGTCCAATTAAAGATGTAAGTACTTTAAATAAGGATGCCTGACTGCTCATATCCATTTGTTGTTGCCCTGGTTCATCAAATATTATCAGTTTAGGATGATGCCCATTAAATTGAGCAGCAGTATTTGCTAATGCACACGTATAAGCCCAAATTAATCGTATATGATCACTTGCAGAAGAATCAAATTTAATGTCAAATCCTTTAACGATCGGCGTATATTTGTCCTCCGATATGGTTATATCGCCAATTGAAACACTCGAAAAGCCAAATTCTTTTAAATAAAGTTTAAAATCTTGTTCAAACTTCTTTAATTTCTCTTTATCTGCTTTAGAAAAATACTCATCACTATGATTTTCTTTTCTTGCTATATAGTTTTTCCAATCGTCCTGCAAAGAATTTATGTCATTCTTGAGCTTTTCTAATTTATTATTGGCTTCTCTTAATTTTTGAATTTGAATTTTTGTATCAACAATTTTTTCGATATCCTGTTTCGTTTGGAGCCTTGGATCCTCCCGTAATTCGCTCTTAACTAATCGGAGTGTCCTGCGTGATTGCATCAAATGTTCCTCTATTGATGACAACTGAGCCTTCTTATTATTTATTATGAATTCTGATTGTGATAACCCAAACTTGATTGCATTAATTTGCTCTTTTATGTACCTTATATTTTCTGCAAGATCTAATGGTCGAACTGTTATTTCCTGCGGCAATAAAGTATCCTCAATATCTTGATGGCAAGTTGGACACATTCCCTTTGACAACTCAGAGTTAAATGCGGCACCAAGAGAGTACAACTTTTGAGCTTCCTGATTTTTTTTTAGATCATCTTCTAATACCATCAGATTTTCACGCATAGCAACTTGATTTGATGATTCTAGTTGAATCTCTCTTCTAAGGGAATTAACACTATCTTGTTGGGTCATTACAAGAGTTTCTATTTCATTAATTTTATGTTCATTTTCATCTTCAATTTCTGATATTGTTCTTACATAATTACTTTGTTTGGACAAACTGTTCTCTAAAGCAATTATTTTCTCGTCAATTTCAATCAACTCTTCTTTTTCATTGAATAGATGAATGTTGAAGTCGATTAATAAGGTTGGTTTTTCTGGAAGATCGGATACAACACCATTTATATCAGATGCAACTTCTCTGATCGATCTTACACTGGATAGCCATGAAGAAGAAATAATGGATTTTAAAATTTTGAGTTCATCTTTCTCTTTAGTATTTTTCATCACATCTAAATCCAATAAAAACTCAGTTGCACGTTTTGATAAATCCCTAATTCCATAATTAGACGGAAGAGGGGCATAAAAACTATTCCACCCTTTTATTTGCTCAATGTAAAACAATGGACATAACGATTGGATATATAATAATCGATCATTACCATCGAAAGTAGGAACCTTAGGTAATTCCCATCCAATAAATTCAGCCAAATAAGCATGAAACCCTGATTCTTCCGTTGCCGACCCTTTCATATGGACGTAATAATCTTTTGAGTTAAAAGGTTTATCTTCTGATAGTGATGGACCATCATCTACTTTTATTAATCGGGGATCCTTTGATGTTGACTTAATCCATCTAGTTAATGTAATGGCCTTACCATTCTGATTTGAAATTTCAAGCTGAACCTTTGACTCTAATACCACTAAAGTTTTGCCTTGATGTTTCAGGACATCTTTTAAAACAGGTTTCATGGATTTTGTATTGGTACCGCCCAATAGTTCTTCAATACCTAATCCATATAAAATCGAATTAAGACATGAACTTTTTCCTTTGGTATTATTGGCACTAAGGACATTTAATCCTTCTTTAAGATGAATTTCTGTTCCAAATAACCCCTCTTCCGTTTCAATTGAAATTTTAACTACATTCACTTTTAAACGTGACATTAGGCTTTATACCTCTCTTTAAAAACTTTCATAACATAAGCATCGCTAATACCTTTTTTAATACCCTCTAATAAATCTTTTTCTTCTACTAACACGTCATTATGCTCCATAATGGATTCCGCAAATTTTACACCTTTATTAGTTAAGATGAATTTTCCATTTTTTTCATTGAATTCGAGTTGTTGTTCTGCAACTGCAAAATTTAATGCTCGGTTTAACGATGGATCAAATCTTATAATAGGGAAGTCCCCGCCCTTTTTTATATCATCTAATCTATTGAAACGTTTTGGATTTTTTAAAGCCCAATTAAATAATTGTAATTTTAGTAACGATGCCGTTTGCTTATTCGATGAAAGGTAAAGTATAAGTATTATTAACGAAATTTTATACAATGGTCGTAATTCTGGTGACAGCGGCACTTTTTTCCTTTTAAAATTAATCGTGTGTATATTTTCTAGTGGTAAATCCATTTTATTTTACCCTCCAAAATCCAACGGGCAATTTATCAGCCATTCGGATATTGCTTCCTTGCATAAGTCCTCATATATGGAAAACTCAAATATTTCATGGAATTTTTCACTTTTCAAGGCATCCTTATATTTACTTAATGTTTGATCAAGTAACTGTTTTGGAGGTAAGTCAGTAATCAAAACTTCATCCTCCAAATGTTCTGCTATTGAACTTTTTATTCTGACTTGCTTCTCGTACAGTAATCCATACGTATCTTGCATTCTTGATAGAACCTTTTGTCCTTTTAAATAATTTCTCACCATTAAATCAACATATCTATTTGTTTTATTATCTTTTGTTTGCTGATCTTGAATATTTTCAAACAAGTAACCAATTTTTCTATTTAAAATTTCTATAGATTCAGATTCACAGTTTTTCCAATCAATTATTTCTCGTTTATCAGGTGAAACGATATCCATTTCAACCTTTCTTTCTAATATGCGTTTTACGAGCAAGATTTCTTCAGCATAATATCCCTCATCATGAACCAACACATCAAATTCTGGATCAAGTATATCTTGCATGTCTTTCATGCCCTTATATTCCTGTGCTTTCGTTTGACAGTGGGAAACAATATCCTTATTTAAAATAATTGGAGTTAAGAAAATCCATTTCTTTATTTTAACAGATCCAAAAAAATCCATTAATTGCTTTTTGGATCTTTTTAGTTTACCTAAATCCTTTGTAACTTTATCCCTTTGTGCTTCATATAACTTTTTCGCATCATATTCCTCGTCTGGACAATAACATTGAAAGACAATTCCTGTACGCGTATAACCTTCAATCCCAAGGTCGCCACTTGTATGAGCCGTCATTTCTTGATAGCCATCCGTACCATATTTAGTTTTAAGCAGTAATTGACAATGTTCTTCCCAACTGTCACCGTTGTACGTTCCATACCGTGTTTGAATCATACTTCTCCTCCAGCTTGCAAAAACATCTACAAAAGTTTGTTTAATGAAAAAATTTCCATAACTTAATACTATAGTACCGTATTTTCATTCGCTTTACTAGAAGGATAATAAGAAGGCGAACAAGTTAACCCTCGTCAAAATACATAGGACGTGTGTACTTAACAAATAACATATAAAGAAATTCTGTTTTTTTGTCGAAGTGCAGCTTATTCGTTATTAGAAATGTCCCTTATTAAGACGGGAATTATGGTCCACCTAAAAGATAAACTCCATCGATTGGTTCGAGGTTGAGAAAATAATAACACAACAAAGAAACCGCCGAATGGCGGTTCTGGTATGTTTATTCAGTTTGTATTTCAAACTACATTACATTAGAAATGTGGTTCCGAACCGTTTTTTCACTTATAAACAATTCACCAGCGATTTCCCTTGTTGTTTTATCTTGTACTAACAATTCGAATACTTCTCTTTCTCGTTTGGTGAGTAACGGCTTGTGAGTATATTCATTCTCCTTCAAGTATTGTAACCCTCCTTGCCTTTCGCCAGCTATGAACCGCGGGATGGGTATATATTTAGTCACCATATCATATGTCAGCAAAACAGCCGAAGTGACTATATTTAGTGAAAGGAGAAAGTTATTTTCAGGAAATGTGCCATTGTGCCGCTAGGCTCGGACTTTAACCCCGCTTTTTAGCATTTTTTTCATATTTTCGGTCCAAGGCACACCCTTGCCCGTCACCTTTGATATCTGCACCATCGTCCCCCTGCCGGTGAAGCAAACTGAACCATCTGATTTCCTGCCCATATAATGAAGATCCACAGAAGAATTCCCTATTGAAGCAGCTTTTACGTATATTTGTATCTCTTCATCAAAGAAAACCTGGCTGATAAAATCGCATTGGAGGTCTGCTACGACTGGTATGGTTTCACTATCATGCTTTACCCAGTCCTGCATAAAGCCCTTGCTTTTGAAAAATTCTATCCTTGCTTCTTCATAGTATGTAAATGGAATGGTATTGTTCAAATGTCCAAACATATCAGTTTCAGAAAATCTGACTTTTACTGGATGAAAGAAAATGAATTCTTCTTCCCATTTTTTAAAATCGTCTATGTAGCTCAATTTTTTCATGCTGGTTCCTCCCAATTTTTTATGAATGAGCATTCACTCTGTTGTATTTCATTATAGTGTTTTTTGAATTATTTGAAAACCTCCCACCATGTGTTAAATAAAAGATTATGCCTCTAATCTGATTATGGAAAATTAACCCAACCCGTTAATTTCCATTGCAGGCACTCGCTTTCCACGGGGCTGCCGGGAGCCTCCTCACCGCTCCGCGTCTGCGGGGTCTCCCTTGGTACGCTACTCCCGTAGGACGTTGAATAAGCTTCCTTGAATCCACACCGCACGAAGAAAATGCGGATGCATTTTCGAGGATCTCCCACCTTCCACTCCAATCAGCTCAGTGGTTAAATTTAATTGCTGTTTAAAAAACAAATTATACGAGTATGATAAAACCCCTCTCCAAAAGGAAAGGGGTTTTATCATACTTAGATTTGGTCGCTCCCAAAGAAGTTTTTGAAAGACTGGAATGTTGTATCGCGGTTTAGTGCCGCAATGGATGTTGTTAAAGGAATGCCTTTCGGGCATGACTGGACGCAGTTTTGAGAGTTTCCGCAATTGGCAAGTCCGCCATCACCCATGATTTGCTCCAGACGTTCAGCTTTATTCATTTCACCAGTTGGGTGAGCATTGAACAAGCGAACCTGTGATAAAGGAGCAGGTCCGATAAAGTCAGATTTGCTGTTAACATTCGGGCATGCTTCCAGGCAAACACCGCATGTCATGCACTTTGAAAGCTCATATGCCCATTGGCGCTTTCTCTCAGGCATACGCGGTCCAGGTCCCAAATCATACGTGCCATCGATTGGAATCCATGCTTTAACCTTTTTCAGGGAATCAAACATACGGCTTCTGTCGACTTGCAGGTCACGGACTACCGGGAACGTGCGCATCGGCTCAAGACGGATTGGCTGTTCCAGCTGATCTACAAGTGCCGTACATGATTGGCGGGGCTTTCCATTTATAATCATTGAACAAGCACCGCAGACTTCTTCAAGGCAGTTCATATCCCATGCGATTGGAGTAGTATCTTCACCCTTGACGTTAACCGGATTACGGCGAATCTCCATAAGGGCTGAAATAACGTTCATGTTCGGACGGTAATCAATTTCAAACTCTTCCTGATAAGGGGCTGAATCAGGAGTATCCTGGCGGCTGATTACAAAACGGACTGTTTTAGTTTTTGTTTCCTGCATGGTTTAGTTCTCCCCTTTCTTTTTGGAATAGTCACGCTTACGCGGTGGAATTAAGCTTACATCAATTTCTTCGTAATGGAATGCCGGAGCGGAATTTGCATCCACAAACTTCGCCATTGTTGTTTTCATGAATTCCTCATCATTACGTTCAGGGAAATCAGGCTTATAATGTGCTCCGCGGCTTTCATTACGGTTATAGGCACCAATTGTAATAACACGTGCCAATTGAAGCATATTCTGCAGCTGGCGCGTAAAGCTTGCACCCTGATTGCTCCACTTCGCAGTATCATTAATATTAATGTTTTTATAGCGCTCCATAAGTTCAACAATTTTTTCATCTGTTTTCAACAGCCTGTCATTATGGCGGACAACCGTTACATTGTCTGTCATCCACTCACCAAGCTCTTTATGAAGGACATATGCATTCTCTGTGCCATCAAGAGACATGATATTATTCCATTTTTCTTCTTCCTGTTTTACATGGCGGTCAAATAGTGATGATGGCAGATCTTCAGCACTCTTATCTAATCCGCTGATATACTTGACTGCATTCGGGCCTGCTACCATACCGCCATAAATGGCTGATAGCAGTGAGTTGGCACCAAGACGGTTGGCACCATGCTGTGAATAATCACATTCACCAGCTGCAAACAAGCCTGGAATATTTGTCATCTGATCATAGTCAACCCATAATCCGCCCATTGAATAGTGGACAGCAGGGAAGATTTTCATTGGCACTTTACGAGGGTCTTCACCCTGGAATTTCTCATAGATTTCAATGATTCCGCCAAGCTTAATATCAAGCTCTTTAGGATCTTTATGGGAAAGATCAAGATATACCATGTTCTCCCCATTAATGCCGAGCTTCTGGTTAACACAAACGTCAAAAATTTCACGCGTTGCAATATCACGAGGCACCAGGTTTCCGTAAGCCGGATATTTCTCCTCAAGGAAGTACCATGGTTTACCATCTTTATATGTCCATACTCGTCCGCCTTCACCGCGTGCAGATTCACTCATTAGGCGAAGCTTATCATCTCCAGGGATGGCGGTTGGATGAATCTGAATAAATTCCCCATTTGCGTAATAAGCGCCCTGCTGATAAACGATGGAAGCTGCTGAGCCTGTGTTTATGACAGAGTTAGTGGATTTTCCGAAAATAATTCCCGGTCCGCCGGATGCCATAATAACTGCATCTGCAGCAAAAGACTTAATTTCCATAGTAGTCAGGTTCTGGGCAACGACACCCTTACAAGCTCCGTCATCATCGATGACAACCCCAAGAAATTCCCATCCCTCATACTTTGTCACTAATCCTGACACTTCATGGCGGCGGACCTGCTCGTCCATTGCATAAAGCAGCTGCTGCCCAGTTGTAGCACCGGCAAACGCAGTACGGTGATGCTGTGTTCCACCGAAGCGGCGGAAGTCCAGCAGACCTTCAGGTGTACGGTTAAACATAACACCCATACGGTCAAATAAATGAATGATGCCAGGTGCAGCCTCTGCCATTGCTTTTACAGGCGGCTGGTTTGCGAGGAAGTCCCCGCCATAAATTGTATCGTCAAAATGAATCCAAGGAGAATCGCCTTCCCCTTTTGTATTTACCGCTCCGTTGATGCCGCCCTGGGCACAAACAGAGTGAGAACGTTTAACCGGTACCAGAGAAAATAATTCAACCGGAGTCCCAGATTCTGCTACTTTAATTGTCGCCATCAAACCGGCTAGTCCGCCGCCGACAACTATAACTTTTCCTTTACCCATCGTGACTCACTCCCTTAATACTTGTAAGAAAAGCGCCAGCACCCGCTTACCGGTCTCCTTGAGGCCTTCCGATGGCGTTTATTCTGCCAAAAGTGCTGATTTTACCTATGCGCTTTCAATAATGCGGAGCCGGGCAGCTGCCCAATTCCCTTTTTATCCGATCAAGTCTAATAATCTCTCATGTCTATTAAATAAATGCTGTCAGAGCACGTACGCCAACAATAGATAGTGCAATGAAAATTCCGATTGTTACGTAAGTGGAAATAACCTGTGAACGAGGAGATACTGTAAGTCCCCAGCTGACAAGGAATGACCAAAGCCCGTTAGCAAAGTGGAAAATTGCAGAAATGACTCCAATAATATAGAACCAGAACATAAATGGATTCGACAGGATGTTCTCCATCATCTGAAAGTTAACTTCTGCTCCAAAGGCAGCCTGTACGCGTGTTTCCCATACATGCCATGCAACAAAAACCAGCGTAATAACACCTGAAACACGCTGAAGCATAAACATCCAGTTGCGGAAATATCCATATCTGGTTGTGTTATTTTTCGCAGTAAAAGCAATATAAAGGCCATAGATTGCGTGGAACAGCAAAGGTAAATAGATTACAAATGTTTCAAGGAATATTCTAAATGGAAGACTTTCCATAAAATGCGCTGCATTATTAAAAGATTCCTCTCCCCCTGTTGCAAAATGGTTCACTACAAGGTGCTGCACCAAAAACAATCCAACTGGTATTACGCCAAGCAATGAATGCAATCTGCGATTAAAAAACTCACGATTACCTGCCATAAACTTTCCCCCCCTGATTTTAAAAAAACGATGCTGAGCCCCCGCTCAGGACATCATCTCGAAAATGTTATTCATTTTCTTACAATTATGTGACATGTCCATTTTACTCCCAAGATAATAGAGCGTCAAGAAAACGGATACATAAAATGTTCCATATTAATAAAATTTTTAAAAAATATTTACCGGTTAAAAATATATATTATTCTGCGGTTCAATATGACCTAATTACCGGTCTCCAATATACTGAAATAGTAATTATTTCTATGCAAATCGTTCTATTTTTTCCCGAATTGATATTAACTCCCCAAGCATATTGTATATAATAGAATCATAGAAAGAGGGGAGACTATTGAGCGAATTAGCATCTGCGAAATCTAATGAAGATCACATACAGTCAGTACCGGTATTTGGCTATGAACTGATCCGGGAAGTTCTTTTGCATGACCTTTTAGGAAATGAAGCACCCGAAATTTTATATTGGGCCGGCAAAAGGCTTGCACGCATGTATCCTCTGGAAACAGCCGGACAGATTGCCGAATTTTTTATAAATGCCGGCTGGGGCAGCCTTTCGATCGCAAACGAATCTAAACATGAGCTTGAAATGATATTATCAAGCCCGCTGATTGCTGGCCGCTTGCAAAAAAACAATAACTGCACATTTCAGCTCGAGGCTGGTTTTATAGCCCAGCAGATTGAATTTCAAAAAGAAGTTATTTGTGAGGCTTTCGAACATCCCCGCAAGAAAACCGGCAAAATCCTTATTACTGTGAAGTGGGATAAAAAGGACCCTGCTGAGTAACATCTAATTTACAAACAATAAGCTATCAATTTCTGATAGCTTATTGTTTATAGCTTCGGAATTAAGCCTTAACCGCGGAAACAGACAGCTTGAATGCCTCGTGTAAAGCATCAACAGCATCGATCATTTTACTGTTTTCCACAACCGCTGATACTTTAATTTCTGACGTGCTTACCATTTTCACCTGAATTTCATTCGCTGAAAGCACTTCGAACATTTCTGCAGCCACACCCGGATTTGAAATCATGCCTGAGCCGACAATTGAAACCTTTGCAAGCCCTGATTCCCACTCAATGCGGTCATAATTTAATTGATCTCTATGCTTTTCCAGAACTTTCACTGTATCCGTCAGATCTTCATTCTTAATTGAGAAGGACAGGTTAGTTGTCTGGGCTTCTGTCATGCTCTGAATAATGATATCGACATTAATGTGGTTTTTGGCGAGCGCCGAGAAAATAGTAGACAGACCAGTCAGTGAATTAGGAAGACCAATGATTGTTACTCTTGTTATGTCATCTTCAAAAGCCACACCGCGCACCACTAAATTTTGTTCCATTTTTACTTCCTCCTCAATGATTGTTCCGGCTTCCTTTTCAAGGCTTGAACGCACTTCAAGCGGAAGACCATAGTTTTTAGCGAATTCAACTGCTCTTGGATGGAGCACTCCAGCCCCCAAATTGGCCAGCTCAAGCATTTCATCATAGGACACAGAATGTAACTTTCTGGCATTCTTTATAAAGCGGGGATCGGTTGTAAACACACCTGTAACATCCGTATAAATATCACATTTATCAGCTTTAAGTGCTGCAGCCAGTGCAACAGCAGTTGTATCAGATCCGCCGCGTCCAAGTGTGGTAATTGAACCATCTTCTGTCATCCCCTGAAAGCCTGCTGCAATCACAATTTTCCCCTGACTTAATTCCCCCTGAATGGTGGCTGGATCAATATTTACTATCCTCGCATTACCATGGACTGCTTCTGTTTTAATACCTGCCTGCCACCCTGTAAAAGAAACGGCGGGATGTCCTTTCGCATTTAATGCCATAGCTAATAAAGAGATGGTCACCTGTTCGCCGGTTGTAAGCAGCATATCCATTTCCCTTTTATCTGGTGATGGGGAAATCTCCCTTGCCATGCCAACCAGCTGATCAGTCGTTTTGCCCATTGCCGAAACAACCACAACAACATCGTTTCCACGGTTTTTTTCCTCAATTACCCGATTAGCGACATTTTGTATTCTGTCTACAGTCCCCACGGAGGTGCCTCCGAATTTCTGCACTATGATTCCCACAGCTTTCCCTTCTTTCTAAAGAACTCGTAATTTTATGAATTGCCGTCCTATGTAAGTGAAGCAAGACAGTCCACTCGGCTGTATTTGACAATGGCCTTAAATCTAAAATACCCCTTTTGGGCAATAAAAAAAGCAATGGAATAGTTTAACTATCCCATTGCTGTGCAGCCAAAATGTATAAGTGAGCAAACACAGTGAGATAGCTCTCCAGGACGGCAATGTCCTGACAATCCTGCATTTATTCAATGCAAAACCAGCAGAAAAAATGATGAGATTTTCTCCACTTCGGCGAACATCCCCTTTCAAAGCTTTTCATGGAAGCTCATTCTTCTCCAAGCTTTTACTGATGAAGTTCGCACCTCTACCTTCACTTAACGATTATGTCCAATAGTTCTGTTTAAACATATGGACATGTGCTTTATCGCTATAAAGTGATATTGATATAAAGTTTCAGTTAGTATAACATGTCTGACTTTTTATGTCTATATCCATTTAAGACTCAGAGTTTCCATTTTGTTCCTCAAACCTCTGCTTTAACTCCTCAGCAACATTAGCAGGAATGCCTATTTTTCTATACTCCTCAATTGATGCCTCTTTCATTTTCTTTACAGATCCAAAGGCCTTCAGCAGCTGTTTCTTTCGCTTTTCGCCTATGCCCGGAATTTCATCCAGAATAGACTGAAAGGCACTTTTTCCGCGAAGCTGGCGGTGAAAAGTAATCGCAAAGCGATGAACTTCATCCTGAATTCTCTGCAGCAGGTAGAATTCCTGGCTGTTCCTTGCAAGAGGAATAATTTGAAGCGGATTACCATATAAAAGCTGTGAAGTTCTGTGCTTCTCATCCTTCACCAGGCCTGAAATCGGGATATCCAGACCGAGCTCATTTTCGAGCACATCCCTTACAGCCTCAACATGCCCTTTACCTCCATCAATCAAGATTAAGTCCGGAAGCGGCAGTTCTTCTTTCAGTACTCTTGTATATCTGCGGCGGACGACTTCTCTCATGGATTCATAATCATCAGGACCTTTGACGGACTTTATTTTATATTTTCGGTACTCTCTTTTCTCCGGTTTGCCATCAATGAAGACGATCATGGCAGAAACGGGATCCGACCCCTGGATATTTGAATTATCAAATGCTTCAATCCGGTGAGGGGTATAAATCCCAAGCTGATCACCCAGATTTTCAACAGCTTTAATAGTCCGTTCTTCATCACGCTCTATTAAAGAAAACTTCTCCTGGAGAGCAATTTTTGCATTTTTATGGGCAAGCTTCACCAGGTCCTTTTTTTGCCCGCGCTGCGGCTTTAGCACTTTCACATCAAGAAGCTGTTCTGCCATGACAGCATCAACGGAATCGGGTGCCAATATTTCACGGGGTTTAAAGTGATTTGCTTTAGTATAAAACTGGCCGAGGAACGTTAAAATTTCTTCTTCCGGCTCATTATAAATCGGGAACATTGATACATCCCGTTCGATCAGCTTGCCCTGCCTGATGAAGAAGACCTGGACACACATCCACCCTTTATCAACCGCATAGCCAAATACATCCCGATCTGTAAAATCTGTCATCGTCATTTTTTGCTTTTCCATCGTTGCATCTATATGGGCAATTTTATCTCTCAGCTCTGTTGCTCGTTCAAAATCCAAATCTTCAGCAGCGGCTGTCATTTTTGCTGTAAGGTCTTTTTTAATCTCTTTGTATCCGCCATTTAAAAATTTCGCAATTTCATCTGTCATTTGCTTATATTGATCTGCACTTACTTCCTTTACGCATGGTGCAAGACATTGTCCTAAGTGATAATAAAGGCAAACTCTGTCCGGAAGTGTTGAACATTTGCGAAGAGGGTAAATACGGTCGAGCAGCTTTTTTGTTTCATTGGCAGCCTGCACATTGGGATAAGGGCCAAAGTATTTTCCCCTGTCTTTTTTTACTTTTCTGGTTGTAATCAGACGGGGATGGCGTTCGGCCGTCAATTTGATAAAAGGGTAGCTTTTATCGTCCTTCAGCATTACATTATATTTGGGATCATATTTCTTGATCAGATTCATCTCAAGAATCAATGCTTCCATATCTGAAGATGTGACAATATACTCAAAGTCCACAATCTCATTAACAAGTCTTAATGTTTTTCCGTCATGTGAGCCTGTAAAATAGGATCTGACCCGGTTTCTGAGAATTTTGGCTTTCCCCACATAGATAATGGTCCCCTGCCTGTCTTTCATTAAATAGCAGCCTGGCTGTGCAGGCAGCAGCATCAGTTTATTTTTTATCGTTTCATTCATGGCACTCCACCTCCCCGATTAAAAATTTTCTTATTGTAAGGCTTTTTTAGAAAGATTTTATCTAACATTTATTTTGAATTTTCATAATCACCTGGTATGCAAGCTCGCCATGAAGATTAGTCTGCATGATAAAAGCACGGCATCCCCATCTTATTATATCAGCTGGTAAACCTGCAGCATAACCGCTAAACACACATGATAAAGTGAACCTTCAATCAGTGGGGGTTTTCCTTATCCCCCCACTGATTGTTAGTCGCGTTCTAGTGTCGCTAAGATCTCCGCTAGCGCTTCGATCAATCGACACTACGAACCC
>NZ_MRTQ01000045.1 GCF_001956215.1 Paenibacillus sp. FSL R5-0490 | reverse complement strand
TGATTAAGCTCGTTTGTCTTTTCGAAAAAGACTAATGATTTAAACGTTGACGTTTTGTTCGTTCAGTTTTCAAAGATCAATTCCTCTTGTTATATTTTACCTAATCGCTCAGAAGCGACTTTATCAATATAACATGTCATCCAAAAACAAGTCAACAACTTTTTGAAAATGTTTTTTATCTGTTCAACTTGCCTCGTTGAGGACAAGAATTAATATACCATGACTCATTAAATGTTTGCAATATAATTTTTAAAAAATGTTTATCTTTATATCTTCGATGCATTTTGTTTTTAATCTCATCTCTATTAAACGATTGATTTGGAACCAATTATTAGATTGCACCTTTATTGAAGCGGCAGAAAATCTAACTAATCTGCACCCGGATCTCATAATAGGTGCAAGTTCTACAAGCTAAATTAATGCGTATTTACCTTGAACTTTCAAAAGTAAGTTATATCAATATCATATTATTCGACAGCTATATCAGACATGCCCACATACTTATCCACTGCAAAATACTTATTATTTCAGTTGTCAACAGAGTTACGCACAGTCTGTGGATAACTTTGTTCACTTTTCCACAGTTTTAAAAGCAACCATAAAGAATAATAAATTTATAAGTAATTTTAATAGCTGCTTATTGAAGTACAAACTCAAAGTTAAAATATAATCGATATAAAGAAGAAATAGTAATAGTTTGAGTTAATTTTCATAATATCTATTAACTCTACTTTAAACGGAAGGTGTGAATCATACTGGAAACCGCAGCACTATACCTATCAGTAATCATGGCCGTATTTTTGTTTGCTTATGCTTATGCAGAGGGAATTAAAATTGCAGACTCAGATGAAGAGGTCTACGGAGGCACCTTCATCTTTTCTGTTACAGCTGCATTTATTTTTTCAGCTCTGACCTATGTATTCAGATAAAAAAAATCTCCCCGCTTCAGGGAGATTTTTTCACTAATATGCCTGTAGACAGCTCCCTTTTATCCGGAAACCGTTGTTTTTTTCTTCAATTCTTTCATTCGAATCCTTCTCTCATCTAATAAGAAGAGAGTTATTCCTCCAATTACAATTGTTCCCCCAAGAACTTGTGTCCATATAATAGACTCATGAAGCAAATAATAAGCTAAAACAGCAGCACCAACCGGCTCGAATAAGATGGCCATAGAAATGGTGGAAGTGCTGAGCCACTTTATTGACCAATTGAATAATGTATGTCCGAGCAGGGTGGGAACAAGTGCGAGCAGGATAAAATATACCCAATCACTGGTTCCATACGGGAGTAAAGGTTCTCCGGCGATTAACACATAAATGAACAATGTAATAGCGCTAATACTGTAAACAACAAAAGTATAAGTGATGAGCGAAAGCCTTTTTCTGACTGTCTGGCCAAACATTAAGTAAGCCGTCACAAGGGCACATGCAATGATTGCCAGTATATCCCCGAACAAAGCAGTCCCGCTGATCTGAAAATCTCCCCAGCTGATAATAACACTGCCTGCAATTGCGAGAAGCCCGCTAAGTATTGCTTTCCAGGTAAACTTTTCTTTAAAGAAGAAATATGTACCTGCAAACGCAAAAAGTGGCTGAAGAGTCACAAGAACTGTAGAACTGGCTACAGAGGTGTAGTTCAGCGACTCAAACCATAGAATAAAATGGAAGGCAAGAAACACACCGGCAATGATGGAATAGATCCAATCCCGCCTTGTAATAAGACGAAGTTCCGGAACATACTTTATAAGAAATACAGGCAACATGAAAAGAACAGAAAAAAATAATCTGTAAAAAGCAATGACTCCAGATGGAGCGCTGGATACCTTCACCAATATAGCGGAAGTAGAGACAGAAATGACGCCAATGGCCAGGGCAACATAGGGATTTATTTTGGTTTTAGACATTTTTTATACTCCTTGTTTCGGTTTCCTAATAATGAGGGTATATTTCATTTTACAACGGATAGCCAATCTTTTACTACGGTTTTATTAGATCCTATTTTGGATATATAATACTTTAAAAAGCGGGAGATATTATGAGCAGTTTAGAGATAGAAATATTAATGAAGCTGGGCATATCAGCAGTCCTGGGGCTTGTTATCGGCCTGGAGAGAGAATTAAAAAGAAAGCCGGTCGGCCTAAAGACCAGCTTAGTTATTTCCATAGTAAGCTGCCTCTTGACCATTGTGTCTATTGAATCAGCCTATATGTTTCCCGGTAATGATGACATCAACATTACGATGGATCCTCTGCGTTTGGCTGCCCAAATTGTTTCAGGAATTGGCTTTTTGGGTGCAGGCGTTATTTTAAGACGAGGAAATGATAGCATTTCGGGTCTTACAACAGCTGCTTTAATCTGGGGGGCAGCAGGGATTGGAATTGCTGTAGGAGCAGGCTTTTATATTGAAGCAATGGCTGGAGTAGCACTGCTGATTATTTCAGTAGAAGTAATTCCTTTTATAATGGGCTTAATTGGTCCTAAACGTTTAAGGGAAAAAGAGATAAACCTGCAGCTGAAAGTAAGGGATAAAGAAAATATCGCAGACATCATCCCAGCGGTAAAAGACCTTGATATATCTATTAAACATATTCGCATTAAAGATTTGGAGGATGAGAATCTGCATCTTGTACAGCTGATTGTCGCCGTCGACTACAAAAGAAGAACCACTGATGTATATTACAGTGTTTCAAGTATTCCTGGAGTCCAGTGCATGGAAATCGATAGTATGCAGTAAAATTTTTTAATAATTCCTCTTGCAAGATAGCCCCGATGTGGTTATAATTTTTCTTGTACCACCACCCGGGGGATTAGCTCAGCTGGGAGAGCGCAACGCTGGCAGCGTTGAGGTCAGGGGTTCGAGCCCCCTATTCTCCATAACTAAGAAAAGCTGCAAGGCCAAAATTGGCCCTGCAGCTTTTTTTCTGTTATTCCTCTACTCTTTCATCCTTTCCGGCCAGCCAAAAAGCAGCAGCGATGGAACCAAAGATCACGATAAAAGGTGCATAAAACATAACAAATTCAGCCATGATTTCCCCTCCTATGCATGGTCGTCACGCTTCCCCTGAACATAGTCTTTATTGAAAAGAAACAGCCTGAGCAGCAGATAAAGGGACGGCAGCAGCAAACCCAATCCTGCTATAAAAGCAATGACCAGTGCGATGGCCATAGCTTCGTTTGTGAAACCATCATATATGGTCAGGTATGGATAGAGCAGATACGGATAATGTGAGATCCCATAGGCAAAGAAAGCCACAAAGAATTGCCCTGTCAGCAGCCCGAATGCAAGGCCGTAGTACCTTCTCTTCCATATTAGATAAACCGTTCCCGCAAAGAGCAGGAATGAGATGCCGAACAGCCACCACAGGTTCATTAATCTGCTGAAATGTTCAGGGTTGTGATCCCTCAGTTCGACAATGATGCCTGCCGCTGTAACGATAGCAGGCACTGCCCAAATAAGTGCGTATTTTCTCAGCAGTTCTGCAGCCGGTTCATCGTTTGCTTTATTGGCATACCATGTCAGGAACACTGCTGAAATATAAAGTACTGCTGTTATACTCAGCACAACAATACTCCATGTCAGCGGGCTGGTGAACAATGTCCAATAGTCAAGCTCCAGTCCCACGGGACTCTCACTAACGAATCCGCCTTCTGAAATGGTCAGGACTATGGACAGGGATGCAGGAATAAAAAGACCTGAAAGCCCGTACAGATAGGTCCATCTTTTTTGTCTAAGCCCGCCGTAGGTGGTAAAAGCATAATAAGAACCGCGAATGGCAAGCAGGACTACTGCAATGCTTGCCGGCACCAGCAGAATCGTTCCATAATAGTAGGCTGTTTTTGGAAAGAATCCGACAATGCCAACAAAGAAGAACACCAGGAATACATTTGTAACTTCCCAAACCGGTGATAAATAGCGCTGTATAATTCGCGTTAAAATATGCTGTTTTCCGCGAAACAGGCTGTATGCATTGAAAAATCCTGCTCCAAAATCAATAGACGCAACGATGACATAGCCGAATAGAAACAGCCATAAGACGGAAATACCGAGGATCTCAAGCGTCATCGAAGCTCACCTTCTTTCTCCAGTTCACGGTCAGCCAATTCCTGCTCAACCGTATTTTTGCGGAACATTCTGGTGAGGACAATAAAACTTCCGATTGCCAGCACGAGATATAAGCCTGCAAACAGCAGAAGCATAAGGTCTACCTGGCCGCTTGAAGTGGCAGCATCTTCAGTACGCATAATACCCCGGAGAATCCACGGCTGCCGGCCCACCTCCGCAAGCCACCATCCCGCTTCAATCGCAATGATCGATAATGGCCCGCCAAGAACAATTAGCCAGCGGAACCATTTCGCCGAAACAAAGCGCATTTTAAACCAGGTGCCCAGAACATAGATGAGTGATAGTGCCGTCATCCACATGCCGATGGTCACCATAAGGTCAAATAAATAATGAATATAAAGCGGCGGAATTTCATCTTCAGGGAATTGATCGAGTCCGATCACCTCAGCATTCGGATTGCTGTGTGCAAGAATGCTGAGTGCATATGGAATCTTAATGGCATACTTCACTTCACCGTCATCAAGAACACCATATAGCATTAACGGCGCCCCTTCTTCTGTTTCAAAATGCCACTCAGCAGCAGCCAGTTTTTCAGGCTGGTATTCTGCAAGGTATTTTCCCGAGAAGTCACCAATTACCGCTGTAGCGATTGAGAAAATCAATCCGATTTTCATTGTTAGCATTAAGGCCTTCTTATGATAAATATGATTCGATCCTTTCAAAAGGCGATAAGCACCTATTGATGCCAGAACAAACGCTGATGTCATATACGCAGTGGAAAGCACATGCGCAACCTTTGTCGGCATGGCAGGAGTGAACATCGCCAGTACCGGGTTAACATTAACAAGCTGCCCATTCACAATATCAAATCCCTGCGGCGCGTTCATAAATGCATTTACAATTGTAATGAAAATTGCTGAGAATGATGCCCCAATGGCCACTGGAATTAATAAAAGCAAATGCTTCTTCTGATTCTCAAAACGATCCCAGGTATAGAGATAGATCCCCAGAAAAATAGCTTCAAAGAAAAAAGCAAATGTCTCCATAAACAGAGGAAGCGCAATGACATTGCCGGCAAGTTCCATAAAGTTAGGCCACAGCAAAGATAGCTGCAGTCCGATGGCAGTGCCGGTAACAACTCCGACAGCCACGGTAATGACAAAACCGCGCGTCCATCTTCTGGCGAGCAGAATATAATGTTCATCCTGCTTTTTGATTCCCACCCACTGCGCTATCATAATCATGAGCGGGATGCCGACACCAATGGTTGCGTAAATGATATGGAAGGATAATGTCATCTCTGTTAAAACACGGCTGAAAAAAACTGATTCTTCATTTCCCATTTAACATTCTCCTTTTCCTATCCTGCAAAAATACGGCCAATAAAAGAAAGTCCCATAATGATAGCCACTGTAAAAGCAAGCCACATCAAAATACGTTCCTGTTTTTTATACATTCACTCACTCCTCTTGAATGCTCACTACATCACATTATTCCACAGCTCCAGCCTAAAAGCTGTGACACTTAAACAACATTTTTATGAGGAATATGTGAAACTATGTAATTCCTTTACAGCTCCCTATTCCCTTTTGAGCATAGATTAAAACGAATAGGACATTGGAATTTGCCAATGCCAAGTTTCAGCAGATTATTTATTTATCTAACTTGTAGAATGACTTCCTATCTTCAGATTCAGGCGGATTCTCCATCCAGCCCCTTGCAATCAACAATTTGAGCCCTTCATTTCCATACTTCAAAATCTCGCCAATAAATAATGTATACTTAACGCCCAAATCCTTGCGAATAGATACAGACAGAGCAGTTGCAAGCGCCGGAATTGCAACCTGATTGGAAGCAGAAATGATAAACAGCATCAGCTTCTCGGAAAAAGGGGGAACTCTTGATGCAGTTACCTCCAGTGAAACTGGATAAATTCCAAATGAATTGTCTTCTTTCAGAAATTTATTAAAAGTTTCTATTTGCCTCTCCGTCAGCTTTTTTCCTTTTAACAAATATTCTTTAACTTCCCTGTCTCTGGAGACTTGAATCAAACCAATAAGAAGCACAAGACCAATACTGTTCCGTTCGATTGAAAAGAATAATTCACTCATTTCCATTGAATTTAACGGGCGTCCATTTCCAAACCAGCTGCTCAGGAGAGAAGGTTCATTTTTTTTAAATTCCACTGAACCCGGATACTCGATTTTGGGAGGACGATCATAGATGCCTTTTTCCAGCATTATCGATAAAGACTTCTTATACAGCTCAATGGTCTTGCGCAAGCAGCCATCATAGAATTCCACAATATCTGCCCTTGCGATTTTTGTAAGAGCATTGGAATAAAAGTCAATAATCATCTGTCCGCCCCGGTAAACAAAGCTTAGAGCAAATAATTCCGTATAAAGAGGAGGAGCATTCAAATTTACATCTTCGTCTCCAAATCCCTTGGGTATAGGGAATTCTTCTTCTGCAAATATTTTTTTTATATTTTTATTAAAGGAAGCAGCGAGGCTCATCGCTTCCTTTAGATTTACCTTAATATGTTTATCCTCCACATACTGCATGAAATGGCTATAAAAACAAATCATGGCTGAGTTCTGTGTATATGTAGCCCATAATGCCGATATCTCTGCGGTTGTTAGCTTTGTCTTTTTTTTATCCATTGAGCCGGCTCCTGTTTTTCTTATTAATCTGTTCAAACTCGCCAAGTTTATTCTTTTTTGCCAATAAAAATCCCGGTGCATACACACCGGGAAAGAGTTATATTTTTTGCACTGCCATTTCTGGATCTTCATCGCCTGATACCAGGTCGAATGCCCGCTTATAGGTATTTTCCTTATCCAGCACAGCATAAAGGGTCTTAGCTACATCCTCACGGGGAATGAAGCCCCGCTCCAAGTTTTCCGCCGCTTTAATTTTGCAGGTTCCCGGATCATTTGTCAGGCCGCCCGGACGTACGATTGTGTAGTTCAAGCTGCTGTTTTCCAACATTCTGTCGGCATAATGCTTTGCAGCGTAATAAGGCTTGATCGCTTCACTCCACTTATCGCGATTATTTGCCTGGATAGCGCTGACCATAATAAACCGGTCCACCCCGGCCTTCTCTGCCGCTTCAATTGTTTTTGCGGCTCCGTCCAGGTCAATCAGCAGAGTTTTGTCATAGCCGGTATTTCCGCCTGAACCTGCAGTAAAAACAATCGCATCACAGCCTTTGGCTGCTTCAGCCAACTCATCAACTGATCCTTCAAGGCTTGCTAATGCCGTTTCCACTCCCATTTCTTCAAACTGGCTGACCTGCTCTTCTTTTCTGACCATAGCTCTTGCTGTATGTTTATCCTCTTCATTTATCAGCTTGACAAGCTGCTTTCCAATTTGCCCGTTTGCTCCGACGATAAGAACCTTCATGGATACCTGCCCCTTTCTGTTTAATGGACTTTATTATTTCAAAAGAAAAATGCGTTATCAAATGAACTGTTTATGAGCCCAAACGAACAATTCGCTTTTTATAAAGAGCCGCAATTGTATTCATAATTAATACAGGGATCTTCTTTGGAAAATATCTTCTTCTGTAAAATTTATAGAACGCATGCTTCAAGTCATCCCACTGTGTACAATTCTTCGTTTGCTTAAAACGGGCAACATCAATGATTTTAATATGCCCATCCTCTGTGAGAATAATATTGCGCAGGTGAATATCTGAGGGATTTAGCCCGCTTTCCCTCGCCAGTTTTAAGGCTTCATCAATTTCTCTTATTGTCTCCTCTTTTATTGGTACCCCTTGCGCAAGACAATCAAACAGAGTGAGCCCCTGTACATAATCAATGACTATATAGTTATCCCCAGAGTCAAATAAAGAAGGGTAGTATGGATGGTCAGGCAATGCCCTGTAGATCTCTGCTTCCTCCCTGGCAATTCTTTTAAATTCCGGAAAAAAGACTTTTAATACAAGATTGGTTTCTTTAATCCTAAAAGCAAAGGCACTTCTCCCCGCCCCAATAAATTCCAGGCTGTCGTCCTTTTCAAGAAGTCTGGTCCAATTAAGACTTCTTGAAAATTTCACACTGTCTGCAAGCTCATAATACAGTTTCATTAGTAAACCTCCCTGTTCCAGACTCTTCTAAAAAAATAAAAGACACTGAGCCATTTATTGGTCTCAGCGCCTTAAAAACAAAAGAGACCTTACCAAATAAATGGTAAAGGTCTCGCAAGCAACATCTGTTGCCAGTATAGCCGGAGATTTAACATCCCGTATTGACGACTCTACTTGAAAGCTACTCCCCTTTAGGAAGAATCCGAACTATTTTGTTAACTTAATTATATGTTGTATGCATATATTAGTCAAATGATTCGGCCGCGGAAAAACGAATTACTCCTCAAAAATTGATTCAAATGTGGCAATGCTACTATTTTCCTAAAATAGTCTACTAAAATAGAAAAGAGGGACCAGAAAATGATCCCTCTGCTTCTCTACTTAAATGCTTTAACTCCACCCTGCACAGGAAGCATGATATGGCTTCTTTCCGGATCGATGGTTATTTTCGTGCCTGCCTCCGGTCTAATTGTATAATTATAATCGCTTGATAAAACAACTACTCCCAGACGATCACCTTCATTAAACACATAATCATCCGGCTGCATATCCCAAGTAAATGTATATTCACGGTTCGGTGTAAGCCCTGTTGATCTATTTTCACTGTGAAGGTTTTGCGGATCCATCCACCCTCTAGTAACAATTTCCGGCTTTCCTTCCCCATATTTTACAAGGAGGGCTGTTAAGTTGGCTGTTTTCCGATCAATGCTTGCACGAATCTGAATCTCCGGTGTCCCGCTCATGCGAATATCGTTTTCTAAAGGCGGGGTTAAATAGACGAGCCTATTAGCTAATGGAGCATCATGATTCAGAATCAGCTCTTCAGCCTTAATTGATGCATCGTCCACAAAATGCTGATTTTTCTTGTTCTTATTCGGTACAGGCTGCAATTCTAAGCTGCCGCCTCCTTCTGAAGCCGGTTTAAAATGCAATTTCGTGCCTAAGGTTCCTTTAGCAGGCCAGTCGGCCTCTGAATGCCACGTCTTATCCTCTCTTTGAATATCAACCATCGGTTCATTCATGACATCATTTTTAATATCATACAGCCAGTAATCAAACCATTTATTTAAAGTCGGGAGCCAAACATCACGTCTGAAGCTGTATGGGCTGGAATGGCCGCCCTGGTGAAGCCACATTTTCCTCGGAACATCATTCTCGCCAAGTGCCTGCCACCAATCTGAAAAATGCTTTGTTTTAACATTCCAGTCATTTAATCCATGGACAATAAAGACACTTGCTTTAACCTGATCAGCATCTTTTGTATAATCTCTTTCACTCCAGAAATCATTATAATCACCGGTTTCCCTGTCCTGTCCTTCAGTTAATTCTTTCATGACATTCCTGCATGCTTCAGGGTTATTCCTGGTTAAGATCGCTTCGGCCATATTATCTGCATCTTCACCTTGATACCCGCCCGGCGCAATTACAGCACCGTTTGAACGATAATAGTCATACCAGCTGCTGATTGCAGCAATAGGCACAATTGTTTTAAGGCCCTCAACTCCTGTGGCAGCCACAGCATTAGGCAGTGTTCCATTATAGGAAACTCCCGTCATCCCCACGTTACCTGTTGACCAATCAGCATTTATTTCCTGTCCCTCTGCATTGAAAGCTTTTGTCCTTCCATTCAGCCAATCAATTACAGCCCGTGTTCCAAGGATTTCATGCTCATCCCCGGTTGTAGGACAGCCATCAGACAGGCCTGTCCCTACGCTTTCCGCCAGAACAACTGCATAGCCTCTGGGCACAAAATAGTCATCATAATATCCAGGGAGATTTGCCTGCGGTTTTCCCTTTTCACCCTTGTCTTTCCCTTTTCGCGGCACACTATTAAGTTCTGTATCCACATCATAAACCGGTACATTTTTAATTCCGGAACGGTAAGGGCTCATTTCATAAATAACAGGTACCTTTAACCCTTCCTCTGTTTCTTTTGGCCTGATAATATCTGCACGTACCCGATCCAGTTTTCCATCCCGATCACTGTCAGTTGCTGTTTCAATAAAAACCCTTTCGACAATGGCATCGTCCAGAGAAAAAACGGGCTGTGTCATGCCATTTTCGACATTAATCTGTGTTTTAGCTGAGGCAATGGCGGTGTGGCTGTCTTTACCTGTTGAAGGCAAAGCCCCGCCGGCAATCAGCGGGAAAGCGATGGCTGATGTTATGAACACTTTTAATGCAGCTTTTTTCATAGTAAATCCTCCCATTATAAAACTTTATAATTTTCAGAATATATTAAAATCACTTAAGTTTCGATAGTCGAAAGACCTGTATTTTCCAAAAGAAAAGTGATAACAAGTCACCGGAGCCCTCCAAAAGTCATGACTGAAAAAATATGAATCTTAGATGTAGCACTTTACAGCTACCATTTCCTCGAATCCTAAAAGTAAATATATTCCTTTTCTCCCAGGATTAATAAATCTGCTAGGATAATCGATTCGTTTTACTCTCTATTAAAAGGAAGCAGAGCTATGTAAGCGAATACATATAGCTGGACTACCAGTCGAGGGGGAATAAAAGATGAAAGTTGGAAAGAAAGCTTCTTCTGTCATGCTTGCGGCAGTTCTGACAGCTTCAAGTTTATATGGGGTGCCTGTACAATTTGTACAGACTGCTGAAGCAGCACAAAGCCAAACTGAACATCCCGGCTCAAAAGCGTTTGATCAGAAGGTTATCGCAAGGATAGATACAGCTCGCATGATGGAGGATGTCAGGTATTTATCAGAAACCATCGGGCCGCGGGCTGCAGGAACTGATGCGGAAAAAGAGGCGGCAAATTTCATTCGCCAACGCCTTGAATCATATGGATACACAGTCGAAACACAAGAGTTCAGCATTCCTGATAAAATGGCGGGAGGTTTGCACACCAGTGATTTGAAGGAGGTTCTTATAACTATTCCTTCCGGGTCAGGATCGACAGCTGAAGAAGGAATTACCTCTGGATTATATGATGCCGGATTAGGAAAGGCAGCTGATTTCACGGAGGAAGCATCAGGAAAAATAGCACTGATTTCACGAGGAGAAATTACGTTCTCTGAAAAAGTATTAAATGCAGTAAATGCCGGTGCTGCAGGGGTCCTTATTTACAATAATGTGGATCAGCCAGCCCCTATGAATCCTTCAATCGGGGGTCCATATAATATTCCTGTCGGAAGCATAACGAAAGCAAGCGGAGAAGCACTCCTTCAAGATGTTGCGGCACAAAACAAAACGGTTACGCTGACTGTAAAGAGATTTCAAAACATAAAATCGCAAAACATTATTGCCATCAAGAACCCTAAACCTAATAAAGGCGGGGAAGCTGATATTGTCCACATTTCTGCGCATTTCGATAGTGTCCCATTTGCTCCGGGGGCAAGTGATAATGCATCAGGTACTGCTGTTGCCTTAGAGCTGGCGAGAGTTCTGAAAAGTTATCCTGCTGACAAAGAATTACGATTTGCATTTGTAGGTGCAGAAGAAATCGGTCTTCTTGGTTCTCAGTATTATGTCAGCCAGCTGAGCGGCAATGAAAAAGAGCGGAGCATTGCAAATTTCAATATGGATATGGTAGGTACAGCATGGGAAAATGCAACCGCGATTTACATGAATACCCTTGATGGCCAGGCAAATATTGCAACAGAAACTGCTCTTGCCACTGCCGGACGCATTGGCACACCCTCTGAATTAGTACTTTATCAACGGGGCGCATCCGACCATGTTTCTTTTCATGATGCAGGCATTCCAGCTGTTAATTTTATCAGGCGCGAGCCTGTCACAGCCAATCTTGAGCCGTATTACCATACACCGCTGGATTCCATCGAGCACATTAGCGCCGAGCGGATGAAAGAAGCCGGAAATCTAATTGGCGCTTCAGTTTACAGCTTAATCCGAAAATAGAATTGTCTCAATGAATCCTCGGAAATATCACGAGGATTTTTTTGTTTTTTACTTGCCAGCTATTTATTAACGCCATTGGGTTTACATGCAAAATAAGAGGGTAGACTATATTCGTTCTAAATTTCATGTTTAATATTTAGACGTTTTTGCCGTTTAAATTGTAAAGAATTCGGGTAACATAATTGTAACATTACAAATAAATAAATTAACTAACTGCCTGTTAGTCCTTTATATCCCTAAAGGAGGGAGTCATCATGGATTTTGAACACGAGGCTGTCATACTAAAGAGAGAACTCTCCCTTCTCATGGATGAATATGAAAGGTGCGAGATTGACGACGTGAAAAATGAAATATCAAAGGATATTCAACTGCTGAGCCGTGCAATAGACGATATACTTAATTAAGTATATACGTGGCATGGCTTTTTTTTATATTTTAATAACATTTTAAACACACATGTTTTTTATTAGGAGTGATGTTTTATGCCACAGCAAATTTATTACAGTTTCATCCGTCTGCCTTTAGTAATCAGGATTTTGTTGATTGCCCTGTTGGTGATCTTTCTTTTTGGCGGATTAATACATATTATCGAACCCTCCTCCTTTCCGACTTTTTTTGATGGAATCTGGTGGGCTGTGGTTACTGCTTCCACCGTGGGATTTGGGGATTTATATCCGACAAGCACAGCCGGGCGCATTATAGGTATTGCGCTTATTTTAACAGGAGCGGGCTTTCTGTCTACATATTTTATTTCCCTCGCAACAGCTGCAGTGACCCGGCAGAATGACTTTTTGGAAGGTAAAGTTGAATATCGGGGCAAAAATCATATTGTTGTGATCGGCTGGAATGAACGTGCACGGGAGATCGTAAATACACTCGGGGGCGATGGGATGAACCATTCCATTGCTTTAATCGATGAAACATTAAAATCAAATCCTGTCCCCCATAATAATGTACATTTTATTCAGGGACGCGCTAACAGAGATGATGTCCTTATGAAAGCAAATATATTTGATGCGCAAAAAGTAATCATAACAGCAGATCAGAATAAAGATGAATTGCATGCTGATATGAATTCAATCTTAACCTTATTGGCAATCAAAGGGTTGAATCGGGATGTTCAATGCATCGTGGAAATATTAACTTCTGAACAGGCAGCAAATGCCAAAAGAGCGGGTGCTGATGAAATTGTCCAGACGAATGTGCTCACAAGCTTCGTTATGATCAACAGCATTTCTTCCCAGGAGCTCGTTACTTCTTTTCTTGATTTGCTGGGACAGCTTGATAAACGAAAATTAACGTTTCAGCCTGCATCGGAAGAAATTGAAAATAAAACCTTTGCTGAACTTAGTGCAGAGCTTATGAATGAAGGCATCCTCCTTTTAGGTGTTAAAAGAGGGGAGGAAACTCTGGTTAATCCTCCCCAGCCTTTTAAAATTCTTCAGCAGGATCAGCTGATTGTTATACTCGGTTAATCTCTTATTAATATGGATTCAAGCTCTTCGACAAGTGCTTTCCCGAGATCAATGAATTCCTTCGGAAAACTGGCGTCCTTATCCACTGGCTCCGAGAATTGATCAAAGGAGGCGCTGAAATTTCCGGTATAGGCGTGGTCATCAAGACCGCGCTGGTACTTATGGGAAAGCAGAAATGGCCTGCCTGTCTCCACCGTACAGCTTGGGTCATCAAGCTGCCCATCAATTGCCTTAAATGGGACCCTTAAAAACTGGTACCCCACCTCATCATCAATTTTATAGTCAAAAGAACCGTGATCATAATCCCAGTTCCCGCCAATCGAATAGCCAATCGGCTTCAAAGCCTGCTCCAGCTTATATAAATCAAAATGCTTTCCTTCCACTTTTGAAGGTATCTCAATCACTGAATCCATCCCCTTTTTCGCTTTTTGCTTAGTTTCTCCAAAGTGGTGGATATCATGAATGCGATGTTAGGAATTAGATGGAACTTGTCTTCTCCAATAAAAAACGCCTGCCCGCAGGCAGACGCTTCTCACTATTACTTCAATCTCTTTTCAAGTTCAGCTTTTTTCTCTTCAAATCCTGGTTTACCCAAAAGGGCAAACATGTTCACTTTGTATGCTTCAACACCAGGCTGGTCAAATGGATTTACTCCCAGAAGATAGCCGCTCATTGCACAGGCTTTTTCAAAGAAGTAAACCAGATAGCCAAATGTATAGGCATCCATTTTTGGAATGGAAACGATCAGGTTTGGCACTCCGCCATCTGTGTGGGCAAGCATGGTTCCTTCAAAAGCTTTGTTATTCACAAAATCGACAGTCTCACCCGCAAGATAGTTCAATCCATCAAGATCATTTTCAGCCTCTTCAATGGTAAGTTCATGGCGTGATTCTTCCACCTTGATAACCGTTTCAAAAAGGTCCCGGCGGCCTTCCTGCACATACTGGCCTAATGAATGAAGATCAGTGGAGAAGTTAGCTGATGAAGGGAAAATTCCTTTCTGGTCTTTTCCTTCACTTTCACCGAACAGCTGCTTCCACCACTCTGCAAAATATTGAAGACCTGGTTCATAGTTGATCAGCATTTCAATCGTTTTGCCTTTGTTATAAAGAACATTGCGGACAGCAGCATACTGATAGGCTGTGTTCTCCTGAAGCTCAGATTTGCTGAAGTCTTCGCGCGCCTGTGCAGCACCGTTCATCATATCTTCAATGCTTGCACCGCTGACAGCTATCGGCAAAAGACCTACTGCTGTCAGAACAGAATAGCGGCCTCCTACATCATCAGGAATAATAAATGATTCGTAGCCTTCTTCTTTCGCAAGAGTTTTTAAAGCACCTCTCGCTTTGTCGGTCGTAGCATAAATTCGTTTACGCGCTTCTTCCACACCATATTTTTCCTCGAGCATTTTGCGGAAAATACGGAAAGCCAATGCCGGCTCAGTTGTTGTGCCTGATTTGGAGATCACATTAATAGACCAATCTTTTCCTTCAAGCAGATCCATTAAATCCTTCATGTATGAAGAACTGATATTGTTGCCGGCAAACAGTACCTGAGGAGTACCGCGCTTTTCTTTTGGAAGTGCATTATAGAAGCTGTGCTGAAGCATTTCTATAGCCGCACGCGCTCCAAGATAGGAGCCTCCAATTCCAATGACAATAAGAACATCGGAATCGTACTTAATTTTCTCAGCCGCTTTTTGAATGCGGGAGAACTCTTCTTTATCGTAGTTTGAAGGCAGATCGATCCAGCCTAAATAGTCGCTGCCAGCTCCAGTTTGTTCATGAAGGGAGTGGTGAGCAACCTTCACTGCATCCTGCAAATATGTAATTTCATGTTCGCCAAAAAAAGGAAGTGCTTTTGAATAATCAAAACGAACGTGTGTCATGAATGTCCTCCAATTTTTCTCAAATTTAAACAGCTGTTATCAATGGCTGTCATCTCTATTCCACTTTAACGAAAGCATCAAAGTTAATCAAGAATCATCCTTTATTGTAAGCGTGTCCAATTTTGACATATTTTTTACACATAAAGTGAAACTTCAATCAGTGGGGGTTTTCCTTATCCCCCACTGATTGTTAGTCGCGTTCTAGTGTCGCTAAGATCTCCGCTATCGCTTCGAACAATCG
>NZ_MRTQ01000044.1 GCF_001956215.1 Paenibacillus sp. FSL R5-0490 | reverse complement strand
TTCTCAGCGCCGATGGTAGTTGGGGGCTGTCCCCCTGTGAGAGTAGGACGCTGCCGGGCACATGAAAGAGCACCTGAGGGGTGCTCTTTTTTGTGTGTAATTATAGGTATCTGAATCAACTGGACTCTTCATTTTATTGAAAAATGCATTTATGCGTCACTTCGGCCAGCATATGTCTCTGCAACGAAGAATTGTGCCAAATGTAAGATAAACTCCAAAACATGCTAGATAAATCAAAAATCCTGTTAGATAAATTCATAAACCTGCTAGATAAAACCCAAAACATGCTAGATAAACTCCAAAACCTGTTAGATATACCGCCATGCTATGCTCCTTCCCTGGAAAAACAGCCGGCCACCGATTAAATTCAACCATCGCTGCACTCTGCCTCTTCCTCACGCCCAAAACAAAACTACAAATGCAGGCCACAATTGAATTCTGCAGCCAGCATAACCCCCCAATAACCTTACTGCTTCTTATCAGCCAAATACTGATAAATCAAATACGGCCCCTTTGCCGCCGTAATTTGAAGGAAAGTTTGAATAAACGGATAGTCTTTATTCGGCATCATTTTGATGAGTTCGCTCCACCATTCTGTTTCGTAGCGGGCAATCATGCTTAAGTTATACAGAAGCAGATAATGAATAAGAAGTTCAGGGAAATCAATCAATTCATCTTTGGCCATCGGGAAGAAAAACTTTCCGGTATCCGGACTATACCGTAAGGGCTTGAAATTATATGTATTCAAATTTTCCATCTTGAATTTTAATGCTGATTCCTCTGATTCCTGAAAGCTTATATTAGAGTCTGACTTTGACTGCAGAAATTCCACAAAACGGGACTCGGTCATATGAAAGCGATCAAGGATTACCTTTGGCAAAATCAATATATCCTTTTCCAGCCCAGCTTCGAGAAAAGTCTTACGGCCCTCTGTCTGGCTGTACAAATCATTAAGCTCCGGAATCTGGCCAAATAACTCTCCCATCGTTGTTTTTTCGCCTTCCAAATGTTTCATGTGAAACAATTTTTCTCCCATATAAGGGAAAAGCCCGCTTTTTTGAAATTTCACTTCATCCTGAAAAAAATTATATTGCTGCTTTTTCCTTTTCCGGGCAGATACCCCGTGTGCCAAAACAGAAGTAGTCTCGGGATAATTAGGATCTACAGTCAGTATGCAGGCCTTCACAAGGTGAACAAGTCCATAAAAAAAGAGAATCGGCTTGATGACCAATGGTGCCTTCTCTGCCTGCTCATAGTATACTTGCCCGTGTTCTAGATAGTATATAAAAGGGTAACTGTTTTCATAGCTCTTCTGTTCAGCCTGATCCAGGTTTTGCTTTTGGTAGCATTTCTTTAAAAATTCCTGTGATGTGTTCGCAGAAAAAAAATATAAAAAGGAGCTTTTAAAATCAAATGGATGTATCACTGAGAGTCCTCCGAATCTTTTGAAAAATCCAACATATTAATCCGTCCTTGACAGTATTTTGTCCAATTGATAACCTACTAATAATATTTTCGAGTCCAGGAGGTCAAAAAAGATGTGGGAAACTAAGTTTGCTAAAGAAGGTTTAACTTTTGATGATGTTTTACTGGTTCCATCGAAATCAGAGGTGCTTCCTCGTGATGTAAGCCTCAAAGTTAATTTGACTGAAAAGATTGCACTCAACATTCCAGTGATCAGTGCCGGAATGGATACGGTAACTGAAGCAGAAATGGCGATCGCTATGGCGCGCCAGGGCGGTTTGGGAGTTATCCATAAAAACATGTCCATAGAACAGCAGGCTGATCAGGTGGATAAAGTAAAACGTTCAGAAAGCGGCGTTATTACGGACCCATTCTTTCTTACTCCAGAACAGCAGGTATTTGACGCAGAACATCTAATGGGAAAATACCGGATTTCCGGTGTGCCTATCGTCAACAATACTGAGGAATTGAAGCTTGTTGGCATTCTGACAAACCGTGACCTCCGATTCATTCAGGACTTTTCGATAAAAATCTCCGATGTGATGACAAAGGAAAACCTTGTAACGGCTCCGGTTGGAACCACATTGGATGAAGCAGAAAAGATTCTCCAGAGGCATAAAATTGAAAAATTGCCGCTGGTAGATGATGCAGGTGTTTTAAAAGGGTTAATCACCATTAAAGATATTGAAAAAGTTATTGAGTTTCCTAACTCGGCAAAGGATGAGCGCGGGCGCCTGCTGGCAGGTGCAGCAGTTGGCGTAACCGGCGACACGATGAAGCGTGTTGAAATGCTTGTGAAATCACATGTGGATGTCATCGTAGTGGATACAGCACATGGACATTCAAAAGGCGTGCTTGATACCGTACGTGAAATCAGGAACACTTATCCGGATCTCGCCATTATTGCCGGAAACGTTGCGACAGCTGAAGCGACAAGGGATTTGATTGAAGCAGGTGCCGATATTGTAAAAGTGGGAATCGGACCTGGATCGATTTGTACAACACGCGTTGTTGCAGGTGTAGGGGTACCGCAGATCACAGCTGTTTATGACTGTGCAACCGAAGCACGCAAGCATGGCAAGTCCATTATTGCTGATGGCGGAATCAAATATTCAGGGGATATTGTGAAAGCATTGGCAGCCGGCGGACATGCTGTTATGCTTGGCAGCCTTCTTGCCGGTGTTTCTGAAAGCCCGGGCGAAACGGAAATTTTCCAGGGACGCCGCTTCAAGGTATACAGAGGAATGGGTTCTGTTGCAGCCATGGAAAAAGGTTCAAAAGACCGTTACTTCCAGGAAGATAATAAAAAGTTCGTTCCAGAGGGAATCGAAGGGCGCATTGCCTATAAAGGGCCTTTATCCGATACGATTTACCAGCTTGTCGGCGGTATCCGTTCAGGAATGGGCTATTGCGGAACAAAAGATCTTCACGAGCTTCGCGAAAATGCCCAATTCATTAAAATGACTGGTGCAGGCCTGAGAGAAAGCCATCCGCATGATGTGCAGATCACAAAAGAGGCGCCAAACTACTCGCTATAATCCATAAAAAGCAGAAGAGGGAAACCTCTTCTGCTTATTTTTATGCCCGAAAATGGATACTAGGAAAATATCAGTGCAAGCATGTGGGCCAATCATGCCACAAGAGAGGCAGGAATAGGTAATTACTCTATCTATTCTTTGAATCAGAGTTATGATAAAATAACAAAAGTGTATTAAAACGTTGGAGGGCAGTAAAATTGAAGAAAACATTATACCGTAAGTCTATCGCTGGATTCCTTGCCTTGGTCATGATATTAGGTCTTTTACCTGGTATACATAAAGCACATGCGGAAGATATTTTAAATATCAATGCCGATGCTGCTATTTTAGTAGATGCAGAGACCGGAAAGATTTTATATCAAAAAAATGCGGATAAAGTACTGGGTATTGCCAGTATGACGAAAATGATGACTGAATACCTGCTTCTTGAAGCCGTTGAAAAAGGCAAAGTGAAGTGGGATCAGGAATACGCAGTAAGTGAATATGTATGGAAAGTTTCACAGGACCGTGCCTTATCGAATGTCCCGTTAAGAAGAGACGGCAAATACAATATCCGTGAATTGTATGAAGCTATGGCTATCTACTCTGCGAATGGTGCAACGATTGCGATTGCAGAAACGATTGCCGGTTCAGAAACCAACTTTGTTAAAATGATGAACGAAAAAGCAGCAGAGCTTGGGCTGAAAGACTATAAATTTGTTAATTCCAGCGGTCTGAATAACCGCGATTTAAAGGGATCCCCTCCAGCAGGCGGCCCTGAAGAAGAAAACGTAATGTCAGCAAGAGATACAGCCATGCTGGCTAAAGAATTGATTAACCGGTTCCCGGAAGTACTGGAAACGGCAAGTACCCCTAGAAAGACCTTCAGAGAGGGTACAGATGATGAAATTAAAATGGAAAACTGGAACTGGATGCTTCCGGAGCTGGTATATGGCTATGAAGGGGCAGATGGCCTTAAAACAGGTACAACTGACTTTGCCGGATACTGCTTCACAGGAACTGCGCTGAGAGATGGCAACCGCTACATCAGTGTTGTCATGAACGCTAAAGGAGCGAATGGCCAGGCTACTTATAAATCCAGATTCGATGAAACCAAGAAAATGTTCGACTTCGGTTTCACCAACTTCACGAAAGAAGAAATCGTTCCTGCCAAATATCAGGTGAAAGGCCAGAAAACAGTGCCTGTTACAAAAGGGAAAGAAGATAAAGTGAAGATTTCTTCCAAAGATGCCATCGAAATGGTGATGAGAAATGGGGAAAAGGAAAACTTTAAGCCCGTTCTTGTTCTGGATAAAAAGAAATTAAATGAAAATGGTGAATTGACTGCTCCAATTAAAAAGGGAGAAAAGGTCGGCTACTTAACGATCGAGTCCAAAGAGGACGGGAAGCTTGAGTTCCTGTCCGATAAAGGCAAAGGCAATATCCAGGTGGATGTTGTAGCCGCTGAAAGTGTTGAAAAAGCAAACTGGTTCGTGCTGACTATGCGCAGCATCGGCGGTTTCTTCGGTGACCTATGGGGAAGTGTTTCCTCAACTGTAAAAGGTTGGTTTTAAGAAAAAGGGCTTTCCTGTCTTGACAGGAGCCCTTTTTCATTGCATATTTTCAATAGGGAAAATTCCGAGTAAAGTAATCTATTTTCCTTTTTTTGAAAAGTTATTTTTATCATAATATTTAACCCATCCAAAGCAGATGGTATTTACGAAGGGGGATAAACATGAAGACAGGTACAGATCGTGTTAAACGGGGAATGGCAGAAATGCAAAAAGGCGGCGTTATTATGGACGTCGTAAACGCTGAGCAGGCAAAAATCGCAGAAGAAGCTGGTGCAGTAGCAGTTATGGCACTTGAGCGCGTTCCTTCTGATATCCGTGCAGCCGGCGGTGTAGCACGTATGGCAGATCCGCGTATTATGGAAGAAGTAATTGGTGCAGTTTCAATCCCGGTAATGGCAAAAGCGCGTATCGGCCATATTGTAGAAGCTCGTATACTTGAAGCGATGGGTGTCGATTACATAGATGAGAGTGAAGTTTTAACTCCTGCTGATGAAGAATACCATTTGAATAAAAGAGACTACACTGTTCCATTCGTTTGCGGATGCCGTGATTTAGGCGAAGCAGCACGCCGTATTGGCGAAGGTGCTTCCATGCTTCGTACAAAGGGTGAGCCTGGAACTGGAAACATCGTTGAAGCTGTGCGCCATATCCGCAAGGTGAATGCACAGGTGCGCAAGGTTGTCGGCATGAATGAAGATGAGTTAATGACAGAAGCTAAGCTTCTGGGAGCGCCATATGAGCTTCTTTTGGAAATTAAGAGCCTTGGACGCCTTCCGGTCGTAAACTTCGCAGCAGGCGGTGTTGCAACACCTGCAGATGCAGCACTAATGATGGAGCTTGGTGCTGACGGTGTGTTCGTAGGATCAGGTATCTTCAAATCTGAAAACCCTGCTAAATTTGCACGTGCCATTGTGGAAGCTACTACACATTACCAGGACTACAAATTGATTGCTGAACTTTCAAAAGAACTTGGCACACCGATGAAGGGAATCGAAATTTCTTCATTGGCTCCTGAAGCTCGTATGCAGGAGCGCGGCTGGTAAGGAGAATAGATATGATAAAGGTTGGAGTATTAGGGCTGCAGGGTGCGGTCAGAGAGCATGTACTATCGGTAGAAGCATGCGGCGCCGAAGCTGTGGTCATCAAACGCAAAGAGCAGCTTGATGAGGTGGACGGGCTGATCCTGCCTGGCGGCGAGAGCACGACCATGAGACGTCTCATTGATAAATATGATTTTATGGACAGCCTTAAGCAATTTGCCCAGTCAGGAAAGCCGATGTTCGGTACATGTGCCGGGCTGATCCTCCTTGCAAAACACATTATTGGCTATGATGAACCTCATATTGGTGTGATGGATGTCCGGGTGGAAAGAAATTCATTCGGCCGCCAGCGTGAAAGCTTTGAGGCTGATCTTAATATTGCCGGAGTGGCAGAAGACTTTGCGGCAGTCTTTATTCGTGCGCCGCATATTGTCGAGGCGGGGGAGAATGTTGAAATTCTCGCCAAGCACAATGACCGGATTGTGGCTGCGCGCGAAGGCAGATTCCTCGGTTGCTCATTCCACCCGGAACTGACGGATGACCATCGCCTGACAGGCTATTTTGTTGAAATGATTAAAGAGTCCAAGCAATTAGCAATTTGAATATTTTGGTTGCAAATGGAACATAATTGTAGTACATTATGAATTACAAAATTCTTATAGCTGAAAAGCAATGAGAGGAACTAGTAACAGGAACTTTGTTCTGTAGAGAGCCGGTGGCTGGTGTGAACCGGTGAATAAACCCTGTGAATCCATCCTCGAGCAAAGCATGGAACACCCGGAATGGTCCGGGAAAAGTAAATGCTTTCGGTTAAAACCGTTATGGATTTAAGGTGGAAAGCTTATGCTTTCAACTAGGGTGGCAACGCGGGTAACTCTCGTCCCTTTTTTGGGGACGGGAGTTTTTTGTGTTCTAAATTATTTTTCAGGAGGTACTTAAAAATGCTGGACATTAAATTTTTGAGAGCTAATTTTGAAGAAGTGAAAAACAAGCTTCAGCACCGCGGCGAGGATTTGACGGATCTCGGAAAATTCGAGGATCTGGATGTGAAAAGACGTGAATTGATTGTTGAAGCAGAACAGCTGAAGAGCAAAAGGAATGAAGTATCCCAGCAGGTTGCAGCCTTAAAGCGCGAAAAGCAGGATGCAGATCATTTAATCACAGAAATGAGAGAAGTCGGCGACAAAATTAAAGCATTGGATGAGGAGCTCCGCACGGTTGAGGAAGAATTGGACCAATTGCTGCTGAGCATTCCGAACATTCCGCATGAAAGCGTGCCTGTCGGTGAAACAGAAGACGATAATGTGGAAATCCGCCAATGGGGAGAACTTCGTGAATTTGATTTCGAGCCAAAGCCGCACTGGGATGTAGCGACAGATCTTGATCTGCTCGATTTCGAACGCGCCAGCAAAGTAACAGGCAGCCGCTTTGTATTCTACAAAGGCCTTGGTGCCCGCCTTGAGCGCGCCTTATTCAACTTCATGCTTGATTTGCACACAGATGAACATGGCTATAAGGAAGTTCTTCCTCCGTACATGGTCAACCGTGCAAGCATGACAGGAACAGGACAGCTTCCGAAATTTGAAGAAGATGCGTTCCTGATTGAAAGCGAGGATTACTTCCTGATTCCAACTGCCGAGGTGCCTGTCACCAATATGCACAGGGAAGAAATTCTGAATGCAGATGAGCTTCCGATTAATTATGCGGCATTCAGTGCATGCTTCCGTTCTGAAGCAGGTTCTGCCGGCCGTGATACACGCGGGCTGATCCGCCAGCATCAGTTCAATAAGGTAGAGCTTGTGAAGTTTGTGAAGCCTGAAGAGTCTTATGATGAGCTTGAAAAATTGACTGGACACGCAGAAAAAGTCCTTCAGCTGCTTGGCCTTCCTTACCGTGTGATGAGCATGTGCACAGGCGATCTTGGATTCACAGCTGCGAAGAAATATGATATCGAGGTTTGGATCCCAAGCTATAACACGTACAGAGAAATCTCTTCTTGCAGTAACTTCGAAGGATTCCAGGCAAGACGTGCCAATATCCGCTTCCGCCGCGAGGCAAAAGGCAAGCCGGAGCATGTGCACACACTGAATGGATCTGGCCTTGCGATCGGCCGCACGGTGGCAGCTATTCTGGAAAATTATCAGCAGGCTGACGGAAGTGTTATCATTCCGGAAGTACTTCGTCCGTATATGGGCAATCGCGAAGTTATTAAGCCTTAATAAAAAAGTTCGGAGCGGATTTTTAATCCGCTCTATTTTTTTATAAAATGATGTTGACATCCTATTTGAGAAATGATATAGTATTTCTTGTCGATGCGGAGGAATACCCAAGTCCGGCTGAAGGGATCGGTCTTGAAAACCGACAGGCGGGTCAAACCGCGCAGGGGTTCGAATCCCCTTTCCTCCTCCATTTTAATTGACATCTAACACGCGCATAAATATTGGAGATACATAAAACTGCTGATCGCATCAGCGGTTTTTTTGTGTTTAAGAAAAGCGCAAGCGCCTTGCTCACCCCCGACACCCCGAGGGGGTAGGCGCTGGAGCTAGACAGTTATCGTCGTTCCAAAATTATATACTTCCTTATCTTCCAAAGAAAAAACCGCCGATAATGGCGGTTATTTTTTCAATAATTGCGTTTGTCTTAAGAAGTAAGAAATGCGCTCCACAATCGGCTCAATGGATTGCTCATTCTGAATAATGTCATAATCATTGATATTCAGGCGCAGGACCGGGCATGCGTTAAAGCTGTTGATCCAATTTTCATAGCGCTGGTGCATTTCTTCCCAGTAGGAAATCGGCGTCTGCTGCTCCATCGGACGGCCGCGCTCCTGGATGCGGGAAAGAATGTCATCAAGCGAGCCTTCCAGGTAAATAAGCAAATCAGGATGCGGGAAGTATGGTGTCATCACCATTGCATCAAATAAACTGGTGTAGGTTTCGTAGTCGACTTTGGACATCGTCCCTTTTTCATAATGCATTTTTGCAAAGATGCCTGTGTCTTCATAAATGGAGCGGTCCTGAACAAAGCCGCCGCCATATTCGAAAATGCGCTTCTGATCCTTGAAGCGTTCAGCCAGGAAGTAAACCTGCAGGTGAAAACTCCAGCGGTTGAAATCGGCATAGAACTTATCAAGGTAAGGATTTGTATCAACCTTTTCGAAAGAGGTTCGGAACCCCAGTGCATCCGCAAGCGCATTGGTCATTGTTGATTTTCCGACTCCAACGGTTCCGGCAATGGTAATGACGGCGTTCGAAGGAATCTCATATTTCTGCCTAAGATTCATAAGTGTATACTCCTCTTTTTTAATGATGTCGATAAGGTATCGAATATATGCATTAAGTCTGCTTCATTTTTTACAAAATCCAGCTGATCCCCATTAAAGCGGATGACCGGGATATCCGGGTGCTGCCTTTCGAACTCATTCATAGCAGTTTCATAATCAAGGGATAATTGCTCAAGATATAACGGACTGATGTTCTTTTCAATTTCACGGCCTCTCAGCTCGATTCGGTCGAGCAGTGTTTCGAGGCTGGCATTAAGATAGATGATGACATTCGGCTTTGGCATATCACCCGTCAGAATGTCGTAGATCTTCAAATACTTCTGATATTCAGTCTGATTTAGTGTGCGCTGCGCAAAGATCAGATTCTTGAAAATATGATAATCAGCCACAACAGGCTTATTTTGAGACAGGTAGTGATTGTTGATATCAACCAGCTGTTTATAGCGGTTGCAGAGGAAAAACATTTCAGTCTGAAAGCTCCATTCTTCAATGTTTTCATAGAATTTTCCCAAAAAAGGATTTTCATCAACAATCTCTTTTAGTAAGGCATACTGTAATTTCTCAGAAATTGCTTTAGCGAGAGACGTTTTCCCAACGCCAATCGGCCCCTCTACTGTAATAAAAGGTATTCCCCCCATAGTGATCGTCCTCCTGCATTGCTTATTTATCTATAGAAACCATTTATAGGTACGTTCCAAAATGACACAAAGCTTATTTTATCACAGTATGGAGTGGAAGGGATATGGAATTTCAGCTGGAAATAAGAAAATAAGAGCCTATTATCTGAAAAATAAAAAAGCTGCCTGTAAGCGGCAGCTGCTGAGTAATCATGCTCTTTTTGTCACATTGAAGTTTTCCGTAATCAGAAGCCAATTTTGCGGGAAAGACAGGCCGAGCTTCCAGTAGCTCATGCCCCGCAGCTTCAGTTCTTTGATTAAGTCGAATTTCGCCTGGATGGAGCGGGCATCCTCAAACCAGACTTCATGCCTTTTCCCGTCAGGTGCTGTGTAATTAAAAAATGGGGCCTGTGCTTTGTAGTCATATTGAATGGCCACATTATTTTCCGCTGCGATCTGTATGGCCTGCTGCGGACTGACGGCTTTTGCGGTGGTGCCCTGAACAAAGGGAAGCGTCCAGTCATAGCCATACAAGTTCTGGCCCATCATAATTTTAGAAGATGGCATTTCGCTGATCGCGTATTCCAATACCTGCCTCACTGGGCCGATTGGGGAAACGGCCATAGCCGGACCGCCGCTGTAGCCCCATTCATAGGTCATGATGACCACGAAATCAACAATCTCCCCGTGGGCTTTATAATCATGAGCCTCATACCAGAGCCCTTTCTGTTCAGCGCTGGTTTTCGGGGCTAATGCTGTGGAAATCAGCCAGCCTTCCTGCCTGAATCTTGCCTTTGCTTTTCTGAGAAAGTTGTTATAAGCTTCGCGGTCCTCCGGGCGCAGAAATTCGAAGTCAAAATGAATATCCCTGAAGCCGTATTTCTTTGCTGTGGCTGTAATGTTATCCAGGAATTTATTCTGAATCGCCATATCATTTAACAATATTCTGCCGAGTTCGTCACTGAACTGATCGTTTTCCTGATTGGTGATTACCATCATCAGTACATTATTATTGGCTCTCGCAATAGCTGGGAAATCATTCAGAAGCGGCTCCTTCAAAGAGCCATCGCGGAGAGCCTGAAAACTGAACGGCGCCAGATAGGTCAGATAAGGCGCGGCCTCTCTTGCGCTTTCCTCCAGCTCAGGGGCGACTGTATTGCCTCTTGGCTCCACATAGGCATTGAATTCTGCTTTCGTTTTCGGGCGGGGCGGAATATAAAGGCGGAACCCCACCTGAAGCGGCTGGCTTACTGAAATGCCATTGACTGATGCCAGCTGCTGAAAAGAAATGCCGAACCTTCTTGAAATCGAGTAAAGGCTGTCACCGGGCTGCACCCAATAAAAGCTTCCAATTATCGGAATAACCAGTGTCTGGCCGATCACAAGATTATTTGGATTGGGAATTTCGTTTGCTTCAACGAGATCTTCAACTGTCGTTCCATATGCCTGGGCAATGCCGAACAAAGACTGGTTTTGCTGGATAACATGAATCTGCAATCTATCTCCCTCCCGGAAAAACACATCTTAAAACACTACTGCCATTTTATGAAGGAAACATGGAAGAAATGTTATAATTGTTTTCAGAGAAGGAAGATATATTGGCTTTTAATACGTTTTCCATCATCTTTAAGGCATTTTCATTATCATGGTCGTCGTTGGAAGCGATGCAGTCATGCGGTATATGCAGATGGTATTCTCTCATATAAGCGTCATTGGCTGAAAACAGGACACAGATATTGCCTGCGATTCCCGCCATAACAAGCAGATTGACGCCGAGCTGGTGCAGGAGAGTATTTAAGGCAGTGCCATAAAAAGCGGAGTACTTTGGCTTTATTAAAAAATAATCATCCGGTGACGGATGTATTTCATGAAGGATACGCTAACTGACAGGATTGCGGCAATGGTTCATAATCGTATCGAGATCAGCCTTCCAGAGGTTATAATGATCATTCACGTAAATGACCGGGAGATCCTGTTCATGGAATGCAGTCTTTAGTTCATTGATGGGTTTTATGATATTCAATGCTTTTTCAGCAAGGATTTTGCCATGGTGAAAATGAAAGTCGTTAATCATGTCAATAATGATAAGAGCCGGTTTATAGGCTTGCGGATTTTTCATCGAATCGCTCCTTTAAGATTATTTTTCGTAAAAGGAGCCGCTTTTACACAGATGTTAAGAGAAGGAATGAAGATATTTGATTCAGGAATCATTCACTGAAGATGAACTGTATATGCGGGAGGCCATCAAGGAAGCTAAGCTTGCTGAAGGGCTGGAGGAGGTTCCGATTGGCGCAGTCATTGTCCTGGACGGGGAAATCATTGCCCGGGCCCATAATCTGAGAGAAGTGAATCAGACTGCAATTGCGCATGCGGAACTCTTGGCCATTGATCAGGCATGCAAAAAACTCGGAACCTGGCGGCTGGAGAATGCCGTTCTCTATGTAACTTTGGAGCCCTGTCCGATGTGTTCAGGATCCATAATTCTGTCGCGCATCCAAAAAGTGGTGTATGGAGCCAGGGATCCGAAAGGCGGCTGTGCCGGAACGCTCATGAACCTCTTGCAGGATGAGCGGTTCAATCATCAGAGTGAAGTCGTCGCAGGGGTGCTGGAAGAAGAATGCGGTGAAATGCTTTCGAGCTTTTTCCGGAACTTGCGAAAGCGCAAGAAAGAAGAGAAAAAGAAAAGGCAATTGCTGCAGATGGAACATGATACAGGAATTGACAATGGTTAGGCATTGCTTTTTTACCCGATTGTTAGTATACTTATAAATGCGTCGGACAAAGACGCACCTAAATATGGTATCAACTTTGCCGTGCTAGGCGGGGAGGTAGCGGTGCCCTGTACTCGCAATCCGCTCTAGCGAGGCTGAATCCCTTCCCGAGGCTGGTGTCCTGTAGGGCCTGCCTTAAGTAAGTGGTGTTGACGCCCGGGTCCTGCGCAATGGGAATCCATGAAACATGTCAGGTCCGGAAGGAAGCAGCATTAAGTGGACGCTCCCATGTGCCGCAGGGTTGCCTGGGCCGAGCTAACTGCTTAAGTAACGCCTATGGGCGCCAGTCGACGGAAGGTGCACGGCAGTTTATATTGTTACTAAAACTCATCCTTTTGCGGGGTGGGTTTTTTGTTGTATTTTTTGCTCTAGGTTTTGTAAAAAGGAATTTAGATACGTTATAATAGATGAAGGACTATACATAGGAAGGGGGCGTGTCAGTGAGTTATCAAGCTTTATATCGTGTTTGGCGCCCGCAGCAGTTCATCGATGTTGTCGGGCAGGAACATGTGACAAAGACTTTGCAAAACGCCCTGCTTCAGGAGAAGATATCACACGCCTATTTGTTTTCCGGCCCCCGCGGAACCGGTAAAACGAGTGCGGCAAAAATACTTGCAAAGGCTGTTAACTGTGAGAAGGCACCTGTCACTGAACCGTGCAATGAGTGTTCGGCCTGCAGAGGGATTACAGACGGATCAATTCCTGACGTCATTGAAATCGATGCTGCATCCAATAATGGTGTAGAAGAAATCAGGGATATCAGGGACAAAGTGAAATATGCCCCGAACGCTGTAAAATATAAGGTTTACATCGTCGATGAGGTGCATATGCTTTCCATTGGAGCTTTCAATGCGCTGTTAAAAACGCTTGAAGAGCCGCCTAAGCATGTTATTTTTATTTTAGCCACAACAGAGCCTCATAAAATTCCTCTGACGATTATTTCCCGCTGCCAGCGATTCGATTTCAAACGGATTACGGCTCAGGCGATAACAGGAAGAATGAAGCTGATTGCGGATGAAACAGAAGCAGCTTATGAAGAACAGGCCCTGCAGATCATCGCAAGAGCCGCAGAAGGCGGTATGCGTGATGCGCTCAGCCTGCTTGATCAGGCGATCTCCTTCAGCCAGGATCGTGTTACAGTTGAAGATGCCCTGTCTGTAACAGGTGCGGTGTCGCAGGGGTTTTTAAATAAACTGGCAAGAGCGGTTAAAGACAGGGATGCAGCATCCGGGCTGGAATTTCTGGAGGAGCTCCTTTTTCAGGGGAAAGACCCATCCCGCTTTATAGAGGACTTTATCCTGTATTATCGGGACATGCTTTTATTTAAAGCTGCTCCAAGGCTGGAGGAATCATTAGAAAGAGTTATGCTCGATGAGGACTTCCAGCAGCTTGCCGGGGAAGTGGAGCCTGAAGAGCTTTATGAGCTGATTGAAGTGCTGAACAAAGCCCAGCAGGAAATGAGATGGACCAACCATCCGCGAATCTTCCTGGAAGTGGCGATTGTGAAGCTGTGCCAGCTTGAACAGCGGGAGAGACCAGGACAGGCTGCAGACATCAAGCCGCTGATGCAGCAAATCGAACAGCTGCAGCATGAGCTTGCTGAATTAAAGAAAAACGGCATAGCGGTTAAGGATGATGGAGCACCTGCTGTACAGAAAAAGCCGCAGAGAAGTTCACGCAAAGGCTTCCAGGCGCCAGTCGGGAAGGTGAATGAAGTACTGAAGCAGGCAACGAAAAACGATCTGGTGGCTGTAAAGAGCCGCTGGGGCGAGATGCTGAACCTGCTCGTTCAAAACCAGATGCGCTCCCAGGCAGCTCTTCTCAATGAAGCAGAGCCTGTAGCCGCATCAGAAACTGCTCTTATCGTAAAATTCAAATATGAAATTCATTGTCAGATGGCCATGGATAATGCGAAATTCCTGGATACTTTGGGGAATATCCTGTTTGAGCTTTTAGGAAAGAGATTGCAGCTGGTCGGCATTCCGGATGAACAATGGCAAAGTGTCAGGGAGGATTTCCTGCGCAGCCAGCGTGACGGAGATGAGTCTGGCGGGGGCTTCGGCGGAAATGAGGAAGAGCCTCATGTGGCTGAAGCGGTCAAGTTATTTGGCGCTGAACTAATTGAAATTAAAGAATAGAAACTAGCTGGAGGTATGTAAAATGCGCGGTGGAATGGGAAATATGCAAAATATGATGAAGCAAATGCAGAAAATGCAAAAGAAGATGGCTCAGGCACAGGAAGAGCTTGGCGAAAAAAGAATTGAAGGAACAGCCGGCGGCGGAATGGTGACTGTCGTTGTATCCGGACATAAACAAGTTTTAGAAGTTAACATTAAAGAGGAAGTTGTGGATCCGGAAGACATCGAAATGCTTCAGGACCTTGTCCTGGCGGCAACTAACGATGCACTGAAAAAAGCGGAAGATTTAACAAACGATACGATGGGCCAATTTACTAAAGGAATGAACCTGCCGGGAATGTTTTAATCAAACATCCTGAAGGAGTGCTTAAAAGCACAGACAGGCCGGGCGCCAGCGAACATAGTCTGATGGAATATCCATCAGGCCATCATGCTCGCGGCGCTTTTCCTTTTCATATAGGAGGAAACATACATGCATTATCCTGAACCGATATCCAAGCTGATTGACAGCTTTATGAAGTTGCCCGGAATCGGCCCGAAAACGGCTGCACGTCTGGCGTTTTTTGTTTTAAGCATGAAAGAAGATACTGTGCTGGATTTTGCAAAAGCACTGGTCAATGCGAAAAGAAATTTATCATACTGCTCTGTCTGCGGCCATATCACGGACCAGGATCCCTGTTATATATGTGAGGACCAGAGACGTGACCGGTCCGTCATTTGTGTTGTCCAGGATCCGAAGGACGTGATTGCCATGGAAAAGATGAAGGAATACAACGGGCTGTATCATGTCCTCCATGGAGCAATTTCACCGATGGATGGAATTGGCCCTGAAGATATCAATATTCCTGATTTACTGAAAAGGCTTCAGGATGAGACGGTCCAGGAGATTATTCTTGCCACCAATCCGAATATTGAAGGGGAAGCAACAGCCATGTATATCTCCCGCCTGATCAAGCCGTCCGGCATAAAGGCGACCCGGATCGCCCATGGCCTGCCGGTAGGCGGAGACCTGGAGTATGCGGATGAAGTAACGCTCTCAAAAGCGTTAGAGGGAAGAAGAGAAGTTTAAGCACGGAGGCGGAATATATGTTTTTTCGCAGGAAAAAATGGCTTCGCAGCGAGTTTGATGAGAAGCTTCTGGAACAGCTGAACAGATTGAAAACAGATTGGAACAACCAGAAATCACTGGTGGAAAAAAGTTTTGATCCATCTCCGGAGGCAATCAGCCAGGCAAAGCTGGCCGAAGCGAAATACTTTTTTCTATTCAGGGAAGCTAAAAAGAGAAATGTTAAAGTGAGAATATAATTTATTAATTTTGCGGGAAGAAAATCGTCCATAAACAAAATACTTGTCCTCCTCTAAGGTCTTTTTTGTACACACTAATCATAAATTAGTAGTACAAGTTTTCTGAGAGGAGGATTTTTCTTTTGGAGCCTATCGTAGTGATCTCCATTCTGGGAGGATTAATTTTATTGCTTCTATTTATAGGAGCCCCGGTAAAACCGGTAAGATTCATTGGGCAGGGAGCCATTAAACTGATCATTGGTGCACTCTTATTATTTTTCTTAAATGCATTTGGGAATCAGATTGGCATTCATGTTCCTATAAACCTTGCCACTTCGGCCATTTCCGGATTTCTGGGTATTCCCGGATTGTTTGCCCTTGTTGCTATACAGACATGGATTATTTAATTTTACAGCCGTTCTTATGCGGCTGTTTTTGTTTTTAAATCTTTTTTAGTATTTCTGTTGACAGTTCTTTTTGATGGTGATATTATATTAAAGGTCGTCACCACGACGCGATGAAAAAACAACTTACAAAAAAAGATGTTGACATTAAATCGTGAGAATGATATATTAATAAAGTCGCTTCTGAGCGGCGGATTGATCTTTGAAAACTGAACGAACAAAACGTCAACGTTTAAATCATTAGTC
>NZ_MRTQ01000043.1 GCF_001956215.1 Paenibacillus sp. FSL R5-0490 | reverse complement strand
TTCTTCCCATCAGCTGATTGGCTTATGACCTCGAGCCCCTAGGAGCCGCAGCTAGATCGGGCAGTTTGCCCCCCACTTACCCTCCTTTGATTCCTCTGAGTCCTGAAGTGGGGGTCTTACTGCCCGTTAGACTGCGATAAAATAAAACGAGGGCTGAGCCCTCGTTTTATTTTGCCCTATTTGATTGAAAGTGTACGGTACGCTTCTCCATCGGATTGTACTTTGTGGTCTTTTTTATCATCTTTCTTTCCGCTGCCCGGTTTAAATGTATTATTTCTGTGATAGAGGGCACTTATTTCTCCGCCAATAACAAGTGCAAGGCCGGTTAGAAAGAACCACAGCATTAATACAATAACTCCGCCAAGGCTTCCATATGTGGCTGAATAATTCCCAAAATTGCTTACGTAAAAGGATAAGCCAAAAGATATGATCTGCCACATAACCGTTGCGGCTATTGCACCCGGCAATACCTGTTTGAAAGGAAAATGTTTATTCGGTGCGACTTTATAAAGAATAGCCAGGACTGTAACCATGATCACAAAAGCAACGGCCCATCGCAATACATTGATCAGAATTTGCATCCCTTCAGATATATTTATAAAATTCCCAATAAAATTCAAGATAACTTTTCCGAATACAGGAAGAACCATGGCAACAATGAATGCTGCAAGCAGTCCAAGTGTTAAGCCTATGGAAACAAGTCTTGATTTTATAAATGATCTCGATTCCTTTACATCAAACGCATCATTCATGGCCCTAATGAAAGCCTGCATTCCATTAGAAGCCGACCATAATGTACCGATAATACCAAAAGTCAGCAGACCGCCGTTTGGCTTCGTAATGATATCTACCACATTATCCTCGATCACACTAAACGAATCAGACGGCATTACACTCTGCAAATATGTTAATGCTTTTTGAGGATCCAGTGATAGATATGGAACAATGGAGATAAGCAGGATTAATAAAGGAAAAATGGAGAGCATATAATAATAGGCTTGTTCGGCTGCAAGCCCGGTTGCCCGATCATTCTTAAACTCCTTTCCGAGCTTCTTGCCAAATTGAATAACCTTATGCATGTAACTGCCCCTCCCTTATACAGCTGATTTGCTTGTATGTGTTTATTTCCCCGAAGAGCTTTGAACTAATCGTATTTTCATAAAATATTCAATCAGGCTGGTAAAAAAGATACCATTGTATGATCCTTACAAAGGAGTACAGAACTAAGAGTATTATTTAACCCCATGAATCCCTCATCTAATATAAGAAATGTTATAATTAGACATAGTGATTATCAGACTTGCCGAATAATTAGTTTGAGCTAAAAATGCACAAGCTATCATATTATATTACTAGCTTATACAGATACTCGGTTATCATATAAAAATGGGGGTCATTTATGAACGTTTCACTCGAAACTGCTGTTGAAGCAAATGTACATAAAGGATTGACTAAAGGAAAGCTTGCAAAAAGAATTTTCTTCATCATAGTTGGAGCCATACTTATGGGCGTAGGGATCGAAGAGTTTCTTGTGCCCAATAAAATTCTGGATGGCGGAATAGTAGGCATCTCCATTATCCTCTCTCACCTGTCCGGCTGGAAACTGGGCTGGTTTATTTTCATCCTTAATATCCCATTTTTTTACATAGGATACAAACAGATAGGGAAAACCTTTGCGTTGTCTACGCTGCTCGGGATTGCCGTATTATCAGCAACCACTCTCCTTTTGCATGACGTTCCTGTTTTTACTGAGGACTTGCTGTTAGCCACGGTATTTGGCGGCATTGTTCTTGGTGTTGGGGTCGGCATGGTGATCAGGTATGGAGGATCCTTAGATGGAACAGAGATTCTGGCCATTCTGGTAAATAAAAAACTTCCATTCTCTGTCGGGGAAATTATTATGTTTTTCAATATCTTCATTTTTGCTACGGCAGGCTTTGTTTTCGGCTGGAACAGGGCAATGTATTCCATCCTCGCTTATTTCATTGCTTTCAAAACAATAGATGTGGTGATCAGCGGGCTGGATGAATCAAAATCAGCCTGGATCATCAGTGACCAGCATAAGGTAATCGGCGAAGCGATTCTTGCACGGCTGGGAAGAGGAGTTACCTACTTAAATGGGGAAGGTGCTTACACAGGGGATGATAAAAAAGTAATCTTTTGTGTCATCACCAGACTGGAAGAGGCAAAATTAAAAGCCATCGTGGAAGAAATAGATCCCAGTGCTTTTTTAGCAGTTTCTGATATTGCGGAAGTCAGGGGCGGAAGATTTAAAAAGAAAGCCATTCATTAATTAATAATTTATAAACATGGATGCACCAGTTAAATCAAAATAACAAATAAATATATTAGCAATAAGATAAATATCAAAAAGATTACAGCTGTTATTAAGTATATCAGTGATCGGGATGATGAGTAGGTCTGCAGGTTAATTCTTTTTCTGACCTGAAAATAATTCAAGGTAGAGTAAACCAGGATTGTCAGGCCGGTAACCAGAGAAAACAGACTTAATGAAATGGCAATGCTATCTGCAAACTTATTTACTCTCTGCACATTATTAAAATGCAGTGTGGAAGCAAGTACACCTATTCCAATTACAGCGATCGATGTTCTTACCCATGCCAGGAAGGTTCTTTCATTTGCCAGATGCTGCTGTATGTATTTCGACTCTTTGGATTCTTCCATCAGAAACAGCTCTCCCTTATCTGAAGTATACGATTATTTTTACCGCTTAACCACAGGTTAAACATTAAAGGGAACAGCACCCGCTGCCCCCTCCCCGGAATTATAATATATCCATCCAGATCTTAATGGATGTAGCCAGAATTAGTACAGCCAAAATAACCTGGAGAATTTTTGTATTTACTTTCTTTCCTGAAGCAGCTCCTAATGGAGAAGCAATTAAGCTGGCAATAATCATAATGGCTGCAGGAACGTAGTCTACTTGTCCGGTTGCTAATTTACCAGCTGTAGATCCAATCGATGAAATAAAAGTGATTGCCAGTGATGTCGCAATCGTCATTCTTGTAGGAATCTTCAATACAACCAGCATAATAGGAACCAGTAAAAAGGCACCTGCTGCACCGACGATACCAGCCCCGATGCCGACAATCAAAGCAAAGAAGGCTGCAAGCCATTTATTGAACTTTACTTGATCCAAAGGGATATCATCCAAGCCTTTTTTCGGCACAAACATCATAATTGCCGCAATTAAAGCTAAAACACCATAAACAAGGTTAATGCCGCCTTCAGTCATAAACCTTGAACCGTAACTTCCGATTAAACTTCCGGCTAATATGGCTGAACCCATATAAATAATTAGTGTTTTATTCAGATATCCGCCTTTCCTGTAGGCCCAGACACCTCCGATTGTTGCAAAAAACACCTGTACAGCACTGATTCCTGAAACTTCATGAGCAGAAAAGGCTGCTAATCCAAATAACGGCGGAATGTATAATAGCATTGGGTATTTAATGATTGAGCCGCCAATTCCCACCATTCCGGAAATATAAGACCCGATAAAACCAATTAAAAATATAACGATCAAAAAAGTAAAATCCATGTGGCCATCTCCTCCTTTTAAGCAATAAAAGGGAGTGCAAACTCCCTTTTATCTTTTCAATAGATCAGCCTTTTTTTATCCAGAACTTTAACACTCCATTGTCATCCTCATGTTTTAAAAGCTCATGTCCTGTTGACTCTGTCCAGGCAGCCAAATCTTTAACTGCTCCTTTGTCTGTTGTATGAACTTCAAGCACTTGCCCTGATTCGATTTCACCTATTGCTTTCTTTGTTTTTACGATTGGCATTGGACAAGCTAAACCCTTTGCATCCAGTACTTTTGCTGCGTTCATATTTCATTCCTCCAATTATTATTATTAGTTTTTGATAAATCCTTCAAAAAAATTATCTTACAGCACAGCGATTTGGACCGATTTCCATCTCACGCTGTTTTTCTTCGTCCGGGCTGATTTTTCCCATATTTGTTTCGCGGATTTCCTGATAAGCATTAGGCTGAGGAGGAAGATTTTCAGAAACTAACTTTCTGAACTCTCCTTCGTCTTCAATGTTTAATCCGTGATTTTTAGCAAATAATGTGCCAAGCTTTTCGGATACGCTGCCATCCTCATTTAATTCTTCAATAATCATGAAGTGTGCAGGCATAACAACTAATTCGCCTGATAGGTCTTTATAGCGCTTATAAAGTGTTTCTCTTAAATCACCAGCCCAATCCCCGGCTTTACCGGCAAGGTCGGGACGTCCGATAGAATCGATGAATAGGATATCACCTGAAAGAAGGTATTGATCGTCCACTGCAAAAGATGTTGAACCAATTGTATGGCCTGGTGAGTAAATAGCTTGAATGCTGATTTTAGTAGAACCAATCATGACTTCGTTTCCATCTTCAAGACGGCTGTATTCAAATGTTACTTCTTCAGCATCCTTAGGAGGAAGCCAGTAAGAAGCACCCGTTTTTTCAGCAATTTTGCGTCCGCCTGAGATATGATCTGCATGCAGATGTGTATCAAAGACATGCTTAATCTCTGCATTCTTTTCAGCAGCAAAATCAGTAAATACGTCAGTCATTCTTGTGGCATCGACGATTGCAGCTTCACCATTTGAAATCACCATGTAGGACAGGCAGCCTTTTCCGATGCGGACGAATTGATACATTTCTCCGCCATCCTTCAAATCACCCACTTTAACAGGCTCAAGGTGTTCACTCCATGATTTCATCCCGCCTGCAAGGTATGAGGCATTGCGTCCTGCTTCTTCAAGCATTTCTGCGACCATGACAGAAGAACCTTCTTTTGCACACACTACTAAAAGCTCTTTATCAGCCGGAATTTTATCCAGAATAGGTTCTACGCCATCAAGAAGTTCGAAGTATGGAACATTCAAGTATTCAAAGTTTTTGCCTTCAATCTTCCAATCGTTAAAGTCGGTTTCATTGCGTACATCAAGTATAAATAATTCTTCATTTTGAATAACCTTTTTTGTTACTTCACTAGCAGTCATTGCATTCATCGTTAGTATACCCCCTAATGTATAATTTAGTTTAAAAAATTTTAGTTAAGCTTCGTTTCGGTCGGTCCATTCCATTCGGACATTCCCGGCACTACATTAATTACATTTGAGAAGCCTTTTTCAGCTAATACCTGGGATGCCATATCACTTCGGCTCCCTGTACGGCATACTACAAAAATCTTTTTATCCTGGTTTAGCTCGCTAATTCTTTCCTCCAATTCTCCGAAGGGAATCGAAATAGCATTGGGAATATGGCCGAATGCATATTCAGCAGGTTCCCTGACATCGAGAACAACAATATCATCATTAGAATCCATCTCTTTTAAAAGATCATCGTTAGAGGCAACAGACTCAAAAGTTGCAGCTTCACGCTCTTCATTTTCACCTGCTTTTCGTATATAATGCTTAAGCACTTCGCCTTCTTCCATTGTGCCAAGATATTGGTGTCCAGAGCTTTTTGCCCAGGCCTGAATATCTGCTTTTGAACCTTTATCTGTTGCAAGTACCTCAAGTACTTCCCCAGGATTCAGATTAGTGATTGCCTTTTTCGTTTTTACAATCGGCATTGGGCAGGCAAGCCCTTTTGCATCTACTGAAGAGTTTGTTTTTAAAGTTTCCATTTAATATTCCTCCTTATAACTTTAGATAAATAAGTTGACATTACCGTCTTCTGCATCTGCAAGATAAGCAGCTACACCGGCAAATTCTACACCATCAATGATTTCTTCCTGTTTGAAACCAAGAAGATCGACAGTCATTTGACAGGCTACAAGCTTAACTTCCTGTTCTTTTGCCATTTCAATAAGGTCGCTTACTGGCATTGTGTTGTGCTTTTTCATAATATCTTTGATCATCTTAGGACCCATTCCAGCCATATTCATTTTCGATAAGCCCATTTTTTCCGGACCTCTTGGCATCATTTTGCCAAACATTTTTTCCATAAAAGTTTTTTTGACTTGAATTGGCTCATCTTTTCTAAGAGCATTCAGTCCCCAGAATGTGTGAAAGATGGTTACCTCATGATCGTAAGCAGCTGCACCGTTTGCAATGATATAAGCCGCCATCACCTTGTCATAATCTCCGCTGAATAGAACGATTGTTGTTTTTTTCTTTTCCAATCTTTTATCCTCCCTTTACCCTATTGGGTATATATATAATCAAAAAAATTTATTTCTTATAACTTTTAAAATGAATCCAAATACCTCACAGGGTATATACTAGAGCATATTTGACTTTCTGTCAACACCTGTTCTTGGCCTTTGCAGTTCAATAATCTAATGGTCCTTCCCAGTTCATCATACCGCCAAGCATGTTAATGACTCTATACCCCTGTCCTTCAAGGAATCGTGCAGCTAATCCGCTGCGGTTTCCTGATCGGCAAACCATAACATATTCCTGATTCTTATCCAGCTCATGCATACGAAATTCAATTAATCCAAGCGGAATATGAATAGCTGAAGCTATCTTTCCTTCTTTTACTTCATCTGCTTCCCGCACATCAATGATATTTAATTTTACTCCGGCGGCTAGCTGCTGCTCTACTTCATTCACATTCATTGTTTTCATTTAATATTCTCCCCTTTATCTCCAGGCGCTTACTCCGCCTTTGATGTTTGTAATGTTCTTATATCCGGCTTTTTTTAGAATTTTACTTGCTTTGCTGCTTCTCATTCCGCTTTGACAGATAACAACTACTTCCTTATCTCTTGATAGCTGTCCCATATTCTGGTGAAGCTGATGAAGAGGCATGTTCTTAAATCCTGGAATATGGAAGCTTTTAAATTCAGCTGTTGTTCTTACATCAATGTATTGCTTTGTTTTGTCCTTCATTTCATTCTTCAGCTGAGCAGCTGTCATCTGCTTTACGCCCTTTACCGGAATCAGCTTCTGAAGGAGAAAAATAATAACCAGGGCGATAATGATTCCATTTGCAATAGTCATTTGCTTACCTCCAAATTTATGTGATAACGCTTTTGTTTTATACCTCATGGGGTATATTATAACTAAATAAAAAAAGGAAGTCAACTGACCATCATCTGCTTTTAACAAGTAAGTTGACAGCCTCTTCAATCATGATGGAACTCTCAATTCCCTTTTCAGCGTTTTCAACAATACATTGTTCAAGATTGGAACTGACAATAACTGCAATTGCTTTATCAATTGCTGATCTTGAAGCTGTTAGCTGGGTAATGACAGATTTGCAATCTTTTTCATCCTCCATCATTTTTAAAATCCCTCTAAGCTGGCCCTCTGCCCTTTTGATTCGATTTTTAGTTTTTGCATCGTATAACACAAGCTTCACCCCATTTTAGTTTTATTTTACACAGTGACAATCAGGCATTGAAAAACCAACTATCTTAAACCCTTTTTTTCGCAGCATCCTTACCCCAAAATTTTTCTCTAATGAGCTGGAGGCAACTAAATGGATTTGGTTATATGGTATATCGTTTATATGCCGATTTATATATGGAATGGGCAGATTGATCGCTCCGGGTATTTCACAATGACAGGAATCATTATAATCCCTGACATCCAGCAGAGCTATGCCTTCCTTGGGCAGGCATTGATCTAAATGATAACAAGGGATATTTCTAATAGGATAATACCTTTTAAATAATGGGAAACTAACTAGCAGCAAGGTTAAAAAAATCAGCAGCATATTTCTCTCCTCTGCGTAAATAATTCAATTACAATTCATATAATATACCCTATTGGGTATATAGTCAATACTTTTTTTACAAATAGAAAAACACCCGCGTGGGTGTTTTTGATTAGCAGCAGCCGCTGTCATTGCCTAACAGAACCAGTCTTTCATTTTCCTGATCATGGTCAAGAATCATACTTTCTGTATGCGGCTTGATCTCCGGGTCGACTGCCACCTGGATTCCATTTATAGTTTCGATTATATCATCTGCTTCCGGCTCATCCAGAGCCAGTCCAATTTGATGGCCTCCTCAGCCAAAGCCTGCAAAATAAACTCTAATTCCGCCAGTATTTTTCTCTTGAAGAATCTGTTTCAATAGATCCCGAGCTGAATCTGTAATTTTCAAGATCATCATCCTTTCCTCAGTTTATCCATGGCTGTAAAGAAAATATTAATATCCGGGAGTCATCTAGTTACCTTTTCAATACCCCCGCCTGTACACGTTAATATTACTTCAATACTCCTTGAGAAGGAAAGTATTTAGTTTTATTCTGTCCATTTTTAAAAAACCTGTTTGCAGCCCGGCCAAAAAAAGACGAACCACAATATATTTTGGTTCGTCCGTCATTTTTACAAATATTTCCTGTGAATGCTCTTCCCATCGTAAGTGAAAAGCATGTTCTTGCCTTCAACAATGGTTTCCATATGGACGCCTCTGCCCCAAAGCTGGTGTACATATGGGAGTACTTTTTCAAGATATTTTAGATCAAGCTCCACACCTTCAAACCAGTGCTTTAAGTATAGTTCACCATTCTTCATATAATCTCCGTCATTAACCGTCAAATATGGGAATCCTCCATTTACACGCATGCTGACAAGCTGATCGCGCACATGCTCCCACTGTTTATCCACTACCTTATAATCCTTACCTTGTTTTTGGAACAGATACATATCTTCTCTCATGACAAGGTCTTTTGTTAAATAATTTCTTAAAAATGATATATCTGACTCGATTTCACGAACCTCGAACATTTTTTCCCGGCCTGAATTTGGCACTGCACCGCGCCTCTTCATTTCCTCAGTCGGATTGTTATATCGTTCTTCAATATCTTCAAAAATCTTCAGACCCAGATAATATGGATTGATTCCGGTTCTGGACGGCTGCACAACCCCTGCATTCAACTTTGCAAATTCCAGCGCTTCAGCAGATGTCAAATCCATTTCCCTTAAGATGCGCTGATGCCAATAAGATGCCCAGCCTTCGTTCATAATTTTAGTTTCCAGCTGCGGCCAAAAATAGAGCATTTCTTCCCGCATCATCGTTAATATATCCCGCTGCCAGTCGGTTAGCTCCCTGCTGTAGCTCTCTATAAACAGCAGTAAATCTTTTTCTGGTTTCGGAGGGAACTTCTTATTTTTTTTCTTTGGTTCATGCTTCTTGTTTCTTTCATCCAAATCCCATAAATCATCATAAGGGCTGGCCGCTGCTGTTTCACCGCTGCTTTCATATTCATCATCCGAACTCCAGGCTAGCTTCGGCCTCATTAGAGACGGATCAATATGTTCTTCAATTGCCAGCACGGCATCAAGGAAAGTTTCCACTTCCTTTTTCCCAAACTCAATTTCATACCGCCTTATTCTTTCAGCGGTGGCAGCCATGCTCTCTACCATGTCCCTCTTTGTGTTTTGAAAACGGACATTATTTTTAAAGAAATCACAATGTGCTAAAACATGCGCTACAATTAATTTGTTTTGGATAAGGGTATTGGAATCAAGCAGAAACGCATAGCAGGGATCCGAGTTGATTACAAGCTCATAAATTTTTGATAACCCTAAATCATAATGCAGCTTCATTTTATGAAACTGTTTTCCAAAACTCCAATGCGAAAACCTGGTCGGCATGCCATAAGCTCCAAATGTATAAATGATTTCCGCAGGGCAAATTTCATACCTCATAGGGTAATAGTCCAAGCCAAATCCATTTGCAATTTCAGTAATTTCCTGAATGGCATATTCCAATGATTTATTTTCTTCCTCCCGCATTGCCACTCCCCCTTTTAGTCCTTACCATAATCTATGAACCAACAAGAGGATTGATGAGTAGTCTCTTCATAAGCTTGTAACAAATCACAGCAAAAAGCGGAGCATTTCGCCCCGCTTTCCATATGGCATTAGTCATCCAATTCGACTGTTGCTACTTTACCTGTTTCAGCGTCAATATCGACATCTGCTTCGCCTTTATTTGTCTGCAGTTCAACTTCATATAGGATTTTTCCATCGTCCTTATCTATTTCGATTTCTTTCATTATTCCATTAACTTCTTTTTCAGCTATCTCAATAGCTTTTTGTTCGGAGATTATATTTTCCCCATTTATCTCTTTTTCTGACTGATCATTGTCATCATCGTCATCCCGCTCTTTATTAATTGAAATGACTTTACCATCTAAGGCGCTAATTTTAATATCGATATCTTCTTTCCCGTTATCAATATCAATTTCATAATACTGATTGCCTTTTACTCTTTCCAATTCAATGCTCTCAACGCTTCCCTCTGCTTCAGAAAGAGCAATCTTCTTCGCCTCTTCAACAGTAATAAAATCCTGCACAGCTTCTTTCTTACTCCCAGCACTTCCTTTTTCATTCGTATCTGCGGCACCAGCTGCAACAGCACCACCCAGCAATAAAGCTCCTGCCAATGAAATAACTGTAAATTTTTTGTTCATTATATTTTTCCTCCTTTTTCTTTTCTACATGTTCAATATAACCGGTGAAAATGAGAGAAAAAGGATAAGAAAATTAAAATTTGATGAGAAAGGAATTAATCATCCCATGTAACCGACATTACTTTTCCTGTTATAGCATGGATTTGGACAGCGGCCTCCCTGCCGTCATTCTTTTCTATCTCCACAAGATAATAAGATCCGCTGTCTGTTTTCTCAAAGCTTATATCATCCACCTCTCCAGGTTCAATTTTTAGAGCAATTTGAATAGCTTCCTCTTCGGTTAGATTTTTAACAGGGACTTTTGTTTCCTCGGCATAACGGGATAGAACTTCTCCAGTCAGGGCATCAACAGTAATCTTTATCTTTGCTTCACCTTTCTGAACGATTGCCTCAAAGGCTGGTTTTTCTTTATAAGTCACTTTTTTCATGGAGAGTAATTCACCAGATTCTTCTGCCCGAATAATTTCCTTTATTTTTTCTTCATCAAGCTGATTCTGTTCACCGTTAGGAATGTGTTCCTTTTTTTCAAAAAAAAGAATATCTCCTCCGTTTTCACTCAGCTTTATTTGATAAAACGCTTCGTCTTTTTTCATTTCAATCAAATAAGTGCTGTTTACTTTTTTCACATTCAGAATTTCTCCCTGATATCTGTCTTTTATTAATTCCCTGGCTTTACCTTCAGTAATTGATTCAGAAGCAGAGACATCAGTGAATTGAATTGCAGCAAATACAAGGAGCGCAGCCAGCAGAAGCCCCGAAGCTGCAATTATAAGTTTATGCTTCATTCCTTACACCTCCCACTTAGCTTATTTCTCCATTATCTATTAATAAAATGAGAAAAAGATGAGAATGGTTATGTCACTTTGATTATGATGGATGCTGCAGTTCCTACTCCTTCAGTACTTTCGAGCCTGATTTCAACTCCCAGCGCTTCTGCTATTTCTTTGGCAAGGGACAGTCCCAGTCCTGATCCCCCTGTTTTTCTATTTCTAGCCTCATCAACCCGGTAAAAACGATCAAATACTCTTGGCAGATCCTTCATAGGTATACCCATGCCGCGATCTTCAATCCGTATATAGACTTCTTGTTTCTCTGTTCCAGCAGTAACCTTTATGACATCATCACTGTATTTCCTGGCATTATCCAGAAAAATAAACAGGAGCTGCTTTAATTTATTTTCATCAGTTTGAATAAGTGTATTTTCAGACAAATCCAAATGCACAGTCCTATTAAAAGCATCTTCATATGTCCGAGTGACTTGGGTTAAAAAACTGTTTAGTTCCACCATTTTCAAATCAATCATCCAATGGTCATCATGCCGTGCAAGCAAAAGAAGCTGTTCTGTCATCTCCTTCATTCTTAGCGCCTCTGAGTGAATGGCTTCTATGGATTCATTAAATAATTCAGGTTCTTTCAGCCCCCTTCTCTTAAGCAGGCTTGAATAACTTTCTATAACAGTTAATGGAGTTTTTAATTCATGGGAAGCATTTGAAATAAAGAGTTTTTGCTTCTCATAATTGGATTCAAGAAGATCTATCATATGGTTGAAGGTTTCACCCATTTGCTGCAGCTCATCATGAGATTTCCCTTCCAGCTTAAGACGCTTGAATTGGCCGCTTTTTCTAATTTCTTTCATGGTGGCTGTCATAGTCGCTACAGGCCTTGTAATAAACTTGCTAAGGACCGCACTGGAAATCAAAACCGGAATCATTGCCGCGACTGTCACAATCCCCAGAACGAAGCGAAGAGTCTTTAATATTTTTTCCGCACTTTCCATGCTTCTGGTCAGCTGAAAACTTCCTATTTCACCATCCGGCAGAATCACAGGTGCCGACGCAAACATATAGACCCTATTATCACGTTCCATTGTTTTTATTAATTCACTGCTGATGTACTCTGCAGGAATTTCACTGAGCGCCTTTTCATCCGGGGATGTGGAGGTTACTGCCTTTTTATCCGGCTGAACAAGTCTTACCATTCCATTTGAAGGAACAAAGGCCCTAAGCAGTTCAGCTTCCGGAACATTCCCGATGGATCTTTGGGCAATCTTTGTCATATTTTCCATTTCATTCGAAATAGCGGCCCGCTCATTTTCATATACCAATTTGCTGAATACAGCATAAACAGCGAAATTCATTATAAGCAGAAGGACTGCAAAAAGAACGGTTGTATACAAATAAATTTTCTTCCTAAGATTCATTTCGTCTCCTTTAATACATACCCTACTCCGCGGATAGTGTGAATAAGAGAAGGCATCTCAGGCAAGTCTATTTTTTTGCGCAAATACCTGATGTAGACATCAACAACATTTGTGTCCCCCAAAAAGTCATATCCCCAGACAGCCTCCAAAATCTGTTCCCTGTTCAGGACCTGTTTTTTATTGGTCATTAAATAAACCAGTAAATCAAATTCTCTGGGCGTCAGTTCTATGGACTGATCTCCCCGGCTGACTTCCCTTGTTTTCTCATTGAGCTTTAAATCTGACACTTCAAGACAGTCAATAGCCGTAGTTTCTTGAACAGCTGCTGTTTTAACCCTTAGTGCCGCTCGAATCCTCGCAAGCAGTTCCTCAATCTGAAAAGGTTTTGTTATGTAATCGTTCGCCCCCAGATCTAAGCCAGATACTTTATCTTCCACTGAGCTTTTAGCCGTCAGCAGCAAAATGGGGGTCTGTTTATCCTTACTGCGAATTCTTCGCAGAATTTCAATTCCGCTAAAGCCTGGAAGCATGATATCCAGAATGATTAGGTCCCAGCTTCCAGTCCTGTATAACTCCATTGCCTGAAAACCATCCATTGCCTTTGTTACTTGATAGCCCTCAAATTCAAGCTCAATTTCCAGAAGCCTGGCGATTTTAGCTTCATCCTCCGCAACAAGAATTGATTCCCTCAAAAAACTCACTCCCCATATTTGACAGTTATATTCATAATCCAAGGTTATCAGAAAGATATGTTTTTATCATTATTTTGAATAAGGAGACAATGAAAAAAGCCCCCGAAGGAGCTTACTGAGTTTTTCTCTCTACAGATAGGCTAACCGCTTTGTTATCCTTGAGGTTATGTGTGACCATCACCAATATGGTTACCGGATTCCCGTCTTCTTTTACTGTAAATGTGAAGGTGTCTGTTACGTCTGTTTCAGTAACTTTCTTTCTTCCTCCATACTGATAATCCACTACTTCTTCCCCAGGGTAGTCTTCTTTTACAACTGCAATGGCAATTCTCCCATACTTTTCATAATCCGGTTTTTGTACAGCTCCTGCCAATGAACCTCCCCCGGCTAATAAACAAATCAGCATAAATATGGATAAATACTTTTTCATTTTTCCCTCCAAAGCATATGTCGTTACTTATATTCTTGACCCAGGCATTGATTTTATGTAACCGAATTTCCTGTAAATGAATGTGGCCAATATATACAGGTAAATGATGAAAACCCATGTATATCAACAAGTCCAAGATTTACTTTGAAATAAAATGCCGCATCATCATAAACTATAATCAACTCCTGGAAGAGGAGGAGAGGACAAATGAATAAAGTGGATTATGACCGTGCGTTATATTATACACACCGGTCTGAATGGGATAACCTGCTGATCCTGATGGTCAGGACAGAAGATCAATTTCTTTCGAAGAAAATCGAACATTTTCTTCATGCCTACAATTTCGAAAAAGACTATTCTGTCATTGAGAAACATTTATACTCACTGCTTAGATATATTGACCATGCCAATGAATTATCGGAAAAACAGCTGCCAAACACTGTATTTTATGAACTAACCTGACAAAAGAATTCCACCAATAATAAAACACGGATTTTTTGGTCCGTGTTTTTGTTTTCTTATTGTTTTAATTCCTGCTTAATTTGACCATATGCCTTCATATATATCTGAAGTTCGTTTATTAAGCCCTCAACCAATTGAGCTGGTTCTTCATAAAGGCCATCATTTTCATAATCAAAACAATGCGGGTCCAGGACAAGCTGTTTAGGTATAACATTGGCATATACGCCTCTGCCGGCAATTCTTAAATTATTCAGCGCATTGATCCCGCCTTTTCCGCCTCCTGCCACAACCAGCAGGCCGACTGGCTTATGGGCAAATTGCTCACTCCCCAGAAAATCCAGCGCATTCTTTAATGCTCCGCTCATGGCACTGTGGTACTCAGGGGATGCCAGAATAACTCCATCAGAGTCAGCAATCTGCTGGCGCAGTTTTTTAACAGCAGGCAGCCCATATTGATCTTCTGTTCCATTGTATAAAGGAATTTCTCCAAGGCTTAAGTCGATCAGTTCAGCATTATATTTTCTTGCAATATAACGGGAGGCTATTCCCGTGCGTCCTTTCATTCTCGGACTTCCATTAATAATTGTAAGCTTCATTTTTAAACTCTCCTTTAAGTTCCTATATTATTTAGTATATAGAAACATGCGCTTTTACACATCGTCAGGATGGCTGAGTTTTATAAAGCTTGTTTTAGTACTAATTCAGTAAATATTCCCTCAGACTTTTGGATGAGTTTTTATTTTGTCTCTGCAATCCCATGACGCACGGCATAAAGTGCTGCCTGAGTCCTGTCTGCCAGCTCTAACTTGGAAAGCAGGTTGGAAACATGGGTTTTGACTGTCTTTTCTGTGATAAAAAGAGAGGAAGCTATTTCTTTATTGCTTTTTCCTTTTGCGATCTCTCTCAAAACCTCGAGCTCTCTCTTTGTCAGCTCTTCAAGCGGATGTCTTTCCGTACTGTTTTTATTCGTTAAATGTGTAAGCAGATGAGAGGTGGCTTTTGGATGAAGCTGATTCTCCCCTTTCATCAGCTGGATTATTGCCTGAACAAGGATATCCGGCTCAATATCCTTCAGCTGATATCCTGATGCGCCCGCCTCAATGGCGGGTATTACATGATCCTGGTCTGAAAAACTTGTGAGTATCATGATTTTTACATTAGGATAATTCTGTTTAATCTGCCGTGTGGCTTCAATCCCATTCATTACTGGCATATCCAGGTCCATTAATACAACATCCGGCTGGTGTGTTTGCATCATCTCAACAGCTTCAAGGCCGTTTTTTGCCTCCCCGATAATTTCGATTTCCTGCTGAGTTTTTAGAAAAAATAAAAGTCCTCTTCTTACAACATGATGATCATCCGCTATTAAAACCTTGATGGCCATTTATTTCCCTCCCTTTTCCAAAGGAATGATAATTTCAATATTCGTTCCTTTGTTTGGCTCTGTTATTAATTTGAATATACCATTCAGTGCTTCTGTCCTTTTCTTCATGCTTTTGAGACCTAGAGAAGGGATATCGTTTTCACGATAGTGAAACCCCCTGCCGCAATCGGAAATCATCATGGCAACTTTTCTTTCCTCCACAGTCAGTACTACATCAGCTGTTGACTCACCGGAATGTTTCTTGCAGTTTGCCAGAGCTTCCTGGCCAATTCTCCAAAGTGTTTCTTCAACTTTCCCAGGAAGACAAATTACTCCCTTAACTTTTGAGTTTAGCTTCAGGCCAAGCATTTGACTGTAAGTCTGCATAGCACATATAATTCCATTTTCCAGTCCTCGCGGTTTGAGCTGCCAAATAAGCGCTCTCATCTCACTTAATGCTTCCTGTGCGAGATCCTGCATGTAGGAAAAGGTTTCTTTCATTTCTGGGTTATCAGTCATTTCCGCTCCTCCTCTCGCCGTCAAGCTTAAAGAGAACAAAAGCTGGTTGACAGAATCATGCAGGTCCCTTGCCAGCCGGTTTCTTTCCGCAGCAAGTGCCGTCTCCTGTTCGAGCTGTGTGAGCTTGATCCGTTTTATAGCCGTTCCAATTTGGAAAGCAACAGATTCCAGCAAAGCCAATTCTTCCGGTGAAAAATGGGTTTTAGCAGGTGAACCAACATTAAGAATACCAAACTTTTCCTCTCCCGCCCTCAGAGGTACGGAGGCATGATGGGTTAGCCCGTTAGTATCTTTTCTTTGCTCGGCAATTGCATCTTCTATTCTTTTGCATTCAATTATATTTGAAGCTTTGTTTAATCTGCCGTCATTATAGCGGTCAATGCACCAGCAATCTCCCTTGCACATCGGCCTGCAGTTATCCGCGGAAAGGGCAGGAGGCAGTTTCTCTTCTGCTGCAAGGCGGAACTCCCCATGGCTATCGATCAGAAATACCCATCCCGTTTCCAGACCGGTGATGTGAAGCAGTTTTTGCAGCACCTCTTTAAGAAGCGAATCTATTTCTGTTCCTTCATTCAATAGCTCTGCTATTTCTTTTAAAATTCCGATTTCTGATTGTCTGTTTTTCCCCAACACCCGGATCCCCCTTAGTCCTTGTCATATATGTACTTATATTATATAACTTATTTTCCCTTACTTCCTTGGCATTTGGGAGGAAGCAGCCTGCGACTAAAGATGTAGAACGAAGAAGCCAACATAAAAACACCGAAGAGCAATTCTCTTCGGTGCAGATTTTCTATCGCAGTCTAACGGGCAGTAAGACCCCCACTTCAAGACTTAGAGGAATCAAAGGAGGATAGTGGGGGTCAAAACTGCCCGATCTAGCTGCGGCTCCTAGGGGCTCGAGGTCATAAGCCAATCAGCTGATGGGAAGAAAAGCACTCACCACCATCTGCTCGACTTATGCTTGTCACCCCAAGGCAAGTCGCCTCGCTTTATAATGTAAAGGCCCGATTGGTGAGATACAGTGAAACTTGCCGACGCGC
>NZ_MRTQ01000042.1 GCF_001956215.1 Paenibacillus sp. FSL R5-0490 | reverse complement strand
TCTTAGCGACACTAGAACGCGACTAACAATCAGTGGGGGATAAGGAAAACCCCCACTGATTGAAGTTTCACTTTATTGAAAGCAAATGAAAAGAGCAGATTGAATAAATGCTTTAAATTTTCGATATAATTTCAATTACTTTATAATGATGGATTAGCAGACAAAATTGTCCAGCTCCGTTTTTTCGGATGTTAATGGGGTAAAAACAATTAAAAATGGATTAATATTGGAGGAAATCAACTTTGTTCATTGCTATTTTGTTTTTTATGTTCATGTCCTTTTTCCTGTCGGGAAGTGAGACTGCCTTAACTGCTGTTAACAAAATGAAATTAAAATCCAGAGCAGATAATAATGATAAGAAAGCACAAAGAATTTTGGATGTGGTGTCAAAGCCTGATGAGATGATTACATCCATATTGATTGGCAATAATATTGCTAATATTATGCTGCCTACACTGGTTACCATAATTGCGCTTGATTATGATTTCAATGTAGGGGTGGCAACAGGAATTCTGACTGTAGCATTAATTTTATTTGCGGAAGTTCTGCCAAAGTCCATCGCAGCAAGCTTTGCCGACAAAATTGCTTATCTTGTATTTCCGGTCATTCGAATTCTTATGCTGATTTTAAAGCCGGTCACTTTTCTAATATCCAGGTTCACGAGGGTAATTATTAAATTTCTTTCTAAAAATGATGTGGGTTCAGTATCTGTATCCAAGGAAGAGCTCATTACCATGGTTGATATAGCTACAAGCGAAGGAACCTTCCATGAAGAAGAAACACAGCGAATTAAAGGGATCATTGATTATTATAATTTAGATGTCAGTGATGCGCTAAAAACGCCGCGAATGGAAATTGAAGGCATTCCATATGAAGCAACGATAGAAGAAGCAAAGAATATAGTGTTGGATAATCGTTTTACAAGGTATCCGGTGTATAAAGATAATATGGATAACATTGTCGGGGTTTTCCATGCTAAGGTTTTGCTCTCCTGGTCCAATCAGCCTGAGAAGTCCCTGAAGGATTTTACTGATTTAGAGCCTTTATTTGTATATGAATTTCATAGCATTGACAAGGTATTCAAAATGATGATGAAAGAAAGGAAGCATCTTGCCATTGTACTTGATGAATATGGCGGGACGAAAGGCATCATCACACATGAGGATATTCTTGAAGCGATGCTGGGCCAGGAAATTGAAGATGAAACGGATGAAAACGCGGAAGTGCTGATCGACGAATTAACGGAAAATCATATTATTGTTCACGGCAAATTGGCAATCCGCAGAATTAATGAAGTCTTTAAAACAAAAATCCCCGAAGAGGAAGACATCCTTGCAGGATTTTTACTAAAAGAACTGGGTCATTTTCCAGAAGAAGGAGAAACATTCGAATACCATCATCTGCATTTTGAAATAAAATCAATAAAAGACAATAGGATTAAGCTGGTCGAAATTAAGAAAAAAACACCTTGATGTATATAAGCATTATTTCCGGACGGGAATAATGCTTTTTTACTATCCATTTAAAGAAAGCAGGATAAAACCAACAGGAGGATGGGAACAATAGGTACAGGAAAATAAATAAATAATTTTTATTTTTCTGAAAATATAGGTCCTTTTTAGTATATAATAGAATAAAAATAACAAATTTGAGGTGACTTTATCATGGAAAATAAACCCTTTCATTATGACGGAAGCTTACAAATGAACTATGAAAAAGATGGAGAAGCAAGTTCAAGCATTCCTTTTGAACTAACAGATGAAATGAGAAAAAATATCGGAACCAATCCGTATTCACCTGAAATCCAAGAATAATTAAGGACCCGATCAGGGGTCTTTTTTTTGTGGATTATTATTCATTTATTATGGGTATTAAAAATAGCATGAGCAAATCATTTGAAAATCTTTTTTGTTTTGAATATGATTATCTCGGATTAAGAATAAAAATGATCATACTGCAGGATGAATACATATTTTACTTCTGATTCAAACTAAATTGACTACTTAAATTGGAAAGGTGATAAAATTATGGCTCAGGTTTTATACATTACAGCACACCCTCATGATGATAAGGTGTCATACAGCATGGCAGCAGGAAAGGCATTTATTGATTCCTACAAGGAAGCTAATCCAAATGACGAAATCGTTCATATTGATTTATACAAGGAAAATATCCCGGCAATTGATGTGGATGTTTTCAGCGGATGGGGCAAGCTTCAGTCAGGCAAAGGTTTTGATGAACTGTCAGAAGATGAAAAGACAAAAGTAGGCCGGTTATCCGAACTAAGCGAGCAGTTTGTTGCCGCTGATAAATATGTGTTTGTAACACCGCTTTGGAACTTCTCATTCCCTCCAGTCATGAAAGCGTATCTTGATTCAGTGGCTGTAGCCGGCAAGACGTTTAAGTATACGGCTGAAGGCCCAATCGGGTTATTGACTGACAAAAAAGCGATTCACATCCAGGCTCGTGGGGGCATCTATTCCGAAGGGCCTGCAGCAGAGATGGAAATGGGTCACCGCTATTTAACAGTATTAATGCAATTCTTCGGCGTTCCTTCATTCGAGGGTCTGTTTGTGGAAGGGCACAACGCAATGCCTGATAAAGCTGAAGAAATCAAGGCTGACGCCATTGCCCGTGCAAAAGACAAAGCGAAAACATTCTAAACAAAAGCAGCGGATTTCCGCTGCTTTTTCTTTTTGACTAGGCATATATAAGGAGAGCTCTTGTCCCGGAAGAATAGTATAATACAGGAAGAATAGAAGCTGGGAACGAAAGGGGGACGTTTCATGAAAATCTCGGAATTCAGCCCCAGCCATTTAAATGAGGATGATGTTTCCAAGCTGCTTTATGATGGGATTGAGGATAATCTGCAAAAAGGAGATTTAATTTTTGTGCCTGGAAGCAGCAAAGCAGCAGAATACCGATTGCCTGAAGCGATCAGGATATACAAGGAAGGAAGGGCAAAAAAGCTGCTTTTGTCAGGTGGTGTAAAATGGCCCGGCCAGGACATGACTGAAGCTGAAATGTTAATGAAAAAAGCCATTATGTACGGAATTCCTCGAAATGATCTCTTCATTGAAAATAGTTCTCTCCATACAAAAGAAAATGTGCTTGCCTCCATGCTGGTTATGGACCGGATGTGCGGGCTGGAGAACATCTCCAATATCATTGTTGTAACTGCTCCTTTTCATATGAGGAGGCTGCACTTAACATTATTGACGTACATGCCAAATTGGATTAACTATTCTCTCGTATGTTCTGATGATGGTTCAACCGGGAAAGAGCAATGGAAGCAGCATCCTTATGGGAGAAAAAGAGCGTTTGATGAAGCAGGAAAAATAATTGATTACGTGAAAAAAGGCATTCTGATTGATCAGGAAATGTAATGATGAGAAAAGTCCCCGCCAGTATCCATCTGGCAGGGATTTTTTTAAAATGTATTATAAATATTCTCGCATTCTTCCGCTGTAGGCTCGTAAAAGCAATGCAGCTTAAATCTTCCGGCTAAGGGCTGATTGTACCATGTGGGCGGACATTCGCCAGGCGGCCGGAAATACCATAGTGCAAATTTGGATGGCCAGATCCGCTCACCACGTACAGCCCTTCGCGCGAGTCTTCTTTCCACTTCCCTTGCCCTCTGATAAAAATAGCCTTTTTGGACAGCTTCAAAAGCATGTGGCTGGTAAATCATTTGCGGTATGGTGCGAATACCAACGAAATCAGAACAATTTGCCCTGATACGGTTAATCCCCACATTTCCCACCATTAACATGCCCTGCTGGCCTTCGCCTTCAGCTTCTGCCCGAAGAAGGCGGGCAAGCAAATCTATATCTTGTTCTCGTGCCTTCACCACTGCCATTCTGTCTCACCCCAATTCCTCTAATTTTATATAGGCTGATATAGGGTATGCACATAAGAGTGGAATGTGCTTTTTACAAGGAAAAAGCTCCGGCAGAAGCTGGAGCTTTTAGTTGGCATAAAAATTTTCCGTATAATAAGGCTGTGATTTTGAATTAAAAGCGACACCGACACCTAAAAATTCATAATCCGCACGCAGAATATTTTTGCGGTGGCCGAGTGAATTCATTAACCCTTCGTGAGCAAAGATACTGCTGAATTGACCGGAAGCAAGGTTTTCCCCGGCTAACATAAATGAAACTTCATCCGCCTGCATTCTGTCAAAAGGGGAGAGGCCCTGCAGGTTGGTATGGTCAAAATAATTGTTCTCTGCCATATCGCTGCTGTGCTTACGCGCCGTTTCCTTAACAGTATCGTCCCACTCCAGAACGGGCACTCCATGATTTACTCTCTCGGCATTGGTAATGTCGAAAAGCTGCCATTCAAATCCTTCTTTTAAAACACTGCTGGCATTTGCATAAAAGGATTCTTTTTGCTTTTCGAGTGATTTGCTGATTATTTGAATGGATGTGACCGTATTGTCACGATGCTTATCATAAAAAATGGTTACGTAATTCCCATCCAGTTCGTATAAGTCATAATCACGATTCTCTTCAAGCTGAAAGATGACCAAATCCTTTCTCATACTGTCAAGCGGCTTTCCAAGCTGCTCCGCCACGGATGACTTTGGCGTCCCGTAGGCAATCTCTTTTGTGGAAGAAATCAGATCCTGATTTGTATAGATGCCCGCTGCTTTTTCCTGTTTGTCATAAGCGACCATTACGAAATTTTGATAGTGATCATGATAGGCATGCCAGTCTGTTCCATATTCATTCGCCGAGATACGATTCGAGGGACCAAGATTTTTTTCGATTTCCGCCTTATCATCACCTATTTCTATATTATGAATAGAAAAGGTTTGTTCCTCAGGAGCTTCCAAAACCGGTTTTTCTGCTTTATCCTCAGTTGAAAGATTTTTTTCCCCGGTATATTGACTGATTGTCAGGAGAAATTGATCCGCCCAGTTTTGGGCCTCTTCCATCATGCCGGTAATTACATTCTGGAGGTCTTTATTGTCTTTAAAAAACTGAATATCCGTTTTTATATTATCCATAACAGTTCCTGAATTAGTATCATCTGCTGATTTCTCATCCGGCTGTGAAAAGGCGAAACCGAGAAATAACAAGATAAGTATAAATAAAACCTTCCTCAAATAATCTCCTCCCATGCACCTTTCAACCCAATATCAAAGGTATGCCCATTCATTATAAGATCTAAAATTCCGGAAATGCAAAACATTGCGGCCATCCTTATTTTTCTACCCTGTTTGCCTGTCACTTTAACCGTGATTCGATATTTTCCGTTTTTAAGTGAAAAGTTTGGGTAACATAATTATAAAAATGAAAATGAACAGATGAGCTGCAAAGGGGGAAGCATGTTGAAACTAACACCGGAACAAAGAATTGAGCTGCATGGATTTAATAATCTGACGAAATCACTCAGCTTTAATATGTATGATATCTGTTATACGAGGACAAGAGAAGAGCGTGAAGCCTATATAGATTATATTGATGAGGAATATAGCGCGGAACGGCTCACAAAAATACTTACGAATGTTTCCGATATTATTGGTGCCCATGTCCTGAATGTGGCACAGCAGGATTATGTGCCACAGGGTGCAAGTGTGACGGTCCTTGTATCTGAAGGGCCAGTAGTGGAGGTACCGGCTGAATCTTATGATGAATCTCCCGGACCGCTGCCGGATAACGTAGTCATGCAGCTGGATAAAAGCCATATTACGGTTCATACCTATCCTGAATATCATCCTGACGAAGGAATCAGCACATTCAGGGCTGATATTGATGTATCCACCTGCGGAGAAATTTCCCCGCTAAAAGCCCTTAATTACCTGATCCATTCCTTTGACACTGATATCATGACCATCGATTACAGAGTCAGGGGATTTACACGGGACAAGGACGGGAAAAAACTTTATATCGACCATGATATCAGTTCGATCCAAAATTATATTCCTGACGAAGCAAAAGAAGATTTTGATATGATCGACGTAAATATTTATCAGGCACATACCTTTCATACCAAATGTAAAATAAGGGACTTCGATTTGGATAATTATTTATTTGGTTACACAAAGGACAAGCTTGATCCAAAAGAGGCCGAAGAGATTACTGAGCGGCTCACAACAGAGATGGACGAAATTTTTTACGGGAAAAATATTAAACCCGGTTCTATATCAGAGTGAAGGCTCCCAATCAGGGAGTCTTTTGTCATAATCCCCCGAAATCAGGAAAAGATATAGAATAACGATAATTAGGGGGATTTGGGATGGAAGAAAACAAGATTCATTTGACATCAGGTGAAATGGCAGTTTTATGGACGGGTTACCTAAATGACAGCATGTCATTGCCCCTTCTGGATTATTTTGTAAAGACTGTGGAAGATCATGAAATAAAACCTGTCATTGAATTCGCCCGGCAATTATCGGACGGGCATATCAGGTTTTTGACTGATTTCTTCCAAAATGAAAAGTTTCCAATACCAAGAGGCTTTTCATCTAATGATGTTAATCTCCATGCTCAAAAGTTATATACAGATACATTTATGCTGGAATTTATTATGCAGATGGCCAAATCCGGCCTTGTTGCATATGGCAGTTCTTTGGGCATGTGTTCCAGGAAAGATATTAGAGCATACTTTATTAAATGCATTGATCAAACCGTCGAATTGTTTGAAAAAGCAACGGATATAGCCTTAGAGAAGGGAATTTATCTGAGAAGGCCGTACATAGATCTTCCGGCGGAAACAGACATGATTGATGATAAAAGCTATTTAAGCGGCTTAAATCCTTTAAAGAAACCGCGGCCATTAAATGCGATTGAGATTGCCCATTTATCCTTTAATGTAGAAACCAACATGGTTGGAACCATGCTTGCTCTCAGTTTTTCACAGGCTGCCAAATCAAAAGAGATAATCAGCTATATGGAACGGGGTAAGGATATTTCAAAAAAACATGTGAAAGTTCTTAGTGCAGCATTGCTGGACAATGATATACAAGCCCCTAATTCCCCTGATTATGCTGTAAAGGGAAACGACGAATCACCATTCTCAGAACGGCTGATGATGCAGCTTATGGCGTTTCTGAGTACATTGGGATCGGGAAACTATGCCGCAGCAGCTTCCGCAAGCCAAAGAAGTGATTTAATCCTGAATTATGAACGTCTTTCTCTTGAGATTGCCCAGTTTGCCAAGGACGGAGCAGACATTATGATCAAACACAAGTGGCTGGAACAGCCGCCAGGTTCCCCCAACCGGAAAGACCTGGCCAGAAGGCAAAACTAGAACCAGGGAATGCTGCTCTCCTGGTTCTTTACAAATATACACCAATTCTATTTCCAAAACTTCCACCATTTTTTTTCAGGTTCCTGTGCGGCAGCCGCACTTCGGAAGGAAACAATCATATCCTGAAAAACATCTTCCCGCTGCTTTACTTCATGCCAATATTGCTCCCGCTCTTTATTAATGGTTTCGATATAAATTTCCCTGTCCGTATTTAACGTTTCGATCAGCGAGCTGATTTCGGTGCTGGTCACCTCGGCAGAAGAGGAGATGTAATGGATCATGGTTTTGAATTCTTCGGAGGATGCTTCAGAGGATTCCGTCAGTTTGTTTGTCAAATGATGAATTTGATCGGAAGTACGTTTCGAACTCTTCGCAACCCTTTTCGAAAGAGTTCCGAACGCTTCGGAAGTATGCTCCGAAGTCTGCTCAATCCTCGCTGACAGAGATTCAATTTCCGCTTTCGTTTTTTCGCCTGATTTGTAGATTGAATCCGATAGGCTTTTCACGGTATGCAAAGATCCTTTGCTAATCTCTTTTTTCACTTCTTCTAATACATCTTTTCGAACGCCGCTGCGAATTTCATTTCTGACATCTGAAAGTAAACTGTCCCTGAAATTTTCCATGATAGCCATGAGCTGTTCAGCATTCATGACTGATTCCTGCTCTTTATGTAATGCTGTTTCCGGTTCTATTGCCGCCAAAGCCGTTTCATTTGCTGGTGAAGACGTTTCAGAAGCATAGTCCATATGTTTTTGCATTAATTCCCGGATCATTTCCTTGCTCAGGTTTTTATCGCGCATTTGCTTCACTTTTTCAAGCAATGCAATTTCATGGTCTGTATAAAAACGGGCTCCCTGTTTGGACCTGGGAATCAGCAATAATCCGTTCAAATCCTTTTCCCATTGTCTTAAGGTCCCCGGAGGCACATTCAGCATTTTCGAAACCTCTTTAATTGTATAAGCCTTCATATATTGCGTATCCATTTAACTCAGCCCTTTCCAAAATAGATTCTGAATCATTCGGAAGCGGGTTCCGAATCAATTTCTACTAACCTATTCAGCATGCTATCCCTCTTTTTCCTGCCGCATGACAAAAGCTATCAAAACAAGACCTTATTCATCAGAAAAAAGCAAAAAACAGCCATTTTGACAAAGATCCTAAAAAATTTGCCAATCATAAGGCGATTTGTCATATCCGGGCGGGTATGGCACAATGGTAGGGGAGTTTAGCAAACTAGGATATTATGAAAACAGCGAAATGAAAAGGGAGCATGATCAATTGGGTAATAGAATTATCGCAATGTCTATAGCAGCCGGGGTTGGATTGTCTCTGACTGTGGGAGGCATAAAGATGGGGAGCAATGAACACTCAAAGGAAAAGGAAATATCCTATACAGCTGTTCCTCATGCGGAGGCTATGCATGAACCGCCTGTGAAGCAGGAAATTCAAAAGCAATCGGTGCTTCTGGATGTGCCATTGTACAACCAAATGGATCACCCGCGTTTATATAATGGTTGTGAGATTACCAGTTTAGCAATGATTATAAGCTATGAAGGCATTAAAGTATCAAAAAATGAGTTGGCAAAGGAAGTTAGCCGGGTACCGCTCAAGTTTAGCGGAGGTGAGTACGGGAATCCCAATGAGGGCTTTGTAGGCAATATGGAGGATGGTCCGGGATTGGGCGTTTATGAGGGGCCGATTTTCAATCTGGCGAAAAAGTACTTTCCTGATCGTGCTGAGAATCTGACTGGCAAACCGTTCGATGTGCTGCTTGAAAAAGTAGCGAAAGGGTCGCCGGTCTGGATCATTACAACCGCAAGCCTGTCACCCGCTGCATCTTTTGAAACCTGGAATACACCGGGCGGACCGGTGGATGTGACCTTCCAGATGCATAGTGTAGCCATAACCGGGTATGATGAGGAAAATATCTATATTAACGATCCGTATGGCACGAAAAATAAAAAGGTGCCTAAACAGCAATTTATAGAAGCCTGGGAGCTAATGGGGTCACAGGCTATTGTCATTAACTAGTATACTGGCAAAAGAAGGGGCTGCAGTTTGCAGTCCCTTCTTTATCGCAGTCTAACGGGCAGTAAGACCCCCACTTCAAGACTCAGAGGAATCCAAGGAGGATAAGCGGGTGTCAAACTGCCCGTAAAGGCCCGATTGGTTCAACTAACAATCCGTGAGGGATAAGGAAAACCCCACTGAAGTTTCACTTTATTTGCTTAATGATCCCATTCTCTTATACTTCAAAAAGATCCATTTTAAAAACGGAGGCACTACAAAGAAGATAAAGAATAAGCGAAAAAGCTGATATCCTGTTACGATGGCCAGGTCGGCCCCGGTTTCATGTGCGATGATGGCCATCTGATCCATCCCTCCCGGTGCAAGGCTCAGTAGTCCGGTGGCAGGGGAAAGGTCAAAAGCGTGTATTACCCAAAAGCCAAGCAGGGCCGAGCATACCATGAGAAGCAGGCCGCTCAAGGCAGCAAGTGAAATCGTTTTAATCTTATTGCCCAGTTTTTCAGGCTTCATCATCATGCCGATATGAGCTCCTATTAATAGCTGTGAAAAATCCAAAACAGACGGGGGGAGCTGAGGGCCATTTATGCCGGAAATGACAAGAACAGCTGTTCCTATAATCGGACCGAGAAGGTATGCAGTAGGGAGCTTCAGGCGTTTGCTTAGAATAATGCCGGCAAAGGAAACAAGAGAAAAGAGTAAGATATCAGGGAATAAATCCCTCCATAATGGAACTGAAGCTGTAAAATCCGTACTGCTTGCGTTGTCCATCCATGGTCCGAAAACCAGAACAGGGACAATGAAGATAATCATAGTCAGCCTTGCAACCTGCATAAAGGTAACTACTGTGATATCAATTCCTTTGACTTCCTCTGCCAGAAGAATCATTTGCGAAAGACCTCCGGGAATACTCCCGATCAGCACTGTTGCATAATCGATGCCCATTAATTTAGCAATGAGAAGGGCAGAAAGGGCACTAAAGAGGATCAGGCAAACCGTAATGAGAAAAATAAAAGGGAGCTTCTGGAGAATAAGCAGCACCGCGTCCTGTGTAAAGGAAAGGCCGATGCTGTATCCGACGATGATCATCCCGGCATCGCGAAATGCGGCTGGCCAGTAAAATGGAATCCTGCTGAGCCGGCTTCCAATCATTACACCAGTCAATGCACCAAGCAAAAAGGCGACAGGAATGTGCAATAAAGAAAATAACCCTGCACCTATTACAGCAGCAGAAAAGGTGAAGAAAACATTTTTAGTCACGAAAAAACCTTCTTTTAATTAGATTACCTAAAGATATTTATACCATATTTGAACTATGAAGGAATTACAAGTTTTATGTAATGGAATGTTTTCATACATTTATAAAGAGGTCAGTATTCTTAGAAGGGGGACTAACCATGCCGGAAAAATTAAGCCATCTGGTTTTCATCTTATCTTTTATATGCCTCGGTTTATTTCTACTTCTTGGTTTTTCGCCTCTGTATGATCTTTACCTGCATAATATCGGACATCGTCCATTTTCACTTCTTCTCCTCCTGACAGTCCTTGTCTTCCTCGTGAGTGTTATAGTCTTAAAGAAAGTCCAAAATTGGCAGGCGGGCTTTCATGTCTTATTTTCCATTATCCTCACGCTTTTTCTTTCATCCGTCCTCGCGATCATTGTGTTCTTTGGGGGCCAATTCAGGTAAAAGTAAAGAGCCTGCACCATTAAAGGTACAAGCTCAGCCCATTTACTGGATTGGCATCCAGTTTACCTTCCATATTCCTTCGCTGTTTTTGCTCAGGCCGAAGCCCAGCCCATCCTCTTCAGATATGGAAATATACGCTGAAGAGTCATCGATCATGACTTCTTCCAGACTAGTATTCTTCACCCTATGCAATAATGTCTTTTCTTCCGGTATAGATGCTGACTCCCTTATCGCATTGAGGTAATCATTCAGAGTTGGAAACGGTTTTTCGATACCCGGGTCATGGTTAAACAAGGCATATTGAGTATAATAATCTTCAATTTCCTCAGCGAATAAGTACAGCTGAAATACTTCTGACGGTCTTAGACCACTTAATATCTCATCTGTCCCTCTTAAAGAAAATTCTTTATACACATGGTTTAATGGCTCTGGAAGGACCAGCTTCTTATCATTGTTCAGCATCAGCTGGAATGGCAGAGGCTCCATTTGCAGTTCCTGTGGCATAATCACCTCAACAGCGTCAGCCTGATGGACAGTGCCTTCTGCAGCACGATATCCGCCGATAATTAAAGAAACATTTTCCTCTTTAATTGGCATTTTGACGCCAAACACCTTTTTCAGCTTCTCCTGGTCGGCCTCATTAAAAGCTATTTTTACGTTTTTGCCATCTATGAGCGGCAGCAGCTTTAAGGAATTATGATCAGGCAGAAAGTATACAAGGTCATTCTTAAAATCCAGAGTGCCTGTGATTTCTGCTTTGCCTGTAAAAACTGCGGATAAGCTGCCATGTGAATCCTTCTCAAAACTTTTCAATTTCCAGTTGTTCAGCATAGCACCCTCTGCAAGACCAGGATAAAAATATCTATCTGCCACGGCGGTTTTCTGTCCATTTTGCTTTGTAAAGAAATCTGTCTGAATTCCGGCAATCCCGCCAATCAAGAGGACAAATCCGACAGCTGCAGCTGCAGACAGAAGCTTTGGAACATATTCTTTTTTTCGTCTCTTAACAGCAGAAGAGCCTATCCGGTTTCTGACTATCTGTTTTTCCTGTTTTGTGAAAACAGATTCCTTCGTCCATACAGCATTCATTGCTTTCTTAACTTCATGATTCAGATCACCCATGCTGTTCACCTCTTTCTGAATCGGTTAGAATTTTCCTGACTTTTTCCTGTCCTCTGTACAAGCGTGTTTTAACGGTTGAAATAGGAATATTAAGAGCTTCACTTATTTCAGCAAGACTAAAATCCTGATAATAATGGAGCAGAAAAACTTCTCGGTATTTTACTGTCAGTGATTCTATCGTTTTCAGCAATTCATGATGTTCATCCTGTTCCAGAAACGCTGCTTCAGGATCTTTTCCTCTATCCTTTTTCAGAAGAAAAATCTTTTCATTCATAATCAAATTGCGATAATGCCAGCTTTTAAGGTAATCCTTGCTTTTATTAATAGCGATTGTGAAAATCCATGTTTTAAAAGAAGATCTTTGCTGAAAATTTTCCAGTTTTTCATACACAGTAATAAAGGTGTCCTGTGTTAAATCGCTGGCAGTATTCCAGTCTTTCACATAGCTGTATATTAATCTTTTCAGAACGGTTCCATACTCATCCATGATCGTTTCAAGAACGAGAGCACGGTCCACTTTATCCTCAATTGACCGTTTTACATACTCATCAATGCTCACATGTCTGCCTCCTTCCTTAAATGCCAGGCCTCCGATTTTGGCTGCCTTTTATTTGACTGACAGTTAGACGACAGATACAAGCAAATCGCTTCATTTTTTTGGCATTTATTAAGATTATACATAAAAAGCGCAAACCATTTGGTCTGCGCCTGAATTATTTATTCACTTTTTTCCTGATTAAATAAAACCACATCAATGCATAGGTTAAGAACAGAAGGAGCAAAAATAAGAACACAGACAAATCGTCTTGAATGATCATTCCATTACACCTCACTTCAAGCTTGCATTTATCGCAGTCTAACGGGCAGTAAGACCCCCACTGATTGAAGTTTCACTTTATTTTAGGCTGTCCAATGGAAACGGAAATAATAAGTAGAAAATCACCGCAGCAGGCAAAGAAATGAGCATGGCCATTGCCGGTTTTCTATAGTGGACTCTTAATACTGCGAACAAAGCAATATTCAGCCAAATATTATGCCAGCCGTTCCAGCCATTATCGTACACAAACATCCCTTTATGGGCAAACAGAGATTGAATGATGGTAAAAAAGCCAATCCATACAGCAGAGTAAATGTATCCATGATTTTTATTCTCAGGATAACGCTGCAGATATATGATCAGAGCCATGGGAGTTATAAAGTAAGTGAAAGCTAAGTTAATAATGGAATGGTTAAGCCATTCGGCCGTAATGCCTCTAAAAGCCCAGAGAGTATGATTAAAATAGAGCATATTATAGGTAAGGTTAATCGCAATAAAGTACAGCACAGTCGGGTATTGTTTTTTCCATTGTGACCAATCAATAAAGCGGTAAGCAAACAAAATCCATACAGCAATAACAAGTATCAGATACATAGGACATCACCTTTAATATTTAATACATACAGGTATTGCCATATTTTTAAAAAATATTCACCTGAAAATCACCGTCTTTGAAGGATAGCCGGGTTAACTATATAATGGCTTTATTGTGTTAATAGAAGAAAGGGAGAGGATCATGACAGAATCAAAAATTTCACCGCAGATAAAATTAATCGCTCTCGATATGGATGGAACTTTATTAAATTCCAGAGGGGAAATTCCTGAAGAGAACCGTGCAGCCATAAAAGAGGCGAAGGAGAAAGGAATCGAAGTCATTTTGAGCACCGGAAGATCAAGGCTCACAGCAGGCGATCATGCCGATTCCCTGGAATTAAACTCCTATTTAATCACGGTTAATGGCAGTGAAATATTCGGCCCTGATGGAGAATCAATTTCTAGAGCTCCCGTTGATTCCAAAGTTATGGAATGGATGTGGAACTTATCACAGTCACATAAAACCAATTTCTGGGCCACCAGCTGCGAACGGGTATGGAACAACGAAATGCCGGAGAATATCCATGACCATGAGTGGCTCAAATTTGGATTTGATATATCAGATGATGCAGTCAGGGAACTGATTCATAACGAGCTGCAGTCAAAAGGCGATTTGGAAATTACTAACTCAAGCTTAACCAATATTGAAGTCAATGCTCTGGGCATCAATAAAGCGAAAGCGATCCAGAAGGTAACAGAGATTCTTGGCATTTCAATGGAAAATGTAATGGCCATGGGAGACAGCTTGAACGATATTGCCATGATTGAGGAATCAGGCTGGGGAGTAGCAATGGGAAATGCCCAGGAAATCGTGAAAGAAACAGCCGATGCTGTGACGGGAACCAATGATGAATCCGGTGTTGCACAGGCAATCCGAAAATGGGCCCTATAGGGAACAAAAACCGGCTATCATGCCGGTTTTTTGGTTTACTTCATTGACCTAAGAATGGTTTCCTCTAATTTGACTTCTACATTCCCTTTAATTGCCCTTGAAATCATGCAGGATGCTTCAGCTTTTTGTGCAAGCTTTCGGGCAAGTGCAAGGTGCTTTTCATCGGCATCTGCCTTCAGTACGATAACCGGCCGATGAATGATTTTCCTGTAGGTGATCACACCATTGGTCACATCCACAACACCGACGGATTCCATCGTTAGGTCATCTTTCTCAATCCGGCTGCGTTCCATCATGGCTGCCAGGGTAATAATATAACAAGTTGCCGCCGCCCCCAGAAGCATTTCATCCGGATTGGTTCCGATTCCAGGACCGTTCATTTCCGGAGGGATAGATACCTTAGTTATAAGCCCGCCTGTTTCAATTTCACCCACATCATTGCGAAGGCCAGGCCAATGTGCTTTTAAATGAAAATGGTGTTCAGCCATATTTGAATCCTCCAAGTTATGTATTTCTACTTACACATTAAAGAGGAACAGGCAGAATTGCAAGACTTTACAGATTTCACGTTTCAGGCTAAGATAAAAACAGCCAACTTAATAGTTTTACTGCTAGGGGTGCCCGATGCTCGCGGGCTGAGAAAGAAACCGGACTGTTTTTTACCCTTCGGACCTGATCTGGATCATACCAGCGTAGGAAAGTAGTAATTGCGGGGAACGACGTTCTTTCTCTTAGATTATTCAGCCAGGTCCAATTTCGGATCTGGTTTTTATTTTGTTCTCAAAACAAATGAATTGGCTATCAATAAGGAGGATTTTCTATGAATCTTAACGATCAGATTGTCATTATTACAGGCAGCAGCAGAGGGTTGGGCAAAGAAACAGCAAAATCATTCGCGAGAGAAGGGGCGAGAATTGTCATTAACTATTTCCATAGCGAGGAAAAAGCCTATGCTCTGCAGAAGGAAATTGGCGAATCAGCCATTGCCATTCGTGCTGATGTTCGGGACAGAGTTCAAGTGAAATCCATGTATGAAAAAACGAAGGAACACTTTGGAGCCCCCATTACAACCATAGTCAATAATGCACTTGTGAATTTTCAATTTGACCCTATTTCAAAAAAAGATGCAGAAACAATTAAATGGGACGATTACAAAAATCAGCTGGAAGGTGCAATTCTAGGAGCATTGAACACAGTTCAGGCAGGTCTTGACGATATGAAAAAACAGGAGTTTGGCAGGATAATATCGGTCGGCACCAACCTATTCCAGCATCCAGTTGTACCCTATCATGACTATACGACCAGCAAAGCTGCTTTATTAGGCTTCACCAGAAATATGGCGAATGAGCTGGGCCAATATGGAATTACTGCAAATATGGTATCAGGCGGTTTGTTAAAAACGACAGACGCCAGTGCTTCGACCTCTAAGGAAGTCTTTGAAATTATCGAAAACTCTACTCCATTAAGAAAAGTCACAGATCCTGCAGAAGTGGCAGATGCGATAGTCTTCTTCGCCTCTCCCTGGGCAAGGGCAGTTACAGGACAGAATTTGGTTGTGGATGGCGGACTAGTTATGAATTAAAGGAGGATTCTAAATGAATATTCAGGAGATTAGCAGTCTATTAGATAAAGTAAGAGAGTCAAACCCTCTGGTACATAATATCACCAATGTGGTGGTAACCAATTTTACTGCCAATGGCCTGCTGGCAATAGGGGCATCACCTGTAATGGCATATGCGCATGAAGAGGCGGGTGATATGGCTAAAATCGCCGGGGCACTGGTTCTCAACATGGGAACACTGACTGAAATAGAAGTGAAAAGTATGCTTATCGCAGGAAGGTCTGCCAATCAGCATGGTGTGCCGGTAATCTTTGACCCGGTTGGTGCCGGCGCGACAGCTTATCGAACAGAAACAGCCAATAGAATAATGGAAGAATTAGATATTAGCATCATAAGAGGCAATGCTGCAGAAATTGCCAATGCTGCAGGACAGCAATGGAATATTAAGGGCGTCGATGCCGGAGAAGCAGAAGGAAACACTTCAGATCTTGCAAAGTCGGCAGCAAATAAACTTGGTGCAGTCACCGTCATTACAGGGAAACAGGACATCGTTTCAGATGGACATTCCACTTTTACGGTCAACAATGGCCATCCCCTGTTAACGAAAGTAACAGGTGCCGGATGTCTTTTGACTTCTGTCATTGGAGCTTTCGCTGCTGTTGAAAAGGATCCAGTAAAAGCGGCAGCTGCTTCATTGGTCGTGTATGGCTCTGCCGCCGAAATCGCTGCAGAAAAAACGGATGGCAGGGGCCCGGGCACTTTCCAAATAGAGTTCTTGAATAGCTTATATACTATTTCAGCCGCAGATGTTGAGTTGCGCGGCTCTTTTAGTCAGATAGGAGGGGAATAACTATGAAGGTGAATAAAGCCTTAACCATAGCAGGATCAGACAGCGGCGGCGGTGCGGGTATTCAGGCAGATTTAAAAACCTTTCAGGAACTCGGCGTTTTCGGCATGTCAGCGTTAACTGCCGTAACTGCCCAAAACACCAGGGGAGTGCAGGGAGTTTATCCAATGACCCCAGATGCTGTTGCGTCCCAATTGCAATCCATTGGAGAGGATTTATGGCCGGATGCAGTCAAGACAGGAATGCTCTTCAGTGCAGAGATTATCGAAAGGGTTTCAAAGGAGATTGCGAAATACGGCTGGAACAAAATCGTCATTGATCCGGTGATGATTGCAAAGGGCGGAGCTAGCCTTCTGCAGACTGAAGCCATTTTAGCGATGAAAAAGCTTCTGATTCCCCTCTCAATGGTCATCACACCCAATATACCCGAGGCGGAGGTTTTAACGGACACTGCCATTCGCTCAATGGATGATAAACGGAAGGCAGCAAAAGAACTGTATAGGCTTGGTGCGAAACATGTCATCATTAAGGGCGGTCATGAGGAGGGAAAAATGGCTGCCGATCTATTATTTGACGGTGAAGGTTTTACCGAATTCAAGAGTAATAGAATCCAAACAGCCAACACACATGGGACAGGCTGCACTTTTTCTGCTGCAATCACAGCCGGCCTCGCTGACGATCTTTCTGTGCCACAGGCTGTTGATCGCGCAAAGCAATTTATTCAGGCAGCAATAGAAAATGACTTAAGAATTGGCAGCAGTCATGGACCAACCAATCATTGGGCTTATAATTTGAAGAAAAAGGAGAGCTTCATATATGGAAGTTAACCCTAAGCAAATACGAAACTGGCTTAAAGTGTATTTCATAATGGGGACCGTAAATTGCCGCTATAAGCCTGAAAATATTCTCCGGTCAGCGATTAAAGGGGGCATATCCCTGTTTCAATTCCGTGAAAAAGGTGCAGGATGCCTGCACGGCAAAGAGAAGGAATCTCTTGCAAAAAGGCTTCAGGCAATCTGCAAAGAGAGCAATATTCCTTTTATTGTAAATGATGACATTGAATTGGCACTTAGTATCAACGCAGATGGCGTCCATATAGGCCAGGAGGATGAACCGGCAGATGTGGTCCGCAGGAAAATCGGCAGCAAAATCCTTGGCGTCTCCGTGCATAATATGCTTGAAGCAGAAGCAGCAATCCGGCAGGGGGCAGATTACCTGGGCATTGGCCCTATTTATCCGACAAGCACAAAAAAAGATGCCAAAGCCGTTCAGGGTCTTACTTTTTTAAAGGAATTGAGAGCTGCTGATATCCAGATTCCTGTTGTAGGAATAGGGGGAATTCATTCTGAAAACACACCTCCCATTATGGACGCAGGAGCAGACGGTGTCTCTGTCATTACGGCAATCAGCCAGGCGGATTCCCCGGAAAAATCAGCCAGGGAGCTAAAAGGAGCAGTAATGAGAAATATCCATTAATTTTGGGCATTTATAAAAAAATCAGTATTCGATTGCCTTTCAAGCATCAGTGTTTATTACTATGCAATTATTGAAAAGCCATGGTAATGTTGTACTCATACAGATTTTTTCGTAAGGAGATACAATTGCAATGAAACTCATATCATGGAATGTGAATGGCATTAGGGCCTGTGTGAAAAAAGGCTTCATCGATTACTTCAAAGAGGTGGATGCAGACATCTTTTGTATCCAGGAGTCTAAATTACAGGAGGGGCAGATTGAGCTCATCTTGGATGGCTATCACCAATATTGGAATTATGCTCTGAAAAAAGGGTATTCCGGGACAGCTGTTTTTACGAAAAAAGAGCCGATTTCTGTCCGCTATGGGGTGGGCGATGATGAAACAGAACCCGAGGGCAGGATTCTTACGCTTGAGTATGAAGACTTTTACCTCGTGAATGTCTATACGCCGAATTCGAAGCGTGACCTCGCCCGTCTTCCATATCGTCTGGAATGGGAAGAGCGGATTAGGGAATATTTACATGAGCTGGATGGAATCAAGCCTGTTATTATGTGCGGTGACTTAAATGTGGCCCATAATGAAATAGATTTAAAGAATGCAAAATCCAATCGTGGAAATTCCGGGTTTACCGATGAAGAACGCGACAGAATGACCAGATTACTTGGTTCAGGGTTTGTTGATGCTTTCCGCTATAAATACCCGGAAGCCGAGGGAGCCTATACATGGTGGTCCTATATGGCAAAAGTAAGGGAGAGGAATATCGGCTGGCGGATTGATTATTTTATAGTTTCAGAAAAGCTTCAGGAAAAAATAATAGATTCACAAATTCATTGCGACATTATGGGAAGTGACCATTGCCCGGTAGCCCTTGAACTGGATCTATGATGAAGCCTCTGCGATGTGCAGGGGTTTTGTTTTAGGAAAACAGGCAATAATTGAATTAAGATTATCTAAAGGAATGGTTATATGAACAAAACAGAAATGCTGAAGCTTTTTGTTCTTATTGAGAGAGTGTATCCGCCTTTCCGGATCAAAAACGAAATTGTTCATCATTATTTTGATCACTGTCTGGAGTTCGACTACGAAAAAGCCTTCAACAGCATAAAAGAGCATATCAGGAAAAGTCCGTATCCTCCATCTATCAGTCATATCGGGTGCTCTGCTGAAATGGCAGACTGCCGAAATTGGGAACAGGAGTATGTCCTTGCTGATCATGTGTGTTGATATTAATGGAAAATGTTTTGTAAATTTGTTATAATGCGTGTAAATCAAATAAAGTGAAACTTCAATCAGTGGGGGGTTCCTTTCCCCCACTGATTGTTAGTTGAGGCCCACGGAAAGTGGGTCACAAAGACGTTGCCACAGGATGTGGCGTTCTTAGTCTTTGTTCTTTTTTTCGGGCCTTTACGGACAGTTTGACCCCCACTTATCCTCCTTTGTTTCCTCTGGGTCTTGAAGCGGGGGTCTTACTGACCGTTAGACTGCGATAATAAAGGTTTTCTAGGGTTCCGCAGCAGCTGCTGGCCTGGTCCGAGAGAAAACTCATAGCCTTTATGGCTATGCCACGGAGGGATAAAAGCCTGGGAGATACTGATTATCAGATATCTTCCGGGCTTTTTTCTTTTTCAGGAAAATTAATAAAGGAGCTGATTTCATGCAGTGGCTAAAGGTATTTATTGCTGCATTTTTTGAAGTTTTTTGGGTCATTGGCTTAAAGCATGCGGATGATCCCTTATCATGGACAGGGACCATCATAAGCATCGCTGTCAGTTTTTATCTGATGATCATGGCGGGCAGGGTGCTGCCGGTAGGGACGGTATATGCTGTCTTTGTTGGCATGGGCACCGCCGGGACAGTACTATCTGAAATTATATTTTTCGGAGAGCCTTTGAAATTATCTAAAATCATTCTGGTTCTTGTTTTATTATTAGGAGTACTTGGCTTAAAGCTGGTGACAAATGAGGACGAATCAAAAGGAGCTGAAAGTTCATGAGCTGGCTGTATCTGATTCTAGCGGGAATTTTTGAAATGACAGGTGTCACCATGATTAACAGCTGGCATCAAAAAAAGAACTGGCAGTCCTTGCTTCTGCTAATTGGCGGCTTTGGCGCCAGCTTCCTGTTCCTGTCTCTGGCCATGAAAGAACTGCCGATGGGCACAGCTTATGCCGTCTGGACCGGAATCGGCGCCGCCGGTGGAGCGGTCCTTGGCATGATCCTGTACGGAGAACCGAAAGATGCCAAACGTATATTCTTTATTGCAATGGTATTAAGTGCAGCGATTGGACTAAAACTTGTGTCTTAGATAAGAAACCCGGGCTCACTAAACAACGGTCGCCATCAACATCTCATAGCAGTTCACCAGCATTCCATAGTAAAAAAACAGAAGTTTGTTCATATTAAAAAGGACATGAAAAAGAGGTGACTGCTATGAATTTTGATTACACAGTTGAATCAGAGAAATCCATTGAAGAAGCAATTACAGCATTGGAAACACATTTAAAAGATGAAAAGTTTGGTGTACTTTGGACTTTTGATATTAAAGAGAAGCTGGAGGAGAAGGGCTTTCATCTGGAAGAAGAATTTAAGGTCCTTGAAGTTTGTAATCCCCAGGAGGCGGAGAGAGTACTGAAAGAAGAAAAAAAAGTTGGCTATTTTCTCCCCTGTAAAATCGTTGTATATAAAGAAAGCGGCAAAACAAAGATAGGATTGCCAAGGCCAAGTATGTTAATGAGCATGATGGAAAGTCAGAAACTTAAAGAAATGGCATCAGATATAGAGAAGCGCCTGATTGCCTGCCTGGATAAGTCCATTTAAGCCGTTTCCATAATAAAACTTCCTTCCAAAGACAAACAGTAATTAACACTGTTTGTTTTTCTTTTTATGGCTTACAATAGAATGTGAATTCTAAATATTATGAAGGTGAATCTATGGAAACAAAACTAATTTTAATCGAGGGTCTGCCGGGTTCCGGCAAATCCACTACGGCAAGATTGGCCTATGATGTGCTTAGGCAAAACGGCATCGAAGCAGAAGTATATTACGAAGGTGATCTCGACCACCCGGCCGATTATGAAAGTGCAGCTTACTTTACTAATGAAGAGTGGCAGCTCTTAATAGAAGAATTTAGCCCCTTCAGAGATCAACTATCAGAGAAAAGCATTTCAGAAGATAATGGCTTTTTGCTGCCTTATAAAAAGCTTGGATCTGATATGCCTGATACATTTTTTGAAAAAGCATTTAAACATGATATCTATGAGCTGCCATTAGAGCAAAATATAAAGCTCATTACTCAAAAGTGGGCAAGATTCGCCAGGCAAGCTGAAAACAGCAATAAAGTTCATATTCTTGAATGCTGTTTTATCCAGAATCCCGTTACGATCGGAATGATTAAATATGGGGCTCCCCAAACAAAGCTGCTGGATTATGTTTTAGCGCTGGAAAAATCGGTGAAAAGGCTCAATCCGATGCTAATTTATATCAATCAGGATAACATAGACTACTCCTTCAAAAGAGCAATAAAAGAACGGCCGAAAAGCTGGTCTGAGGGTTTTATCCATTATTATACCCAGCAAGGATATGGAAAACAGAATCATCTAAGCGGGGAAGAAGGCACCATAAAGGTTCTAAAAGCAAGGAGAAAGGCTGAAGAAGAGATCCTGAAAAAACTGACTATCCGAAAGAACCTAATCAATAACACTGCATATGATGAGCATTCCCACAGAATCGCTTTAAAGAATGTCTTGATCAATAACCCTGTAAGGAAAGGAAATGTTTAAATGATCCATCAGGAAAATTGTCCTTTTTGCAGTCCGCACAAGGATCCTCAACAGAATATCATTTTTGAAAATCGTACTTGTTATTTTCTTCAGCACGATAAAGAACAGGACGTTTTGGAGGGCTGCGGGGTTATTGTGCCAAAAGCACACCATGCAGATGCCTTTCACTTAACGGCTGAAGAGTGGAAGGATACATATGAACTTCTTCAAAAAGCAAAAGATTATTTGGATAAAAAGTATGCTCCGGATGGGTACACTCTTGGATGGAATGTCGGTGAAGCTTCAAATCAATCCATTCTGCACAGCCATCTGCACGTCATACCCAGATATAATGATGAAACACACGCAGGAAAAGGGCTCAGGCATTGGCTGAAGCAGCCTGAAAATAAAAGAGGCGCAGTGAATAAATAAAAAACACACAGCAGACTGTGTGTTTCAGACTGTCGACAAACTCGATTAAAATCGTGCTTGTCTGCAGTCTTTTTTGTTTTACAATAGAAGTAATACAATGCTTGAGGTGATTAAAATGCTTTCCAAACATAATCCAATTCAACGG
>NZ_MRTQ01000041.1 GCF_001956215.1 Paenibacillus sp. FSL R5-0490 | reverse complement strand
CAGTGAAACTTGCCGATGCGCAGGCAGAGGCTTAGTTGAACCAATCGGGTTCGTAGTGTCGATTGATCGAAGCGCTAGCGGAGATCTTAACGCGACTAACAATCAGTGGGGATAAGGAAAACCCCCACTGATTGAAGTTTCACTTTATGCAAAAACCTGTTTCAAGTCATCCTTTGAGTGTTGCAGCCAGAATCTCATAAGACGCTTTGACCCTTCAAGATCATGAAGCTTTGCCTGACCGCATTGCTTCTCATTTGCCGCGGGGATTTCAGTAATTTCAACTGCATCTTCCATTGTAGCTTCCAGCAGATCAATTATTTCTTCAACTGACGGCTCACCGCTTACCACTAAATAATAGCCGGTCTGGCAGCCCATCGGGGAAATATCAATAATGTCGAAATGGTCATATTTCTCTGCATGAGTACGGATATTAAACGCTAGGAGATGCTCAAGTGTGTGTATGACATCCGGCTTCATCGCCTGTTTATTTGGCTGGCAGAACCGGATATCAAACTTGTTCACTAATCCGTCACTGCCCACCTTATGGACACCGCAGTGCCTCACGTAAGGCGCTTTTACAGCATTATGATCCAACTCGAAACTTTCTACTGAAGGCATATAAAACACTCCCCTAAAGTTTTCCTTTTACTATAACATAATATCCGACTAAATTCATCAAATTAATATGAAAATTATGACTTTTCCATGATATTATGTTATTTTAAAAGAAAATATGATTTAACCGGGAAAGGTAATGCCATGCTAAAAAAAATTCTCATTTCAATATTTCGTTTTTATCAAATTGTGATTTCCCCGCTCAAGCCTCCTACATGCCGGTTTTATCCGACATGTTCCCATTATGGGCTGGAGTCAGTTAAGCGATTCGGCGCCTTCAAGGGCGGCTGGCTGACAATAAAACGGATCCTTAAATGCCATCCCCTTCATCCGGGCGGTGTCGACCTGGTTCCAGAGCAATGGCCCAAAAAGAAAAAGAATTAACCCTCGTATCCGTCCACTACAAGGTCAAGCTTGCCTGTGCCGGGATGAATAACAAGCCCATGCACAGGCACATCTGCCGGCATCAGCGGATGCTTTTTCACCATATGTACACTATGGGATACACTATCCTCTACATTTTCAAAACCTCTTAGCCAATCATCTGCAGCGATTCCTGAATATGTCATCGTATCCAGTGCATCGTCAGTAATGCCTCTCTCCTTCATGCTGCTGACAACCGCATCAGCCTTCATTCCACTCATGCCGCAGTCATGATGGCCAATTACAAATACTTCTTTCGCCTGCAGCTGATAAACAGCTATTAATATGCTTCTCATAATACTTCCAAATGGGTGGGTTACTAAAGCTCCTGCGTTCTTAATGATTTTCACATCACCGTTTCTTACATTAAGCGCTTTTGGCAAAAGCTCTACTAAACGTGTGTCCATGCAAGTCAAAATAACCATTTTCTTATTAGGAAATTTCGTTGTTTCAAACTCTTCGTACTTTTTTTCTTCAACAAATTGCTGGTTATGGTTTAAGATCTCTTCTAAAAGTTTCAATTGTTCCACTCCCTGTCTTTTTGTGAATACTTTGATTGTAAGAGCTATTGCTCCCATACTTGACGAAAAAATGTCAATACTAATAAAGACCTTTCACTGGCCTCTACAATTATGATACATAAAGTAGAAGCTCCAAACAAATTTTTTCCTTGCTTTTTAGCTGGATATTTTGTAAGATTACTAAGGAAAATCGTAATGATTACGTATTAATACCATACTTATAAACATTATTTAAAATATGGTCCGTTCTTTAAATCGTAATAACTACGCTTTATAAAAGGAGGAGAAAAATGAAAAAGGCATTTTTGATATATATTCTGGGGCTAATCCTTGTTCTTTCTGGCTGTACAGGTGATAAGACAGAGGAAAACAGCAGCAAGACTATGGTTTATACAACGGTTTATCCTCTTCAATACTTTACTGAACAAATCGGAGGAGAAGCGATAAAAGTTGAAACCATCTACCCGCCCGGGTCGGATGAACACACTTTTGAACCATCTCAAAAAGATATGATGAAGCTGGCCGATTCAGATCTATTTATTTTTATAGGACTGGGTCTTGAGGGTTTTGTGGAGAAGGCAAAAGAAACACTGAAAAATGAGAATGTAAAAATGGTGGCGGCTGGAGAAAACTTAGAGTTTGTCCACTCAGATGTAAATCATGATCCCGCGCATGAAGAAGAAAATGCAGATGATCATGAAGCTGGTGCTGAAGACGGGCATGATCATGATCACGGGGATATTGACCCGCATGTTTGGCTTGATCCTTTATACTCCAAAGAATTGGCTGAATCTATAAAAGATGCTTTAGTGGAACAGATGCCTGATCAGAAAAAGCAGTTTGAACAAAATTATATGGAGCTTGCCCAGGAGCTTGATAATCTTCACAATGATTTTGAGCAGACAGTTCAAAGTGCAAAGCATAAGGAATTCATCGTTTCACACTCAGCATATGGTTATTGGGAAGACCGTTATGATCTGGATCAAATCAGTGTATCCGGTTTAAATTCTTCCAGTGAGCCTACTCAGAAAGAGCTGCAGAAAATCATTGCTGAAGCAAAAGAACATGACTTAAAATATGTATTTTTTGAACAGAATGTCAGCTCAAAACTGACTGAAATTCTGCAAAAAGAAATTGGCGCAACCCCTTTACAACTTCATAATTTATCCGTTTTAACGGAAAAAGATCTTAAAGAGAAACAAACGTATTTTACTCTTATGCAAGACAATCTGTCGGCCCTTGAAAAAGCTTTAAATGAATAATAATCATATTTCACCTCCCGCCTTGGGAGGTTTTTTCATCTAAAAAGCTCTGGCCATAACATTCCTGCAAATGCCATGACTGTTTCGCCAGCCATTGCAGAAAATATAAAAGACCACGCGATTTCGGCCTGGTCATATTTTTTCTGCTTAGGAGGAATAATCGATGGCAAAAGATGTTTTATGTGAAGTAAACAACTGCACTTTCTGGAAAGATGGAAACCTATGCAGCGCAGACCAGATATACGTAGTCAGCCATACTGGCAAAACGGCAGACGACACTAAAGAAACAGACTGCAAAACGTTCGAACCGCATTAATGGTGACAGGCACCGCCCGAATTTTGTCGAATTCCGGCAATGCCATTTATGCATATTACTGCAAAAGCGGTGCATAGGCTGCACCGCTTTTTTTTATATAAATAAGTTTATTATTTTTTTTATCGGGAATGTATAGAATAACAATAACCTATAGGAGTGATACATATGTTATCAACCGTTATTTTGCTTGGAGCTGCTTTTGCCGCTGCTGCTGGATTAAGCTCCTTTGCCATTAAAGAAGATTCATTTATTAAAGACGAAATTACTCATTAATTGATTATATATGGCGCTGCGGATGCGCCTTATTTTTTTGCATTCAAAAGAAAACCGCCGTTCTGCCGGAATAGAACTGCGGTTTTTTTCTACAGGACAAAACTTTCCTTTGAGATTGTAACTTCACTCAGTCTTTTCTCATTAATCTCAAAACCAATTCCCGGTTTATCGGGAACCTTAATCATTCCGTTCTTTACGGTGACTTCAGGAAGAATAATATCTTCTTCCCAATACCTTTGTGACGCTGAAATATCACCTGGAATGGCAAAGCCCTCCAGAGAAGCCAGCGCAATATTATGGGCACGGGAGATTCCAAACTCGAGCATACCTCCACACCAGACTGCGATCCCTTTATCCAGGCAATAATCATGGATTTTCTTTGCTGTCCCTAAACCTCCAACCCGGCCAATCTTAATATTGATAACTTTACAGCTTTCAAGCTCGACAGCTCTTCTGGCATCATTAAAGGTAACAATACTTTCATCCAGGCAGATCGGTGTTTGCAATTCCTTCTGAAGCTTTGCATGATCAACAATATCATCATGTTCAAGCGGCTGTTCAATCATCATAAGCCCGAAGTCATCAAGCCTTTTTAACTGGTCTATATCCTCCAATGAGTAACCTGAATTAGCATCAGCCATTATTGGCAAATCGGGATAATAGCGGCGGATTTCTGAGATCAATTCATAATCATTTTCGGGGCTGATCTTTATTTTGACCCTTTGATAGCCGCTTTCCAGATAGCTTTCAATTTGCTTTCTTACTTCTTCCTTTGTTTTGGCGCCAACAACCACGCCGGATAGAATTTGTTCCCTCTTACCGCCTATAAATTTAGAAAGAGAGCTATTTTCTTTTTTGGCAGCCAGATCCCATAAAGCCGTTTCCAGCGCTGCTTTTGCCATTTGATTTCTTCTCAGGGCTTCAAAAACACGTCCTGCATCTGAAGGATGCTTAATACCAGCTTTTCGCAGGATCGGGATAAGAAACTCCTTTAGCATATGATAGCTCGTCTCAACCGTTTCCTCTGTATACCAGGGGGAAGAAAAAGCGACTCCTTCCCCATATCCCTTCCGTCCTTCCGTATCAATTACTTCAACTATGATTCCCTCTCTGTCCTTGACAGTTCCTAAATGAGTGGAAAATGGCGTTTTTAGGGGCATCGCAATTCTATACAAAGTAATAGTTTTTATATCCATGCTATTTCCCGCTTTCCCCGAGAAGTTCCCGTAGCTTCCTTCTTAATATCTTCTTTGAAGCATTCCTGGGAATTTCATTAATCATGATGATCTTTTTAGGCACTTTATACTTTGCCAGCCTCTCTAAGCAGTACTCTGTCAATTCTTTTTTATCTAGGCTTTCGTCCCCTGCAATAAAGGCGACAGGCACCTCACCCCATACCTTGTCCTTCATGCCAATAACCCCTGCATCCCATATTTGGGGGTGTGAAGCAAGAACGCCCTCAATTTCAGCAGGATAAATATTTTCCCCGCCTGAAATGATTAAGTCTGAACGCCGATCAAGTACATATAAAAATCCTTCTTGATCGACATAGCCTATATCTCCGGTTGAGAGCCAGCCATCATTTATTTTTTTCGCAGTTTCTTCTTCACGGTTTAAATACCCTTTCGTCACATTCGGGCCTTTCACAAGAATCTCACCGGCTTCTTCAGGATCCGCAATCCCCCCATTCTGATTAACAATTTTCAGCTGAGAAGGAAATAAAGGCTTACCGGCTGAACCTAATTTGCTGAAACTGTATTCCGGTGCCAGAGTAACAATCTGTGACGAAGTTTCCGTCATTCCGTAAGTCTGGTAAACAGGAATACCCTTCTCCCTGCAAACTTCCAGAAGAGATTTCGCTGCTGGACCTCCCCCTAATAACATACATCTGAAATAGTCCGGCAGCCGCTCATTTTTTAGTTCACCTGCAATCCGAGTGAGCATCGTACTCACAACAGACATGATGGTCACTTTTTCTCCGGAAATGGCTTTGATGGCTTTTTTCTCATGGAAAGATTCAAAAAGAACCATTTTCATGCCGTAGATGATGCTTCGCATTAAAATGGAATAGCCGCTAATATGAAAAATCGGAACAGCACACAGCCAGCTGTCGTTTTCATTCAGCCCTAAGTTTAATGCAGACCCCACTGCACTCCACCAATGATTACCGTATGTTTGCAGAACGCCTTTCGGATTCCCTGTTGTACCGGATGTATACATGACAGTACAAACCTCATTAAGACTTATTTCCTCTATTAATGCCGGCTCGGCAGGATCTTTCCTGAAGAGCGCTTCTTTATGTATTGCCGAAATTCCCGGTAAAGAGTTTACAACCTTTTGGCTGATTCCATCAAAGGAACTCTCTGTCAAAAGGAAAGCGGACTTCGAATCATCCAGTTGCCAAATTAATTCCTCGGCAGTCAGCCTGTTATTTAATATAACGGCCTTCACATCGATTAGCTGCAGAGCCAAAAGGATAAAAACACTGTCTTCATGATTTCTCAGCAGCACACCTGCAAACTGGCCTCCCGTTAATCCAGCTGCCTGTAATTGCCCTGCTATCATGTATGCACGATCATATACTTCGGAAAATGTATAGGTTTCTCCCAAGAATGAAAGAGCTGGGCGTTCAGGTGTTAAAAATGCCCGCTTTTGAAGAAAATTCGGCACTATTTGCGCTTCCATCATAAACACCTCACTTCATGCGATTTTTCATATAAAAACAGCCTGATGGACTGGCCATCAAGCTGAAAAATAGTATACCCCTCAAATCAAGGGAAACGCGGGAATTGGCCAAAGTCCGGCTTGCGCTTTTCTTTGAATGCGTCACGGCCTTCTTTCGCTTCATCCGTTGTATAGTATAGAAGAGTTGCGTCACCGGCGAATTGCTGGATTCCAGCAAGTCCGTCTGTATCGGCGTTGAAGGCAGCCTTCAAGAAGCGGATAGCAGTCGGGCTCTTCTCCAGAATTTCTTCACACCACTTAATTGTTTCTTCTTCCACTTTCTCAAGCGGCACAACCGTATTAACAAGCCCCATATCCAGAGCTTCCTCGGCGCCGTACTGGCGGCACAGGTACCAAATTTCGCGTGCTTTCTTATGGCCGACGATTCTTGCAAGATATCCTGAACCGTAACCTGCATCGAAGCTTCCCACTTTCGGTCCTGTTTGTCCAAATACAGCGTTATCAGCTGCAATCGTTAAGTCACATACGATATGAAGGACATGTCCTCCGCCAATCGCATAGCCTTTTACCATCGCAATAACCGGCTTAGGAATGACACGGATTAAGCGCTGAAGATCCAGAACATTTAAACGAGGGATCTGGTCATCCCCTACATATCCGCCATGTCCTCTGACAGATTGGTCTCCGCCTGAACAAAATGCTTTGTCTCCTGCACCTGTAAGGACTATAACACCTACATTTTCATCATCACGTGCGTACGCAAAGGCATCAATTAATTCCATTACGGTTCTTGGAGTAAAGGCATTGTGGACTTGCGGTCTATTGATGGTAATTTTCGCAATTCCATTGTATGTTTCATACATAATCTCTTCGTACTTTTTTCCTGCAACCCATTCTACAGCTGACATACATGTTTCCTCCTCAATATGTATTGTATTAAATAGCGCGATAATTGCCGCACAGCTTAACGCGAGCAAAGGACATCATTCTTCAATCTTTACTGTTTTTGTATTAATCTCCCCTGATTGCGACAAAAACCCACTTACTATTGTACCAAATAATTCAGGTTTCTCCACATGAATTGCATGTCCTGCATTTTTGACGGGCTTCCACTGAACATTTGGCAATGCTTTCGACATCTCTTCTGCAATTCTGCAGAATTTTTTGTCCAGCTCCCCGGTCAATAGAAGGACTGGCATTTTCAGATTACCGAGCTCCTCCCACCAGGATGGCTGTGAACCTGTGCCCATGCCATTCAGGCTGTTTGCCAGACCACCTATAGAATTGGCCATACGCTGGTTTCTTATTCGTGTTCGTACTTGATCAGGAAGATTTCTTTGGCTTTGAAATAAGGGGATATTCTCCCAATAATCGATAAAATTCACAATGCCTTCCTTCCTGATTCTGTCAGCCAGCCTGGCATCCTGCACTCTTCTTTCATGCCTTTCTTCTTCTGTCCTAAGCCCTGGGGAAGCACTTTCCAAAATCAGCGTGCGGACTTTTTCAGGATATTTAACTGCAAAAGTCAGCGCAAGCCGTCCCCCCATGGAATATCCAAGAACATCAATTTTCCCGATTCCCATCTCTTCTAAGAGACTGTTTATCACAGCGGCACACTCTTCTATTTGATAATGGGCAATATCAGATGGTGCTCCAGACTTCCCATGGCCGATGATATCCAAAGCTATTGTCTTCGAGTGACCTTCCCAGAATGGAGTGAACTCTTTCCACCCCTCACTATTTCCCGTGAAGCCATGAAGAAGCAGGAGCGGAAATCCCTTACCCCACGTATCGACATGATAGTGAACCCCATTCATGACATATTTCATCGGCATTCACCCTTCCAGCAATCGACTTATTTCCCGGGAAACAGAATTCCACAATTCTCGATGCTCAGTTAAATTCCTGTCCCGATTTGTCGTAATTTCCATTACCTTCAAGCCGGGTATGTCCATGTTCCGTTTGAAGGCGGAAATAAAATGTTCCCAATCCGATATCAAATCATATTGCCCGCCAAACATCTTAATGGCATGGCTGAAATCAAGATCCAGCGGTGTTCCGAACAGTTTTTCAAAGTTATTGGGGTAATTCGCCTGAGGCAGGAATGAAAAGATTCCTCCTCCATTATTATTAATCAGCAATATATTAATATCAATTCCATACTGCTTAGAGGCTATTAAACCGTTTAAATCATGAAAGAAAGTTAAATCACCGAGCACAAGATAGAGCGGCTGGGATGCCATTCCGGCACCCAGAGCTGTTGAAACGGTGCCATCAATGCCATTTGCTCCCCTGTTGGCCATTACTTTAATGCCTTTTTGATTAAAATGGAAGAAAGTATCCAGATCCCGTATAGGCATACTGTTTCCTACAAATAAGGTGGAGTCTTCCGGAAGCATTTCTGCCAGCTGGAAAAACAATTTACCCTCGCTCAATTCATCTGCTTCATTAATATCAGCAAGCCTTACTCTTGTAAGATCATTGATTTTTTTCCACAGTGCAATGAATTCATCATTCTCTGAAGCGTTTAAATATGACATGACGGATTCGCAGAACAGCAGCTCATCGCAATGAATCATTTCGGTCGAGAGCAATGAAGGATCACGCCATCCGCCGCCTCCATCAACAATTATCTGCCGGGCAGTACTGTTTTCTTTCATGAAAATGGACAATGGCTTTGATACAGGCATAGCACCGAAGCGAATGATGAGATCCGGCTTAAGCGCTTTTTTTGCATCGTCATTTTTCAAAAAGGTATCATATGCATCCATAATGAAACTGCCATCGTGCAGTCCGCTTCTCAACTGTGATAATGGATCGGCAATGATCGGAAAGTTCAGCTTTTCCGCCAGTTTAATAACGGCAGCCGGGAAGCCGGATTTTTCCAAATGACCGCAGATTATAATCCCTTTTTGTGCGGAGTTTAAAACCTGTGCCATTTCTTTGTACTCTTCATGAGGCAAACTAAGTTTGCCACCCTGAATATTTACATACCCTTCCGTTCGTTCACTAAGCTCAAATAAATCAGCACGATCCAGCTGCGGAACTAGCGGCTCACGGAAAGGGAAATTAAGATGTACAGGTCCAGCCGGCGAACTCTTGGCGGCAGAAGCAGCTCTAGCACATACTGTTCGTGCATAACGAAGCATTTCTGCTGAATTCTCGGGAGGAGCCATCTCAACAAACCACTTTACATTTTTACCATATAAGTGAATCTGATCGATTGCCTGTGGAGCGCCTACATCCCTTAGTTCATGTGGCCGGTCCGCCGTAAGCACGATTAGCGGCACTCTGGAATACCGTGCTTCCACAATGGCGGGGTAGTAATTGGCTGCTGCTGTTCCGGATGTACACAGTAAAGCTGCCGGTTTTTGGGATGCTTTAGCAATGCCCAACGCAAAAAAGGCAGCCGAACGCTCGTCTACATGAATATGTACACGAAGCTCCGGATGCTCTGCCATTACCATTGCCATTGGGGTAGAACGGGAGCCGGGACTGACCACGACATCCTCTACCCCGCTTTTTACTAATTCAGCCACAAATGCGGCTATATATGAAGTTAAAGCTTCCTGATGATTCACTTCTCATAACCCCCAAGAGCCGTAAGCATAGGCCGGAATTTAATTTTTGTTTCCTGGTATTCGCTTTCGGCATTTGAATCCTGTACCACTCCGCAGCCTGCAAATAAGGATGCCTCATTCCCCTGAATTAGACCGGATCTTATCGCAACAGCATATTCGCCATTTCCTCTAAAATCCATCCATCCTAATGGAGCAGCATAAAAGCCGCGATCCAGTTCTTCTGCTTCTCTGATTTTTTCTACAGCTTCTCTTTTAGGCAGGCCTCCAAGCGCAGGAGTCGGGTGAAGACGGTCGACTAAAGCAAGAAGGGAAGCATCTTCCCTGGTCTTTCCTATTACAGGGGTATATAGGTGCTGAATATCCCGCATCTTCATCAGCTGCGGCTCATTCGGCAGTTCAACTTCTGTGCAGGATTCTTCCATAGCTTCCTTTATCATATCCACCACATATTGATGTTCAGTCAAGTTCTTTTGATCATGCAGTAATGTTTCTCCAAGGATATGATCATCTTCTTCCGTTTTGCCTCTGGGGATGGAACCTGCCAGACAAGTTGTAAACACGTTTTCCCCGTATTTTTTTATAAGGCGTTCAGGAGAGGCTCCAATAAAGCAGTCACCGTTCGATTCAAACGCAAAGATAAAGCTTTCACTCTGCATTTTCATCAAATTCTGAAGAACTCTTTCAATCTCAATCGGCTTTTCATAAATGAGCCTGGATTCCCTCGCAAGCACAACCTTTTTTAATAGGGATCCTGATTTTAGTTCATTAACAATTTCATCCACTGTCTCCATCCATTTTTCGGGATTGATATCTGCTTCTTCCTGAAGAGTGTTTGCACTCTCAGGATGATAATCATTAATTGAACCTATTAGGATACTTCTTTCAGCGGCTATCTTTTCAAAAAGTGATTCACTATCATGCTGTGTACAGACAACATTTGTTGTCAAAAAAGCTTGTCCATTGATTTCACTGTACATATAAGCCGGCACATGAAAAAGGGAATTGGAATACTTCGACCAAAGCTTTGTTTTTTGCTTCAGCGGGTCAAAAGAAAAACCGCCAAACATCACGGGCCCGGTTGCATTTTCATTATAAGAGTTAAAAATGATACTGTTATTAATAAAACGCTTCCATTCCTTTTCAACCCGATTAAATCTGTCTGTACTTTCGTCTGACTGGATTTGCCTGCAGATGCCAAGCCCGATTATATAAGCTTCACCGGAAGGATCCTTCCAGAAAAAGCGTTCACCAAAAAAACGGCTCTTTCCTGCCGCATAAAAAGAAAGGGGGTCTATATGATTTATTTTTTTCACTTCACTCACTAAAACAGGCTTTGATAAGGCTTTGGCCCTCTCAATCGCCTCCTGGATCCCTTCTTTTAGTTCCGTATCTTGTATCGTAACCAAAAAAATCCCTCCAATAACAGCTTAATTTGCCGTTATCCTACTTTAAACTCATTCTAAGATACACCTGTGATTCAAGGAATGTCAATGATGTCAATCCAGCCATTCCTTTTTGTATCCTTTATATTATAGCTTACTTTCGGCATCTATAATATCAATTAACTCAGGTTCACTGTAAATAACTGTTACGTTACAGCATTCATGGCAAATACCGGTGCATTTTACGGCAATAATACGTTGACACTCCTGCCGTATTTTCCTAAACTTAAGGTGTTTGGTATAGTTGGCGTATGGGGGTTTACTTTGACAATACCCTGATAATCAGTTAAAATAAACAAGTTTGAATGATGCAATGATTGACCACTACAGAATAGATAAATAAGGGGAGAGTTATCATGCAACCACAAGCACAGACCAATTTTCCGCCTGCTTCGAGCTCAAAGAACTGGAGAGTCTGGTGGCAGCTGACCAGGCCGCACACTTTGACCGCTGCTTTTGTTCCGGTTTTACTTGGAACAGCTCTTGCAATGGAACTTACCGAAATAAATTTCAGCCTGTTTTTTGCCATGCTGGCAGCAAGTCTGCTGATTCAGGCTGCTACCAATATGTTTAACGAATATTATGATTTCAAAAGAGGGCTTGATACGGAAGACTCTGTTGGAATCGGCGGAGCGATTGTCCGCGAAGGAATCAAACCAAAAACGGTCCTGAATTTGGCCTTTGGGCTGTACGGAGTTTCGATATTGCTTGGTTTCTATATTTGCATGAACACAAGCTGGTGGATTGCAGTAATCGGACTTGCCTCCATGGCAGTAGGATATTTATATACAGGCGGTCCTCTTCCGATTGCCTACACACCATTTGGTGAATTATTCGCAGGTTTTTTCATGGGTATGCTAATCATTCTTATTTCTTTCTATATCCAGGCAGGAACCGTAACCGCAACAAGTGTTTTAGTTTCATTCCCAATATTGATTCTTGTTGGCGCCATTCTGCTGGCCAATAATATCAGAGACCTGGATGGAGACAAGGAATTCGGCCGTAAAACATTGGCTATTCTTTTAGGAAAAAATGGAGCGATTAACCTGCTTGCCGGTATGTTCATCGTGTCTTATGCATGGGTCTTCATATTAATCGCCATGAACATCATAACACCATGGCTTGCTATCGTTGTCCTTAGTGTGCCTAAGGCCATTAAAGCAACGAAGGGCTTCATCGGCAAAACACTTCCGATGCAAATGATGCCTGCGATGAAAGCAACTGCACAGACAAATACAATCTTTGGCTTCCTTTTATCAGTAGGCCTGTTTCTCGGATATCTACTATAATCATCTATTAAACCTCTGCTTCTATGGCAGGGGTTTTTTGCTTGGAAAAAATCAGCAGAAATCGTCATCCTGGTTTCATCCCATTATTAACGGGTATTTTTTACGTAAGGAAGATGCAGGCCGTAAAATTACTTCTTCCGTTATGATTTTGCAAACTACGTCCATACTAAACCCATATAGACTAAGATTTGATATCCGGCGGAGCAAAACTGTCAGAGCTCGGCTTTATTATAAGCTTGACTATCAGATCAACAGGCTTTTATAAAAATCATCAAAACTAAGGATGTGACATAATATGTTGACCAATGAACAGATCAGCACTTTAAAAAAGGAATTGAATGATGAAAAGGAATCACTGGAGTCCCAGCTGCAGGGTAATAAAGAAGGAAGTCTGGAAGGTGCAAGTGCCAGAGATGCAGTAGGAGAGCTATCACTGTATGATAACCATCCGGCAGATATGGGTTCTGAACTTTATGAACGTGAAAAGGATTTTGCTTTAGAAGAGCATCATGACTCCGAACTCAATAAAGTGAATGCTGCACTAATGGCAATAGAAAATGGTTCATACGGCAAATGCAAAGAGTGCGGTTCTGATATTCCATACGAGCGGCTGGAAGTGATTCCGGCAACCCTTTACTGTAAGGATCATAGTCCGGAACAAAACGTGCCGGGAGACCGTCCTGTTGAAGAAGATGTGCTTGAACCTGCTCACGGAAATACCTTCCAGCATCATCAATTCAGGGAAGTAGTAGATAATGAAGACAGCTTTCAGGAAGTTGCCCGGTTTGGCACTTCTGAGACACCCTCTGATTTAAGGGGCGACTATGAAGATTATAATTCCCTTTATAATGAAGGCCATGACGACGAAGGGTTTACAGAAGATTATGAGACATTTGTCGGTAATGATCTTGAAGGCAAGGAGAGAAAAATCTATCCTTCCAAGAAACAGGAAGAGTATGAAGCGATGCTGGATGAAAATGATATCGAAGCACCTTTCGGCGATGTGCCGTATCATGAGACTGACGGCTATGTGGATGAAGATAAGAAAGATAAGGATTAAAATAAAAGCGATGCAGCTGCATCGCTTTTTTATGTCAAATGGCAAAATAAGATACCCTTATTTATAGTTTGGATTCGATATCCTGGATAATCTCATCAATAGTATCGGAAACATCGTTTGTGCGGCGGGCAATGGAGATGCTGAATTCCAGTAGTTCTTTATAATTTTTCACCGGAATAGAATCACTTGTTTTCTCGAATTCATTTAGTTGCAGTCCAATATTTTGAAGATGCAGCAAAACTTCTTCCATAGATCCTCTCTCGATTTGGTACACTTAACAGCTACCCCCTTTATATCTAATGATTTCATTATCAGGGTTTTTAAACCTTTTTTGTAGTGGAAATTATTGTTAATATTTTTCCTTTGCAGAGTAAAACTTCGCCACAAAGGAAATATTAGTTTTAGAATAAATTGCTGGGAGGTTCATTATGTCCGCACAAATGAAAGCAGCATGCTTTTCAGAATATGACAAACTTGAACAAGTGGTGTTATGTGAACCAAAGTACATGACGATAGTAGATACCATTAATGAAACGCAGAAGCATTATGAAAAAGAGGGTATTAACATCGACGTGGCGATGAAACAGCACAGGCACTTTGTCAGCGCATTAAAAGATCAGGGTGTCGAAGTCGTATTGCTGCCCCCGCTTGAAAAATACCCTGAGCAGGTTTTTACCCGTGATATCGGATTCACGCTTGGAGAAAAGGTGTATGTTGCCGAAATGGCAGCTGATATCCGGCAGGGAGAGGAAAATATTCTGAAACAATGGCTGGAAGTAAATCAGGTTCCTTTTTACAATCTTACCGGTGATCGTATAGAAGGTGGCGATGTTCTCATCGATGGCCAGACTATATACGCAGGAGTCAGCAGCCGGACCCACGAGGAAGCGATTGAACATCTTCGCAGCCTTATGCCTGATTATGAAGTCATATCCGTCCCCTTCACTGATACATATCTTCACCTTGATTGTGTATTTAATGTCATTTCACCAGAGGAAGCTCTTATTTTTCCAGGAGAGATTCATGGGGAAAAAGTAAAAATGCTGGAATCGCGCTATGATTTAATTAAAGTCTCCGAAGAGGAGCAATTCACTCTTGGAACGAACGTCCTCTCAATTGGCAATAAAAAAATCTTCAGTCTTCCCATTAATAAGAATGTCAATAAAGAGCTCAGGTCCAGGGGCTATGAAGTCATTGAGGTAGACATTACTGAAATTATTAAATCCGGAGGTGCCTTCCGCTGCTGTACCATGCCGGTTAAGCGCAGTCAACATTAATCACCAAAAACAGCCTCTTCTCACAAGAAGGGCTGTTTTTCTTACTACTTATTCATCATCTCAACGCCAGCGGGCTTGATTTTCCATATTTCGCGTGCATATTCGCTGATTGTGCGGTCGCTTGAAAAATAGCCTGAACCGGCAATGTTCATTAAGCTCATTTTCAGCCAATGATTCCGATCCTCATATGCCTTTCCGGCTTCTTTCTGGATATTGACATACGAAGCAAAATCCCGCAATACAAAGTACTGGTCATTTTCCATCAGCAATGAATCAAAAATGGGCTCGAACTCATCATCTGCATCCGGGAAAAATCCATTCACAAGCTGGTCGGTGACCTGGCGGATTCGCTTATCATGATGGTAATACTCCCTGGAATTATATCCGCCATTCTGGTAATAGCTGAGCACCTCATCTGCCGTCAGGCCAAAGATGAAAATATTGTTATCTCCTGCTTTTTCTTTTATCTCAATATTGGCTCCATCCAGTGTACCAACTGTCAAAGCTCCATTCATCATGAATTTCATATTCCCTGTACCTGATGCTTCCTTGCTTGCTGTAGAAATCTGCTCGCTGATATCTGCAGCGGGGAAAATTTCCTCCGCCAGAGAAACCCGGTAATTTTCAAGAAAGATAACCTTTAGAACATCTCTTGTCTGCGGATCGCTGTTTACCTTTTCAGCAACGGTATTAATTAATTTGATGATTTTCTTTGCATAGTAATAGCCAGGGGAAGCTTTTGCTCCAAAAATAAAAGTCCGCGGATGCATGCGGAAATTGGAATCTTCCTTCAGCCTGTTATATAAATGCATAACATGAAGAATATTTAGCAGCTGGCGTTTATAAGCATGCAGACGCTTAACCTGAATGTCAAAAATCGAAGACGTATCAATCTTAATGCCCTGCTGCTCCTGAATGCGCTTTGCCAATCTTTCCTTGTTCAATTGCTTAATCTGATGCAGCTGCCCAAGGAAAACTCTATCATTCTTAAAATCTGCCAGCTCGCGGAGCTTTTCCGGTTCCCGAATCCAGCCTGCCCCAATGCTCTCATTTATAAGACCAGACAAAAGCGGATTGGCTTTCAAAAGCCATCTTCTGTGTGTAATCCCATTGGTTTTATTATTAAATTTCTCAGGAAAAATTTCATAAAACTGATTCATTTCCCGCTTCTTTAAGATTTCTGTATGAAGGGCGGCAACACCATTTACGCTGGAGCTGCCAACAAGGGCAAGATGTGCCATCTTAACCTGGTCATGTGCGATAATTGCCATATCCTCAATCCGCTTCCAGTCACCCGGATATCTGTCCCAAAGATCGCGGCAAAAGCGCTCATTGATTTCATTCACTATCATAAAAATCCGCGGCAGCAAAGGCTGGAAAATGCGGACAGGCCATTTCTCCAATGCCTCTGAAAGAGTTGTATGATTCGTATAGGCAATCGTCCGGACCGTAATATCCCAGGCTTCCTCCCAGCCCATTCCCTCTTCATCCAGCAGGATTCTCATAAGTTCAGGAATGGCAAGAACCGGATGTGTATCATTAATATGAATGCTCACATATTCATGGAAATCTCTTAAACTGGTATGCTGCTTTCGATAGGAACGGACAATGGAACGGATACTGGCCGAAACAAGAAAGTATTGCTGCTTCAGCCTCAGGATCTTCCCCTCATCATGGGTATCATCAGGATATAGAAACTCGGAAACAGATTCGGTTTCCCGCTTATATTTTAAAATATCATGATTTACAGGATAAGGAGACGGTTCAGCATTCCAAAGCCTGAGAGTGTTAATCGTATCTGTTTGATAGCCGGCGACAGGCATATCGTAGGGAACAGCCGAAATGGTTTCCGCATTTACATGGCGAAACACAAGCCTTCCGTTGTCCTCTGCCGTTTCGACTTTTCCCCAAAAAGGAACTTCAATGGCCAGATCGGCTTTTCGGACTTCCCATACATGGCCGTTCCGCAGCCACTGCTCCGGAAGCTCCACCTGATAGCCATCCACAATTTTCTGCTCAAATAGGCCATGCTTATAGCGAATTCCACAGCCATGGCCGGGAAGGTTTAAGGATGCCAGCGAGTCCATAAAGCAGGCAGCCAGACGTCCCAGTCCCCCGTTTCCAAGCCCTGCATCTGCTTCGATTTCTTCAAGGCGGTTGAGGTCAATGCCCAGATCTGCCAGGCCTTCTTTTACAACCTGCTCAATTCCCAGGTTTATCAGATTATGATGAAGCAGGCGGCCCAATAAAAACTCGATGGATAAGTAATATACCTGCTTTTCACGGTCGATGCGGTATCGTTCATTTGTATTAATCCACTCTGTGCTCACATGTTCCCTGATCATATTTCCGAGAGTGAAGTAATGATCTCTTTCTGTGCTTTCGCCAAAGCTTTTTCCACAGGTCATCTCCAGTTTCTTCAGGAATTCCTCTTTGAACTCATCGCGATCAGAAAACATGGCTTTCACTCCTTGAAACAAGGCCTGCATATAGCTGATTGTATTTGAAAGCAGATTGTGCCCAGCTGTTATCCATACCCATCGCATTTTTCATAATCTGCTCCCATAATTTGCTGTCACTGTAAAAGCTTATTGCTCTTCGAATGGTGTACAGCATGTCATGGGCATTAAAGTGGCTGAAGGAAAAACCGTTTCCTTCTCCTGTGTATTCATTGTAAGAATGGACGGTATCATTTAAACCGCCTGTTTCCCTGACGATGGGAATGGAGCCATATCTCATCGCAATCATCTGCCCTAACCCGCAGGGCTCAAATTGTGAAGGCATTAAGAATAAATCGGACCCTGCATAGAATTCATGTGCAAGCCCTTCATCAAACCCAATATATGCTTTGCATTTATCCGGGTAGCCCGCTTCCATCTCCCTGAAAAATTGCTCAAACTCAGGGTCTCCAGTCCCTAGAATCAGGACTTGAACATCACCCTGCATAAGCTCATGGAACACACATTTTACAAGGTCCAGGCCCTTTTGCTTTGTCAGCCTCGTAACCATGGCTATCAAAGGAACCTTTTCCTTCACCGGCAAGCCGAATTTTTTCTGAAGATGAACTTTATTCTCTTTTTTAATCTGCAGCTTTTCAGCGGCATAGTTCTCTTTTATATATGGATCCTTTTCAGGATTATAAAATTCATCATCAATCCCATTTAAGATTCCTTCCAGGTCACAAGCTCTGCGTTTCAGCAAATCATGCAGCTTCTCACCGTAATACTCCGTTTGAATTTCATCTTTATACGTAGGACTGACTGTGGTAATTTTATCAGCAGCGACAAGTCCGCCCTTCATGAAATTGATGTTTCCGAAGAATTCAAGCTTATCCGGATGGAAATGGCTATAGTCAAGCCCTAATAGATCCCCTAAAGCAGTCCCTGGCATAATCCCCTGAAATTGAAGGTTATGAATGGTGAAGACTGTCCGAATGAATTCATACCCCTTTTTCGCACGATACTCAACCCTGAGGAGAAAAGGAATCATCCCGGTATGCCAATCATGGCTGTGAATAACATCTGGACAGTAATCTATATGCTGAAGAGCATCCAGCACGGCCCGGTTAAAATAGGCAAACCTCTCTCCATCATCAAAATAGCCGTATAATTTTTCACGGTTAAAGTAATATTCATTATCCACAAAATAGAATATGATTCCCTGGTGCTCAAGTTCTTCAATTCCGCAATACTGGTTTCTCCAGCCTACCTGAACTGTAAACTCGCACTTTTTTGACATTTTCTTTTTAAAATCATCTGATATGGAACCATACTTGGGAAGAATCACCCGTACGTCAGTCCCCTGTTTGGCAAGCTCTTTCGGAAGAGAACCGGCTACGTCTGCAAGACCTCCGGATTTGACGAATGGAACACATTCAGAAACAGCAAACAATACTTTCACGAGTTCATCAGCGCTCCTTGTACGGTACCCTTGCGAATTACCAGAGGCATTTCACTTCTTCCCTCAATTCTGGCACCGGATTCTACCTTAACATCTTTATCTAAAATAACAGAGTCTAAAACACAGTTCTCTCCAATTTGGGTTTTTTGCATGATTATACAATTTTTCACGACTGAGCCCTTGCCAATTTTGACCCCGCGGGAGATAATGCTGTTCTCGACTGTTCCTTCAATCATGCAGCCATTTGCAATCATTGAATTCTTTGCGCTCGCACCTTTTACATATCGGGTTGGCGGTTCATCTTTTACTTTTGTATAAATGGGCTGGCTGCGCAGAAAAATATTATTCCATGCCTCCGGTTCCAATAGCCCCATGCTGGCAGCAAAGTAATTTTCAATGGAATCAATCATAACAGCCAAGCCGGTATATTCATAATTGCATATCGTGTACGAATGGTGGATATCTGTAACAACATCACTCATGCACGTGTATCCTGTTTCGTTTCTATTTTCTATTAAACTAATAAGCATCGAGGTTTTTACAAGGTACATTTCCAGGGACCGTCCATCCTGGCGAACAACTGTAATATCACACCCCGTCATAATATGTCTATCCAGAACAGGCCTGAAATCCATATTAAAAACGGTGAAACAGTTCGAGATCAAGGCATACTCCTGCTTGCTGCGATAAAAATAATCCAAATTGGCAGCAAAGTGATTGAAAGATCCGATCCCTTTACTTGGACTATCCAGCAAAGGAGACGGAAAAAAGAATAGCCCATCCCTTTTTCTGTTTAGGTCCCAGTTTTTGCCTGAACCAAGATGATCCATTAAAGAGCGATATTGATACTTCGGAAATATGGCAACACTCTCAATATCCGAGTTGACCATATTGGAGAGAACAAAATCGATCAGCCTGTAGCGGCCTGCAAACGGAACAGCTGCGAGCGACCTGTGTACTGTCAATTCCTCTAAACCTTCATGGTAGGTTGTTGCGTCTATTACACCAAGCATTCTCTTCTTCATGACATTCCCTCCCGTTTTATTGGCCAGGAGCCGTTTAGGCATCCAGCTGTAAATTAAGAACAAATACCCTGTATCATTTCCTGTGTTATCAGAATAATTTCGTCATCTTCTTCGGAAGCACTAATCACAACGCCATCAGGTATGTTCATTCCGCTTGGCACAATCGCCTTTTCAATATAAACATTTTCGCCAATCACAGCATCAGGCATAATGACCGATTCACGGATCACCGTATTCTTCCCAACCTGAACCCCTTGAAAAAGCACTGACTTTTCCACTTCGCCCTCAACCGTACAGCCTTCATTTATCAAAGACTCTGCAACTTCCGCCTGAGTTGAAATATACTGGGGAGGGTGATTCGGATTCACCGAATAAATCCGCCAATCATGATCAAAAAGATTCAGCTCGCACTCATCATCCAGTAAATCCATATTTGCTTCCCACAGGCTTTTAACTGTACCAACGTCCTTCCAGTAGCCATTAAACGGGTATGCGAACAGCTTTTTATTTTCATCAAGCATTAATGGAATGATATCCTTCCCAAAGTCATGGCTAGATTCCGGGTTGCGGTCATCCATTTCCAGATATTCCTTTAAAACAGACCAATTAAAAATATATATTCCCATGGAAGCCAGATTATTTTTTGGATATGCTGGTTTTTCCTCAAATTCTGCGACCCGCATCTCACCATCCGTGTTCATGATGCCAAATCTGCTTGCCTCCGGCCAAGGCACTTCAATTACTGAAATAGTGGCATCCGAGCCTTTTTCAATATGATATTTAAGCATCAGCTCATAATTCATTTTATAAATATGATCACCGGATAAGATCAGGACATATTCTGGATCATATTGCTTTAGATAATTGAGGTTCTGATAAATGGCACTGGCTGTTCCTGTATACCATTTGACTTCCGATGATTCGCTGTAAGGGGGCAGCACTGTCACACCGCCGTTCTTTCTATCAAGATCCCATGCGCTGCCTATGCCAATATACGAATTCAGAACCAGCGGCTGGTATTGTGTCAAAACACCGACTGTATCAATTCCGGAATTGGTGCAATTGCTCAATGTAAAATCAATGATCCTATACTTTCCACCAAAAGGAACTGCAGGTTTCGCCAGGCTTTTTGTCAGAGAACTAAGCCTGCTCCCTTTCCCTCCTGCTAATAGCATTGCGACGCACTTTTTCTTTCCCATTTTCCTTCCTCTCCTTCCGATGTTTTACAGGGCGTAATATTGAAATGCCAAATGGCGGAATAGACATTTCCAAACTGAACGGCTTGCCATGAAACTCTTTTTCCTCACTCTTAATGACCCTCTTGTTTATGCAATCTGATCCTCCAAAGCTATCATTGTCACTGTTAAGTATTTCCCGGTAAGATCCCATATCTGGTACGCCTATACGATATTTTGGATATATAGCCGGTGTAAAATTGCAGACAATCACGAGATAATCATCCTCTTTGGAGCCTTTCCTGATAAAAGAAAAGATGGATTGGTGCGAATTATGACAATCAATCCATTCAAAGCCATCCTGAAGGTGATCAAGTTCAAAAAGAGGCTTGGAACGTTTATAAACCTTTATTAATTCTTTCACATAATCATTTGCTTTTTTATGCATCTCGTAATCAAGCAGATGCCAATCAAGCTGATCTTTGTCTTTCCATTCGGAAAACTGCCCTAGTTCACTCCCCATGAAAAGAAGCTTCTTGCCTGGATGGACAATCATATAGCCTAAAAGGAGCCTGTATTGGGCAAACTTTTGCCAATAATCGCCCGGCATTTTATCCAGCAGCGATTTTTTTCCATGGACAACTTCATCATGTGAAAAAGGCAGTATGAAGTTCTCTGTAAAAGCATATAAAAGTGAAAATGTCATTTTCCCATGGACACCAGATCGCCTCTCGGGCTCTGTTTCCATATATGTAAGGACGTCATTCATCCAGCCCATATTCCACTTGTAATGAAAACCCAGCCCCCCATAATGAACTGGTGCAGTCACTTGCGGCCAGTCTGTTGAATCCTCTGCCATCATGAGAAAGGAAGAATCATATTGTGAAACCACTTTATTGAGATTTTGCAGAAAACCGGTACCAAACGGATTTTCTGTTTTCCCATCCCGGTTCGGCCAATAAATAATATTAGCAACTGCATCAACCCTGAAGCCGTCAATATGGTATTTCTCCATCCAAAAAACAGCGTTGGAAATAAGAAAACTCTGCACTTCATTTTTGCCGAGATCAAAATTGGCGGTTCCCCATACCCGGTTCTCTCTGTCACCTTCTGTTTCATACTCATACAAATACGAACCATCAAACTGATAAAGGCCATGGGCATCTTTACAGAAGTGCCCCGGCACCCAGTCCAGAATCACCCCAACACCATGCTGGTGGCATTGATCAACAAAATACATAAAATCATGAGGACTGCCATAACGGCTGGTAACCGAGTAATAACCTGTTCCCTGATAGCCCCAGGAAGCGTCGAGCGGATGCTCAATTAGAGGAAGCAATTCTATATGAGTAAACCCATGCTCCACCACATAAGGTATTAATTCCCCTGCAAGCTCCCGGTACGTATAGGGACTGCCCGATTCTTTTTGCTTCCACGAACCAAGATGGACCTCATAAATGACCGCAGGCTCTGTAAAAATAGGCTTCTTTTCTTTTTTTTGCATCCATTTGCTGTCATTCCACTGATATCCATCCAGCGAATATACTTTAGAAGCTGTATTCGGCCTTACTTCTGAAAAAAAACTATAAGGATCAGCCTTTAAAAGCATATCTCCTTTCTTTGTAGTAATTTCATACTTATACAAGGCACCTTCCATGTTTCCATCCAGCTGAATAATCCAGACACCTTCCTTATTCACTCTATGTAAGGTATAGCCTTCTCCATTCCAATCATTGAAATCACCGACTAATCTGATAATTTCAGCATTCGGTGCCCATACACAAAAACGGGTAATCACTGCTCCTCCGTTTGAAACTACATGTGCACCAAATAACTGGTGACTCTCATAAAGCGTCCCTTCATGGAACAAATGCAGCTGATAATCGGTTGGAAACAAAGTATCCACTACCATCCTTCTCCCCACCCAGTCTCGATTCTTTTGACTTTCCTGTTATATTCGCTGCATCTGGGAAAAGTCCTTGTAAAAGTTTTTTTAATTTTATGACAACAACATTCATATTCCGCTAATATCCGATAGCATTTTGCCCATTTTAACAGCCTTCGACATAATCTCCGGTAAACTTAGACAAAATAAAACAAAGTATGCAAGCAAAAAATGAAAGGAGAATAATATTTTGAGCAATAAAGAAGAAGAGTTATTATTGAATGAGGCTTCCAAAAAGGAAATAAGAATTCCGCTATTTGAAGCACCAGATGGAAAGATTATGGCCACTGGTGATATGTTTAGGGGCCCTTATACGGGAATATCTTCTGAAATCGATTTGAATAATCCAGGCAATAAATTAAGCAGGGAAGAAGAGAAATTTGATTAAATAGGAGCGGACGGAACGCAAAAGTGATCTGCACAAAGACAACAAAAAAGCTGCCAACAAATTGTTGACAGCTTTTTTGTATGACCCCTACGGGATTCGAACCCGTGTTACCGCCGTGAAAGGGCGGTGTCTTAACCGCTTGACCAAGGGGCCAATATGGCGGAGAAGGAGGGATTTGAACCCTCGCGCCGGTTACCCGACCTACACCCTTAGCAGGGGCGCCTCTTCAGCCACTTGAGTACTTCCCCATATATGGCTCCGCAGGTAGGATTCGAACCTACGACCGTTCGGTTAACAGCCGAATGCTCTACCACTGAGCTACTGCGGAACAATAATATAAAATGGTGGGCCTAAATGGACTCGAACCATCGACCTCACGCTTATCAGGCGTGCGCTCTAACCAGCTGAGCTATAGGCCCATTTTGGAGCGGGTGAAGGGAATCGAACCCTCATCATCAGCTTGGAAGGCTGAGGTTTTACCACTAAACTACACCCGCATAAGGTTATTAATGGTG
>NZ_MRTQ01000040.1 GCF_001956215.1 Paenibacillus sp. FSL R5-0490 | reverse complement strand
AGCTCGCGGTTTGCCTTTGAAACACGGCCCACTACTTCTTCTTTATTAGAAGGATTGATTGATACAATTTTATCTTCAGTAGAAATGCGCTCTCCGCCAATTAATAGATCATAATCCTGGCCCAAATAGCTTTCTACAGTTTGTAAACCCTTTAAATATGCTTCACGATGTTCTTCTTCTTTAAAATTCGTGAATGGCTCATGCTTATAAGGTTGTACCATTTTTACCGCCTCCTGAGTGTCCAAATATCAAACGTCAGATACCAGCGCCCTGCTCTATACATGCTGGAACAAGGTTTGCTATTCTCTTAAAACGTTTTCATCCAAAGACTATATTAACACGAAAATATCATTATCTTCAAACATTCTCCCTAGATGTTATATATTAACATCCAAAGGGCAGAGTTGCGGTTTCACTTAGAAGGATAAGGAGTTGAAGCCCTATTGGGCAGGGTTGGATAAAACTGTTATATATTTTTTTTAGTACTGTATTGGGCATAATACATATTTTTCATCACAACAAAGCCATCGCTCTCAAAACAAAAAACCCAGAAGGTGCTTCTCATGCACTTCTGGGTACCTTGTTCTAATGATAAATATGGACAAAAGGCTCGCTTTGGTCTGCTTTCCGGACTACAAGAGCCTCCGGGCCATTGACTGATGAGATGTTTACCTGGACTGAGATGTATTCAGGGAAGTGTTTGACAACAAGACCTGTTACATATTGGGTAAATCCAATACCTTCTGCTTTCCCATAGAATTGGATTGGGATATCAATGTTGATTTCCTGCAATTGATCCTGGGCATAGAAAGCTTTCCCGATAACTCCATTGAAGTTAGGGAAGTATGTTTCCACATCCTGTTTAAAGTTAAGAAAAGCGGTTAAATCATCACGATGATTTTTTTCAGCTGAGCTTGAAGGGAACAGGACATATTTCTCGCTGATCTCTTCCCATCCGCCTAGCTTATTGCTTCCTTTGTCTGCCTTAGCATATGCAAAAAAGCTTCCCGGCACAACCGAAGTTCTTGATTGCTGTTCAAACAAAGCAATGGTTACCGGCACATCCTTCAGGCCTTTGATTTGCCTTACTCTCTGAAGGACTTCTTCAGCCATCTTTTTGCCTTCCCGTTCAAGAACATCCCGTTTAATTTCGGTTTCAAAAGTCGCGCCATATTGTTCTTTCTGATAATAATGAACAGAGTTCATGGCAAGACCTATCACAACACCTTCGAGCCTCCCTTTTCCATCATCATTCCTTACGAGATAGTTATGTTCAAGTATATGAGCTAGATATATTGGGCTTTTTTCATTATTTTTATCAATATCTCCGCCATCTGTAATCATGGGATTTAGGCCGATGTTATCTTCAGCTTTCATTTTGCGTTCCTTCAGCTGAGCTTCCGTGAACTTGCGGTTTAGCCAGGCTTGGACAGTTTCCCTTTTTAGATACTGGCCATCCTGGAAAAAATATTTTTCCGTGTCAAACGTATTTTGAGCAATTCTCATTAGCCCGGTCTCAAATTCATTAATGTCATATTTAGTGCTTATATTATTGACCACAAGACCTCTGGACTCACTTGGTTTAAATGGCAGCAGCGTTCGATAATACTTGTCTGAAATTTTATAGTTCGGAATGATCGCCTTATCCTTTTCGTTCTTGTCTTCCTGAACGACTTCCTCCTGCTTATTAAAATTAGGCGCACAGCCTGCAAGCAGAAGGGTCAGGGATAAAGCAAGCATCATGAGTTTTTTCACGGAGCTTACACCCTCTTACTTTTTTAATTCTTCAACCAGTCTCTCCTCGTTCCAAACCTCTACACCCAGCTCCTGGGCCTTCGTCAGTTTAGATCCGGCTTCTTCTCCGGCGATTACAACATCAGTTTTCTTGCTGACGCTTCCGGATACTTTGCCGCCAAGCGCTTCTATTTTGTCTTTTGCTTCATTTCGGCTCATGATTTCAAGCTTTCCTGTCAGAACAACGGTTTTCCCTGCAAAAAAGCTATCTGAGCTTTCGGCAGAAACTGGCTTTGGCCCATTATAAGCCATGTTGACTCCGGCTGCTTTCAGCTCGGCAATCAGTTCATGAGCTTCCTCTTGTTCAAAGAAGGAAACAATGGAGTCCGCCATTTTTTCACCAATTTCATTTATTGCTGTTAAATCGTCCCGGGATGCTTTTTCAAGTGCCTCCATATGGCTAAACTCCTGGGCAAGCGTTTTGGCTGCCTTCGCTCCCACATGGCGGATTCCCAGGCCGAATAACAACTTTTCAAGAGAATTCCCTTTGGAGTTTTGAATCGCCTGAAGAAGATTGTTTACTGACTTTTCACCCATCCGTTCGAGCTGGATAAGCTGTTCATACGTTAATTTGTAGATATCTGCCACATCTTTAATCAGATTTTCGGCAAATAATTGGCTGATCACCTTTTCACCCAGGCCATCAATGTTCATGGCGTTACGGGAAACAAAATGAATAAGGCCTTCTCTGATTTGTGCCGGGCACTTTGGATTGATGCAGCGCAAAGCCACTTCACCATCAAGACGGACCAGTTCGCTCTCACATTCAGGACAATGTGTCGGCATATTAAAATCCTGCTCCTCACCTGTTCTCCTGTCTGCCAGTACATTCACAACTTCGGGAATAATATCGCCCGCTTTTTTCACAACCACCTGATCGCCAATCTTAATATCTTTTTCGCGGATCAAATCTTCGTTGTGAAGTGAAGCCCTCTGGACAGTCGTCCCGGCAACACGGACAGGCTCCAGTAGCGCAGTTGGCGTAACTACGCCGGTTCGCCCCACACTTAATTCAATATCCCTGAGTGTAGTAACAACCTCTTCTGCAGGGAATTTATAAGCTATGGCCCAGCGTGGACTTTTCGCCGTAGCGCCCAGCTGCTCCTGCTCCTCCAGTGAATCGACTTTGATTACAATACCATCAATGTCATAAGACAGATCAGGACGTTTGTCGGTCCATCCCTGTACATATTCAATTACTTCCTCAATGCTTTCACATCTTTTGCGTTCTTTATTTGTTTTAAATCCGAGGCTATCCAGAAAATCCAGACCTTCACTGTGGGATACAATTCCTGTATTCCCCGCATTTGCAATGCCATAGACAAAAATATCGAGATTGCGCTTTGCTGCAAGGCGCGGATCCAGCTGCCTTAAGGAACCTGCTGCAGCATTCCTTGGATTAGCAAACGGCTCCTCCCCATTCTCTTCTTTTGCTTTATTCAATTTCTCAAAAGAACGTCTTGGCATGAAGGCCTCACCGCGGACTTCCATCGTGACGTTCTCTTTCAGCCGGAGAGGTATCGAACGGATAGTCTTTAGATTAGCAGTAATATTTTCACCAATGGAGCCGTCACCGCGCGTGGCACCGAGAATAAATAATCCATCCTCATAGCGGAGGGAGACAGCCAGCCCATCAATTTTCAATTCACATACATAAGAAACATTTTCTCCGGCACCCTGGCGGACACGGTGGTCAAAGTCTCTTAAATCCTGTTCGTTGAAAGCATTTCCCAAACTGAGCATCTGCGACTGATGCTCCACTTTTTCAAACATATCAAGAATTTCCCCTCCAACCCTCTGTGTGGGAGAATCCTCTGTTTTCAGTTCAGGGAATTGTTCTTCAAGCTCAATCAGTTCCCTCATCAGCCTATCGTATTCAGCATCTGGAACAGACGGCTGATCAAGAACATAATACTCATAATTGTACTGATTCAAAAGGTTGTGCAGATCTTTCACCTTTTTTTCTGCCAATTGAAGGTCCATACATTCAACCCTTTCTATAATCCAATGAAAATGCAGCGGGGTTACGCCTTTGTAATCGGTGCAAATTTGGCCAGCAGACGCTTAATGCCAACTGGTTTCGGGAACGCAATATCCAGCTCTGTTCCTTCGCCGGATCCTTTCACACTGACAACAGTACCTGTTCCCCATTTTCCGTGCTGGGCTTTGTCGCCGACTTTCCAGGCAATATCGTCTCCGCCTGTGTTCGATGCAGATGGACGAATCACTGCTTTCCGCTGAGGCTGTGCTCCTCTTGAAGCAGACGGAGAGCCAAATGATGATGATCCAAATGGAGACGGCTTTTTAGCAGGCTCAAGGCCATCCAGCAAATCAGCAGGTATTTCTTTAATAAACCTGGATGGCGGATTCATGTTCGTGCGTCCAAATAAAGTACGCATTTGAGCATTCGTAATGAAAAGCTCCTCTTCTGCCCTGGTGATTCCCACATAAGCAAGGCGCCGCTCCTCTTCCATTTCAGACTCTTCCATTAAAGAACGGCTGTGCGGGAATACACCTTCCTCAAGACCCAGTAAAAAGACAACAGGGAATTCAAGCCCTTTTGCTGAGTGAAGTGTCATAAGAACAACAGATTCTGCTTTTTCACCATCATCATCCAATTTATCAATGTCAGCTACAAGAGCCAAATCAGTCAAAAATGCGATAAGCGATTTGTCTTCGCTGGCTTCTTCAAAGTTTTTTGTAACAGACAGGAATTCATCAATGTTTTCCAGACGGCTCTGGGCTTCAATGGACTTCTCGGCAATCAGCATATCGCGGTATCCTGATTTTTCCAAAATCCCTTCCACAAGTTCTGTCACAGATAGGTATTCCTGCATTTGTGTATAGTTTTTAACCAAATCCCTGAATTCAACTGCCCCTTTTGTAATTTTCGGGCTCAAGCCAATCAGTTCAATAGATTCAAGTGCTTCAAACATACTCATTTCATGAAGCTGTGCAAAGTTGGAGATTTTATCAACCGAACCGGAGCCGATTCCGCGCTTCGGTACATTAATCACACGCTGAAGGCTGATATCATCATCCGGGTTGGCAATAAGGCGCAGATAAGCAAGGATGTCCTTGATTTCTTTGCGGTCGTAGAACTTGATGCCGCCGACAATGGAATATTCTATGTTCGACTTTAACAGCACTTCCTCCATTACACGGGACTGTGCATTGGTGCGGTACAAGATCGCGATATCCGAAGCGCTTCGCTTGCCGGTGCTGATGTATTCCTTGATTTTACCTGCAACAAACTGAGCTTCTCCCTGTTCGCTGTCGGCACGATAGTAGAAGATCTTATTGCCTTCTGCATTTTCGGTCCAGAGGTTTTTCGGCTTTCTGTTCAGGTTCTTGCTGATGACTTCGTTCGCAGCCAGCAGGATCCTTTTTGTTGAACGGTAATTTTGTTCAAGCATGATGGTTTGCGCATTAGGATAATCCTTCTCAAAGGAAAGAATGTTGGCAATGTCCGCACCGCGCCATTTATAAATGGACTGGTCCGAGTCACCGACTACACAAAGATTCTTAAATCGGCTTGCCATTAGCTTTACAAGCATATACTGGGCTCTGTTTGTATCCTGATACTCATCCACATGAATGTATTGGAATTTTCTCTGATAATATTCCAGTACTTCCGGAACCCGCTGGAACAGCTGGATCGTGATCATAATTAGATCATCGAAATCAAGCGCCTGATTACGTCTTAATCTCTTTTGGTATTCTGTATATACATCACTGGCAACCTGCTGAATATAATCTCCAGCTGTTTTCGCATACTCTTCTGGAGTGATCAATTCATTTTTTGCCGAGCTGATCGATCCCAAAATTGCACGGGGATCAAATTTCTTGGGATCCAGGTTTTTATCCTTTAGGATCGATTTAATAACGGATTGCTGGTCCGTTGAATCAAGTATCGTGAAATTGCGGTTATAGCCAATCCGGTCAATATCTCTTCTTAAGATACGCACACACATCGAGTGGAACGTTGAAATCCAGATATCGTCTGCTGCTCCGCCCATCATATTATGGATACGGTCACGCATTTCACGGGCTGCTTTGTTTGTAAAAGTGATTGCCAGAATATTGTAGGGGTTCACACCCTTTTCTACCATTAAGTAAGCAATTCTGTGCGTAAGAACTCTTGTCTTTCCGCTTCCCGCCCCTGCCATTATAAGCAGTGGTCCATCAGTTGCTTTTACCGCATTTTGCTGCTGCGGGTTTAGTCCGTTCAATAATTTATCTGTTAAAAATTGCATTCCTTCTCTTCACCACCATAGAAACATATGTTCTTATAATCTATTTTATCTTGTTTGCTGATCATCAGCAACCTGTATTAAGCACGAGCGGCTTCGACTGTGGCCAATGCACCCTGCAGATCATCATAAATAACATTTCCGACCACAATGACGTCCGCATGCTCAGCCATTTCTTTTGCCTGTCCTGCATTCAGGATGCCGCCTCCGTAGAATAATACGGTTTCTTCAAGAGTATTTTTTACCTCTGCGACCACTTCTGGATCTCCGTACTTTCCGCTGTATTCGAGATAGAAGATGGGCAGGCGGAACATTTTCTCGGCCATCATTGCATATGCCCTTACCTCATCAAGAGATAGATCTGTACGTGAATTGGTGACTTGCGCGGCTTTACATTCTTCATTCAGAATGCAATAGCCCTGAACAAGGATTTCTTCCCAATTCATAATATCCCCATATTCTTTTACAGCTTCCTGATGAAGGCCTGTAACCCACTTTACATCCCGGCTGTTAAGGACTGTCGGGATAAAATACAGGTCAAAGCCCGGTGTAACTGAATCAATGGACGAAACCTCCAGCACACATGGAACCGTGTATCTGCGGATGCGTGCCATTAAATCCAGCACTTTCTCCAATGTGACCCCGTCTGTTCCGCCCACAATAATCGCATCGGTCCCTGACTCGCAAATTTTCTCCAGGTCTTCATCTGATATATTTTTATCCGGATCGAGCTTGAATACGTGGCTCCATTCGCGAACATCATACATGCAAAATTGCCTCCATTCTATCATTCCATTTCATCATTATATCATTTAAGATTGGGAATAAAAAATAAAAGCTGAAGCGTCTTTTTGAAGGGATGAACGTCAACTAAAAGCCGCCATGTCCTGTGGCGAACGTTGACGTCAGTACGTCCTGTGCAAGTCCAACAAGCGCTGGCCGACTAAAAACGCCACGTCCTGTGGCAACGTCGGCACTAGTACATCCTGTACGTCGGAAGGCCAGTGAATGAAGTCGTTTTTTTACTTCATCCATTGGCCTGAAGCGACCTCGAGGGGCTAGGCGCTGAAGCTAGATAAAATAAAAGAAGGATGTTGGATTGGGTGGAAAAAATTAATAGAAGCCAAAGAAAAAAACCGCGGGATCCAGCCCCATCGGTTTAAGCAAAACGAATATTTACGCCTTTTCAGCTTCTTCTTCTTTGATTCTTTCCAATGCCATTTCATAGGCATCATTTCCATAGTTGAGGCAGCGTTTTACACGTGAAATGGTTGCCGTGCTGGCGCCTGTATCTGTTTCAATTTTATGATAGGTTTTTCCTTCACGAAGCATGCGTGCCACTTCCAGGCGCTGTGCCAGGGATTGTATTTCATTCACTGTACATAAGTCGTCAAAGAATCGGTAGCACTCTTCCAGGTCTTTTAAAGATAGAACAGACTTAAATAACTGATCCAGTTCTTTGCCTCTTAGCTTATCAATTTGCATATATTTGCATACCCCTTTGTTTAAATAGTATTTTCAATCATTATTGTTTAGCTTCAAAGGAAACCGTTTGCTCCAGGCCCGGGTTTGATGGAACGATATTGATCCATGTTTTCCCCGGAACCAGGCCAGCCTGCTGGCCGTTCAAGACAGGAAGAATTCGCCCGTCAATATTTTCCCACTGCACCTCTGTCACTTTTCCTTTTTGAAGGAGATATCCTTTTCCCCCAGAAGTTAAGTTAATATCACGGCGGCCTGCGCTGTCAACCACTTGATGGTCTGCTTCTGCGATGAAAATGTTATCAAGTAATGCAGGTTCCCCGGATTTGTAGTCAGCTGTAAGCTCTCCATTGGAATATCTTTTATACTTCTCAAGTCCTGCATCATATTCATAGATGACATTGAATAATTCATTGTCCAAGTAGGAGATCATGGCAGAGTCAACTTTCTCTCCCTGAATTGCCTTAATTTCTTCCTTCGAAAGAAAATCAAGAGATTTCGGCTCATCTTCCATCGCATAATTTTTTTCTTTTGCTCCTTTCAGCACATTGTCAAAAGAAATATAGGAATTATGCGGAGCCTGTCTAAAGCTTTCCCTTTTAAACAATGTACCGTCATACTGCATTCCGTTCAGGTTATCAACATACCCCTGATCCAGCAGCTCTTTAGCCTCCGGGCTGTAGCCGTGGGCAATGTAAAGGCTGTCATAGCCTTTGGCCAGCTCAATATAATAATCCCTGGAACTTCTGACAGGCCCTATCATTTCGGGCCGCTCACTTTGAAAAATAGCAAGAAAACGGGTCACGTCCCCTTCTGCCAGCATTTCATAGACGACATCAGCCTGGTTAAGCCCTGATTGCGGACGGGCTTTCGGATGATTATTGATCATCACCGCCACAGCCCTTCCATCCACCTCTGTTTCCGACCCGAAGCCTGTGAGCGGATATTGAAATGGAAGTTCTTTTTCAGAGCTGACACCTTTTGTGGCTTCTTCCGCTTTTTCCGTCTCCTGCTTTGCCGGCTCCTCTGCTTTTTCTTTACTGCATCCAGAAACGAGAAGCATTGCTGCTGCTGATACAGCTATCCATCTTTTTAACATTTTCCACCCCGTGTGATTTTTGCTTTTGATGCGGATTCTATGTTAGCTCCCTTGAGCAGTTTTAATCTCTATTCTATTACACCTCTTTCATATTTTAACGCATTATCGTTGGAAAGAGTACCGTTTTATTCATGACATCATACATTCCCTGCTGGGTAATTCTGATATAAGGCAGATGGGTTGAAGAGAAAAAGAGCAGCGTGTACATTGGATCTTCATGTCTGTAGCCTTGATCACGCAAATAATGCACAAGCTGTTTTTCTTCCTGCATTAATTCCTCCACATTTTTATGGGACATGACACCTTTTAGGCGGAGCTCCATCTCCTGGACAATCCTTCCCCCTTCAGATATGACAATGCCTCCGCCAATTTCTTTCAGCCTGTTAAAAGCATTCAGCATTTCCTGTTTGCTTTTGCCGATTAAAATGATGTCACCGGTATTGGAAAATGAACTTGCCATTCCATCCAGGCTTTGGGAGAAGCCTTTAAGTATGGTATTTATTCGCCATTGTCCATTCCGGTCAACAAGCATGAAGAAACATTCATCATGGTCTTTCTCCAGCTCTTCGGAAGATACGTCAATTGTGATGGAGTATGGCTTCGTAATTACAGCATTCTCAAGCTTTATCCCGAAAGGCATGGAGAATTGCATATCATCACTTGTCAGCTCCCAATCAATAGCCAGCGGTTCAAAGCCGAATTCTTCCCATGCCACAGGCTTATAGGCATGCAGGTTTTCACCGTCTCTCTTCACCCATTCTCCTTTGGCAATAACAGATAGTGGAGTTGGTTCATTTTCATCTGACAGGAAGTTGATGTTGGCAACCCTTCCTGTCGCAATGGAGCCATGTAAATAATCAATTCCATAATGACGGGCCACATTAATGGTTGCCATATTATACGCATCAATTACCGGCACTCCTTTATCTATGGCAATGCGGATCATATGATCAATGATTCCCTGCTCATAAAAGGAAGAAAAGGAACCGTCTGTTGTGAAAACCATCCGATCATATTGATCAATGCCGATTTCATGCATTTCCTCCAATAAAACCGGCAGATCCGGACGGATGGAAGAGTACCGGAGAGATACGGTATATCCCTGTAAAAGGCGATTATACACATCTTTCCCAGTCATTGACTCATGGTCACAATCAGCGCCAAGCAGCATAAGCTTTGCCAGCGTTTTTTCGGATGCCCCCGGAAAATGGCCTTCAATCTTTTTCCTCATCCGCTTTGTTTCCTGAATCCAATGAAGCATCATATCATCGCCATCCAATAGCTTCGGCCAGCCTGTCAGCTCTCCTCCCTGAAGCACGGCATCATGTTCAAGCCACGATTTAACGTTTCCATGGGAAAAAACAGATTCTTCGCGCTGGATCTCTGTTTGAGCATCAAATCGGCACCACCAATAGGTTGTTGCAGGCATGTTTCTCATTTCCTTCAAAAAAGAAAACGCTTTCTTTTTATCCTGCTGTAAAGCAAGCACCATATTATCATTAATCAGGGTTGTTGTCCCAAACTGCGATGCATAGCTCGCCAGGGAATGGGGATTATATAATTGAAATGGATGGGCATGCGGCTCAATATATCCGGGTACGAGCGTAAGTCCTGTACAATCAAAGACCTCACACTGATCTGTTTTTTCCGGCAGCTTTTCGCCCACATAAACAATACGGTCGCCATAAATCCATATATTTGCTGTTATCCATTTGCGAAGCGCCTGATTCAGATAACGCGCGTTCTTAAGTAATATCGTCGGTGAAAGTTTTCCGTCCAATACGGAAACATGTTCACGCAAGTGCCTGTTTTTCCAACGGTAACGCTGTTCCAGCACTATACTCCCTCCCTTGTTGATATCTATATATATAAAGACTCTGTTTTTAGTATGAACACAATTAATAAAATGGCTTTACATCAATAAAGAAAGCCCTTTCATTTTCTCCTGTTTTATTATAGTAACATATTTCACTGTTTAACGCATTAAAGAATCAGTAAAAGACTGTAAAAATTTCATGAAAGTGGTGGGACCTATGCATGTAAAATCAAATATCGGCATTGTAAATGCCTTGATACGGATAACAGTCGGATTAACGGTACTGGCCTGGAGCACTTCAAAGCTTGTGAAGAGACCTTGGCGGGACTCTTATCTTGTGATGGCCATGCTGGGAGGAATGAAAGTGGCTGAGGGGATTGTCCGCTTTTGCCCATTGACAGCTCTTTTTGAAAGAGGCCAGGACATGGTTCAGGAAAAGAGAGAAAATCACCATAATAATGATGAGGCTGTTGAGGAGATTCTTCCTTATAATCCGTCTTAAGTTTTAAAAAAATTCAGCCCCCTATTTGGGGGCTGTACTATAGAAAGGAGCTGACAATATGTTCTGGGAATACGTAATGGATATGACATTTGTGCTGACAGCCATAATCGGAAGCATTGTAGCACTTCTGTTTGTGTATATCCGGAAGACTAAGAAAGGACGTGCGCGATAGCTTTATCGGCAATATCTTTGCGGCAGAATACACCTTCGCACTGAAGGTTTTCCAGTTCGGAATATACTTTTTGCTGTGCATCTTTTAGTGTAGACGCTCTGGCGCCTGCCAGCAGCACGCGTCCTCCATTTGTCACATACTCACCTGAGCTGTTTCGATCAGTGCCGGCATGGAAGACAAAAACATCTTTAAGCGCATCCAGTCCATGCAGCACAGCTCCTTTTTCGTATGCTTCAGGGTAGCCCTTTGAAGCAGCTACCACTCCGACGATTGCTTCCTCACTCCACTCGATTTCAGGCTGCTCCCCATTCAGGACTGCCAGCATTACCTCCGCCAGATCCGAATTCATCCGCGGTAAAATCACCTGTGTTTCAGGATCTCCAAAACGGGCATTAAATTCGATTACCTTCGGGCCTGCTGCTGTTTTAATCAGACCTGCATATAAAATTCCGGTAAAACTTCGGCCTTCCTGAACCATTGCTTTCGCTGCCGGGTACAAAACCTGTTCAACAGCTTTTGCAATTGTTTCCTCACCAATATGCGGTACGGGTGAATAAGCACCCATTCCGCCTGTATTCGGTCCCAGATCTCCATCAAAAGCACGCTTGTGATCCTGGGCAATTTCCAGCGGAACGACGGTTTCTCCGTTCACAAATGCCATTAAAGAGAATTCTTCCCCTTCAAGGAATTCTTCAATTACAACTGTAGAAGAAGCCTGTCCAAACTTTTCATTTAATAATAGCTCCTCAATCCCGGATAATGCTTCCTGCATGGTCATGGCCACTATTACGCCTTTTCCTGCTGCAAGGCCATCTGCTTTCAGAACAATGGGAGCGCCCTTTGCTTCAATATAGGCTTTCGCTTCTTCATAGTTGCTGAATACTCCATATTCGGCAGTAGGGATAGCATATTTCTTCATAAGCTCTTTGGCAAAAGACTTGCTGCCTTCAATTTCAGCTGCAGCTTTTTTTGGTCCAAATACCTTTAACCCGGCTTCTTCAAATCGGTCTGCCAGTCCCTCAAGCAGCGGCACTTCCGGCCCAATTACAGTCAAGTCAATTTCATTTTCCTGAGCAAATTGCACAAGCTTTTCCTGGTCGTTTTCCTGAATGGCAGCAAGCACTGCTGAATCTTCCATTCCCGGATTTCCCGGAGCCGCAAAAACCTGTTCAACTGAAGGGCTTTGATTCATCTTCCAGCAAATTGCATGTTCACGTCCGCCTCTACCAATAACCAATACCTTCATTACGCCCACCTCCGTAAAATGTCAGCTTCCGCTTTTCGTATTGTTTAGCTCAGCGCCTTCCTGATCGAGGCGCTTCCGCTTTCGTTTGTCCAGCTACAGCGCTTAGGGGCTCGAGGTTATAAGCCAATCTGTCAAAAAGGTAAAGAGGTAAAGAACCACCTTTCCGACAGCTCGTCTTATGCTTGAGGCTCCCAGGATGGGAGTCATGCAGACGTTGCCACAGGACGTGGCGCTCTTAGTCTGCGTTCCTCCTATCGAGGCGCTTCCGCTTTTCGTTTGTCTAGCTACAGCGCCTAGGGGCTCGAGGTCATAAGCCAATCTGTCAAAAAGGTAAAGAACCACCTTTCCGACAGCTCGTCTTATGCTTGTCGCCCCTGGTCGAGGCGCTTCCGCTTTTCGTTTAATGTTTAAAATGCCGTACGCCTGTAAAGACCATGGCAATTCCGTACTCGTCGGCCTTTTTGATGGAGTCTTCATCACGGATGGAGCCCCCCGGCTGGATGATGGCTGTGATGCCTGCTTTGGCTGCGACTTCAACGGTATCGTTCATTGGGAAAAAGGCATCCGATGCCATTACGGCTCCGTTTGCTTTTTCACCTGCCTGTTCAAGCGCAATTTTGGCAGAGCCCACGCGGTTCATCTGCCCGGCACCAACTCCAAGTGTCATGTTTGCATCATTGACGACTATCGCATTGGATTTCACATGCTTAACGACTTTCCAGCCCAGCTTCAGTGCTTTCCACTCTTCTTCCGTCGGCTCCCTCTTGGTCGCAACTTTTACTTCTGCATCTTCAAGAGTGAATAGATCATATTCCTGCGTCAGCAGGCCGCCTTCAATAGCGGACAATCTCATCTCCGCTTTCTTTTTTCCTTCAAAAGGAATGGTCAGCAGGCGCAGGTTCTTTTTCCCTTTCAAAATTTCAAGCGCTTCATCTGAGAAGGATGGTGCAATGATGATTTCAAGGAAAATTTCATATAGCTTTTTGGCTGTTTCTGCATCCACTTCCCTGTTTAAGGCAATGATTCCGCCGAAAATTGAAACAGGGTCAGCTGCGAAAGCTTTTGAAAAAGCATCAAATACATTTTCTCCGGTCCCCACTCCGCAAGGATTCATATGCTTAACAGCAACTGCTGCAGGCTCCGAGAATTCTTTAACGATTTGGAGAGCTGCATCTGCATCGTTGATATTGTTGTAGGATAATTCCTTGCCGTGAAGCTGTTCAGCGTTCGCAATCGAAAATTCAGAACCAAGCGGCTTACGGTAAAACGCAGCACTTTGATGCGGATTTTCCCCGTATCTCAATGTTTGCTTCAATTCATACGTAACCGTTAATTTTTCAGGCGTTTCTTCATTTGCCAAATCTGTCATATATTCAGCGATCATCGCATCATAGGCAGCTGTGTGGCGGAATACCTTCGCAGCAAGCCTGCGGCGGGTTTCCTTTTGAACCTCTCCGGTTTCTTTCAGCTGTGAAAGAACTGTTTCATAATCGACAGGATCCACCACAACCGTTACATATTCATGGTTCTTGGCGGAAGCACGCAGCATGGACGGGCCGCCGATATCTATATTCTCTATCGCATCCTCTACTGTCACATCCGGTTTAGCTATGGTTTGCTGGAACGGATACAAATTCACGCACACAACCTGGATAGGCTGGATCCCATGCTCCTCAAGCTGCTGCTTGTGGGCTGGTTCGCCATGCTTAGCCAGCAGTCCGCCATGTATCATCGGATTTAATGTTTTTACACGTCCTTCCAGGATTTCCGGAAAGCCTGTCACATCGCTTACGCCGATAACAGGAACCCCACTCTCTTCCAGCGCTTTTTTTGTACCGCCTGTTGAAATAATTTCAAATCCCAGTTCGCTTAGCTGCCGGGCAAATTCTGTGATGCCATTTTTGTCGGAAACACTGATTAATGCACGTTTCTTCATGTTCGCTCCCCCTGACTCTGTTGAATAAACTTTAGCTCTCTACCATTTTAGCACAGAAAAGACTTTGCAAAACCTGCGGATAAAGCTTATGCTCGACTTCATGTATCTTCTTTTGAAGACTTTCAAGAGTCTCACCCTCATCTATAGCAACTGGCGCCTGAGCAATTATCGGGCCCGTATCCATTCCTTCATCGACAAAATGAACCGTCACACCGCTTACCTTCACATTGGCAGATAATGCCTGGCCAATCGCATCCTTACCTGGAAAAGCGGGAAGAAGAGAAGGGTGGATATTAATAATCCTGCCTTCAAACTCTTTCAAAAGCGTCGGGCCAATCAGTCTCATATAGCCTGCGAGAATAATATACTCGGCCCCGCTCTCCTTCAGCCTTTGCAAAATCGCTCTTTCATACTCTGCTTTGCCGGCATAGTCTTTAGCTGAAAAAACAAATTGCGGCACCTGTTCGTTTTGCGCACGCTGGATGCTGTAGGCACCTGACCGGTCACAGACAAACAAGACAATCTCAGCCTGCAAGTCCCCTTTTCTGGCGGCATCAGCAATGGCCTGAAAGTTCGTTCCGCTTCCGGAAGCAAACACTGCTATTTTTTTCATGACTTCCTCCAAGTTACAGAATTTCAATTCCTTCCTGATCCGTTACTGTCCCCATCAGATAGGCCTTTTCGCCAAATTCATTAAAATAGGCGATCAGTTCATCAGCAATATCTTTATCTGCTGCAATCACCATGCCTGTTCCCATATTAAAAATGTTGTACATTTCCTTGCGTTCGAGTCGGCCAAGCTTCTCCATCACCGTGAACACAGGCGGCACTTCCCAATTGCTTTCAGTAAGCTGGGCGCCAAGGCCTTCAGGCAGCATGCGCGGGATATTTTCAATAAATCCGCCGCCGGTAATGTGGGCCATGCCTTTCAGCTTGAATTGCTTCATAGCTGAAAGAAGGGACTTTACATAAATTTTTGTAGGACGAAGCAGCTCTTCCCCTAAAGTGCAGCCTAATTCTTCTACATGATCGGTTAAGGACATATTCGCTTTTTCAAAAAACAGCTTTCTGACAAGTGAATACCCATTGCTGTGAATTCCGCTGGATGCAAGGCCAATCAGCACATCTCCTGCCTTGATGTCCGCACCATTTATCAGGCTGGATTTTTCACAGGCACCGACTGCAAAGCCGGCAAGATCATATTCTTCCTCACTGTACATGCCAGGCATTTCGGCTGTTTCACCGCCTACGAGTGCACACCCGGCCTGTTCACAGCCATCCGCGATGCCTTTCACAATCGCTTCAATCCGTTCAGGCGCCGCTTTTCCGCAAGCGATATAATCCAAGAAGTAAAGGGGCTCTGCTCCCTGTACGACAATATCATTTACACACATGGCGACCGCATCAATCCCAATCGTGTCATGCTTTTCCATCATAAAAGCGAGCATCAGCTTCGTGCCGACACCATCTGTTCCTGACACCAAAACCGGTTCCTTCAGGTTCAGTTCAGAAAGATCGAACATGCCGCCAAATCCGCCCAAACCGCCAAGCACACCCGGACGAATCGTCTTCTGTACGTGTTTTTTCATGCGGGAAACTGCTTCATAGCCAGCTTCAATATCTACTCCGGCCTGTTTATATGCATTTGCCATCTGTTTTTCACCCCGTATTGGAAAAATAAAGGCCGATTTTGTATTTTATCGGCCAACATTGTGCTTTTACCGGTCAAAAATGATGATTTACCGGCCAATTCTTTATATTTACCGGCCAAAAAGAGCAAAATACCGGCCAAGTTTCATATCTATACCTTTTCATAAGGATGCAATGTACTCGGATAAATCTCCGTCGGATACTGTCCTGTAAAGCATGCCAGGCATTGTCCGTCTTTTCGTCCAATTGCTTTGACCATCCCCTCTGTACTTAAGAAGGTAAGGGTATCTGCACCAATGATTTCTCTTATTTCCTCGACAGAATGATTGCCGGCGATCAATTCTTCCTTTGTCGACGTATCGATCCCATAGAAGCATGGATTTTTAATCGGCGGTGAGCTGATCAGCACATGTACCTCAGTCGCACCAGCTTCCTTCAGCATGGTAACGATCCGTCTGCTTGTTGTTCCGCGGACGATCGAGTCGTCCACCATGATGACTCTTTTGCCTTCTACCACTCCGCGTACCGGGGACAGCTTCATTTTCACACCCTGTTCACGCAGCGACTGGGATGGCTGGATAAATGTGCGCCCCACATAGCGGTTTTTAATCAGACCCATCTCGTATGGAATGCCAGACGCTTCAGCATATCCAATCGCAACTGAAATGCTGGAATCCGGCACACCCGTAACAACATCACCTTCAATCGGCACTTCAAGAGCCAGCTGCTTCCCAAGATTTTTCCGGGCGGTATGCACATTGATCCCGTTGATATTGCTGTCCGGACGGGAGAAATAAACATATTCCATCGTGCACATGGCAATATTAGAGGCCATGGCAAACATTTCGGATCGGAATCCATTATCATCAATGATCAGCAGCTCTCCCGGCAGAATGTCGCGGATAAACTCTGCCCCGACCACATCAAATGCACAGGTTTCAGATGCAACCGCATAAGCATCGCCAATCTTGCCAAGTGAGAGCGGCCTCATGCCGTTCGGGTCCAGCGCAACCATCAGTTCTGTTTCGGTCATAATCAGAAAAGCATAAGCTCCTTTAATCATGGATAATGCATTTTTGACACGGTCCTTAAGTGAAGAGAAACCTGCACGCTTAATTAAGTGAGCCAGCACCTCTGTATCCGAGCTCGTTTGAAAAATGCTTCCCTGTCCTTCAAGCTGATGCTTCAAGGCAGTCGCATTCACCAGGTTTCCGTTATGGCAGAGAGCAAGGCTGCCGCTTTGTGAGTTGAACAGGAGAGGCTGGACATTTTCATATCCGCCCCCGCCGGCAGTCGCATAGCGGACATGTCCGATCGCTGCTTTTCCTTCCAGCTCCTTCATGGCATCTGCTGTGAAAATTTCCGTTACAAGGCCTTCACCTTTCATGCCTTTCAGCTTCTTTCCATCCGTAACAACCATCCCGGTGCCTTCCTGGCCGCGGTGCTGCAGACTATGAAGCCCGTAATACGTGATCTGGGAAGCATCCTGATGCCCCCAGATTCCAAAAACACCGCACTCTTCATTCAGTCCTCTTATTTCAGCAAGCATGGAATAGCTCCTTTCCAGGCCTGCTTCAGAACGTTAACCTGTTCGGCAAGCAATAGGCCCTCTTCATTAGACATATAAAGTACAGGTGCTTCGGTTACTTCACCGATTAGTGTCGCATCCACCAAACGTTCAAATGCTTCCTGGTTTTCTTTTTTTACTGATAGCAGGAAACGGGATTGTGATTCACTGAATAAAGCTGAAGTCGCATTTCCAGTTACCCGGATATCTGCACCCAGACCTTTTGAACCGATCAGGCTTTCCGCAGCAGCTACAGCCAGCCCGCCTTCTGCCACATCGTGCGCAGAGGCAACCAGCCCTGAACGGATGGCTTTTAAAATTTGTTCCTGTGCCTTTTCTTCTTCTTCAAGATCAAGCTCAGGCGCTTTTCCGAAAATCCTGCCGTATGTCATCTTCTGCAGCTCACTGCCGCAGAATTCATCCTTCGTTTCGCCAACCAGGTAAATTAAGTCCCCAGCTGCTTTAAAAGATTGTGTTGTCACATGGTCAATGTCTTCTACAAGCCCCACCATTCCAATGACAGGCGTTGGGTAAATAGCTGTTCCATTTGTTTCGTTATATAATGAGACGTTTCCGCCGATAACGGGTGTATTCAATGTGCGGCATGCTTCACTGATTCCGTCTGCGGCTTTTTCGATCTGCCAGAAGATTTCAGGCTTCTCCGGGTTTCCGAAGTTCAGATTATCTGTTATTGCCAATGGCTGGCCGCCAGAGCAAATGATATTTCTTGCCGCTTCGGCAACAGCAATTTTTCCGCCTGTTTCAGGATCAAGATACATATAGCGGGAGTTGCAGTCTGTCGTCATGGCCAACCCTTTGCGGGTGCCGCGGATGCGGATGACTGCGGCATCTGATCCAGGTGCCACTACTGTATTCGTGCGGACCATATAGTCGTACTGGTCGTAAACCCATTCCTTACTTGCAATCGTCGGCTGCTGAAGAAGCTTTACCAATGTTTCTTTATAATCCTCAACCGCAGGAATTTCATTTTCCATTGCCTGAAATTCACGGTAATACTGCGGCTCGCTTGATGGCTTATGATAAACCGGCGCATCCTCTGCAAGCGCATCTACCGGCAGCTCTGCCACCACTTCCCCCTGATGAGTCAGGCGGAGCATTTTATCATCCGTTACCTTGCCAATCGAAACAGCTTCAAGATCATATTTGGAAAATAAATCAACGATCTCCTGCTCGCGTCCTTTTTTCACGACAATCAGCATTCTCTCCTGAGACTCGGAAAGCATCATTTCATATGCAGTCATGCCCGTTTCCCTTTGAGGAACAAGGTCCAGATTCATTTCAATTCCCGATCCCGCTTTGCTCGCCATTTCAGCAGAAGAGCTTGTCAAACCGGCAGCTCCCATATCCTGTATGCCGACAAGTGCGTCAGACTGGACCAGTTCAAGACATGCTTCAAGCAGAAGCTTTTCCATGAATGGATCGCCAACCTGGACAGCCGGGCGTTTTGATTCTGATTGGTCTGTTAATTCTTCAGATGCAAAAGTAGCACCATGGATACCGTCACGGCCCGTTTTTGCACCAACATACATGACTGTGTTGCCTACTCCGTGGGCCTGGCCTTTTTTGATATCCTTATGGTCAATTAAGCCGACGCACATAGCGTTTACAAGCGGATTTCCTTCATAGGAAGGATCAAACTGCACTTCTCCCCCAACTGTTGGAATGCCGATGCAGTTTCCGTAGCCCGCAATGCCTGCGACTACTTCTTTAAAAAGGTACCGTACACGAGGAGAATCCAATTCTCCAAAGCGTAAAGAGTTGAGGAGTGCGACCGGTCTTGCGCCCATTGAAAATACATCGCGGATAATCCCGCCGACACCTGTTGCTGCCCCCTGGTAAGGCTCGATTGCAGACGGATGATTATGGCTTTCAATTTTAAAAACAACTGCTTGCCCATCGCCGATATCAACAATTCCAGCTCCTTCCCCTGGTCCCTGAAGTACTTTCTCTCCTGTTGTCGGGAACTTGCTTAACACGGGCTTTGAGTTTTTGTAGCTGCAATGCTCTGACCACATAACCGAAAACAAACCGATTTCTGTGTAATTTGGCAAACGCCCGATAATCTTTTCAATCATCGCAAATTCGTCATCAGACAATCCCATCTCTTTGTATACCTTCTGTGCCTTTAACTGTTCCGGACTTGGCTTAAAGCTTAACGACATGTGCGTCCCTCCATTGTTTTACGATTGATTGAAAAAGTTTCAGGCCATCTGCTCCCCCTAAAAGCTCATCAACGGCTCTTTCAGGGTGCGGCATCATGCCGAGTACATTTCCCTTTTCATTGACAATGCCTGCGATGTTTTCCAGGCTGCCATTTGGGTTTGTTTCGTTATAAGTAAAGACAATCTGATTATTTGCCTTTAAAGCCTCTAAAGTTGCTTCGTCACAATAATAGTTACCTTCGCCATGGGCGATTGGGATATTGATTACCTCGCCTTTTTCGTATGAGGATGAAAACATCGTTCCATTGTTTTCAACCTTCAATTCGACCGTGCGGCAAATGAATTTCAAGCTGTCGTTTCTTCTCATCGCTCCCGGCAGAAGACCGGCTTCTAGCAGAATTTGAAATCCGTTGCAGACACCGAGAACCGGCTTGCCTGCCTCAGCAGCTTTCACTACTTCCTTCATGACATTGCTGAAGCGTGCCACTGCACCGGAACGAAGGTAATCACCATATGAGAACCCGCCTGGAAGAAGGATTCCATCATATTCATCCAAGCTTTCTGCGTCATGCCAGACATATTCGGCTTCCGCTCCAAGCTCATCCTTTACTGCATGGTACATATCGATGTCACAATTGGACCCTGGAAATACGATCACTGCGAACTTCACTGAGCAACAGCCTCCTCAATTTCAAAGCGGTAATCTTCAATCACAACATTAGCCAACAAGCGCTCACACATTTCCTTTACTGCCTCTTCAACAGGACGGTCGCTTTTTTCCACTGTCAGCTCCATGTATTTTCCAATGCGTACATCAGACACTTCGCTGTAGTTCATGGAGTGCAGAGAGTTTTTTACAACTGTTCCTTGAGGATCTAGAACACTTTCTCTTAATGTGACGAAAACTTTTACTTTGTACATACGGTTTGGCCTCCCAGTCTCGCTAAAATATTTTCATATGCATCCGTTAAATTTCCAAGGTCCCTGCGGAAAACATCTTTATCCAGTTTTTCATTTGTTTCAATATCCCAAAGCCTGCAGGTATCTGGCGAAATCTCATCAGCCAGCAAAATTTGGCCAGATTCATCTTTACCAAACTCCAGCTTGAAATCTACTAGTTTAATGCCCAGGTCTTTGAAAAAGTCTTTTAAAACGGCATTAACTTGTAGTGCTTTTTCTTGTAAAAGGATAACTTCCTGCTTATCAGCCAGTTGAAGAACTTCAATATGATCTTCTGTCAGCAGCGGATCACCAAGCTCATCATCTTTGTAGTAGAACTCAACAATTGGTCTTGATAATTCTTTCCCTTCTTCAGCTCCCAATCTCTTAGAAAAGCTCCCCGCCGCAACATTACGGACCACTGTTTCGAGCGGAATGATATCCACTTTTTTTACAAGCTGTTCTGTCTCCGAAAGCTTTTTAATAAAATGAGAATCAATCCCCAGCTCCTGAAGCTTTGAAAATAACAAACTGGTAATCTCATTATTCAGCCGGCCCTTGCCGCTGATGCTTGCTTTTTTCTCCCCATTAAAGGCTGTTGCAGAATCTTTATATTCAATCCAGACAATATTTTCATCGTTTGTCTGATATACCTTTTTGGCTTTGCCTTCGTATAACAATGCTCCTTTTTCCATTGCGGAGAGCCTCCTTATTTTTTGAAGATTGGGAATTTTCGTGATGGCAAAGAGGTAAAGACTGCTCTTTACCTCTTTATTTTTTATAAACCTAAACGGTCAAAAATAGTATCCACATGCTTGATGTGGTAGTTATAGTCAAAGCAGTCATCTATTTCTGCTTCGGATAGCTTTGATGTAATGGTCACGTCCTGTTCGATCAGGCTGCGGAATTGCACCTGCTTTTCCCATGCTTCCATGGCCCGCGGCTGGACAGTATCATATGCCTCTTCACGAGTCATGCCTTTGTCAATCAGGGCCAGAAGAACACGCTGAGAGTAAATCAGCCCTAAAGTACGGTCCATATTGCGCTTCATGTTTTCAGGGAAAACTGTTAAGTTCTTTACGATATTCCCAAAGCGGTTCAGCATATAGTTCAGTGCAATTGTAGCGTCAGGCAGGATGATTCTTTCAGCTGATGAGTGGGAAATATCGCGCTCATGCCATAATGCCACATTTTCATAAGCAGTCATCATATAGCCGCGGATTACTCTTGCCATTCCCGTCATATTTTCTGAACCAATCGGATTGCGTTTATGCGGCATTGCTGATGATCCCTTCTGGCCTTTCGCGAAAAACTCTTCCACTTCACGCGTTTCGCTTTTTTGCAGGCCGCGGATCTCCGTCGCAAATTTCTCGATTGAAGTGGCCACAAGTGCAAGTGCACCCATATAATGTGCATGACGGTCACGCTGAAGTGTTTGTGTAGAAATTGGCGCAGGCTGGATGCCCAGCTTTTCACACACATACTTTTCAACGAACGGATCGATGTTTGCATATGTTCCAACGGCACCAGAGATTTTACCGAACTCTACACCAGCAGCTGCTTCTTTAAAGCGGTCAAGATTACGCTTCATTTCTTCATACCATAGTGCAAGCTTTAAACCGAAAGTTGTTGGCTCCGCATGCACTCCGTGCGTACGGCCCATCATCACTGTATGCTTGTGCTCCTGTGCTTTGTTTTTCAGGATTTCCACAAAACGTTCAATATCTTTTAGAAGAATATCATTCGCCTGCTTGATTACGTAAGAAAGAGCCGTGTCAACGACATCTGTGGAAGTAAGCCCGTAATGAACCCATTTGCGCTCCTCGCCAAGCGTTTCAGATACCGCACGAGTAAAAGCGACAACATCATGCCGTGTTTCCTCTTCGATTTCTTTAATGCGGTTAATATTAAAAGAAGCATTCTCACGGATTTTCTGAACATCTTCTTTCGGAATATCTCCTAATTCAGCCCAAGCTTCACAGGCAAGAATTTCTACCTCAAGCCAAGCCTTAAAGCGGTTCTCTTCTGTCCAGATAGCTCCCATTTCCGGTCTCGTATAGCGTTCAATCATGTTTTATCCTCCGATCTTTTCCTTCACAGGGGTCCAAATGCCGCTCTGTTCTGCTTCTTCGAGTGCCTCTTCGGCTGAGTTCCGCAGAAGTGTGACATGTCCCATTTTGCGTTTATATTTGGCATCCTTTTTTCCGTACAGGTGTATCTTCCAGTCATCCAATTGGGGTATTTTCTTAATTAAAGGCTCCTGGTGCTCTCCTAATATGTTTACCATAACAGCCGGTTTTAATAGCTCTGTGCTTCCAAGCGGCCAATTGCATACCGCGCGGATGTGCTGTTCAAACTGGGAGGTTTCGCAGGCTTCAATCGAATAGTGGCCTGAGTTATGCGGACGGGGTGCAAGCTCGTTAATGTAAATCTGTCCGTCCTTTGTCAGAAACATTTCGACTGCCAGTGTACCGACAAGGCTTAAAGCTTCTGCCAGCCGGTTTGCTGCCTTTACTGCCCGTTCCTCCGCATCAGCTGTGATCATGGCCGGCACAATGGTCTGGTGCAGTATGTTTTCTTTATGGACATTTTCCCCGACTGGAAATACTGCTTTTTCACCCGAAATATTCCGGCAGATAATAACCGATATTTCCTTTTCGAAAGCGATCCATTTTTCAAGGACGCACTCGCCATTCTCCAGAAGATTTGCAGCTTTCTCAATATCCTGCCCGTTCTTTATTACAAACTGCCCTTTTCCGTCATATCCGCCTCTGGATGTCTTTAACACTGCTGGATAGCCAAGCTTTTCTATATTATCATAAATGTCTTTTTCAGTCGTAATGACCGCATATGGCGCGACCTCGCAGCCGGCTTTTTGGATGGCTGCTTTTTCCTTTGACCTGTCCTGGGTAATCCCCAGCACCTCGCTCCCCTGTGGGACATACGCATTTGCACAAAGCCACTCAAGAGCTTCTGCACTGATATTCTCAAATTCATAAGTGATAACATTGCTTACTTTCGCCAGCTCTTTTATAGAATCTAAATGGCCGTATTCGCCAAGGATTTTTATATCCGCAACCTGCCCGCAAGGAGAATCATCTGATGGATCCAATACCGCAATCCTGAAGCCATTAGCCTTAGCTGCCAGCGCCATCATTCTCCCAAGCTGTCCCCCGCCAATAATTCCAATTGTTTGTCCAGGTAAAATGGTTGTATTAGACAAGTTCATCACTACTTTCCAGTACTTCCTGTTTTGTTTTATCTCTTTTGGACTGAAGACGTTCTGCAATGGCTGTATCAAAAGCGCCGAGTATTTGTGCTGCCAGCAATCCGGCATTAACGGCTCCTGCTTTTCCAATTGCAACTGTTGCAACCGGAACGCCGCCGGGCATTTGAACAATGGACAGCAATGAATCCAGTCCGTTTAGAGCCTTTGATTGCACTGGTACTCCAATGACGGGAAGTGTTGTTTTCGCTGCTACCATTCCTGGCAGATGTGCTGCTCCGCCTGCACCCGCAATAATAACCTTAATGCCTCTGTCCCTTGCCTGCTCAGCATATTCAAACATAAGATCTGGAGTCCGATGGGCTGAAACAACTTTCTTTTCAAACGGGATTTCAAGCTCTTCCAGAATTCCGCAAGCGTGCTTCATTGTCTCCCAATCTGACTTGCTTCCCATAATGACTGCTGCTTGTACGCTCATTCCTTCTCCTCCAAATCTTCCAATATAAAGTGAAACTACAATCAGTGGGGGCGCTTTATCCCCCGGTGATTGTTAGTCGCGTTCTAGTGTCGCTAAGATCTCCGCTAGCGCTTCGATCAATCGACACTACGAACCCGATTGGTTCAACTAAGCCTCTGCCT
>NZ_MRTQ01000003.1 GCF_001956215.1 Paenibacillus sp. FSL R5-0490 | reverse complement strand
TGCCTTGGGGTGACAAGCATAAGACGAGCAGATGGCGGGGAGTGCTTTTCTTCCCATCAGCTGATTGGCTTATGACCTTGAGACCCTAGGAGCCGCAGCTAGATCGGGCAGTTTGGGCCCCCCTTATCCTCCTTTGATTCCTCTGAGTCTTGAAGTGGGGGTCTTACTGCCCGTTAGACTGCGATAAATATATTCTTTCTTCTGCGAATTGTTCATTGACTGTATTGGAGTGGGTTATCATGAGTAATGAAGCTTGTTTCTTTTTGATTTCACGTATAAAGTACTCCAAAATCATCATCTCAGTGTCTTCGTCAAGTGCAGAAGTCGGCTCATCCAGCAGATAAACTTCTGCTTTAAGGAGCAGGATTCTTGCCAATGCCAGACGCTGTTTTTCCCCGCCTGAAAGAGTTCCTGCATCTTCATGAAGCTCCTTAGTCATCTGCATATTATGTATAGCCTGTACAAGTATTTCATCATCACAAGGTTTCTTTCCGTTAAGCTTATAACCCATAATCAGGTTATCTTTTATTGTGCCCGGAAAAATCAATGGAACCTGCGATAGCATGATTACTTTTCTCCTGTGCTGGACAGAGTCGATTTCTTTCAGCGAAGTGCCTTTATAAAAAATTTCACCTGAATCAGGGGTAATTATTTTGTTCAGGGTCTTCAAAAGAGTTGATTTTCCAGCACCGCTCTCTCCGGTGATACAGGTTACTTTATCTTTTTTTATGTCAAGATGATTCACATTTATAATGTTATTAACTCTTAATTCTCTAATGGCGAACAGCAAGTCTGTTGTCATATGCAGCTCCTTTTTCCGTTTCCGTATACCCTCTAGCTTATCCCCTTAACCACAAAAGTTTGCCGTGTTTTAAAAATATTAAAATAAATACGCACAGATTAAAAATCCATGCGTTAAATATAGTTGCTATTGTGCCTTTAAATTTTTCAGAATGTTCCATACGAAAATTAAAATGCCGGCAGCCGTTATCGTGGCTCCAACAGCAGTACCAGGAAGAAAGGCATTATTTTCTGTAACCAGGACTAGGGACAGTGACAGCATCATGATTGGCAGGCCGATATTATGAAGCCAAAAATGCCATTTCCCGGCTTTCCCTTCTGCAAGAGCAGGAAACAAGTAGTATAGAATTCCTGCCAAAGTCAAGGACGTCCATCCGAGTAAATTAATATGGACATGAACAGGACCTAATAGGTAAGAATGAGTACTCGACATATAATACCCCAGAAGAATCCCCACAGCAAAGTATACGGATGAAATCTTAATCATAGTAATACCCATTGAACCCCTCCCATAAATCGTTCTAAAGCATTAATAAAATATGAGCCTATAGAACCATTTAGAACAAGGGATTTGTTCCTCTTTCTAACTTTTTCACCATCTTTATAGTTAATTTACAAAGGGTTTTTATTTAAAGGAGAATAGAAACTTATTATTCTTCATAAATCATTTTCCTTGTCATGCCTCCATCCACTGTAATATTTTCACCTGTTATAAAATCATTCTCCGGATGGGCTAAAAATAGGCAAGTCCTTGCAATGTCGCCGGGTTTTCCAACTCTGTTGGAAAAATGCTGTTTATGGTCAACCTCTCTGAGACTTTCATAATCGCCTGTTTCAATCCAGCCGGGGCTTATGCAATTAACCCTGATCCCCTTTTCAGCAAGGCTACTGGCCATCGCGTGGGTAATTGCCGCAATTCCTCCTTTTGAAGCTGAGTATGCTTCTGTTCCGTTTTCTGACATTACCGCTCTCGTAGATGAAAGATTGATAATACAGGAACCTTGTTTCATCAATTTGGCAGCCTCCCTGCTGCACAGGAACACACTCCGAAGATTCGTATTGATTACTTCCTCCCACATTTCCACAGTCAAATCGAAGAACGAATGAAACTTTGATATGCCTGCATTATTTATCAGGATATCTATAGCACCAAACGCCTCAAATGATTTTGTAATTAGTTCCTTAATTTCAGTTTCATTCTTAACATCTGTTTTAATGAACAGGCTGTTCATGCGCGTTTGGTTCAAATGTTCTTCTAATTTTTTTCCCTTCAATTCATCAATGTCGGCGATAACAACATTGGCCTCTTTCTTTGCGAATGACTCGGCAATACTCTTGCCTATTCCGCTGGCTCCTCCCGTAACAATGACTGTTTTTCCTTTAAAATCATTCATGCTTGCACATCCCTTCGAAGTGATCTATTGCTTTTATACCCAGTTTTCTTTGCTTTCTATTCACTTACATTGCATAGACATAGCAAAGACACCTGATGTAATCAAGTGTCTTTGCTATGTGCTATCTATTTCAGCTTCATACCTTTATCAGCTTCGGGGTGAATCTAAATATTGATAAATAACATGTCCGCCTCTCTGTGCGATTCCGCGAAAATGCTTAAAGTCCTCCCTTTTTACGATGACACTGCGAAAAGGAAGAAAATCTTCTTTAGACACATGATATTCAGAGATGATTCCATTTTTTAATTGTTCGAGCACTTCCTGAATTTGTTCATGATTCATTATCCAGAACTCCTTTTATTTCATTCTTTCTTAATCATAAATAAAGTGCTGCTAATTTTGAAGCATCAAATAGTATATTTGCATATCGATGTTTTTTTCTGAATATTAAATATTTTAATGTAAATAAGAATTTTATCTGGTATAATATTACCAACCTAAAGAATGTAACATTTTACCTTAGCAACACCGAATTGCAAAATTCTTTACGCATTTCAAAATATAGTGCAAACTGTTACTACCAGCGAAAGAAATGGACAAAAGGAGAGATGCTTTTTGAAGAAAGCAGAAGTTGGCAATATTATTGAATTCCGTGATGGACTACAGGGTATTGTAGAAAAAGTAAATGAGAATTCTGTTATTGTAGATTTAACGTACATGGATAACTACCGGGATCTTGAATTAGATCAGAGAACAGTTGTCAATCATAAAAATTATAAGGTTGTCAGAGAATCAGCAGTATAAAAAAAGAAAAAATGAAAGCGTATTCTTACGTCCCTTTAAAAAGCAGCTCTTTTGCTGCTTTTTGTTTTGCCTTTTGTGTGATCCGAACCATCGGCCATTTACGGCTCCACAGTTATGGCCTCCTGTTTAGGAGGCCGTAATTTTATTCTTTCTCCCCTGACAGCTCTTTTAAGGATTTCACTTTTCCATGTGGATGCTGATCCTGCTTTCTAACTGTCCAGGCACGCTCTTTTTCTCTTTTTGATTTCGTCATTATACATACCTCCCTTCATATGGGCTTATGATTAGCATTTCTGCATTATTTTATCTTAGCGTTACCAAAGAAATCTTTTCCTTACTTTTTATGTTTGTTTTTTGTTAGAATAGTGTTTGGTTATTTTTTTGCTTGAAAGGAGTTAAATCAATTGAAAAATATTGTTGCAGATGTCCGTTTTATTGGCGGGCTGGTATTCGCACATCTGCTTATGTATTTTACATTTCAGGATAAATCAATTTTTTGGTATATCTTTTCTGCCTCTTTACTGCTGCTAATCAGTTACTCCATCATAATGGGGGAAGTGGAAGACAAGGCTTCTTTTGGAACATACATTACCTATGGAACTCTTTCAGGTTTTCTTTTATACGGACTATTCTGGACGGGATACAGTTTATTTGATTTGCTCAGCCTCCCCTTAGTTAATCAGGTTGAACAATTATACGGCCGATTTTCACCTTCGTTTATTTGGCACTATATTGTGCTTATATTAATCATAGTTCCAGGAGAAGAGGTGTTTTGGAGAGGGTTTGTTCAGAAAAGACTAATGAAACATACGACAGTTAAGGTAAGCATCATTATATCTTCTCTCCTCTATACTTCTGTCCATTTTTATTCAGGATACTGGATGCTCGCTTTTGCAGCATTAATTGCAGGTCTCTTTTGGGGATGGCTATATGCCTGGAAAAGAAGCATTCCCTTAGTAATCGTCTCCCATCTTATTTTTGACTTGTTATTATTCGTTCTGCTCCCATTTAATTAGATTTCCACAGACGCAGAGATGAACAGACAATTCTTCATGAATTGTCTTTTTTTAATTCTTGTTAAGTGTTGTCGATGATTTACATAAATGGTAATGTACAAGTAAATAGGAATTTATATGTAACTCTTTTATTTCAAATACGTCTAATTATGCAAAGGCGCTGACAGACAACGGGAGGATGGAACATGATGAAAATTATGGCGAAATTTATGTTAATGCTGGGTGTTATAGGTGCTATCCTGGCAGGGTGCGGAACAGCTCAGAATGATTCCGGCAATGGAGCAGGACCTGGGCAAAATGAAGAAGATAGAGGTTCGGAAGAACAGGATGGACAAGAACAAAGTGAAGAAGAAGAATCATCAGAAGATGGCACAGATGGAGAAGGTAATAGTGTAATAAGGATCCTTGAGCAGAATATGACTTATTCAGTTGAGGGTGAGACGAAGGATGACACAGCCTTCCTGAAGCATAGTGATAATCAAAATTATTCGATGTATGTTCTGCCGGCATATGAGCTAACTGCCGAGGAACCAAATAAAGATGTACTCTACCTCTCGGAAAATGATCAGATATTCATGCGAATTGAACTCCTTCCGAACGATGCAGATTGGGATATGATCGAAGAAAACACTAAAGCACAGCTTGAAGCTGTCAGCGAAAACGTACAAACATCCAAAGCTCCTTCAGATGATTTTTACAAAAATGCTTCTGTAATGAAAGCAGAAGGAAACGGTGAGAAGGTTTCTGCCTATCTTGTGAAAAATGACGATCTTTCACTGAAGCTCACTATATTCAATAAAGAAGACGCTGACCATGAAGATGCTTTCCTGCAGATGGCGAAAACCATTATGAAAGAGAAGCCGCAAGAGTAATATAAGCGAAAGAGATCCATGTAAAAGGATCTCTTTTCTTTTTTTTAGGCTTTTTTCCCCTTACTTCCATCATCAAACGGCTTCATCCACAGAAGAATAATAAAGGTCAAACTTACATATCCAAAAATCGGATATAAATAAGATAGCAATGTTCCATAATTGATTAAACTGATAAAGTAACAAACTACAAAGATAAAGCCCACAATTAAAATACTCGGCACGGAAAAGTGTTTTTTTACCTGTCTCTCAATGCCAAACACATTCCCAATAACAGATGTGAAAATCTCTCCATAGATGACAAACACAAAAATCCAATAGAACGATGATGCCAATGTCTTTACAATGGCGGCCATCGGGATATCATACGCTTCCAGATTCGGCAGCATCATAAGTGTTAAATGGCTGGAAAGCAAAATGAGTGTCAATGCGGCTCCACCAAGGTATCCGCCCCATTTGATTGTCCGGTCATCATTTATTTCAGAAGCCACAGGCACCAAGACTGCCTGCGCCAATGTTAAATTCAAAGCAGTATAAGAAAACGGGGCCACAACCGCCTTCCATCCATCTTCAGCATATGGGATAAACAGAACCTGTTCTGCAAAATTAGGAAGCTTCATGCTTATAAACAATAAAATAAAGCTAAATGCAATCATCATCGGAACGACAAATGTATTAACAGCAAATAATCCGCGAATGCCCACTATCATTGTAGAAATCGTTAACCCTATCGTTACGAGCAATCCTGCAGTCTTGCTTATGCCAATCTGTTCCTCAAACACTGCTCCTGCACCTGACAGCATAACTGCACATACGCCAAGCAGCATAAACAGCATCAATATATTAATGGCAGAACCAAAAAATCTTCCAAATAAATATTCATTTAATTCCTGGTAGGATGCTGCCTTTATCTGTGCAGAGATTCTCATTAATTTGGAACCGAGAAAAATAAATATATAACCGCTCATCAGTATCCCAATTAAACCGATAAAACCAAATCGGGAAAAAAACTCTACAATCTCCCTGCCAGTGGCAAAGCCCGCTCCCACCACGGTTCCCACATAAACGGCAGCGATCTGGAAAGCTGCCCCCCAATTCGTCTTCACTTAATCTCCTCCTTCCTTTCCAATATATGTAGGCTGGTACAAACAAAGACGAGCTTTTTTGGTTTTAAGATAAACTTTAGATTGGGTATAAATTCCATAAACAAATCACTTGAAAGTCAAAGAAGGTCAAATTATAATGTTGATATAAGGTCAAATATAGTCAAAGTCAGACCAATTTTTTTAATGGAGGTATGCAGAATGCTTTGTCAAAAATGTCAATTAAAAGAAGCAAATGTACAATTAAGACTGAATGTGAATGGAAATGAGCGAAACCTTAACCTTTGCCATAGCTGTTATCAAACTGAAAAGCAAAAAAGCCTTACTTCCTTTGGGCCTGCTTTGAGCGGCTTTTCAGGTTTTGGCCAAATGCCTTTAGAGGATTTCTTTAAAAAGATGGCATCCTCTCAAGGAAATGAAAACTACCAGCCTTTAAAAGAAGCGCCTGGACACAATCAGGGCAACGGCGGATTTATCGATCAATTCGGACGAAATCTTACACAGCTTGCTAAAGCTGGTTTAATTGACCCAGTCATCGGACGGGACGAAGAAATAAATCGTGTGACTGAAATATTAAATAGAAGAAGCAAAAATAATCCGGTCTTAATAGGTGAGCCAGGAGTAGGCAAAACAGCTATTGCTGAAGGGCTGGCGATTAATATTGCCGAGGGGCGAGGCCCAAAGAAACTTCTAAATAAAGAAGTCTATTTGCTTGATGTGGCATCCCTGGTTGCCAATACCGGAATTCGCGGCCAATTCGAGGAACGCATGAAGCAGCTGATTTCAGAGCTTCAGACTAGGAAGAATATTATTCTCTTTATAGATGAAATCCATTTACTTGTCGGAGCAGGATCAGCTGAAGGGTCGATGGATGCCGGCAATATACTAAAGCCTGCCCTTGCACGTGGTGAGCTGCAAGTAGTCGGAGCCACCACATTGAAAGAATACCGTCAAATTGAAAAGGATCCGGCTCTCGAACGCAGATTCCAGCCTGTACAAGTGAATGAGCCGACTGCGGATGAGGCATTTGACATCTTAATGGGGCTGAAACAAAAATATGAAGATTATCATGATGTTTCTTTCACAGAAGATGCCATAAGAGCGTGTGTACAGCTGTCAAGCCGATATATTCAGGACCGGTTCCTTCCTGACAAAGCCATTGATCTAATGGATGAAGCAGGTTCGAAAATGAATCTTCAGTCAGGATATATACCGGCAGAAGATATTGAAAAACAGCTGAAAGAAATCAGCAGGCAGAAAGAACATGTCTTAAAAGAAGAAAAATATGAAGAGGCTGCAAAACTCCGTGAAGAGGAATTAAAACTTCAGCAGGCATTAAACGGAGAAAACAAGGCTGAAAGGCCGGTTATCGAAATAAGTCTTATTCAGGAGATTATTGAGAAGAAAACAGGGATTCCTGTCGGCAAATTAGCTGAAAATGAACAGGAAAAAATGCAAAACCTGGAGGAAAATCTTGCACAAAAAGTAATTGGACAGCGGGAAGCCGTACAAAAAGTTGCAAAGGCAATCCGCAGGAGCCGTGCAGGACTTAAATCCAAGCACCGCCCAATTGGATCTTTCCTATTTGTCGGGCCAACAGGTGTCGGGAAGACTGAATTAACCAAAACACTTGCAGAGGAGCTGTTCGGCTCAAAAGACAGCATGATCAGGCTTGATATGAGTGAATATATGGAAAAGCACAGTGTGTCTAAAATTATCGGTTCCCCTCCGGGATATGTAGGTCATGAAGAGGCAGGACAGCTTACTGAAAAGGTGCGCAGAAATCCGTACAGCATTATCCTGCTTGATGAGATAGAAAAAGCACATCCAGATGTACAGCACATGTTCCTTCAAATACTGGAAGATGGACGCCTTACAGATAGCCAGGGCCGCACTGTCAGCTTTAAAGATACAGTCATTATCATGACAAGCAACGCAGGAGTTGGGCGAAAAGAAGTCCATGTAGGATTTGGTGCAGCTGATGCCGTCAAAGATTCAAATATTCTGGACTCGCTCGGCAGCTTCTTTAAGCCGGAATTCCTGAACCGTTTTGATGGCATTATCGAATTTAAAGCATTGAAAAAAGAGCACTTATTGAGAATTGTCGACATTATGCTCAATGAGCTGCAGGAAACATTAAATGAACAGGAGCTTGAATTGACTGTCACGCAGGAAGTTAAGGAGAAATTAGCAGAAGACGGATACCACCCTGCTTTTGGCGCAAGGCCATTAAGAAGAATTATCCAGGATGAGCTTGAAGACAAAATTGCAGATTTCATCATTGACCATGGCGGTAATAGCCATTTACTGGCCGAGCTGGAAAACGACTTAATTGTCATTAAACCAATGCACCAATAAGATGGAAAAGAGCCGGAATTCATAACCGGCTCTCTTTTTTATTTTATAAACCTTTATCATTCACTGATTTTAGCCAATTCTCAATTTCCCCGATAACAGACTGGACACAACCCTCTTCAAAAGGAGAAATCAATCCAGCTTCTTTAACAAGTCCAGTGAAAGGCTTGCTGCCGCCAAGCTGGCATAGTTTTAAATAATCCTTCCAAGCCTCTTCCTGATTCTCCCTGGATCTTTTCCAAAACTGGAATGCACAGATTTGGGCCAATGTATAATCAATATAATAGAATGGTGAATTGTAGATATGACCCTGACGCTGCCAGAATCCTCCGTTCTCTAAATACTCGTTGCCATCATAATCTTTATGCGGCAAGTATTTCTTCTCAATTTCTCTCCAAGCCTGTTTTCTTTCCTGCGGTGCTGCTTCCGGATTTTCATACACCCAATGCTGAAATTCATCAACTGATACGCCATAAGGCAGGAAAAGAAGTCCCCCGCTCAAGTGTGAAAACTTGTATTTTTCCGTATCCTCCTTAAAGAAGCCTTCCATCCAGGGCCATGTAAAAAATTCCATGCTCATGGAATGAATTTCAGCTGCTTCATAGGTTGGCCAGTTATATTCAGGTATTTCAAAATGACTGCTTGAATAGACCTGGAATGCATGTCCTGCTTCATGGGTAAGAACATCAATATCTCCTGAAGTCCCATTAAAATTAGAGAAAATGAATGGGGACTTATAGTTTTCAATGTAAGTGCAATAGCCGCCCCCTGCTTTTCCCTTTTTGGCTACCAGGTCCATAAGATTATTTTCTCTCATGTATGAGAAAAATTCACTTGTTTCACCGGATAACTCATCATACATTTTTTGTCCGTTTTCAATAATCCAGTCAGGATCGCCTTTCGGTACGGCATTACCCGTTTTAAATTCAAATCCTTCATCGTAAAATTTAAGCTTATCAACGCCAATGCGCTCTCTTTGCCTTTCCTTAAGCTTCGTGGCGATTGGAACGATGAAATCCTTCACCTGCTTACGGAAGTTTGCAACCATTTCCGCGTTATAATCTGTCCGGTACATGCGGAAGTAAGCCAGTTCAACGAAATTCTTGTATCCAAGCTTATGGGCGATCTCTGTTCTAACCCTGACAAGCTCATCATATATACGGTCAAGTTCATCTTCATTTTCAGCCAGAAAACCAAAGCGGGCCTCACTTGCTTTTTTACGCATTTCACGATCTGTAGATTGTGTAAATGGCTCCAATTGGGCAAGTGTGCGTTCTTCACCTTCAAAATCAATCTTGGCTGAAGCAATTAATTTCGTATATTCTGAAGAAAGCTTATTTTCTTTTTGCAAAAGCGGTACAATCTCTGGCGAGAACACCTTCAATTGGGCTTCTGCAAGTGCAAACAGCTGATTTCCCCAGCGATCTTCAAGCTCTGCCCTGAACCTGGAATTAACCAAAGCCTGATAATACTTTGTAACAAACCCTTCTACTTCAGGCTGAATTTCATCCATATAATCCTGTTCTGCTTTGTAAAATTCATCATTCGTATCTACTGAATGCCGGATATAGCATAGGTTGAACATGGTACCGACATCATTGCGAATATCATTAATTTCTTTCATAGCCTGATTTTGCTGTTCTGCAGAAGCTGCAACTTCGAACTTTTCAAGCGCTGCTTCAAATCGCCCCTTTATTTTCTCAAGATTCGGACGATCATATGTATAGTCTTCAAATCTCACATTACTGCCCCCTCGTGTATATGTATATCGATTTATAAACAAACCACTAAACTATTTCGACAATATTTGGATTATTCCTTCCCTAAACATATCTTATCTGCCACAAAATAAAAAACAGCCCGTCAAGGCTGTTTAAATTAATTTCCCACATTTTTGTCATGGGAGATTGATAGTCCAAGCTTCTTTAATACCTCAATGGCTGCAGCTTTTTCTTCTGAAGTCAGCTCGTTCATAAGTGAATGTATATGTTTTTCATGGTCAGGAAAAATATTTTCAATAAATGCTTTTCCCTCATCTGTAATTTGCGCAAAGGTAACTCTTCTGTCCGTCGGGCATGCTACCCTTTTTAACAGGCCTTTCTGCTCAAGCTTGTCCACTACATATGTGATGCTCCCGCTGGCCAATAGTATTTTCCCGCCGATCTGCTGCAGAGGCTGGTCCCCTTTATGATAAAGAAGCTCCAAAACTGCAAATTCAGTTGGATTTACTCCGTAAGTTTGTATTCGTTTATTTACATTTTCATTAATAGCCCGGTATGCCCTGGACAGGACGATAAATAATTTCAACGATTGGTCAATTTGTTCAGACCCCATTTTATCCAATCCCTTTACCTTTTATTGAGTAGCGTTTACATCAATCAATTCTCAATCATTATAGAAAACAGTAAGAAAGCTGTCAATTTAACAAATCAGGATCATTTGCCGGCTGAAACCTCCCAATTGCAGTTCAGTGTCGGGATTACCTTTCCCTTTTCAGAAAAATAGCCGGCAAGCAATTCAGTCATATCGGTTAATATCTCTTTCTCCAGCGGTTTGTCCTTGAACATATAATATCCTCCGCCGCCTGCAGCCCGGTAATTGTTCATTACTGCGCGGTACTCGCCATCCTCCCTGATAGGATGTCCCTTATAAAGAAGCTTTGTGATCCGGCTGCCCTTTTGGCGGGAAACATCTATTTTATATTCAATTCCTTCCCACATGTCGTAATTATAATGCTGTGGCTTCGGATATGAAAATTCAGGATTCACTATAATTTCCCCGTCACTGTTCACTTCAAAATAAGATGCTGACCGCTCTAAAGCATCCTTAATGTCCTTTCCAGAAATTCTTAGGACACATAGCGAATTCGGATAAATATAATTAGAAACTATTTCTCTCATCGTTACTTTAGTTTTGAAACCCGGTGCTCCCTCATGAAACAGCGCAGTACAGGAAATATCAGCACCAGCTGCTTCCATCTGCACTTTATTAATGAATTCAATCAGCGGATGCTCCTTGAGTCGCGCTTCGAAAATATTATCAATTATCATGTCTCCTTCAATCTCACCTATCACTGTATCAAGCCAATTCTGGGTTTTGGATTCATAATAACCGGCAAGCTGAAGGACCTCATGATCAGGCATAATTCCATTGGGATAAATCAGGGCAGAGTTTTTTTCATCAATCAGCCAATCATTGTGTCTTTTTCTGAATTTTACTGTAACCTTTGCAAGCGCCTGGCCGTTAAATCCCGGCTGAACAATAGATACACCATTCACTTGCTCCCCTTCAATAAAACGGTGCTGATGCCCGGTAATCAGAACATCAATACCTGGGACATCTGTACAGATTCTGTAGGCTTCATTTTCTCCTGTTTGTTCTTCTGTCAGTTCACCTGTTTTTATATCCTTTTCAAAGCCCCCATGGTATGAGACGATAATCAAGTCCGGCTTTTCTTCCTCCTGGATATAGGAAACCCACCTTTTCAAGCTGACCACCGCAGATTCAAATGAAAGCTGCTCAATATGCTGCCTTTTCTCCCAATTTGGAATATACTGGGTCGTGACACCTATTACCGCAGTTTTCAAACCATTTGCAAAGGTTTTTATTTTATAAGGAAGCCCGAAATAAGTTTCTTTTGTTGAATTGAATAAGATATTAGCTGAAAGCCAAGGAAAATTGGACTCACTGACCGCTCTTGCAAGGGTGTTCTTTCCATAGTTAAATTCGTGATTTCCGATAACAGCTGCATCATATTCAAGTTTATTTAAGATCTGTATCATAGGATTTTTTTGATTTTTCAGGTACCTGGAATAATAATAAGTCAGAGGAGTTCCCTGGATCAAATCACCATTATCAATTAGTATGGAAATCTCAGATTGTTCCTTTTCTCTCTTTATTAACGCTGCAAGCTTGCCCAGACCGTGCTCAGCGTTTTCATCCGTTCCATAATAATATGGATAAACATGTCCGTGGACATCACTTGTAGCTAAAATGGTGAGTAAAGCTTCCGATTTCATCAAACCCCTCCTTACATATAAAATAACATTCCTTTGAAAGAATTAAACCTCTTTTAACACATAATGGTATAATATTGTTAATGTCAGTTAGCTAAGGACAAATTAACCTAATTAATCTGGAGTTACCCTCATGAATAATCGAAACAGAAATTTCCTGCTTTATTTATTCGCAGTAATTATTCCCACTTTAGCCGGCAGCATCTTTTTGTTTATGGATTCTGTTAAACAAAATGATATGGAAAGACTCGAAGAAGCAAAATGGATTGGCTCGATACACCAAAGAAGCTGGGACCAGTTTATTTCCGAGACCGTGACCACACTTGAGATGCTTTCGCTGACTGCCGGAAGTGCTGACACACCTTCTGAAAAGCTTGAACCTCTGCTCCAAAAAGCCAATCAAATGGATCCTCGTTATGGAGGAATTTACCTTCTTGATCGCAGCGGAATGGTTCTTACAGGATCAAATCAATTCTTAGCAAACTCAGATTTATCTGAGAAGAAATATCTTAAAGAGGTATTGGTAACGAAAGATATTGTTATTTCCAATACTCCTGAAACACTAACAAATGGGCAAACAGTCGTTGGGATAGGAAAGCCGGTATTGAATGACGATGGAGATGTAATCTCTATTATTGTGGCACATATGAGAGTGGATTACGTACAAAATATTATGAGGCTCCTCACTCCTGATGCCCGGCTTTCAGTTCTTAATTCTAAAAGGGAAACAATTATGGACATCAATATGAATGGAGACTCTTCATTTTCCAGTCAAAATAGCATTACAATTCCGATTGACAGGCTGCCTTGGAGTGTAAAAGTGGAATTTCCGCCAAGAGACATGCTGAAAATTATTAAGGACGCTTTCCTGGCAATACTTGTATTAACCATTTTAATTCATATTTTATTTCTCTTCATAAAATATTTAAGGCTGAAAAAACAGGCTGAAAAAGAAAAAAAGGAAAATGAACTGCAAAAACTTGAACTGGTAGGTACTCTGGCTGCCAGCACAGCCCATGAAATCAGGAACCCTTTAACAGGAATAAAAGGCCTTATACAGCTATTGAGTGAAAAATATACGAATACACATGACCAGTATTATTTTTCTGTCATCAATGATGAGATAAGCAGAATCAATGAGATTGTCAGTGAATTTTTAATTCTCGGTAAACCCACTGCTCAAAAAATGGATGCTATGGATTTGAGAAGTGTTATAAAGGAATTAGAACCTTTAATACTTTCTGAAGCTAATTTACACAATGTCACTTTTGAATCTGTTTTTTCAGATGAACCCGTCATAGTCGATTGCACGAAAGATCAGATGAAACAGGTGATCCTGAATTTGACGAAAAACGCTTTTGAATCAATGCAGGACGGCGGAAAACTAACGATAAAGCTGAATAAAATGCAATCCAGATGTCAGCTTAAGATCGCGGACACAGGCTCCGGTATTCCAGAAGACAAAATAGAAAAAATATTTCATCCATTTTATACTTCAAAGGAAATGGGTACAGGTCTTGGGCTTGTGGTCTGCAGGCGCATTGTGCATTCTTTTGGCGGTGAAATATTTATTACAAGCGAAGTAAAAAAGGGTACTCATGTAGATATTTTTCTGCCTATCAAAAACCCATAAAAGGGAAGGTGCATGATCCCAGGCACCTTCCCTTTTAGCTAAAATATATTGGAGAGTTTCTCTCAATTCGATCCTTTATCAACTTCATCATTACTAATAGCTGAGGATTCCTGTCCTCAGGTGCGATTTTTTTATGGAGAACGGAATACAGTGTGATATCCCTTAGCCGCAGGAATAAAGGCAGGTGTTTTTCCAGGTCACCGGGAATTTCATTCTCCAGCTGATATCCGTCCAAAAAGGATTCCAGGAACATCCTGCCAAAGATATTCACTTCTTCCGGGTCCGCCTCTTTAAACTTATATAAAATTGAATAATACAGAGGAATGGCGATATCAGTCGCAAACCAATGATAACAGCAATCATCAAAATCAAACACTTGTATATCTTTTCCGTCATAAAAAAAGTTTCCGGAATGAATATCCGTATGAATAAGACCATAGTTGTTTATATGCTTTGGCAATGTGTGAAGCAGATTCAATAAATCCTTCGTATTCTTAATAATTAATTGATCTTCTTTGGGTATATATTTTTCAACGGTCAGCAGTTCTTCTTCATCCCATTGAATACGCTGTACAATGCCAGGAGAAGGAACATATGATTTTGTGGCTGCATGCATTTTCCCCACTGCTCTTCCCCATGCATGATATAACTCCTGATTGAATTCCGTTGAACGAACATCGATTGGTTTTCCCTCTGCTTTTGAAAACACGCTTGCATAAAAGACAGAGCCATCACCAGCTTCCAGGGCTTCAACCATATTCCCATTTTGTGAAGTCATTACCTTTGGAACCTTCAAACCTTCTGATCTTAAATAACTCATCCAGTCAACTTCAGATAAAAGCTCCTCCAGCTTGCGATGTGTCGAATGGGTAATTCTCAATATTAGCTCTTCCCCATCTTTTGAAGCTTGAAAGACATAGTTTTCAAAATCACCCAGCTTTTTATAATTCACGGTATTCAAAGAATAGATACTTAAGAAATGATGGAGGAAGTTGTCCGTCATTAAAGCATCAACTGCTTTTTCCATTAGCTCCCCTGCTCTCGTCCTTATTCTGAATAATGTAAATTATATAATATTTAACGGATTTTCAAAATAGCTATTTTGATAGACTCGTGAATAAGGTACACTATATTTAGTTTTACGAAATGTTCAGAAAGAAGGAGACTTACATTATGAGTGCTACCGCTGCTAAAATCTATCCAAATTCTGATCCGCAGCAGAAAACAGCCTATCGGATATTATTCATCATTGGCCTTTGCCACCTATTGAATGATTCCATCCAATCCGTTATCCCAGCTATGTTTCCGATCTTGGAAAAGTCTATGGGGCTTACCTACTCACAGCTGGGAATGATTGCTTTTTCGTTAAATATGGTTTCTTCCATCATGCAGCCTGTCATTGGGATGGCCACTGATAAAAAACCGTTCCCTTTTGCCTTGCCAATCGGCCTCACATCAACTTTATTTGGTGTATTAGGCCTGGCTTTTGCTCCAGATTATAAATGGATCATTCTTTCAGTTCTATTCATTGGTTTGGGTTCGGCTGTGTTCCATCCTGAAGGTTCAAGGGTAGCATATATGGCAGCAGGCCAGCGCAGGGGTCTTGCTCAATCAATTTATCAAGTTGGCGGTAACACCGGACAGGCACTTGCTCCCATCATTACAGCCCTCATACTTGTTCCACTGGGACAAATAGGGGCTGCCTGGTTTACCGCAGTTGCGGCAATTGCAGTTGGACTGCTGATTTATATTGCATTCTGGTATACAGGACGTCTTCAGCAGGAACTGACCGCCACTAAACCGCGGAAAGATTCAGGTGCACGCCAAAACAAAAGAATTCCCAGAAAGGTGTGGGGAGCCCTCCTCCTGGTTCTTTTTTTGATTTTTGCCCGTTCATGGTATATCTCAGGGATGACAAATTTCTATGCTTTTTATGCCATTGAGAAATATTCTTTCTCTATAAGTCAGGCACAGCTCTTCTTATTTGCATTTTTAGTATCAGGTGCGCTGGGTACGTTTTTTGGCGGACCGCTCGCAGATCGGTTTGGAAAGAAACAGATTATTTTTCTTTCAATGATCCTCACTGTTCCCCTTTCCCTCCTGATTCCTTTCGTGCCTTCAGCTATTGCATTTGTCATGCTTGTGGCGGGCGGATTTATACTTATGTCAAGCTTTTCTGTGACTGTTGTATACGCACAGGAACTCGTTCCCGGAAAAATCGGCACAATGGCTGGATTGACAGTAGGGCTGGCATTTGGTATGGGGGCGATAGGCTCCGTTGCTTTGGGCTATCTGGCCGACACTCTTGGACTGGCCAATATGATAATATTTACAGGGTTTCTTCCCGTTTTGGGATTGCTGACTTTATTGCTTCCCCCGGATGAAAGGGTTTCAGAATGGAATAATTAAAAAAGAGGAGGTGCTCCCTCCTCTTTAAATTTGCTGAATTTTAATATATAGCTCTTCTTTCTCGTCTTCAGTAAGAAGATTTTCTGCCATAGGAAATAGGACGTTTTCTTCTTTAGAAAAGTGCTGTGTCAGAGTATAGTATGCCTTTTTAATCAGCCCGGAGTGTTCGGCCATTTCTTCTGCAGTCAAATGCTCTTTTCCTTCCCCTGCTCCTAAAAAAGCTTTAATACAGCTTTTAGCCTGATCATGCTCATACTCCATAACAGCGATAGGGCCTGTTCCTTTACCCAGGTATTGTTCCATCATGCGGAAAAGCACACCTTCCTCCCTTTCTGAGTGCGGATCAAGCTTACTGCAGAAATTCTGTACATGTTCAGTTAACTCTTCAAAAAGAGCTTTGTCTGGAGATTCCTCCATTTTAATTGTGATCTGAAGAAGCTCTTCAAGCATTGCCAAAAGAGGAGGGTGCTCCTCTTTCAGCTGTTTCAGCCCTTTGCTAAGATTTATTGGACCATTTCCCATCATGGAGCTCATACAGCCTTCCATCCCTAAACCCCTCCTATCTAATATAGGTTCAGTATAAGAAATGGCAGGAAGAATTGTTGTGATGCCCGTCACTTTGTGCATTTCTGAAAAATTTTCTAAAAATTTAAATAATTTTGTGCAATCTTCTCGTTTTTTGCCATATAATAAAGGTAAGTTATCTTTATATCGCTGCAGCTGAACCCTTTAAATTGTTAGGAGGGATTAAAATGCATCCGCCAACTTTCTACGAATTTTATCAAAAGTGCCTTATTCCGGCCAATTCAGAAGACTCATACCTTTCCACTGGGCAAACCCATTGGCTTATCGCTCTGGAAGGACAGCTGAAAGAACAGGAAAAAGAGTTTTATTGCTGGAAAGTAACCATTTATCCATCAGATTCAGAAGGAAGCTTTTCATGGAATGAAGTACTATATTCTTCATCTCTTCATGAATGCGTCCACAAAGCATTTGAACATGCCAGAGAAATTGAAGCCAATGTCAAAGATTCACAGTTCAGTTTTTTAAATAGACAAGAAAAAATCAGCTAGCCTCAAAAATTATTTCTCCTTCGCTCCATCTTTTTTTACCCTCGCATGTGAAATAACATACATATAGGTAAATTCTACTTCTAAACATAATCCAATAATAAAGCATTCTTAATGCAATAAAAAAAAGAGCCTAGACGAACTAAGCTCTCCAGATTATAGGGGGTCAACTATAATAGTTCGACCACATTTAGTTTAACAAATTCTGCCTTGAAAATTAAGTTACTAAAGCACTATTACTAAAATGCATTAACGCGTCAAATTAGAAAACCCTTTTAGATTTCATAGTTTATATATACCTTGTTAACAGTTTCTTAATATTTTAAATTTATAATGTACATGTACCAAAAGATAAAGCCTTTTTCATACCCCCTTTTCAAAACCGGCCAAATCGATGGCCGGTTTTTGTATGATCCTGAGGGCTGATTTATGCAAGCCTGAATACTATTCCATGGCCGCCTTTCGGATATTCCCATTTAATATTCTGATATGGGCATCCTATCCTGCAGCTGCCGCACTCATGACATCCTTCGTAACCGACCTGCATTCTTAATCCTTCCCACTTGTAGACCTCAGCCGGGCAGAAAATGGTGCATATTTTATCGGGGCACTTTGTCATACAGATATCATGATCCAATACGGTAAGATGTGATTTTGTATCTGCCTTGAAACGAACTAAATATTGCTTTTCTTCGATCGTTTTCGTTGACATTATTTCACCGCCTTCCATGCCCTGTACATATCTTGAAGCACACGAATTGTCCCGCGTTCACTGGTGAAGCTCTTCATAATTTCTTTTTGTTTTTCTTTCTTTGGAGTTCCATCAACTGTAAAGAATTTGTTCGCTGCCCTATTCAGCATCGGAACATACTCCTTAAAATACTGCGGGTAGTGTTCAAAAGTGTGAGCTGCATCTTTATATTTTTCCAGATCTTTAATTATAAAGCTTTGATACAGTTTTTCCCTGTATTGATTCAAGCTGGCTTCGCTAAAATCCCCCCGTTCCTTGGCGGCAATGATGGTCTCTGCAGCCATCGTTCCGGATGCCATGGCCATATTGGAGCCTTCGCGGTGAATGGCATTAACAAGCTGCGCCGCATCACCTGCAAGGAGAACACCATTACCGGCCACTTTCGGCACCGAATGGTACCCGCCTTCAGGAATCAAATGGGCCAGATATTCAGCGGACTCTCCCCCTTCTATTAAAGGTCTTACCATAGGGTGTGTTTTTAAATAATCCAGCAGGTCATAAGGTTTAAGCTTTGCCTTGATCATGCTTGAGAGCGTCGTTCCTACACCAATATTGATACTATCTTTATTAGTGTAAATGAAAGCGGTACCGAGATTGCCTTTCGTTGAGTCCCCGAAAATTTCAATCGTACATCCCTGGTTGTCTTCCAGGTTGAAACGGTCATTAATTTTGTCTTTAGAAAGATTAATGACTTCCATTACTGTCAGGGCAACTTCATCAGGACGGAATTCTTTATGGTAGCCAAGCTGCTTTGCAAGCAGTGAATTCACACCATCTGCCAAAACCACTACATCTGCATATATATCTCCATCCGGACGGTCTGTTCTTACCCCAACCACTTTTCCATTCTCAGTCAGACACTCAAGTACGACCGTCTCATTTATTAATAGAACGCCCTGCTCAACCCCTTTCTTTGCAAACCATTGGTCAAAAGGTGCGCGGAGCACTGTGAAATTATTATATGGCTCCTTCCCCCACTCAAGACCTTTATAGCCAAAACTCACTGCCGATTCTTTATCCATCATCCAGAATCTCTGCTCTATGACAGGCCGTTCGAGTGGGGCTTCTTTCCAAAACTCCGGAATGATTTCCTCCATTTGCTTACGGTATAACACTCCGCCCATTACATTTTTGCTGCCTGGATATTCTCCTCTTTCAATTTGCAGGACTTTTAGGCCGTTTTTAGCACAGGTGTAAGCACAGGAAGTTCCTGCAGGCCCTGCACCAACCACAATGACATCAAACTTTTCAGACATAGCTCATTTCACCCCCTCTTTCTCTTGCTTCCTTGAACTCTTTAATCAGCTTCGGAACAATTTCAAGTGCATCACCTACGATACCGCAGGTTGCTACATCGAATATAGGGGCTTGTGGATCCTTGTTAATCGCAATAATAAACTCTGAATTTTTCATGCCCACAACATGCTGAATTGCCCCTGAAATCCCAATAGCAAAATAGATCTTTGGTGTAATGGTTTCTCCTGTCTGCCCCACCTGCTGTTCATGCGGAAGCCATCCTGCCTCCACTACATCCCTTGTCCCCCCTACGGTCGCTCCAATGGTGTCAGCCAGCTCATGGATCAGCTGGAAGTTTTGAAAATCACCCATTCCTTTTCCGCCTGCAACGACAACATGGGCTTCAGCTAAGTTCACTTTTTTTGTGACATCTTTCACAATTTTTATCACCTTTGTGCGCATGTCATCTTCTTTTAAGGTAATCGGTTCTTCTATAACCTCACCATGCCTATCAGGATCCGGCTCCATTGCTTTCATAACTTTAGGGCGGACAGTAGCCATCTGAGGCCGGTGTTTTTTGCAAAGGATGGTTGCCATTATATTTCCGCCAAAAGCCGGGCGGCTTGCTTCAAGCAGCCTCTTTTCCACTTCGACATCCAGCATGGTTGTATCCGCTGTCAATCCAGTACTGAGATCTGTGGCAACTGCGCTGGCTAAATCTTTACCATTGGAGGTAGCCCCATAGAGAAAAATTTCAGGTTTATATTTTTCGGCAAGATTGATAACTGCCTTCATATAAGATTCAGTCCGGTAATCCTTCATTACTTCGTGGTCAATTACATAAACTTGATCAGCACCATAGGCGATGACCTCACGGCTTAAAGACTTAATTTCATACCCAAGCAGCACACCGGAAAGAGGCACCTCAAGTTTATCAGCCAGCTTTCTGCCGGCACCGAGCAATTCAAGGGAAACCCCCTCAATTTTCCCATCATTTTGTTCTATGAATACCCATACTCCCCGGTACTCATCCATCATGTAAATCCCCCCTATTTATTACTGTTTGGCTGCAAAAGCTCTTTTTTATCATTAAGAAGCTCCATCAGCTGCTGAATCTGTTCGTCTGCATTCCCTTCCAGCCTTTTTCCGCCTTCCGGCTTTGGAGGGGTAAACATTTTACCCACTATCGTAGGAGATCCCTTCAACCCCAGCTGTGTCCGATCCACATTTTCAAGATCATAAACAGACCAGATTACCGGTTCATATCTGGCAGCTTTTATCATATTAGGCATAGGGGAATATTCTATGCTATTAATCTCTTTTTCAACGGTCAGCAGGCAAGGGATTTGAGCTTGAATTAATTCATATCCGTTCGTGATTTTCCTTTTGATCAGAATCGTTTTTTCACTTTCATTAACTTCAGCTACTTCGATCACATTGGTGACAGGCGGAATATCCAGACGCCTTGCTATACCTGGTCCAACCTGGCCGGTATCTCCATCAATGGCATGCTTTCCGCATAGAATTAAATCCACAGGCATATCTTTTGAAATACGTTCTAAAGCTTTAGACAGAGCATAGCTTGTTGCCAGTGTGTCTGCACCGGCAAATGCACGGTCGGAAATTAAAAATCCGCGGTCCGCCCCAATTTCGATACTTTTCTTAATAACTGCCACGGCCTGTGGAGGTCCCATGGATAAGACTGATATGGTGCCTTTTCCCAGGGCCTTTGTAATTTTCACAGCCTCCTGCACTGCATGAGCATCATAAGGGTTCAAAATGGCAGGAGCACTGCGCCGGTCAAGGGTATTGGTTTTGGGATTGATTTTAATGATTTTTGTATCAGGCACTTGCTTGACACACACAACTATGTGCATTTTTTACTTTCCCTCCTCTTAACTTAAAGCTTGTATGAGTATTGAGTACTTTAAGTAATAAAAAAAGCTTTGTATTACGATATATGATTCTCTAAAGAGGCATAGTACTTCTTTAATGAATTAATATGTTTATTACTAGAATTGCAGCAGACTGCAAAAAAAAAGAACCCTTCACGGATCCTTTTTGACTTCCTTTTTATATTCGCTCAATAAATATACTCAGTTATTTTAATTATACAACTGCTTTCTTCCATGATAGAATCATTTGCCTGAATGAAACTCTCATCCTTTTCTTTTGTTCCTTCTCCCGTTTAATGAAGCATTGATATTCAAAAATCAATTGATCGAGTTCCTGGCTGCAGCGAACCGTTTCCTGGCTCGCCATTCCGTTTCTCCTTGCCGTTTCTATCATTTTTTCCCTTTTTTGCTGGATTTCAATCAGCAGCTGTATTCTTTTATTGCGCAACTTTCTTCCTCCTAATCCTATCCCTTTTATCCGATATAAATGTGTCTACTTGATGCATTATTACAAGAATTTCTATAAATGTAAATAGATTCGCAATATTAGACAATCTTTTTCCCAATTAATTTTAATCGACAATAATCTCACATCAGCCCCATTGGTTTTCGACACCTTCTGCTTATCAAAACTGCTTAAACCAACAGTTTTTGATAAAAAATTTGCATGATCAATGGATGTAAAAAAAAAACCATTAATTATAGCGGGAAAATAAAAAACCCAATGCCTGAGCAATGGGTCAACAGATTATTGATGAACTTCCTTTTCTTCATAAATTGGCACCCATCCTTCTGCAGATACAAAGATCCGGATGGCTACTACCTTTCTGTCATCCTGCAGAGTAAAATAATGACGAATGTTTTCAGGTACTGATATTAAATCGCCGGGATTCAGGAATACCTCAAAGAATTCCCCATCTTTTCCTTGTATAATAAAAACCCCGTGGCCGCTGACAATAAACCTCACCTCATCGTCTGTATGGTGGTGTTCCCGCTGGAAATTTTGAAGAAGCTGTTCCAAATTCGGCGTATTCTCTGAAAGGGAAATGACATCCTGTGCCCTGTATCCTCTTCTTTCTGAAATATCCTTAATTTCTGCAGCAAACGTATCCAGGATTTCTTGTTTCTCATCATCGGAAAGCAAATATTTTTCCTGGAGGCTTTCAGGCAATTTATCTATTGCCCATTGCTCATAAATAACCTCCTGTTTTTCCAGAAAAGAAGCAATTTCTTCCTGATTCCTGATTTCTTTTTTTGAATTTTGAAATACGATATATGCCAAACTGATCTATCCTCTCTATTTAAATTTTTTTCTGCATTATTTTGAGCTTTTGGACTACACTACTTTGGATAACTGTTTGGCTCTATGTTCCAGAAGCTTTAGCTGATATCGGAACAGGAATTCTGAAGCCTCCAGGATCTTTTTAGCCTCAAAAGAGGTTTTGCCCCATACTGTAATTCCGTGGTTTCTAATTAAAATTGCACCTGAGTCTTCATGTACATGGGAAGCAAAACACTTTGCCAGCGCAGGAATATGCGCATAATTAGGAATAATCGGAATCCTGAGGACAGCATCCTCTTCCCATTTATCAAATGCTTTAATGAGCTCTTGTCCTTTAAAGGTTACTGCCTCCTGGTCGCCATAAATTTCTGAGATGACGTTATTATCAATTGTATGTACATGGAGACTGCATCCAGCTTTTGTTCTTCTGTATATTTCCGTATGCAGAAGTGTTTCAGCGGATGGCTTTAAATGGGTTTCGCCCACCGGCCGGCCAAATTCATCCACCAGTAGAAAGTCTTCTGCAGTCCGTTTCCGCTTATCCTTACCGCTTGCAGTTACGAGGAATTGAAGCGGGCTTGAGCTGACCTTAATGGCCAGATTTCCGCTCGTTCCCATAAACCAGTCCCTTTCCGCGAGCTCGGCTTTAATATCTGCAAGCTCATTCCATTTTTCCTCAAGTCTGCTCATACTCTCACCTCATTTAAATTTTTTAAGACCTCAATGCAATCATAGAATGTTTCAAAAGCATTATGTTTAAGGTTCATTTCCTTGCTTTTCTCAAGCAGCAAGTCTCTTGCTATGACAAAGTCCGCCTGTTTTGCAGCCTCAAGGTCAGTTACTGAATCTCCGATTACCACTTTAAATGTGTCCTCATCCTCTAATTTCCGCATAATGGAAGGCTTGCAGCAGCCGCAATCATTTTCGCATTTTTCATCACAGCTATGGGGCCATAAGATTTTTATTGTGTCTCCGCTAAAATCTGAACCATTGCAGAACACTGCTTCAAAGGGTCCATACTTATCCAAAACGGGAGCTACAAAAAAGTCTATTCCTCCGCTTACTATATAAAGCGGTATATCTTTTTCTGCCAGATAATCGACAAACGGCTGAAAACCCTCTCTTATCTTTGCATTTTTTAAAATGAAATCAGTAAGATCACTTTTCAGTTTGCTTGGGAGAAGGGAAAACATCTTTCCTACTCCCTCTTTAATAGAAACTTCCTGCTGCAGGACTTGATTTTTTATCCCCTCCCACCCAGAAGGAGCAAAATGTTTCATAATATTGATGATGTTATCTTTTTCGGTAATAGTTCCATCAAAGTCGCAAAATACCGCTATTTTAGCCATTCTTTAAAGCCGCCTTTTTGTATCCCCATAAATCAATCGCTCTTTTTAATTCTGGGAAGTCTGATGGATCATCGGCTAAAGAGGCTCCCTTTAAAGTTAAATCAATCGCCTGGCGGAATGCCAAACCGCCTCCTCTTGCCCCATCAGGGTGCCCGTGTACGCCGCCTCCGGCATTGATGACACTGTCTATTCCGAAGTCTTCGAATAGCAATGGCACTAAACCCGGATGGATGCCGGCTGAGGGTACCGGAAAAGTTCTTTTGCAAAAATCATTCACAGTCAGGCTATCCGCAATTGATAATGCCTGGGTTTTCTCAAGGGCTACTGACCCATAAGGTGAAGGGAAAAGAGACAAGTCTGCCCCTGCATACCTGAGCAGTTTACCTAAAAGCAAAGGATAGGAGATCCCATAAACACTTGAAGCTGAAAGGGCTCCGCTGACTGCAGGATGTGCCATGATAGACAGTTCAATCTCATCATCTTCCCTCAAAGACTGCAATACATCGAGCCCATAAGAGAATACATTGAAAAGAAGAAGATCAGCTCCAAGACTGGATGCCTTTCTTGCCTTATCTCTTAATTCAAACGACCTGCCTGTTAAATTTACGGCATATAAGGTCCGATGGCCCGTTTCTTCATAAACCTGTCTCAACACCTTTTTTCCTTCCTTTATCCGCGCTTCTAACGGTGTAAGGCTGTTTTCAAATAGTATTTCATCGTCTTTTACAAGGTCTATGCCGCCCATGGCCTGTTCCCGCAGCTGAGAAGTCAAAAAATCCATATCTTTGCCGAGCACTCCTTTGAAGATGCTCATCAGAAGAGGCCTGTCATATACATTCAATTTTTCCCTCAGCCCTTCAATCCCAAAGCGAGGTCCGGGGAAAAAATTTTTCAATTCATTGGAAAACTGCAAATCCAAAAGTTTAATCTTTCCGTCCAGTGACAGTTTCCCAAAGACTGTTGTTAATATTGCCGGTAAATCCGGACTAAAATTTACAGCAGGATAGGCAATCTTGATAATTGCTGCTGTTTCCTTACTTTCTGCATCTTTTGTAAAGGTTTCAACAGAAACGACCCTGCCTTTATGCTTCTTTAGCTGCTGCTTTTCAAGCTCCGGCAGATGGGTCCATGATCCAACTGTTAAACCTAAAGCAATCTCCTCCGCTTTTTTCTCCGGATTATGTTTTTCATCATGTATTAGGTACGCTGCAATAATTTCGCTCATGAATCTTCTTCCTTTCAATATCAAAGAATGAGAAAAATAAAAAACCTCTTCAAATAAGAAGAGGTTAGCATAGCAATCTAACATCTTCTTATCTTTCAGCTATAAGCTGCAAGATTTAGCACCGTGCTTAAGTTTAAGTCGGTTGCCGGGCTTCATAGGGCTAGTCCCTCCGCCTGCTCTTGATAAGAAAACGAAATCTATTATTCAGTTAATTTAGAAATTTAATTAGAATTATGACAGTGCTTAATACTTTTGTCAATTTAATTTTTGAAAAAATTAAAATAGATCTAATTTTTGTATTCGCCTTACCGCTTCTTTAAGTCTTTCTTCAGATGTCAGCAAACCGGCTCTCACAAATCCTTCTCCAAATTGGCCGAACCCATTGCCTGGTGCAACTGCAATATGCGCTTTTTCCAGGAGATACTCAGAAAACTCTTCAGATGTATATGATTCCGGGACCTTAAGCCATGCAAAAAAGGAGCCTTGAGGCGCTTGTACATCCCACCCGATTTCCCTGAGACCGGAAATAAATGCATTTCGTCTGGATTCGTAGATTGAATTCAACTCTTTTACACAATCCTGTGAGCCTGACAGAGCAGATGCCGCAGCTTCCTGAACAGCTCCAAACAAGCTGACGTAAAGATGATCCTGCATCAGGTTCAGTGCTGCAATAACGCTTGCATTTCCAGCCGCAAACCCTACTCTCCAGCCAGCCATATTAAAGGTCTTTGAAAGAGTATAAATTTCAATTCCGACCTCTTTTGCCCCATCTGCCTGAAGAAAACTTACTGGTTTTTTTCCATCAAATCCAATTCCGCCATATGCAAAGTCATGAACGGTGCAAATACCATGCTTTCGGCTCAATTCGACTGTTTCCTGAAAAAAATCAATGTTTGCCACTGCTCCAGTAGGATTATTTGGATAATTAAGAAACATTAATTTGGCTGAATCAAGCTTCTCAGCTGGAAATTCACTGTAAACAGGCAAGAAGTTATTTTCCTCTCTCAGAGGCATTGTTACCATTTTTGCTTTAGCAAGCGCAACTCCTGACCAATAATCAGGATATCCCGGGTCCGGAACCAATACGCTGTCCCCGGGATTTAAAAGGCATTGAGGAATTTCAACAAGCCCTGCTTTGCCTCCAAAAAGGATCGCTATTTCAGTATCTGGGTCCAAATCCACATCATATTCCCTTTTATAAAAGTCAGCTGCTGCCTTTTTTAAATACGGGTAACCCTGAAAAGGAGAATACTTATGGTTTTGAGGGTTTTCGGCTGCACTATGAAGACGCTTGACAATATGCTCCGGGGTAGGCAGATCAGGATTTCCCTGTCCCAGGTTGATGACATCATGACCCTGTTCAAGCTTTTTCCCCACCTTAGCTGTCAAAGAGGCAAAAAACTGTTTTGGCAGACTTTTTAATAGTTCTGATTGCGGATAATTAATCAAATTGTTCACCTGCTTTTAAAAAAATGATTGAAAATATAGTCACAAATGATATAACGTAAATGATAAGTTGTAAAGTAAAATTTAGAAAATTTATATCTATCGGACTAATCATAACATAAGGAAAAGATGATTGCGGGGGAGTTAAATGAAATTAAAGGTTGCCTGTTTACAAATGGATATCGCCTTTGGAAAACCTGAGAAGAATTTTATAGCGGCTGAAGCCATGTTTAATAAAGCGCTTAAGTCCAATCCGGACATTTTGGTTCTTCCGGAGCTTTGGACCACAGGCTATGATTTGACCAGATTGGATGAAATTGCGGACCAGGATGCAGCCTTTGCACTGGCTTTTTTGAAAGAGACAGCACAAAAAAATAAGGTTCATCTGATTGGCGGGTCTGTTGCAAAGAAAACATCCGATGGTATATTTAACACGCTGCTGATTGTAGATAACAATGGAGACTTTATACATGAATACAGCAAGCTGCACTTATTTAAGCTTATGAATGAGCATCTCTATTTGAAAGGAGGGTCAGCCAGAGGAGAATTTTCTCTGGACAATAGGAGATTTGCAGGAATGATCTGTTATGATATCCGTTTTCCTGAGTGGGTGCGGAGCCATACAGCAGGGGGTGCAGAAGCTTTATTTGTAGTAGCCCAATGGCCATTGGCCCGGCTTGCACATTGGCGTGCGCTCTTGATTGCACGTGCCATTGAAAATCAATGCTATGTCATTGCCTGCAACCGTTCCGGCTCAGATCCTGCTAATGTCTTTGCTGGCCATTCGATGATTATAGATCCCTGGGGTGATGTGCTTTCTGAAGGCTCTGAAACTGAAGAAATCCTTCATGGTGAAATTGACCTGGATAAAGTGAAGGAAGTCCGCAGCTTGATTCCGATTTTTGATGACCGCAAACCGGATTATTACCGCTGAGGACTTTGTTTGCAGGGGGCCCTGTCAGGACCCCCTGCTTACCCTTCTATTTTTGCCCACATTTCAGGAGGGTTTAACTCGTAAATTCCATTTTCACGGTACATATAATGGTTGATTATAAATTCTCTGCGTATAGTAGCATAGTCTTCATGATACTGTTTGATATATTCGTTAAGCTCTTTTTCTTCATATTTTTTGCCCATTTTCAAGCCTTTAATTAAGTGCTCAAAAACCATAAGTTTCTTCTTTCTCTGGGCGGGAATATTCTTCAGCTTTCCATCCCGTGTAAAGAAATTTTCAATAACCTTCTGGTTTTCTGAATTTAATTCCTCCATTTTTTTAACCTCCTCTTTGTCTGCCAATTTTGCAAGAACACCTGACTGTTGTTTCAGTACAGATTCATTCAGGTAAAAATAAACAGTATTTTTATCTCTCCTTTGATAAACAAGGTTTATTTCCCGCAGTTTATTTAGGTGATGCGTAATAGTAGGCGGGGTTAAGCCAAGCTTTCCGGCTATCGCCTGGCCATGCAGCGGCCCTTTGGCAAGGAGAAAAACAATCCGGATTCTGGTGGGGTCTCCCATAGTCTTATAAAAAGCCACTAAACGATTTAATTGCATAATACAGAGCCTCATTTCGATTATCATCTAATTAGATATTAGTCGAACATGTTATCTCTCGTCAACAAAATTTAAGAAACAAAAAAATCACCCTAAGAGGTGATTTTGACAACTATTTAGCATAATTAGCCCCTTCAAGGGATAATAATATTTCTTTAATTTCTGTCCTGCTTCCTGCATACCCGGTTAGTGATTTATTTTTGCCGATAACACGATGGCAAGGAATAATGATTGGAAGGCGATTGGCCTTATTTGCCTGTCCAATGGCCCGCACAGCTTTGTCTTTCCCTATTTTAACAGCAATGTCATGATAGCTTCTTGTCTCCCCAAATGGGATGAGGCAAAGCTCTTTCCATACTGCTATTTGGAATTCAGTTCCATTAGGGTCAATTGGGAGATCAAAGGCCTTCCTATGTCCGTCAAAGTATTCCTCAAGCTGGAGAGCACACTTTTTTAACAAAGAGTCAGAGGGATTAAATTGCAATGATGAGACCTCTTCCCCTTCCAGAAAATCAGCTTCCCCCATGTATAAAGCCAAAAGGATTCCATTTTCTGCTACGATGTAAATGTCTCCAGCCGGTGTCATTTTCTTAGAATAAACTCTGCCTGTCATTTCATTCCCGCCTTTATTATGTGGGCAAATAGATGTGGAAAACAGTTCCTTCACCCAATTTGCTTTCCACTTCAATTGTTCCCTTGTGTTCTTCTACAATTTTATATGTAACCATTAAGCCAAGTCCAGTACCTCTTTCCTTTGTAGTATAGAAAGGCTCACCAAGCTTTTTTATTTTATGTGCAGGAATTCCAGTTCCTTCATCCCCTATGGATATGTGAACTTTTTGGTCCGATTCTTTTTGAATGGATACTGTAATATATCCACCCTTTGGCATGACTTCAATTGCATTTTTTATTATATTAATAAAAACCTTTTTCATTTGATTGGATTCACAGAAAACCCTGGGCAAGTTCTGTTCATAATAAGTTCTGAATTGAACATTGTGCAGAACGGCCTGGGCACTAAGAAGATCGACTGTTTCTTTCATGATTTGTGAAATGTCTTTTTCTACAAATTTGACAGCTTGAGGCTTAGCAAGAATAAGAAATTCATTAATAATTGAATCTATCCTGCTGAGCTCAGTGGTGATCACATTGAAATACATCGTATGATCTTCTTTAACACTGCCCTCCAAAAGCTGTATAAACCCTTTAAGGGCCGTCATAGGATTTCTGATCTCATGTGCAATCCCTGCTGCCAATTCTCCAATGACATTTAAGGTATCTGATTTACGAAGCTGCTCCTCCATTTCCAGCTTCTCAGTTATATCTTTAAACGTCGTCATACTGATATTAGAAAAAATATTCAGCTTGTTGGAAAACTCAAAAAATTTCTTTCTGCCTGATTTTAAAGTAATGGAAAGATTCCCGTCTGATTGCCCCTCTGAGTGTATGCTTCTTATCTGATCTTTTAACTCATCATCAGTTATATTGCAGTCATTCAAAATACTATGCAGTGATATCCCTACAAGATCCTCTTTTGACATCTGCAGCATTCTCTGGCCTGATTGATTAATATCGACTATTTGAAATTGATCGTTCCAGAGAAGAATACCTTCAAGAGCCCCTTCAAATATCATCCGAAATTTTTGCTCGCTTTCCCTTAAGCTTTTTTCCATGGCGTGACGCTCGCTGACATTTCTGAAGATTGTCATATGGTAGCCTTCAACAGAGTTCAATTTCACTGTAAACTCCAAAGATTTAAACTGTCCATTTGGCATTAGAAAAACAAGCTCATCCCTTATTGAGCCCTTAATGAACATCTCTTTAACAATGTTTCTGTATCTTTCCGATTTTTCATAGACAAAATCTTTCACCTGTCTTTTGATCAGTTCATCATGTGTACATTCAAAAATTCGGCAGGCAGCCTCATTAGCATCGATGATTTCACCATTACCACACCAAAAAATGATGCCATCCAGAGCTTCTATAAATAGGTCCGCATACAGCTCTTCATTCTTTTTCACTTTCCGTTCAAGGCGACGCTTACTCGTGACATCTCTTAATATACACATATAAAGACCGCTCTCATTAAGAGCGCTTGTAGTAAAATCAAACTCAATAATACTTCTGCCGCTATATACTGGAAGGATGCCCCTGACACTATTATTCTTCTTCAATAGCTCCTTTTGCTTCTCGAGCTTGAAATGCTTATTTTCCGGCACGATTTCACACAGGCTCCTGCCTATCAGCTGCTGTTTATCCATCTTTATACTCTCAGCAAATGATGGATTGACATCAACTATTTTCTCCTCGCTGTCAAAGATTAAAATTCCATCTTTTGAGTGAGAGAATAGATTATATTTAGACGAATTATCATTCGCCAACATATTATTTTCCTTTTCCAAAGTCTCAATCCTGGCATAGAGTCTCCTGATTTCCTGATTCATAATGACCACTCTATTTCCTCCTATTGGGATTTGCAATTAGTTAATTATTTCTACAAAATTAGACTAAAACCTTTAAATCTTAGGGAAAACTGTCTTAAATAATTATTAAGTGCTTTGGTTAGAAAGGAAGAGGCATACCCTATAACGAGTATGCCTGGATTTTACAGTTTGAATTTTGCAATCATTTCATTTAATTGTTCTGCCAATTCCGACAGAGACAGTGCATTATCTGAGATTTCCTCCATTGAATGGTTAGTCTGAGCCATTGATGCACTCGTTTGCTCGATGCCTGCAGCAGCTTCCTCAGATACTGCAGCAATATTGCCAATAGACTGGTTCATATGTGAAGAGTTAATTGATACCTGCTCGAGGCTGCGGGAAATATCGCTGACATTGGCAGACATCGAGTTAATTGCCTCATAAATTTTCTGGAATGTTTGTCCTGTCAGTTGAATTTGCTCCGTTCCCTTTTCAACTTGACCATAGCCTGTTTGAAGTGACACGGCTACACTGTTAGACTCTGCTTGAATACCTCCGACAATCTTGGTGATATCTGATACTGAATAGGATACCTGCTCAGCCAGCTTTCTCACCTCATCTGCCACAACTGCAAAACCTCTTCCGTGCTCACCGGCTCTGGCAGCTTCAATTGCTGCGTTTAATGCGAGCAGGTTGGTCTGGTCAGCAATTTCCTTTATAACTTTAACCAGCCTTGAGATTTGTTTGGTCTGGTCATCCAGCCCATTAACCTTGTCCACAGACGACTTCATAATCTGATTAATTAATCCCATTTGTTCCTGGGATTTTTTCATAAGCTTGTTTCCATCCTCAGTAAGCGATAACACCTCTGTGGAAGCACTCTTGATTTCTTTCCCGCTGTATGCTGCTTCTTTCACTTTTTCCAGGTACTCGTCCATCAATAAGGACAAACGTGTTGCAGATCCAGCCTGATCCTCAGCTCCTCCTGAAAGCTCCTGCATGGTTGAAGCAACCTGCTGACTGGCTGCTTTTACTTCATTTGCCGCAATATTCAGTTCTCCGCTTCTTTCTGAAACATATCCAGAAACTGCATTAATTTCCTGAATCATAGTCTGCAGTTTTTCTTTCATGGAATTCATGGCTCTGCTAAGCTGTGCTACTTCATCATTACCCTCATATTCTACTGAATCTGCATTGAGGTTTCCTTTTGCAATTTCATTTGAGAACTGTACGATTGAAGTTAATTTCTTTGAAATAATACGTCCTATAAAAACAATACTTGCGATTCCAAGAATGGCGGAAACGATGATTGAAATGCCAAGTGCTATCAAAGTTAGGATTAGACTGGATTTTGCAGAAGATACAGCTTTTTGCTGATCCTCTTTCATCATGCTGCTAAGGGTACTCAATTTTTCTACCGTTTCAGAAATAATATTATCTGCCTGCAATTTCCCAAGCCTATATTCTCTTTCATGCTGAAGTTTTACTTTTGGCTCAATGACATCATGAAATAAACTGGTGATTTTTTGATCATTTTCATCAATTTGCTTAAAAAGGTCTTTGGATTTTGTATTGATCAGATCCGGAGAAATTTCCTTCTTTAATTTATTAAATTCCTCTGTCAGCTGGTCAAATGTCTTTAAATGTTTTGGATTGGAGTCAATGATAAAGTTTCCAATCGTGCTCCCTTTATGGTGGAATGTGGCCGCTGATTCAGTAATTTTAATGGCTTTTTCTCCTGAATCCCTAACAGTCTCCATTTTTGAATTGGCAATTGTAAGCAGAAAAAAAGTAAGGACGGTTGAAACTGTGAATAGACCAATGGTCACAAAAAGCGCGACCCCATATTTCTGGCCAAGCTTCAGGTTCTTCCACCAGCTTGTGCCGGCCATTTTATTAAAAAACTTGCCAATATCTGGATTTTTAGACATGGATGAAGCTTTTCGTTCCTTTTTTCCTGATTTGAATTTCCTTAACCATTTCAATATACTTCCCCCTTTGTGATTTAACCGGATGCGAACAATTGAACTAGATTACTTCCTAATTCTTTTTTACTATTCTTTCAATTCATTATAATAGAACAAAAATGACATTTGAAGATTATTTTTCCAATTTCTTTTACTCCGGCACTTATCCGGGCATTTCCCTTTATGATTTCTTTCTGGGAAGAGCAGCTTTTCACAACTTGGCAGACTAAACGGACTGCTACCATTTATCTGAAACAATAGTGGCATTTAAATCAAAGGTTTTGAAACAGTCTTGCCAAAAATTTTTTCAACCTTATAAAATATAAGTTAGTTAGCCGTTTTTTTTATATAACAGAATTTCAAATCGTGTGATACAGTCATTATTAAAAATTTTTAATTTACTTTTTCTGTAAATAAAACCTCCTATTTACACGAGAAATGAAGTTTGCTTCATGTTAAAGTGGGTAAAGACAGATAGAGTAATTTTTTGGGGGTCTTTAATAGAGGAGGACATATGAAACAACGTGATTATTATTTCGACAATGCTAAGTTTATTTTGATCTTCTTTGTCGTTTTCGGGCATTTGCTCCGCTCTTTTATTGAAGATAATGAGACAATTTATACAGTATATAAAGTGATTTATACGTTCCATATGCCGGCATTTATATTGGTATCCGGTTTTTTTGCAAAAGGCTTTTATAAAAAAGGCTATATAAAGAAAATTGCTAAAAAGCTTATACTGCCATATATCATTTTCCAGGTTATTTATTCCGTTTTTTATTACTTTTTATATAATAAAGGCACCTTTGAGCTGGACCCTTTTAACCCGCATTGGTCATTATGGTTCCTGATCAGCATGTTCTGCTGGAATATCATGCTTTTATTCTTCGCAAAGTATAAAGCGGTTTACTCCCTGGCTGCCGCTTTTATCATAGGGCTTGCTGTAGGATATGCAGATTGGATTTCAAACTATTTAAGTTTATCCAGGACGTTTGTGTTCTTCCCGTTATTTTTATTGGGATACTACTTAAAGAAAGAGCATTTATATGCTCTATTCCAGCCGAAGTTCAGAATTAGTGCGTTTGCTATTTTTGCAGTGGTATTTATCGGTTTTTATCTTTACCCTGAAGTGGATTACAAATGGCTGCTTGGATCGAAGCCATATACTGAAATGGGTGCAGCTTCCATTGGGGCAGTCTTTACGAGATTGGGCTTTTATATCCTAAGCACAATCATGGTATTTAGCTTCTTTGCTTTCGTACCGCGCAAACAATATTTCTTTACTAACTTAGGGAAAAATACACTTTATGTCTATCTGCTGCATGGGTTCTTTGTACGGGTATTCAGAGAAAGTGATGTACAGGGCTTTTTCACTAAACCGGAGAACTTCCTGCTGCTTGCCGGCATATCACTGCTGCTGACCTTGCTTCTCTCAAGCAAGCTGATTACTTCATTTGCACAGCCAATCATTGAACTGAAGACATCACAGCTAAAGAAGCTGAAAGATAGATCAAGGGCATATGCCAGATTTTATCGTAAAAAACTTACAAGTTAGAAAAACAAACCGGCCCATGTATTACTGGCCGGTTTTTTACTTTAGGCATAACCATTGACCATTTTTGATTATGGGATTATAATAAGTAACTGTGTTACCAATTTAATTATTTTTACTTAACACAATTTAATTTATGCCATCATGTCTCAGTAGCTCAGCTAAGCGTAAACTTCCCTGAGATACATCCCTGCAGCTTTGTTTCGACGCATTTGCTCCTTGTATAGGCTTGCAGAGGAAGAAACAGGATATGCCAATAATATTTGTATTGCAAACAATTTAATTATTCCAACATGTCTCAGTAGCTCAGCTGGATAGAGCGACAGCCTCCTAAGCTGTAGGTCGTGAGTTCGAATCTCGCCTGGGACGCTCAAAAAAACGCCAACTTATGTTGGCGTTTTTTGTTGTCCTATAAAACAAAGTCAGGTGCTATAAATCATCTATAACAATATAAGCAGCCTTAACAGGCCCATGCACTCCCACAACAAGGTTCATCTCAATATCTGCTGAATTGCTTGGGCCGGTTATGAAATTAACGCATGAAGGAGCCAGCTCCCCTCTGCTCACTCTTTCCCTGATGAATCTTGCAGCCTGTGTCATGCGCGGAACAAGTGTGCTTTTCGGAATAAGGATAATGGAAGCAGCAGGCAGAAAACTGACTGACCGCCCATGGTCTCTGCTGCTGAACAGGACTGCTGTTCCGGATTCAGCCAGCGTAATTTCACTGATGGTGATGCCGATATTGGCCTTTTCTGCGTAATCAACATTAATTTCTCCAGCAGAATAATCCCATTGATATACTTCCACATTCTCTTTTGGCCAAATTTCCTCAAATAGCTGAGTAAGTCCAAACTGTCTATAACGGTCATCCTTCCAGGTCACTACTGGACCGCCTCCGTACTGGGCTGCAATCTCTTTAAGAGTTTCCGGCAAATTGACGGCTTTTGTTACAAGAAGATCAGTGTGTATTTTCGTGCACTGTGTTTTTAAAGCTTCAAGAAGCTCATCTGCATCTGCTTCTTTAAAGATGTAATCCTGAGGATTATAGCTCCACTTTGGCCTTTCAACTCCGGAAATTCTCTTTTCCCTTCCCAGTCTGCCTGCAATTTTATTTAAAAAAGCGTCCCGATTCTGAATAGTTCCGTTCACTGCTGTCCGCCTCCTTTTGGCCGGTTGTTGAACCAATCACGAAATCTTTCTTTATTAGGAGCCGGGAAATCCCTGATTTCTGTCCATGCCTTTAAAGGGCCGGGCCCCTTTGTAATTTTGTCGCCTGCTGTAAATGGATTCATGGCTGCCGGTGCCAGCTTAGATCCCAGTTTATAAAGGGACGGTGAAGCTGCCCCCAATCCAAAGGCCTTCATCGCCATCTTTTCCGATATTGGAGCCCTTCCTTCTTTTTCGACAATTACCTGCCGATGTTTGTGAAGCAGCTCATGCAATGGGATTTTGACTGGACATGCTTCTGTACAGGCCCCGCAAAGAGTGGATGCATAAGGCAATTCCTTATAATCATCATAGCCGCCTAAAAGGGGTGACAGAACCGCTCCGATCGGGCCTGAATAAATCGATCCGTAGGAATGGCCTCCAACATGCCTGTATACGGGACAAACATTCACACAAGCAGCACATCGGATACATTGCAGAATGGATTGAAACTCCCCTCCTAATATCGATGAGCGGCCATTGTCCACAATGACGAGGTGGAATTCCTCGGGGCCATCAACATCAAGTTCTTCTTTTGGACCAGTCAAAACAGTTATATAACTCGTTAGCTTTTGTCCAACCGCGCTCCTGGTCAGCATGCTGACCAGCACTTCCATTTCCTCGTAAGTAGGTACCAGCCTTTCCATGCCCATTACCGTAATTTGTGTCTTAGGCAAGGCTGTGACAAGATCTGCATTGCCTTCATTCGTCACTAAAGTGATTGAACCGGTTTCCGCAACTGCGAAGTTGCAGCCCGTAATGCCAACATCGGCGGTTAAGTATTCGTGGCGTAGCATTTCTCTCGCATGCCATGCAAGCTCTTCCGGCTTTTCTGTGTTCTGATAGTTTAATTTTTCTGCAAATACATCCCGAATCTGCTCTTTATTCTTATGAAGGGCAGGCGCTACTATATGTGATGGCGGGTCATGGTCATCCACCTGGAGGATGTATTCTCCCAAATCTGTTTCAATGACCTGGCATCCTGCATCTTCCAATACGGCATTTAAGTGGATTTCTTCCGTTACCATCGACTTTGATTTAACCACTTTTCTTGCATTCTTCTTTTCAATCACTTCCCGTATATAGGCAGAGGCTTCTTCCGCAGTTTCAGCAAAGTAAACGTGCCCTCCCCTTTTAGCTGCATTTTCGCTGAGCTGGTATAAGTAAAAATCAAGATTTTCAAGCACATGCTGGCGAATTTCTTCTGATAGCGAACGCCATTCTTCCCAATTTCCAAGTTCTGCGGCAGCATCAAGTCTTCTAGTCTGAAGCCTTTCCTGTGCACCTGACACTGCCCCTCTCATAAAGGAATTGCTTATTCCGGAATCTACACGATCCTTAAAGTCTTTTGTTCCTATTTTCATAGCCATAACTATTCCTCCTGTAACAAAGCATGTCCATTAATGACTCATCGGCAATTCAACACTTCGGCAATATGCATAACCCTTATTGGCTTTCCCTGCCTTCCGATCCTGCCTCCAATATTCATCAGGCATCCTGCGTCAGCTCCAATGAGGATTTCCGCTTCAGTCTCCTCTATATGCCCAACCTTCTCATCTACCATTTGTTCCGATATTTGAGCCATTTTCACGGAGAATGTTCCGCCAAAACCGCAGCATTGCTCTTTACCGGGAAGCTCTTCGAATTCCAGGCCCTTCACATTTCTTAATAATCTCATTGGCGCTTCTTTTACTCCAAGAAGCCTGGTCATATGGCAGGATGTATGATAGGTGGCCTTCCCATTTAACTTTGCCCCGACATCGTCCACATTGAGAACTTCAACGATAAATTGAGTAAGTTCGTATGTTTTTTCGGCAAGCTTTTTTGCCTTGGGCTCCCACACAGAGTCTCCCTTAAAAACATGCGGATACTCATGAAACATATAGGCGCAGGATCCGGAAGGGGAAACAACGTATTCTGCATGTTCAAATGCCGTGATCATCCTTTTCATGGCTTCCTTCGATTCCTTCACATATCCGCTGTTGTAGGCAGGCTGGCCGCAGCAGACCTGTGATTCCGGAAAATCTATTTCACACCCAAGCCGCTCCAGCAGTTCAACAGCTGCTTTGCCTGCATTTCCCTGAAACATATCTACCAGACATGTTGCAAAAAGACTTACCTTCATTCATTCCCTCTCCCAGCTAAATATTTTATTTTCTACTATCTTACTATAGTTTTAATACAAATTGTTGTATTTTTATAAATATTATAATAATATGTACAGTTTATCTTCCAATACATATGTCAATGTTTTACTTCCTTTTTTTCAGTCAAAAATATGATACAATTATATGATGTTTAAGTTGCTAAAAAGGGAGTTCAGAAATAAATGAAAGTTATTGCCAGTACGCTTAATGCTAAATATATTCATACAAATATTGCGATCCGCTATCTAAAGGCATACGCTCAGCCTGATTTCGATGTGGAATTAGCCGAATATACAATTAAAGATCCGGTAATGAATATCGTTACAGATCTGGTCCGCAAAAAGCCTGATGTGATCGGATTCAGCTGTTATATATGGAATATCGAGGAAACCATTAAAGTCATTAAGATGATTAAAAAGATTGACGCCTCCATTCACATTGTAGTCGGAGGACCTGAAGTGACATATGATGTTGCAGATTGGATGAACAATGTACAAGAATTTGATTACATTGTGATCGGAGAAGGTGAGGAAACCTTCAAACAGCTGCTGACGGAGCTGAACAGCACCATGAATATGGAAAATGTGCATGGTCTTGCTTTCAGGGAAAACGGCCAGGTTCGCATTAATCCACAGCGCAATAAGCTGGACTTGCGCGATCTTCCTTCACCGTTCCGGTTTGAAGAAGATATTCCCCACCTTTCTAAACGTGTCACTTATATAGAAACCAGCCGGGGATGCCCATTCAGCTGCCAGTTTTGCCTTTCCTCTATTGAAGTAGGTGTGCGTTACTTTGACAGGGAAAAAATTAAGGACGATATCCGATATTTAATGAAGAATGGTGCAAAAACTCTAAAATTTGTGGACCGCACATTCAACATTAGCCGCAGTTATGCCTTGGAAATGTTCCAATTTTTGATCGATGAGCATCTCCCGGGAACTGTCTTTCAATTTGAGATCACCGCAGATATCATGAGACCTGAGGTCATTGAATTTCTGAATAAGGAAGCACCACGAGGATTATTCCGATTTGAAATTGGCGTACAGTCGACAAACGACTATACAAATGAATTGGTCATGAGGAAGCAGAATTTTGACAAGCTTTGCCGAACAGTCACAATGGTAAAGGATGGAGGAAAAATCGATCAGCATCTCGACTTAATTGCCGGCCTGCCTGAGGAAGATTATGATTCATTCAAAAAAACATTTAATGATGTATTTGCCATGCGGCCGGAAGAGCTCCAGCTCGGCTTCTTAAAAATGCTGAGAGGCACCGGTCTTCGCTTAAGGGCAGAAGATCATCAATATATTTATATGGACCACTCACCATATGAAATATTAGGAAATAATGTTTTATCCTTCGATGACATCATTCGCATAAAACAGGTCGAAGATGTGTTAGAGAAATATTGGAATGACCATAGAATGGATGCAACTGTTGAATATTTGGTTACAAAAGTATTTCCGACTCCTTTCGATTTCTTCCAGGAATTCGGCAGCTATTGGGAGCAAAAAGGCTGGTCCCGAATTGGGCATCAGCTTGAGGATTTATTCAAACGCCTTTTTGAATTTCTTCAAACAAAAGAAATTGCTGATCTGGATATAGCTGAAGGACTAATGAAGTTTGACTATATTTCAAAACAAAAATATAAGCCCAGAAAGCCATGGTGGCAGCCAAGCTTTGAAAAATCCGAAAGGTCAAAACTTTACCAGTCTCTGCTCGAAAACCCAAACCAGCTGGGAGAAAGCTTCTTAAATCTCCAGCTGAATGAAAAAGAAATATACAAACATACCTTAAGTGAAAGGTTATCCTTTGATATCGAAAAGTATATTAATGAGGGATTAATTGAAAAGAAACACTCTGTTCTTCTTGCCTATTTCGATTCAAGCTCTGAAACAGTCTCTATCTTTTCGGGTCCTTTACTATAATGAAAAAACCGGCAGAAAAAAACTGCCGGTTTTTTAGCATTTATCCCGATCTTTCTTTTTATCTTTATCACGGTTCATAAAGGGCAGCTCGTAAAATTTCCCGGCATTTATATCCCCAAACTCCATGCCGAATTCTACGTTGGCAGAGCCATTCTGCCGGCTTGTTTTCCGTGGTTTATTTTGATCCACTAGGCTCTTCCCTCTCTCCCATGTTTGGAGTTGCGGTTAGCCATTTTCATGGGATTTTCTCCCTGGCTGAATTCTGCCGAAAACTCCGATTCCTGAAGGTTCTTCTTAGGCGTCTTGCTGTATTTTTCAACAGCATTATACTCAGCTTTTCGTTTTGCCATCCCAATCTCCTCCTGAGAAAATTTCTTCGTGTTAAATTATATCTTCAGCTTTAACACAGGTTTATTTTTAGTAAAATAATCGGTTTCATTCCTCACTGTGCCTTCCTTATTTTGCATTCATAAATTTTTCTCCAGTACAAAAAATAGAGTAAAAAGGAATGAGCCGCTTATGACAAATGAGAAGAAGTTAAATAAAAGCATTGGCATTGACGAGACACTTCCACATCAAATTGAAGCTCCGAGCTTCAAGGACACAGGCATGAAGCTTCAGCCTCCTTTCAAGAACTCTTTTGGCGTAACTATCGGGGACAGTCATTATTCCTCAAACAGTTCACCGCTGGAAAACTGGAGTGATGAAACAGATCCTGCAGTTATGGCTGGAGACGAATGGATTCATCCTACAAATGATATCGGCTGGAATACAACAGAAAACAAAGAACTCCTTGAAAGCAAAAAACCGCCTCAAGCATACCCTTTTATGCATCCGACTAAGGATGTCAGCCGCGGAACAGATTGAAATAGGGAATCGCTTTGCCTCGAAAGAACTGAGCGTTCTAACTGCAGAAATTAAAAGTAGTCCGGAAAAATATTCCGGGCTGCTTTTTTTAGCCAATAATAACCCGCTCTTTTGGATAATGGTAATTTGGCTGTTTTTCTTTTCCGCCTATAATAAATAAGAAAGAGGTTAATCCAATTCTTCCAATAAACATTAAGGCCATTATGATGCACTTTCCAACAATTGACAATTCAGGTGTTATTCCTAACGAAAGGCCCGTAGTACCAAAAGCTGAACAGACTTCGAAAATAATTTCAATAAGCTCCATCTGCTTTTCTGTAATGCTTAGTATGACTACAGAGAAAAAACACATTCCAATAGCAAGCAGTGTGATGGCAAGAGACTTCAGAATATCATCTTCATGAATTTCTCTTTTAAATATTTTTATATCCCGGTTTCCTTTTGCAAAGTGATAAATAAAAAGTATATTTACAGCAAAGGTCGTCGTCCTGATGCCCCCGCCGACAGAACTGGGTGACGCCCCGATGAACATTAAAATGCTCATTATGACGAGTGTAGGCATTGTAAACTCGTTAACATCCATGGTTGAAAGACCGCCGCTCCGGGTGGTAGCGGATTGGAAGAATGCATAAAAGAAGCTTTCATGCCAGGTCATGCCTTTAAAATATTGATTAAATTCCATGATGAGCAAAATAAGTGTTCCAAACACAAGAAGAGCTGCATACGTAACAGTCGTCAATTTTGAAAATAAGGAGAATCGAAAAGAGGGCTCCTGGTCCCATTTATTCCGAAATAAAAATTGCTTTAATTCGATAAGAACAGGAAAACCTATAGCTCCCAACGTAATCAGAATAATATTGATCAGCTGCACGAAATAATCGCCGGCATAAGGTTTAAGAGAGGCTCCTGTTATATCCATGCCTCCGTTGGTTGTTGCACTGACAGAGGCAAACAGCGCATGCAGAAATGCATCATCCCATGCAGGGTAATATTTTAGAAAATGAAAACCCAATATGAGCGCACCAAGCGTTTCAATTACCAATATTATTTTAATGATTTCTTTCACTAAATTGACAAGGCCTGACAAGGCATATTGATTATGATCGACCATGATGAGGCGGCGTCCTCTTAATCCAATCTTGCGGCCAAGCAGGAGCCAAAAGAATGTGCCCAGGGCCATGATCCCTATTCCGCCAAACTGAAGTATGAACATGATGACAAAATAACCAAAAACACTATAAGTTTCTGATATATTCACCACTGTCAGACCGGTAACACTGACTGCACTTACAGCAGTGAAAACCGTATCAATAAATGCAACCTCCACTCCCGGCTTATGTACAGCCGGTATTCTTAATAAAAGTACCGATACAGATACTGCCAATAAATAATATCCGGATATTACTTGGGCAGGTGTTAGTTTATCCAGCCAGCTTCTTACGTCTTTCCACATATCATACCTGTCCCCTTCAAAATTTTTCTAACCCTTATCATAATGAATATACCCGGTTTTTAAAAGGGATATTAGAAAATTCGCAGGAAGTTTTTTATTTATATATAATAAAATCAAAAACCAAAGGGAGATTTGATATGCTGCTGCCTGATCTGGCTGAAAAAATCATAGCTGAAGTCCGTCAGTTTCTTCAGGAAGATATCATAGTTGCCAATACGTGCGGAGTGATCATTGCAAGCACAGACGCCGGCAGAATAGGCAATTTTCATGAAGGAGCATTGCTTACTATAAAACATAAAGAAAAGCTGATTATTACAAGGAAGGATCAATCACGCCTTCAGGGTGTAAAAGCGGGTATTAACCTGCCGATCTTTTTCAAAGGGGAAACTGTTGGCGTTATCGGCATTACCGGAAATCCCGATGAAATTTCCCCTTTCGCAGAAATCATCCGCAAATTGACAGAGTTGTTTATCAGCGAAAGTTACTTTGCAGAGCAGCTCGATTGGCAGGCCCGCGCAATGGAAGGTTTTATGTTTGACTGGCTGCAGACTAAGGAGTGGGATCCCGCATTCAAAGAACGGGCTCATCTGCTGAAAATAAACCTCTCAGTGGACAGACAGGCATCTATCGCTGAATTCAGGCAAACTAGCCAATTGCTTCATCGTGATCTTTGGAATAGAATTTTATCCTGGAAGGAAGCAGGGCCCAATGATATTCTGATTCGCTGGGGCAATGATCGAATTGTCCTTTTAGCAGGGGTTTCTTCAGCAGAAAAAGATCGCAGCATAAGGGAAAAGATCACACGCTTCCATCGTTTTCTGGAAAACCTGCTTGCTGCCAAAGTAAGTATCGGCACCGGAAAACCATTGCCTCCCTTCAGTCTGTCCGAATCATTTATGCAGGCAGAACGAGCTTTAAAAATCGCAAAAGACCGGGGCACCATCATTTTTGATCAGGATTTGACCATAGAAATGATATTTGATGACCTTTCTCCGGAAACTAAGAAGGACTTTATAGAAAGAACCATCGGCACATTTATGTATGAAGAGGATCTTATGGTTACTCTTAAGGAGCTGTTCAGGCAAAATCACTCTTTGAAAAATACTGCTGAGGCCCTGCATATACATATTAACACCCTTCATTACAGACTAAAGAAAATATCAGAGCTTTCAGGACTGTATCCCTCAAATTTGAATGATTTAATGAAATTATTCATAGCTGTAAAGCTTTTGGAGGAAGGTACAAAAAATATTTAAAACACACCTTAATATTTGTATAATTATCCATAGCAGGGGTTCCCTGCTTTTTTTATACTTAAAGAATAGATATTGCCAGCCTATTATTAAAGGAGAGGATCTATTTGGTTGACGTACAAATAAAGGAAAAATTTATCGATATTGTTGGCGCAGAAAATTATGATGACTCAAAAGCCGGGCGCCTCGTTTATTCTTATGATGCCACTCCCAATTTCCAATCGATGCCAGATGCGGTGATCAGTCCCCGAAATGCTCAGGAAATTTCCCAAATCCTTAAAATTTGCAGCAGCAGAGGAATTCCAATCGTACCAAGAGGATCAGGCACCAATTTATGTGCAGGCACCTGTCCTACAGAAGGCGGAATTGTTCTCCTGTTTAAGCATATGAATAAAATTATTGAAATCGATGAAGAAAACCTGACAGCTACAGTACAGCCGGGTGTTATCACACTTGATATGATTAATCAGGTTGAAGCAAAAGGGCTATTTTATCCCCCTGATCCAAGTTCAATGAAAATAAGCACAATCGGCGGAAACATCAATGAAAATTCAGGCGGACTGCGCGGATTAAAATATGGTGTTACAAGGGACTATGTGATGGGGCTGGAAGCTGTACTTGCGAACGGAGATATTATCAGAACGGGAGGCAAGCTTGCAAAGGACGTGGCAGGATATGACTTTACCAGGCTGCTGGTTGGATCTGAAGGAACTTTAGGGATAATCACGGAAGCCACATTAAAGTTAATCCCGCTTCCTGAAGCAAAAAAGACCATGCTTGCTCTCTTTCAGGATCTGGAACAAGCTGCGAAATCCGTCTCAAAGATCATCGCTGACAAAATCATTCCGGCCACGCTTGAATTTTTAGATCAGCCAACACTAAAAGCAGTAGAGGATTTTGCACAAATCGGTTTGCCGACTGATGTTAAAGCTGTGCTTCTTATCGAACAGGATGGGCCGGTTGACGTTGTGGAAAAGGATATGCAAAAAATGGCTGAAATCTGCCAAAAGCAAGGAGCTGTATCGGTACAGCTTGCAAAATCCGAAGAAGAAGCCGAAGCCTTAAGGACAGCAAGGCGTGCCGCCTTATCTGCGCTTGCACGCCTAAAGCCGACAACCATTCTTGAAGATGCTACAGTGCCAAGATCTGAAATTGCCAATATGGTAAAAGCCATAAACGAAATTTCCAAAAAATACGGACTCTCCATCTGTACTTTTGGCCATGCCGGGGATGGAAACCTTCATCCGACATGCCCTGCAGATGCCCGGGATAATAATGAAATGGAACGGGTTGAAAAAGCTTTCGAAGAGATTTTTATCAAGGCGATCGAACTCGGAGGAACTATAACAGGAGAACATGGAGTAGGAGTCATGAAAGCTCCTTATCTTGAACTGAAACTGGGCCAGGCAGGGATTGATGCCATGAAGGCTGTAAAGACAGGCTTAGACCCCAATAATATTCTTAATCCCGGCAAAATTTTTGCCAAGGACAATAGAAAACGTGTGGTGGTTACACAATGACAACATTAAAAGAACAGACAATCATTCAGGAAGAATTTGTGAAGCGAATGGATGAAGATGAGCTCCTGAATTGCATGCGATGTGGCTTTTGTCTCCCTTCATGCCCTACCTATGTAGAGTCAGGCTTTAATGAAGCGCACTCCCCAAGGGGAAGGATTGCATTAATGAAAGCTGTTGCTGACGGATTGATTGAACCGGATGAAGATGTTGAGAGATCACTTGATCTTTGTCTGGGCTGCCGGGCATGCGAGCCTGTATGCCCTTCAGGGGTAAAATATGGACACTTGCTGGAAGAAGCGAGAGATATTATTAACCAGAATAAGAAACACTCGCTTCCGGTAAGGGCAGTTCGCAATTTGGTCTTTAACGGGCTTTTTCCCCATCAGAACAGAATGAGGGCAGCTGCAGGGCTTTTGGGCTTTTATCAGCGTTCAGGCCTGCAATCGGCCGCCAGAAAAACAGGGATGCTGAATTGGCTTCCAAAAAACCTCAGTGCAATGGAAAAGGTGCTTCCTCAAGCACCAAAATTAAAAGAAATGAAGAATAGGCCATCCTATTTCCCAGCAGATAAGCCAGTAAAGAAAGCCGCTTTTTTCACCGGGTGCTTAATGGACACGATGTTCCTTGAAACCAATAATGCAACAATAAAGCTTCTCCAGCTTGCCGGATGTGAAATTCATATTCCTCAAAATCAAGCTTGCTGTGGTGCTCTTCACGGTCATAGCGGCGAAAAGCAGACAGCTAAAGATCTGGCAAAGCGGAACATAGAAGCTTTTGAAAAACTGGACGCAGACTATATCATCTCAAATGCAGGAGGATGCGGGGCATTCCTTATCGACTATGGCCACCTGCTTAAAGATGACCGGGAATGGCACGAAAGAGCTGTAAAGTTTTCGGAAAAACTTAAAGATATCAGCCAGATTCTATATGAACTTGAATTTCATAAAAAAGTTCACCTTGAGCTTCCGGGGCAGGTCTTAACCTATCAGGATTCCTGCCATTTGCGCAATGTCATGAAAACCTCCATAGCACCTCGTTTCCTTCTGAAATCAATCAGGGGCATTGAATTCAGGGAAATGAAAGATGCAGACAGATGCTGCGGTTCAGCCGGTATCTATAATATTGTTGAATCTGAAATGTCTATGCAAATACTTGATCATAAAATGATTCAGGCCAAGTCAGCAAATGCTGCGGTGATTGTGACCTCTAATCCAGGCTGTCTTCTGCAGATGAAGCTGGGGATTGAACGGGAAGGTTTACAGCATAAGATTAAAGCTGTTCACATAGCAGACATCCTGTTAGAGGCTGCCTTTGAAAAATAAACATCATGCTTATGCCGAAATATTACCACTTATGAAAACCCCTTTTTAATTCATACTACAAATACAGAGGAATGGTAACTCTGTAAGACCAATAAAAAGGAGTTGAATACAATGGCAAGAAGCAGCAATAAGCTTTTAGTTCCTGGTATTGAACAATACATGGACCAGGTCAAATATGAAATTGCCCAGGAATTTGGTGTTCAATTAGGCTCTGATACAGTATCCCGGGCTAACGGATCTGTAGGCGGAGAAATTACTAAGCGGCTTGTCCAGCAAGCTCAGGCCCAAATGTCCGGCCAGAATAACCAATAACAACTTCATATAAATGGAAAAAGTCCGGAGCCTGCTCCGGACTTTGATTTTATCGTTTTCCTCTATCATCATGCTTCCCTTGATTGTTTCCGCTGCCTTTATTGGGATTGTCACTATTCTTCTGGTTTTTCTCATGACCTTTCCAGCCTCTGTTTTTCTCATTATCACTTTCTTTGGAACTTCTCTCGGGGTTATTTCTGTTTTCATTACCCTTGTTATTTTTTTTTTCGCTTGGATGATTCGGATGTTTTTGGACTTTTACCTTATTTCCCTGATCTTTTTTTCCTTTATGATCGTGTCTTTTTTCTTGATTATTTCCATTGTTTTTCCCGCTGTTATTCTGCTGTGTTTGCTGGTTCTCAGATTTCTTTAATTGCCCCGGAACAGCAGGTTTTTCTTTATTAACTCCTTTATTTCCCTGCTTTTTTAATTGGCTTTGGGTATTTTCTGCAGGTTTTTGCGGAGGTTGTGTTTCTTTATCTGACTGTTTATTCGGATTTACAGGTTCAGAATTTTCCTTCCTGTCATCTTCAGCCTTTAATTTACTTTCCTTGTATACTCCGGCTGACAGCCCTTTATCAATAGCTGCTTCTCTTTCCTCTTCACTTGCTTCCAGTAAAGTTACCTCAAGCTGCTCTTTTTGTGCCGCTTGTTTTATATCTGCTAACTCTTTCTGAATGTGCTCATCCGCTTCTTTATTCTGTTCTGTATACACTGCAGCAATGACTACCTCTTTATTTTCCTTAAAATAGCCCTGCTTCTTTATCTGAAGGAGAATTTTGTCAGCCACTTCATGAATGCTGTTCTTTTTCCAGTTCTCGATGTTCTGGATAATAAGTTTTCCTTCTTCATTATAAGGAATGAGTTCTACTACCTGATATTCCTGATTGACCCCTAATTCAATACTCGGATTGACGTCTATTGACATATAAGCGTACACTTCGTCGTTTTGCAAAAACGGCAGAAAAGACACGATTGCGAGCATCATCGCAAATGCTGCTGCCATTAATCCTTTTCCTCTGGATAATCTAAAAATAGATAGAGGACGCGACAACTTTCCGTTTTTCAGTTCTATTGGGAAGAATGCAATTTCCTGGCCTATTGCGTATGCCTGATCTTGTTTTCGGGCCCGCAGAAATTCTCCTTCCGGGGTTAATAGTGTTAAAAAACGTTCGTTTATTTCCATGATTATACCTGTTTTCACGTTTCCAACACCCCTTTGATATAATCCTTTAAAAAGACATAATCGCCAGTTAATATCAGTGATATGGCAATTATATATTTTCTATTTCTCTCTATTGTTTTTCTGCTTAAAGATACATAACCCTCCAGCTGCTTTATTGGCAGCTTTTTTTTGTCAAAAAGAATACTTTTGAGCTCTTCATTTTCAACCAGAATTTTGGCTACAGTCATAGCATTTTTTCGAGCATCCGCATGTTTTGGGGATTGTTCGATCAAATCACTGAAGGTAAGGCCGAATTCCTGAAGAATCTGCGTAAACTGGAAAATTTCTTCTTTCCTCAGTTCTTCATCTGTTTTTTTCCTGTAGTCTTCAATGGACAATTCATCTTCTATTGCCGAGCTGGCCGTATCATCATCTTCCAGATTAGAGACTCCATTAAAGCTGAGATTCTGAAATTTGGATTGCTTACGGATATAATCAATAACCCGCCTTTTAATCAGCACTTCCGAAAAACTGATGAGTGAACTTCCCTTATCAGGACTGTACTTTTGAATGGCTTCATTAAAAGCTATGAGGCCAATGCTAAATTCATCATCAGATTCATGAATATACCTCTTGCAGACTGATGATACTGTTTTAGCAATAAACGGCTTATATGACTCTATTAGCTCATTATTCAATGCTGCATTTCCCTGCTGTATTAATTTAACCGTTTCTTCGAGCGATTTTTTACGCTTTTTCGGCATAAACAATAAACCCAGCAATAGCCCCACCTCTTTTCAAATCACATTATATCATACGGCGTCCAATCCGTATTTTGGGCAGGGCTTTAAAAGCTTTTTAATACACTTTTGAAACTCATATGATTTCACCTTATGAAAAAGCGGCCGCTTGTTCATTACAACTGTACGGATTCAGGGAAGGGATTTGTGGGGGTAATGTAAGAAAATATTTTAAAAAAGAAAAAAGCTTCAGCACCACTAAAGTAATTAGTGTGACAAAGCTTTTTTAATCAATAAAACTAACTTTGAATGGTTGGCTTTCTCCATTTCAGAATTAACCACCTGATCAGCAGGCCGGTTACTACACCTGGAATAACAAATATCATAGGAAGAAAGACCGGCCCCAAAAAAATCCCAAACAATTTGAGTTTTGTTGAGTACATTAGTCCTACAGTGACAAAATAGGCACTGAATACAAAAGGAAGGAATGATAATTCTTCCTTTTCCGGCATAGCACTGCGGTATGCATCCCACATTGCAAACATGTAAAGACAAGGATAAAACATGAGCCACTGATAATTAAGGACATGAACAGCTTTATCAATTTCGCCCATAAAACTGTACATGATGGCCGAATTAAAATGGCTGTATACATTAATGATAAATTCAAGGACGACAAACAATGTCCCCTTCCACAGCTGCCCCGCCAATAATTGGCTAAAACCCGGCAATGCAATACTCCAAAAAACCGCTTCTAGTTTACTGAGTTTTTTCATTTCATTACCACCAGCTACAAGTCGATACTTTTATTGTGCTCTGAATATTGGTCAATTATCAATTTATTTTCCAGATATTTTCCTGAAACACCATCTAAAAATTAGACTTCAGTGCAAAAATAAGACTCCTTCATTAAAAGGAGCCTTTATCAGATCTAGGAATTATCATCCCGTTTCTTTACTTATCATCGTCATCTCTTTTTACAATTTCTAATAATTCCTCCAGCATGGCTGCCATATCATCTCTGCTGTAGAATTTGGCATCAGAGGATTGAAGCTGTTTTTTGTCTTCGTCATTATCGTGATTCCAGTTTTTGTCCACTTTTTCTTCAAGCAGGTAAGCCGGTACTAAGTGTCCATCCGGTGTTGCATACATTTTATTTAATCGCCGTGTATCCTTGTCAAAAAAGCTATATACAACTGGTATGACAAATAGTGTCAGGAACGTACTGCTGATCAGCCCGCCAATAAGAGTAATACCCATGGGCTGGTTAATTTCTGTTCCTTCTCCAATGCCAAGTGCTAAAGGCACTAAGCCAAGTATAGTAGTTAAGGCCGTCATGAATATTGGCCTTGCACGGTCCTTAACTGAAATAATTATGGCATCGTAGCTCTTAAGACCCTGCTCTTTCTTTTGGTTAATATAATCGACAATGACTATTGCATTATTCACTACAATTCCTGCAAGCACAATAATCCCGATTATGGCTGTTAAACTAATAGGTGTTTGGGTTACGGTAAGAGCAATTGCCACGCCTATAACCATGAGCGGCACAGTAAACATGATAACCAGCGGATACTTAAGCGACTCAAATTGAGCTGCCATGACAAGATAAATAAACACGATTGCCAGTACAAATGCCAGAATCAGGTCATCAATGGATGATTCCAGCAATTCTCTGTCACCGCTAAAAACGATTTCTGTTTCATCCGGCAATTTCAGATCGGCAATTTCTTTATCCACTTCTTTTGACATGGCACCCATGTTTGTAGAAGATTTGTACTTTAATGTAAATTGGACAGCATCCTGCTGATTAATGCGCTGAATATTTACCGGTCCTTCTCCTCGCTCAATATTAGCTACATCACTCAGAGCGGCATAATTGCCATCAGGCTTTTTAATAAGCAATTTCTTCAAATTCTCTATATCCTGTGTGACTTTCCGATCGTACTCAACAAAAACGCCATATATATTTGATTCATCGTCTATCATTTGTGTAGCACGATTGCCCCGGGTTACATCATTTACTGCCATGGCTACCTGGGCGGGAGCCAGACCCTCTTCAAGAGCCTTTTCACGGTCCACAGTAATCTGAATTTCCTCAACGGTATCCAGGAGATCAGTTGACAATTCGGTTACGTCCTCAAGGTCTTTCAAAGCATTATAGATTTTATCAACATTTTCCTTTAAACGGCTGGGATCTGTGTCCCTCACACTAAAGGTCAGTGTATTCGGCGATGTACCTGCTGTCGACTGTGTATTAAAAGAGAGTTCTGCAGTTTCATTAACCTTTGAAGCAGCACTTTCCAGATCCTTTTTCACCTCATCGACAAATTCAAAAGTAGACCTTTCCCGCTGATCCAGCTCTTTCATTTTGATATACAATTCAGCGATATTGGCATTTTTCGAGCCCCGGAAGGACCCTTCCTGTGTAGTGCCGATTAGACTGACAAAGGTATCAACTTCTTCTTCATCCTTTAATTCTTCCTCTAAAGCCGATACAACCTTTTCTGTTTCTGAAAGTGCAGTACCGTTCTCAAGCTCCATACGCACCGTAAAAAAGCCTTCATCTGCATTTGGCAGAAATTGTGTGCCTACTGTGGTCAATCCAAAGCTGCCCGCTGCCAATAACAGCATGGTAATAGCGATTACCGCTGCTCGATTCCGCAAAGACCACTTGATTGATTTTTCAAGTGATCTCATTAAACCTGTTTCCTGCCTTTTTGCCTCCGTGTTTGTTCTTGGAGACTTCAGCAGCCTGCTCGCTAGCATTGGCACTATTGTCAGGGCAACAACCAGAGATGCAAATAAACTAAAGGAAATGGTCAGGGCAAACTCCTTAAACAATTCACCGATTATTCCAGTTATAAATACTACTGGGAGGAAAACGGCAACTGTCGTCAGGGTGGAAGCCGTAATTGCACCTCCTACTTCTTTTGCCCCAGCACTTGCCGCCGTTTTCGGATCTTTCCCCATTGATAAGTGGCGGTAAATATTCTCAATAACCACGATGGAATTATCCACCAGCATGCCTATTCCAAGTGCCAATCCGCCAAGAGTCATAATATTTAAGGTGAAATCGGAAAAATACATTAACACAAACGTGAAAATAACTGAATAAGGAATAGAGATTCCAATGATGAGCGGACTTTTGACATTTTTCAAAAAGAAAAACAGCACAATCATCGCAAAAATACCGCCGAGAATCAGTGAATTTGAGATATTTCCTATTGCAAGACTTATGTAATCCCCCTGGTCGAAAAGTATTTCTGATTCAATATTTTCAAACTGTTCCTTTTCAAGAAGATTATCCAATTGCTTAATAAATTGGTCTGAAACCTCTGCCGTATTGGCATCGGACTGCTGCAGAACACTCAGTAAGACAGATGGAGCCTGGTTTGTGCGCGTGATGGTGCGATCATCCTGGCTGGCCAGCTGAACCTCTGAAATATCATCCAGGCTTACTTTATTCCCTGTTGCGGGGTCTGCAGTTACCGTAAGTTTTTTCAGTGTATCCAGGGAATCAATGGAGCTGATAATTCTGGTTGTCAGCTCTTTTCCCTCAGTCAAGACAGGATCACCCGGCATTGATATATTATTGGATTCAATTACATCCACAACATCCGCCTGGCTAAGTTTGAAATCTCTCAGCTTTTCCTGGTCCAGTTCCACTCTTACTTCCTTAATCGCAGTTCCTGAGAGATTTACGCTTGCTACTCCTTCAACTTTAGACAGCTCGAGGTTCAGTTCTTCAGCAAGCTTTCTTAATGCTTCAGGCTCCTCATCTGCACTGAGAGATAATTGAATAATCGGAAACTGAGCAGGGTCAAACTTCATAAATCGCGGATTATCAGCTTCATCAGGAAGCTGTGTCTGATCCAGTCTTTGAATGACCTCACTTTGTATTTCATCAATATCTGTAGTCCAGGAAAATTGCATCAAAATGAAGTTTGCGCTCTCCTGTGAGGTAGAGGTCAAGGTCTTGATCCCCGGCAGCGTTGCCAGATTTTCTTCAAGCGGCTTTGTTACTTTTTCCACCACTTCATCGGGACTTGCTCCAGGATACGAAGTGACTACTACTCCAACAGGAGGATTAAGATCTGGTATGAGTTTTAATGGAATATTTAAGAGGGAGACTACTCCTAAAATAAGCACTAAGAACATCGTAACCAATGTAAAAATTGGCCTTTTGATTGAAAAATCGCTTATTCGCACACATTCTGCTCCTTTCAAAGACTGGATGAGATAATCTTGTGATCGATATCATGTAGAAATTAACACATTTTAACTATATTAAAGCAACTAATGCGATGCAAGCAATCAGTGTGCTGTCAATAGAAAAATTACAGCAGCTCTTTATCCACAGAAAAAAGCAGCCTATGCAGCTGCTTTCCTCTATAATTTTTCGATTTTCAAACCCGTAAATCCATAGATTAAGGTGATTACAGGACTGAGCAGACAGAATAATGCAAAAGGCATATAAGCTGTTGTTTCTACACCTAAAACACCTGTTAGAAATACTCCGCAGACACTCCATGGAACTAATGGGTTTACTACCGTGCCTGCATCTTCAAGAATTCTGGAAAGATTCTTTGGGTGCAGTCCGGCTTTTTCAAAAGGCTCTCTGAAAGCATTTCCTGTTAAAAGAATAGACAGATACTGTTCGCCTAGAAGGAAATTAATCCCAATCGCTGTTCCTGCTGCTGCCGCCACTAGAGCTGACATCCGATTCAAAAACCCCTTGACCCCTTCCAGAAGAGCTGGAAGGATCCCAAGCTTAAAGAATAAACCGCCCATAGAAAGCGCGAGCAATACCAACGAAATCGAAAACATCATGCTTTCCATGCCGCCTCTTGATAAAAGGGCGTCAACTTCTTCTGAACCGCTATTTGAAGCATATCCCGAAAACAGCAATGTCAAAACTTTTTCCAAGCTGAAGCTGCTTTGAACCATAACGGCAAATATTAATGCAGATACGATGCCAGCTGACAGCGTAATAATAGCTGATACTCTTTTAATGGCCATTATAGTCAAAATGGCAAACGGAATAAGGGAGTACCAATGCACCAGTCCCTCATCCAGCAAAGTTTTTTTCAGCTGGGCAATCTTCGAGAAGTCAGACGCTGCCTCCGATGGTGACAGGAAAGCAAAGATTGCCAGTGAAATGATAAAAGAAGGAATCGTTGTCCAGGCCATCGTCTTGATATGCTCAAACAAATCCACTTTCACTGTCGATGATGCCAGGTTGGTTGTATCGGATAGGGGCGACATCTTATCTCCAAAAAATGCGCCGGAAATAACCGCACCTGCCGTAATTGCATCCGAGAGCCCCAAAGCAGAACTGACTCCCATAAAGGCTACTCCCAATGTAGCAGCTGTTGTAAGTGAGCTTCCTATACTCATGCCGATCACTGATGATACCGCAAATACAATGGCATAAAAGAACTTTCCATTAACAGCTTCCAAAGCCATGTAAATAAATGTAGGAATCGTGCCGCTCGCCATCCAGCTGCTTATCAGCACCCCGATTAAAAAGAAGATGAAAATAGCCCCTAATCCGGACTGGGCACCTTCAATAAGCCCCTTTTCCAGCTGTGTTATAGATACTTTTCTTATTAAACCGTAAGCTATTAACCCCATTATCGCGAAAACAACCGGAATATGGGGAACTGCCCCGGCAAAAATAATCGAATAACTGATTCCGCCTAAAATGATGAACGTGACAATGAGTGCCTCCAGGGGCTTTAAATCTAATGCTGCCTGATCATGATGCATAATGTATTCCTCCTAAATTTGCCTGTAATTTTATACAAACAAAAAGAGCCCTCTCGCCTATAGGGACGAAGGAGCTCCGCGGTACCACCCTAATTGATAAGCTAACGCTGCTTACCCACTTAAAAAGTATTGTCCATATTGGATGCAGTTGTATTTCGACCATTGCTGCCTGGATTTTCATCAGCCATCCAGTTTCTATTTGCTGCCGGCAATTACTCTACTTATTCTGCGGACAAGATCTTTGATTGAGATTACACTTTCCGCTTTTTAACTTAAACGCTTTTTAGCGTTAAAGTGTATGTGTTAATACTATATTATCAATTGATAGATATGTCAATAGAAATGAGGAAGGAAAAAATGGAAAGCTAAAACGGCCCATAAAGGGCCGCCAGCTTTATTCCGAGTCCATCGGATTATATAGTTTTACATCAGGATTTTTTTCCTGGAACCATCTGAGTGCAAAGTCATTTTCAAAGAGAAAGACATTTTTGCCGTATCGGTCTTTAACCAGGAGACTTCTTCCGCTGGAAAGGTTTTCGTTGACCTCATCGCCTTCTACCCAGCGTGCGATCTTGGAGCCTTGTCTTTCCATATATACTTCTGTGTTATATTCATTTTTCATGCGGTGTTCAAAAACTTCAAACTGAAGCTGTCCCACTGCACCCAGGAGGTATTCTTCCATTTTGACTGTCTTAAACAGCTGGATGGCACCTTCCTGAACCAGCTGCTGGATGCCTTTATGAAAATGTTTTTGCTTCATGACATTTTTTGCTGTTACTTTAACAAAAAGCTCGGGTGTAAATTGAGGAAGACGTTCATATTGGAAGTTATTTTTTCCGGCTGTTAATGTATCGCCTATTTGATAAGTTCCCGGATCATAAATTCCGATGATATCTCCGCTGACTGCAGAATCAACTGTACTTCTGTCATCAGCCATGAATTGAGTTGACTGCGCAAGCTTAATGGACTTGCCTATTCTTGGTATGTTCACAGCCATGCCCCGCTCAAATTGGCCTGAACAAATTCTTAAGAATGCAATCCGGTCGCGATGTGCAGGGTTCATATTGGCCTGAATTTTAAATATAAATCCAGAAAATTCTTCTGAAAGCGGATCAATTTCCCCTGCAGTCGAATTTCTCGGCTGGGGCGGCGGTGCAAATTGCAGGTAAGACTCAAGGAAAGTCTGTACACCAAAGTTGGTCAATGCGCTTCCAAAAAACACAGGTGTCAGTTCTCCATTTGCAATTCTCTCTCTTGAAAACTCATTGCCTGCTTCATTTAACAGCATAATCTCTTCAAGCGTCTGATCATATAGTCCAGAATCCTTAATGGAATGGCTGCCCTCTATTTCACCTTCCTGATTTAAGGTAATAAAGCGTTCCTCTTCCTCTACTCTGAATTGCTCAATTCGATTATTAAACCGATCATATATCCCCAGGAACTCTTTCCCCATCCCAATAGGCCAGTTCATTGGGTAAGATTCAATTCCCATAACTTCTTCTAACTCAGCAAGGAGCTCAAGGGGTGCTTTCCCCTGACGGTCAAGCTTATTCATAAAAGTAAATATCGGAATTCCTCTCATGCGGCAGACCTTGAATAATTTAAGTGTCTGCTCCTCGATACCTTTAGCTGAGTCTATGATCATAACTGCACTGTCAACGGCTGTCAGCGTGCGATACGTATCTTCACTGAAATCCTGGTGACCAGGCGTGTCTAGAATATTTACACGCGCTCCCTCATATTCAAACTGCATCACACTGGAGGTTACAGAAATTCCACGCTGCTTCTCAATCTCCATCCAGTCACTTGTCGCATATTTGCCTGTCTTCTTCCCTTTAACTGTACCTGCATCACGAATGGCACCACCGAACAATAGGAGCTTTTCGGTAAGCGTCGTTTTACCGGCATCCGGATGGGAAATAATCGCAAACGTGCGGCGGGATAAAACTTCTTCTTCAAAATTTTTGGGCATAGTAGTTCCTCACTTACTTATATGAAAATTTGTTGATCAAGCAATCAATGTGTCACTTAATTATTGCAATACCTTCAATTTTATCGCTCTCAAGTCAAGTTTGCAACGCATTTAAGATTGCATATTTCTTTTTATTACTCTTTTTGAGGCTTATAATAGGGAAACTAAATGTAAAAAAGGAGGTTAAATATGGACACAATTACTCATACTTTATTTGGCTTGAGCCTATATGGCGCAGTGGATAAACAGAGGATGGATAAGAACTCCAGAAGAGCGTACCTGCTTACCGCTGTAGGGGCAAGTCAAATTCCCGATATTGATGTCATCTCGCGCTTCTGGGATACAGAAGGACTTTATCAGATGTGGCACAGGGGAATTACCCATTCCGTTTTCCTGACTCCAGTGTGGGCTCTGCTGTTTTTGCTGCTGTCCATCCTGCTTTTTAGAGTCAATGATAAGAAGCTTTTTCTGCTGGGATGGCTCGCAGTTTTCATACATAATACCAGCGATTTATTTAATGCATGGGGCACAGGTTATTTGGAGCCATTTTCAACAATGAGGGTTACTTTTGGTACGATTCCAATTGTTGATTTGGTGTTCTGGATCATAATGGGGGCAGCCTATTTCTTTACAAAAAGGAATAAGTCAAAATCCCCTTACTATTTTAAAATGGCATGGGCATTTATGCTTCTTCACGTAGTAATTCAAAGCACTCAGGGTTACCTCATTTATAAGCAATATGATGAAAAATATGAACAAGTTGCCCTATCGGCAGAGTTTATACCATGGACTTATTCCGTTATTACAAAGAGAGATGATGAAGTGACCATATTCACTGATACTCTTTTCACCGAAAAGACAACCCAGTATGTGCTTCAATCAAAAGAAGCTGCGGATTTGGACAAATTGTTTTCTGAGCGTCCTGAAGCGAAAACCCTTTATGAATGGTCTCCATTTGTCGTTCTTGTTGATGATGATGAAAGGCTTGGACTCTATGATCCCCGTTTTTACAGAAACGGCCAGTCATTTTTATTCGAATATATTGAAAAAAATACGGAAAGATGAGCCATGTGCTCATCTTTTTCCGTTTATCCCCATTATTTACTTCATGCATAGTATTTTCATGAATTTATTCCTTTTGCACATAATACAACTATTGGGCTTTACAAGCAGTTTCACAAGGGAATAGGATTACTGCTGCTGATTTTTGCCGGGAAAAACTACTACATAGTGAAGGGGTGTAAACATGAATTTTATTTGGGGGATATTCGGTATTATTGTCGTTTTAGGGATAGCCTTCCTGCTTTCAAGCAATAGAAGGGCGATAAGTGTAAGAACAGTTGCGGGAGGGCTTGCCATTCAGCTGATTTTCGCCTTTCTCGTTTTAAAGTGGGAAGGCGGCAGAAAGGGATTGGAATGGCTCACAATGAAGGTAAACGATATAATCAATTACGCCAATCAGGGAATAAATTTCTTATTTGGCGGCCTTTTTACAGATGAATCGGGCATTACCTTCGTTTTCGCACTTCAGGTTTTGCCTGTTGTAATCTTTTTCTCATCATTGATTTCCGTCCTCTATTACTTAAGGATTATGCAGTTTTTCATTAAGATCCTCGGCGGTGGACTGGCTAAGCTTCTCGGGACCAGAAAAGCGGAATCCATGTCTGCAGCAGCCAATATATTCGTGGGGCAAACAGAGGCTCCGCTTGTGGTCCGCCCATTTATCGCTGATATGACAAAATCCGAGTTGTTTGCGGTCATGACCGGAGGCCTTGCTTCTGTGGCAGGATCTGTTTTAATTGGTTATTCCTTATTGGGTGTGCCTCTCGAATATCTTCTGGCAGCTAGCTTTATGGCTGCACCTGCCGGGTTGGTCCTGGCCAAAGTGATGCTTCCGGAAACGGAAGATAAAGAAGAGCCTAAAGAATTTGATATGGAAGTGGATAGCGATTCTGCCAATGTCATTGATGCAGCTGCAAAAGGAGCAAGTGTCGGACTCGAGCTCGCTTTAAATATCGGCGCAATGCTGCTGGCCTTTATTGCTTTGGTTGCTTTAATTAACGGGCTTCTTGGATGGGTTGGAGGGCTATTCGGGCTGGAAGGCTTAACGCTCGAAATCATTCTTGGATATGTGTTCTCTCCGCTTGCGTTTGCTATAGGAGTTCCATGGTCAGAAGCCGTACAGGCAGGAAATTATATTGGCCAGAAGCTAATTTTGAATGAGTTTGTTGCTTATTCTGCTTTTGCACCGGATATCCCGACTTTATCTGATAAAACGGTGGCGATCGTAAGCTTCGCCCTTTGCGGATTTGCCAATATTTCCTCATTGGGCATCCTGCTGGGAGGACTTGGCGGATTGGCCCCGAACCGCAGGCAGGACATTGCACGGCTTGGTTTGAAGGCAGTTGCTGCGGGTGCCTTGGCATCTATGCTAAGTGCCGCCATAGCCGGAATGCTGTTTTAATGAACTATGAAATAAAAATATGGAAAATCCCCCCGCAGGCCGGGAGGATTTTTTCTATTTCTTTAAATAATAGATAACGGATTCATATGGCCTTAATTGGATGGTCTCCGCAGCAGAAGGTGACTGCTTGTAATTGGAAAGTAAGATTTCTTCTTTATATTCATCTGCTTGAATGTGTTCAGGAAGGGTAAATGACGTTTCTTTCCCATAAAAATTATTTACGACCAACAGTTTTTCATTATCACCATTCCGAACATAAGCAAATACATCAGGGTGATCTTCAGAAATCAGTTCATAGTCACCATAGGTGATTATATCGTACTGCTTTCGAAGCTGGATCAGCTTTTTATAATGATAGAAAATCGAGTTCTCGTCCTTCAATGCGTTTTCGGCGTTGATTTCCCTGTAATTGGATGCGACAGGAATCCATGGGGTTCCATCGGAGAATCCGGCATTTTCAGTACTATTCCACTGAACAGGCGTCCGGGAATTATCGCGCGATTTGCTTTTGAGAATATTAATTATTTCTTCCTCTGCCATTCCCTTTTCCTTAAGAATAGAATAAACATTCAGTGATTCTACATCTCTGTAGTCTTCAATCCTCTCAAAGCCGGGATTTGTCATGCCAAACTCTTCACCCTGATAAATATAAGGAGTTCCCTGCATCATATGGATGGCTGTTGCCAGCATTTTAGCAGATTCACGATGATAGTATTTGTCATCACCATACCTTGATACAACACGGGGCTGATCATGATTGCACCAGAATAAAGCATTCCAGCCTCCCCCTTTGTGCATTTCAGTTTGCCATTTTGATAAAATTTGCTTTAATGCCGTAAAATCAAAATCAGCGAGTGCCCATTTCTCTCCATTAGGGTAGTCCACTTTTAAATGATGAAAGTTGAAAGTCATGCTTAATTCTTCACGCTCGGGGTTGGAATACTTTATACAATGATCAATTGTAGTGGATGACATTTCCCCAACTGTCATACTATCGTATTTTGAGAATACTTTATCATTCATTTCATGCATAAATTCATGTACACGAGGGCCGTCGGTATAGAATTTTCTGCCGTCGCCCGGTGGTACAGAGCCGTCATCATCCGGAAAATCCTGATCTTTGGAAATCAGATTAATTACATCAAGTCTAAAGCCATCTACACCTTTTTCAAACCAGAATTCCATCATGTCATACACTTTGCGGCGAAGGTCTTCATTTTCCCAATTTAGATCAGCCTGTGTAACATCAAAAAGATGAAGATAGTATTGGCCGGTTGCTTCGTCATATTGCCATGCATTTCCGCCGAATTTGGATTCCCAGTTTGTCGGCTCGCTTCCATCTTCCTTAGGATCTTTCCAGACATAAAAATCTCGGTATGGATTGTCTTTTGATTTTTTTGCTTCCTGGAACCATTGATGTTCAGTGGAAGTATGGTTAACAACAATATCCATAATGATTTTCATGTCCCGATTATGGGCTTCTTCAAGGAGCTTATCAAAGTCTGCCATTGTTCCATATTCCTCATGGATGCTGAAATAGTCGCTAATGTCATATCCGTTATCACGCTGTGGAGATTTATAAATGGGTGTCAGCCAGACGACGTCCACACCTAATTCTTTTAAGTAATCAAGCTTGGCAATAATTCCAGGAATGTCTCCAACTCCATTTCCTGTCGTATCGTTAAAGCTTTTCGGATAAATTTGATAAACTACTGCTTTTTTCCACCACGGTTGTTTCATTTAGAATCACCCTGTTTTAGTTTTTTAGAATAATGCTTTTCTTTTAGCTGTTAAAGAGAAGCACCTGAGTTTCGTATGGACGAAGTTTCATTGTTCTGCTGATTTGTATATCTTTATAATTCCCAATCAGCGATTCAAATTTTTCCCCCTGAAGGTCTGCAGGGAGTTCTGCTTCAGTGTTTCCGCCATAGAAGTTGCACATGACGAGAAGAGTCTGATTGCCCAGTGTTCTTGTATAGGCGTACACTTCGGGGTGATGATCGAGTATAAGGTTATACTTTCCGTAAATAATAATTTCATTTTTCTTTCTAAGTTCAATAAGCTTTTTATAATAATGAAAAACAGAGTCAGGGTTTTCCATGGCCTTTTCGACATTAATGTCTTTATAGTTAGGATTCACTTTTATCCATGGAGTTCCTTCCGTAAATCCTCCGTGCCTGGAAGAATCCCATTGCATTGGCGTTCTTGCATTGTCACGCCCTTTTGCATAGATGGCATTCAGTGCCTTTTCCTCTGTCCAGCCATCGTTAAGAGCTTCTTTATAAAAGTTAAGTGTTTCTATATCTCTGTATTCATCAATGCTTGAGTAACGTACATTCGTCATTCCAATTTCTTCGCCCTGATAAATATATGGAGTTCCCTTCATCATATGCAGCAGTGTTGCCAGCATCTTTGCTGACTTATCCCAATACTCTGCATCATTCCCAAATCTTGAAACAGAGCGCGGCTGATCATGATTATTAAAGTAAAGACTGTTCCAGCCAACCTCATCCAGTTCATTTTGCCATTTGGTCAGATTTGTTTTTAAGTCAAATAGATCCAGGGGTTTGAGGTCCCATTTGCCATTTGGCCCGTTATCAAGACTAACATGTTCAAATTGGAAGACCATATTTAACTCATTGCGTGATTCACCTGTATATTGCCGAGCCCACTCCGGATTTACACCAGGCATTTCACCGACAGTCATGACATCATACTTCGATAGGGCCTTTTCATTCATCTCCTGCAGGTATTCATGAATTTTTGGGCCGTTCCGATAATACTTGCTTCCGGAAGCATATTTCTTTCCTGGCTTTGGTTCATCATCTGGAAGTCCCTCCACTTTGGAGATAAAGTTGACTACATCCATTCTGAACCCGTCAATCCCTTTTTCAAGCCACCAGGTCATCATGTCGTATATTTCTTTTCTCAGTTTCGGATTCTCCCAGTTGAGGTCCGGCTGTTTTTTTGAAAACAAATGCAAATAATATTCTCCTGTACTTTCGTCAAGCTCCCAGGCAGACCCGCCGAAATTGCTGCCCCAGTTATTTGGCTCCTTTCCATTTTTTCCTTCATGCCATATATAGTAGTCCCTGTATGGATTATCTTTCGATTTCCTTGCTTCTGAAAACCAGATATGCTCGTCTGAACTATGGTTCACTACCAGATCCATAATGAGTTTGATGCCTCTTGTATGCAGCTCTCCAAGAAGCTCTTCCCAATCCTTCATTGTTCCAAACTCACGCATAATTTCCTGATAATCACTGATATCATAACCATTATCATCATTTGGTGATTTATAAACTGGAGAAAGCCAGACCATATCAATTCCAAGCTCTTTCAAGTAATCAAGTCTAGAGATAATTCCCTGTAAATCTCCTATTCCATCTCCATTGCTGTCCATGAAGCTTCGAGGGTAGATTTGGTAAACTACACTCTCTTTCCACCATTGCTTCTTCATAATGCAACCTCCGGTATATTTAAATATTGATCAAAGCCTAAAAATGGCGATACCATGGAATCATAGAACTCCATGGCATCAATCATTTTATTTAAGCTTTTTTAAATTTCGAGAAAGCTATAGTTAATACAAACGGCACAACTAGGGCAATTCCCATTCCGATAAAGAAAGCACCCCAGTTTTCCGCAAAGATGGAGAAGAATGCCGGTAAGCCGCCTACTCCAATTGACGGTGCCTTAACTCCATTAATAGTGATGAATATGCCTGCTGCAGCTGACCCAATAATCGCTGCGAAGAACGGATACTTAAAGCGAAGATTAACCCCAAACATCGCAGGCTCCGTTACACCCAGCCACGCTGAAATTGAAGAAGTGAGCGCAAGCCCTTTCAGCTTTTCGTTCCCTTTGCTTAACAGCATTATGGCAAAAGCGGCTGAACCCTGTGCAATATTGGATAGTGCCACCATCGGCCACAAAAACGTGCCGCCAATGCTGCCGATTAGCTGAAGATCGACTGCCAGGAATGTATGATGCATGCCAGTGATAACAAGAGGTGCATATAATCCTCCGTAAATCAATCCTCCAAGGGCCGGAACAGCATCAAAGATTCCGACAACCCCATTTGTAATCCAGCTGCCGATCGTGAATGTAATTGGTCCGATGGCAATAAAAGAAAGAAATCCAGTAATAAGCAAAGCGATTGGCGCGACAGTCAGAAGCTGAAACGCATCAGGAATTCTTTTTCGCAGAAATACTTCTATCTTAGCCAAAACATATGAAGCAAATAATACAGGCAGCACCTGGCCCTGGTAACCTACTTTTTCAATTTCAAGACCAAATAAATTCCACTTCGGCACTTCTTCTGCTGCACCATAGCCCCATGCATTTAAAAGATCCGGGTGCACCAGCATCAAACCAAGCACCATACCAAGAAGCGGACTGCCGCCAAACCGGTTTACAGCACTCCATCCAATCAGGCCTGGAAGAAATACGAAAGCAGTATTGGCAATCAGGTTAATGATGCTCGCCAGATCAGCCCAGTTTGTATAAACTTCAACAAACGACTTATCATCGAAGAAAATATCCGGCGCTGTCATAATGTTGTTGATTCCCATAAGCAAACCAGCTGTTACGATAGCCGGGAGGATTGGAATAAAAATATCAGCCAGTGTTTTAATTCCACGCTGCAGGGGATTTAAGTTTTCGGCAGCTGCACTTTTGGTCTCTTCTTTTGACGATTCGCCAATACCGGTTGCATCTGTCATTTCTTTATATACTTTATCAACAAGGCCTTGCCCAATCACAACCTGGAATTGGCCATTGGTGGAAAATGAACCTTTTACAATATCAATATCTTCGAGCTTTTCTTTATTGACTTTTCCTTCATCTTTTAATGCAAAACGCAGCCTTGTTACACAATGAGTGGCCGCAGCGATATTATCCCTGCCCCCGATAGCTTCTACGATTTGCTCTGCTGACTCTTTATTTGTGGCCATTCTACTCTCTCCTCCTGTTACCGTTTTCATATTAAAGAAAAAAACAGTTATAAGGTTCTTATTTATCGTTCTCGATTTTTATAAATCTATCCATTACACACAAACAAACTTGTATATACATGAACTGTTTACGCTTTCATTTTATCTTGTATATACATGTTAGTCAACTATTTTTTCTTTTCCATTTTATATACCCATTCACTCGGTTCGAAAGCCATAAAATAGAAAAACCGGCTTCGAGACTAATCGTCTGCAAAGCCGGTTCTAAACCAGTAGGCTATTTTCTTTTATCATCATCATCATCTTTAGTGAGATCACGGGTAGATTTCTTAAATTCTTTTAAGGTCTCCCCGAATGCTCTCCCTATTTCAGGAAGTTTTTTAGGACCAAAAATAATAAGAGCAAGAACCAGGATGAGAATTAAGCCTGGAATACCGATGTTTGATAACATGCTGAACACTCCTTATATATCATATCGCTTGAAACAGCAGTAATCATGTTCATTGTCCATTATAGGGGATTGACTCAAAAAATCATAGTATGAGGGCTATTTTTATGAATCTTCATTCTCCCGCTGTTTAAAAGCACGATCAAGTTCTTTGAGAACCTCACCAATTTTGCGCTCATGGATCACCTCATCAGCATAAAAGTCAAAATCAGTGGGTTCCATATTAATAATCACCAGTTTTGCTCCGTTTTGTTTTGCTATCAGCGGAAACTGATTGGCTGGTGTCACAGTCAGGGATGATCCCAGAACAATAAATAATTCTGCCTTTTCTGATTCTGCCGCTGCAAAATCTAAAGCCTGCTCAGGCAGCATTTCCCCAAACAGAACTACTGAAGGACGAAGCAGCCCCCCGCAATTACATTGAACGTGTCCATGCAAATATCCCTCGCTCGGGAACTCTTTTTTGCATTTCTGGCAATGGAGTGTCTGCAGATTCCCATGAAGCTCTGATACATTTTCACTTCCCGCCAGCCGATGAAATCCATCCACATTCTGGGTGATAATACTCTTTAAAATGCCTCTCTTTTCCCAATCAGCAAGAATATAGTGGCCTTTATGGGGGCTGCACTCCTTAAGCCCGATTACCCGGTGCCGATAAAATTCTATAAACTCCTTCACATTTTCATTCAATGCTTCAGTACTGGCAATTTTCCCAGGGTCTTTCCCGTTCCATAAGCCATTATTGGCTGACCTGAAATCAGGCAGCCCGCTTTCCGTTGACATTCCTGCTCCAGATAGTATTACTGTATAATTTGATTCCTTCAGCCATTTCTCAAGCACAAATACCAGCTCCCACTAAAATATTGTCACAGCTTTGAAGGCTGTTTCCATTTTTTTCTCCTGTTTAAATGTTTATGTCATGTCCGGTATGCGGTAAATAATAGATTATAATTGTTTATACGAATTATCAATATAGGAGTGATGGCTATGCCTGAAATAGAAACGAAAGACTATAAGGACGGCTATAAAAAATTTTCTTCCAGAGCAAAACGCTATGCGGATGATCCTGAAAAAACAAAAGGCCTGCTAAAAAAGGCTACACTTAAAGCTGAGAAAAACAAATCTTCGTTAAGTGATATATGGGAAAAGTTTCAGCTGCTGATCGATTTAGTTAAGGCATGGTCAAAAGGCGATTACCGGCATATCTCCAAAAAATCAATTATCTTTATTATTGCATCCATCCTATACTTTGTCTCTCCTATCGACCTGGTTCCAGACTTTTTAATTGGAATGGGTATCCTCGATGATGCAGCAGTACTTGGTTTTGCCGTCAGTCAGATTACAGGTGAACTTGAGAAATTCAAAACATGGAAAGAGAGCCGGACTATTGAAATGAAATAATTTTCAAATGGTGCCCATTTTGATAATGTCTGCTATAATAAATCATGGAAAGTATTCATGCCTGTTAAAATTAAATAGCAAGAAATGTAGGGGAACCGGTGTGCCGGTTGAGACTTCATCCTTAAGATGCTGACCCTTTGAACCTGATCTGGCTAATACCGGCGTAGGGAACATATTCTTAAACAAAAATAAATTGTTTTTTATATGCGTCCCGGTATTATGCCGGGGCGTTTTTTATTTTCTGGGCAGACTAATATCAACTTTCCTTACTACATAAAGCTTTTTTGGGAGGTTTCTGTATGAAAAAGTGTATAGCAGTTATTTCTGCGATGCTGCTGTTATCCGGCTGTGCCGGCAGCGGCCAGGATGCTAAGACTGGAAATGAAGATCCAGGCAGCAAACAAGAATTGAAAGAAGTTACTGTCGTACTGGATTGGACGCCAAATACCAATCATACCGGCTTATATGCCGCAAAAGAAAAAGGCTATTTTAAAGAAGAAGGGCTCGATGTCGAGATTATCATGCCAGGTGAAGCAGGTGCAGATCAATTGACGGCATCAGGCAAGGCTGATTTCGGTGTCAGCTATCAGGAAAGCATCACGGAAGCCCGTGTACAGGGTGTGCCGCTGGTATCAATAGCGGCTGTCATTCAGCACAACACTTCCGGTTTTGCATCCCCTGCTGAAAAAAACATTAAATCACCGAAAGACTTTGAAGGAAAAACGTATGGCGGGTGGGGAGCTCCTGTAGAAAAATCAGTAATTGACTCCCTAATGAAGAAGGAAAATGCCGATGCTGATAAGGTATCAATTGTGAACATGGGAGATGCAGACTTTTTTACAGCGGTTAAAAGAGATATAGACTTCGCATGGATTTATTACGGATGGACAGGTGTAGAAGCTGAGCTTCGGGGGGAAAAGATTAACATGGTCTACCTCACAGACTACTCAGAAAAACTGGATTACTACACGCCTGTTCTGGCAACGAGTGAAAAAATGATTGCAGATGATCCGGATACTGTCAAAGCATTTGTAAAAGCTGCAGCCAAAGGATATGAATTTGCAATCGGCCAGCCTGAGGAAGCAGCTGATATTTTGTTAAAGAATGCTCCTGACCTGGACAGCGAACTGGTCAAAAAGAGCCAGGAGTGGCTATCCCCGCGCTATCAGGACGATGCTGCCAGATGGGGAGAACAAAAGCTTGAGGTCTGGGAAAACTATGCAGACTGGATGCATGAAAATGGTCTTTTAGATAAAGAATTAGATGCCGGCAAAGCATTTACAAATGATTTCCTGCCGGAATAAGGAGAGTTTATGAAATGGCAAACGCACTTGTAAGCATTCAAATCATTCCAAAAACTAAAGATGGGGAAAGTGTTATCCCGTACGTTGATGAAGCAATCAGTGTCATTCAGCAATCCGGTGTTAAGTTCGAAGTGCATCCACTCGAAACAACGATGGAAGGCGATTTAGAACATTTATTGAAAATCATTGCTGATATGAACAGAAAAATGATTGAAAAAGGAAGCAGCAATGTAATCTCACAGGTTAAGATTCTCTATCAGCCCGATGGAATTGAAATGAGTGATTTAACGGAGAAGTACCGTCCATGATCAATGTATTCAGAAAAGGGTGGAGGCCGGCTGCGGTTCTCCTCCTTTTATTCATTCTTTGGGAAGTGGCGGTAAATCTGGCAGAGGTCCCTGTCTGGCTCCTGCCTCCCCCGACCGATATCATTCAGGAGGGGGTTTTAGGCTGGGATGGATTCCGCCCGCATCTTCAATCGACAGTCCTGCTTTCATTATGGGGATTTGCCATTGGCACTGTCATCGGATTGCTTACAGCTGTAATATTGCACTTATTACCTTTTATAAGGGAGTCTGTTTACCCGCTTCTCATCCTTTCACAAAATGTGCCAATAATTGTTCTGGCTCCTTTACTGGTTGTATGGTTTGGATTTGGCATACTTCCAAAACTTATTGTCATTACGCTGGTATGCTTCTTCCCCATTACTGTTGCAGCATTGGATGGTTTTCGGCAAACTCCGGCAGATCTCAGGCATTATATGCTGATGGCTGGAGCCGGCAGAGGACAGCTGTTTTGGAAGCTTGAGCTTCCCCATTCCCTTCCATCTTTATTTTCCGGGCTAAAGATCTCTGCAACCTATAGTGTGATGGGTGCTGTAATATCTGAATGGCTCGGAGCTAAAGCCGGAATAGGGGTATATATGACTTTAGCCTCTTCTTCCTTTCGGACAGACCGCGTTTTTGTAGCCATACTTGCGATTATGCTGTTAAGTTTGCTGCTTTTTGGAGGTATATTACTGTCAGAACGTTTGCTTATTAAATGGAAGTCCAGGGAGAGTGGCAGGAAATGATACAATTATCGGTTAATTCTCTAACGAAAAGTTTTGACTCAAATCTGGTTTTAAGCAATTTGAGTTTTCAAGTAAATGAAGGAGAGTTTGTTTCGATTTTAGGTCCATCAGGCAGCGGAAAGAGCACTATCTTTAACCTGATTGGCGGGATGCTTCTGCCTGATGAAGGGTCCATAATGCTTCAAAATGCCGAAATCACCGGCAAACGCGGGTCAATTAGCTATATGCCCCAGACACCTTCCCTGATGCCATGGAGAACTATCCTTCAGAATGTTCTGCTTGGCCAGGAAATTATGGGGAAAGCCGATCCGGAAACTGCCAGAAAAATGCTTCAAAAAGCGGGACTCGGTGACTATGAAAATGCATTTCCACATGAATTATCAGGAGGCATGAAGCAAAGGGCCGCCTTCATCCGGGCACTATTAAGCCCGCAGCCAATCATACTGCTGGATGAACCTTTTTCAGCTTTGGATGAACTTACCCGTCTTGATATGCAAAAATGGCTTCTCGATATTTGGAATGAACATAAGCCGACGATTCTGTTTGTCACTCACAATATCGAAGAAGCCATTTACCTCTCTGATCGAATATTAATACTCGGCAGCAAGCCTGCTAAAGTGGTTCAAGAATTTAAAGTTCCTTTTGGGCGGCCGCGAATGGAGGGAATTTTCCTGGATAAAAATTTCCTTGAATGCAAAAGAAGCATCCATCTTGCGCTGAAAAATCATTAGGAGGCAACAGCATGGATAATTATATTGATGCCCATATTCATCTTGATAAGTACAGCGATATTGATTTAGAAAAAATGTTTCATGAATTGCCGTTTAAGCTTTCACTTATTACTGTTTCAAGCGATTTAACCTCCTGCAAAAGAAACCTTGCTCTTGCAGAAATCTATCCCTTTGTTAAACCTGCCTTTGGTTTTCACCCTGAACAGGTTCTGCCCAATGATCATGATATATCAGAGCTTTTCAGCTGGATAAAGACTCACACAGAGCAGATGGCTGCTGTTGGCGAGGTTGGCCTTCCATACTATTTGAGATCTGAGGGGAGCAAGATTCAAGGCGGATATATTGAACTTCTCGAAGAATTCATAAAGCTTGCTAAAAAACGGGATAAGCCCATTATCCTCCATGCAATTTATGATGATGCACAGATTGTGTGCAATTTATTGGAAAAGCATTCGATTAAAAAGGCTCATTTCCACTGGTTTAAAGGTGACACTGCTGCAGCAAGCAGGCTGATTTCCAATGGGTATTACATATCCTTTACTCCAGATATCGTGTATGAAAAAGAAATACAGGGCCTCGTACGGGATTACCCACTGGATAAATTGATGGCAGAAACAGATGGCCCATGGGAATTCGAAGGCCCTTTTAAAAACAAACCTACCCACCCTTCCATGATGGCCCATTCCATCAGTGCCCTTGCTAAACTAAAAGAAATATCTTTCAGCAGCGCCCTTAAGAAGCTATATGATAATACAAAAAGCTTCTATAATATTAATTAATTCGCCTTAAAAAGTCTTTTACCACAAGGCTGTTTTTATATTCAGATTAGATAAAATATACTAGATAAATATAATCACATCGCACCATTCCTAAATATGGAAATATAGGTTAATCTTATATTGGACAATACTTTTAGGAGGTATGTGATGAAAAAGTATATTTTCTTATTCTTGACTATTTTACTAGTTTTCTCAGGCAATGTTTCTGCACAGCCCAAAAGCAGTACTGCTGATTTGACTGAGAAAGATTTCATGAAAGCTGTGTTGAAATCTGATGAGTTTAAGGAATTCAAATCTTCTATATTAAAAGATGCCTCCACCCAGCCAAAAGCTCTTATTGATGAAAAAGGAAAACAATATGGCTGGACAGTGCAATATGAAATTGAATACAACGAAAAAAATATTTCCTTAGATGAAAAAGCTCTCGTAAATTTTTCGTCCCTTCTATCTTTCTCCTTTGAGTCCGGGAAGGAATTAAAAGTGCGGCTGGTTGATTACAGCAGGCTTATTGAGGATCAGGCTTTTTATGTAAGAGACCTGAAATCTGAGGAAGAGACCAAGATAGATATCTCAAAAGACAGCACCTTTACTGATTATTTAACAGAAGTAGAATTGAAAAAAACACAGCTGATTAAAGAAGCGGCCAAAATCAATACAGTCTCTTCCGATAAAGCCAAAGCATCCGGCCAGCTATGCTACTACTGTACAAAGTATGAATGGCGCGGCGGGTATCCCTGCTCATCCGCTGACACTGAGTCCGAAGCTTCAGTATCATTCCAGCTTGAAGAAAACGGGCTGAATCCGGATTCTGTGGTCATTGAATGCTATGTTCCCCGCCACAAGGTGTGCGTTGACGGAGAATGGAGAACCTATTGCCCTATACAATGAAAAGAACGGCTAAGCGAATCGCTTAGCCGTTTTTGTTATCCTTTCGTGCCTGATGCGATATTCGAACCTTCTATAAAGTGTTCCATAGTGACGTTTTAAAAAGGTCATCAATCGTAAACATGCGTTTGAAATTATCAAGGCCGATAAAATTCATTTTTGAAGTAATATTATAGTCTGTAAAACTGGCAAATAAGGAAAATAATAACGGGCTAAGTGTCAGTCCCAGAAATCCGATTTTTGAAAAAATTCTCGATAATTGTCGAATTCAAGCTCTTTCTGCCTAAAAAAATGACCCCTTACAGGAGTCAAATTAAGGAGTCTTTTGAATGCTTTGTGCGATTGCTTCTATATATTCAAAAAATATGGAGCCCTCTGCAGCAGGAACTGAATAAATTTCTTCACTGTCAATCAGCTTAAAGTAAACTTCGCCTTGCTCGTTCCAGACTTTCATCTTTACCGGCTCTTTTCCCTTTAAATTAAATTGGATATCATAGGTTGGTTTGGCATCAATGACTGCCTCTGAAAGGATTGCCGAATTAATCGCATTTCTTGCCGTGTTTTCCCACTTTGGATCTTTTACAGTCGCGGTTTCAGCCGTATACTTTCCATCGGCAGAGAAGCTTTTCTCGGTTTCTGATATAGCAATAGTTGTTTGGCTTATAAAGCTATTCCCAAGCATCTCTGAACTGCTGCTGCCTCTGGTCATAGAATCCTCAGAAAAAATAATAAAAGCGAACATGACACAAGCAGCCATTACAGCGGCAGCAGATAAAAATCTCGGGAAAATAGCTTTCTTTCTTTCAGGTTTTTCCTCTATGCTCCTCAATATTTTTTGCAGACTCTCCTGCTTTTGCTTTTGAGACCGCGGAATACGTCCCAATTCTCGAAAGGAATTATCGGATCCGAATGAGCTCTTCATGGATTTCCCCCCTTTTCTGCAATTCTTTTTTTAGCGCTGCGAGTGCCCTGGAAGTGGTGATTTTCACTTTATTTTCGGACCAATTCAAGATTTCGGCCGTCTCCTTGATGGAAAACTCCTTTATCTTTCTCAAAATCAGCACTTCTTGATAGCTTAATTTCAAATGGCGGATTGCTTCATATAAGAGTGTGACTTTTTCACCCTTAATCATTATTTCTGTAGGAGTATCTTCTTCTGATTGGAGCTGGAATTTTTCTATTGAGAAAAATTTGAATCTGCTTTTTTTGCGCAAATAATCAATGGCTACATTTCTTGATATCCGGACAAGCCACGTAAAGATATGGGACTCCCCATTAAATTGATTCATATATTTGTAGGCTTTGATAAAGGTGTCCTGTGTCAGATCTTCCGCCACTTCCTTATCATTTACGAGAAGAAATATGTATCCATAAATTCGATCGCTGTACTCGCTGTATATATCTTCAAACGCTTCTGCCGATATTCTCTCCATTGTGGCGCCCCCTCGCATAGTATTAGACGAATAAGAATCAGAAAAGAAACACTTTTCCATTGTTTATGTAAAACATTTGGTAAAACCATAATCCAGAACCTGTTCATTTATCCTATATTTTAAAACAATCTGATTCCTAAGCATCAAATTTGAGAAAAATCCGAGAAAGCGCCTTTTTAACCGTAACTTTTTTCAATCTCTTTTCACCTGTAAAAAGATGAATAAAGTTACACCCCAGACTACCCATCTTCTGTTCATTTTTTTCAATTTTGAGTAAAGGTTTCCTTTAAGTTCTCCACCCTTTTTATTTATTTTATCATTCTGTGAAAATACTGCCTCCCTCCTTTTCCTTATTTTTTCCAAGATTCATTTGACTATATGGAAAAATGATACTTTTACTCTATAAATAACCATAAAAAGTTCATTCTTTAAGCATGTAACCCTTATTGACGTATGAAGCCTTATGGCTATTTTCATAAAACCACTGCAAAAAACATTAATTTTCGACAATCTCCAGCCTTTAATTTAGCTAAAGTACAGGATAACGGCAGGGTTTTCCATTTTTGGAAAGTACCCATAGGAGGTGGTTGAGTTCTTCATTGCAAACCAGCAATTTAAATGAATTAACAAAACAAGGAGGGAATTTTTTGAAAAGAAAAAGAAAATCATTGAATCGCATTCTGTATGTGATGCTGACAGCCTTTCTGATTTTGCCGCTGATGTTCCCAGGCATAGGGTCGGCAGAAAGCAAGAGCTCTCCGCATACTTCAGTTAAGAAAGCTGCTCCTCAGACAGCAAAAAGTAAAATTAACAGCTCACTGCTTAAACAATTTGACAAAGAAGATAAAGTAACATTCCTGATTAAATTCAAAGAACAGGCCGATACTTCAGCAGCAGTCAAGAAGGCTGAAAAAGCGGCTGCATCACAAAAACTGACAGCCTCTAAATCAAAATACATGAAACGCTCTGCAGTCCTGTCCTCACTAAGATCTACAGCTATTGAAACTCAAGGCCATGTCGCCGATTTTCTTCAAAAACAGGAAAAAGACGGCAAGGCAAAAGATGTTCAATCCTTCTACATCGTCAATGCAATTGCAGTAACAGCTACTAAAGACGTTATGGAGCAAATCGCAGTATTCCCTGAAGTAGAAAAGATTCTTCCAAATGAAACAAGACAGCTTCATAAACCTGTTAAAGAGGCAGAAAAATCTCTTAAAACACAAGCAGAAACCAGCTCGATCGAATGGAACATCGACCGCGTCGGAGCTCCTGCTGTATGGGAGATGGGAATTGATGGATCCGGTACAGTCGTTGCATCTATTGATACAGGTGTTCAGTGGAACCACCCGGCATTAAAAGAAAAGTACCGGGGCTATAACCCTGCACAGCCTGATTCTCCAGTACATGAATTCAGCTGGTTTGATGCCACTGCAGGGCAGACAGTTCCTTACGATGATCAGGGTCACGGAACCCACGTAACTGGAACTATGGTTGGTGCCGAGCCGAATGGAGGCAATCAGATCGGTGTTGCACCTGGTGCGAAATGGATCGCAGTAAAAGCCTTTACTGCAAACGGCGGAACTGATGTAGACCTTCTTGAAGCCGGTGAATGGATCCTGGCTCCAAAGGATGCTGAAGGAAATCCGCATCCTGAAAAAGCACCCGATGTTGTCAATAATTCTTGGGGCGGCGGACCTGGACTGGATGAATGGTATCGTCCAATGGTGCAGGCATGGCGTGCAGCTGAAATTTTCCCGGAATTCTCTGCAGGAAACACTACATTGTTTAATCCAGGCGGACCTGGTTCAGTTGCAACACCAGCAAACTACCCGGAATCATTTGCTACTGGTGCGACTGATATTAACAATGGCTTAGCAAGCTTTTCACTGCAAGGGCCATCTCCATACCAAGAAGTTAAGCCTGATGTATCTGCACCAGGAGTTAACATACGTTCCTCAGTTCCCGGAAGCGGATATGAAGGCGGCTGGAACGGAACCTCCATGGCTGGGCCGCATGTTTCTGCCGTTGCCGCGCTGCTCCGCCAGGTTGACTCAAGTCTGACTGTTGAAGAGATGGAGGAAATTCTGCTGACCACCTCTACTCCTTTGACAAATGGTACTTATCCTGAGACACCAAATAATGGTTTTGGATACGGACTCGTAAATGCCTTCGATGCGGTTTCTTCCGTACTGACCGGTCTTGGAAAAATTAAAGGCCAGGTTGCAAAAGAAGGAGATGACTCCGAAGCTCCTGAAGCCAATCATGAAGCACCTCAGGAAACATATGCAGGAATGGATCTCGCACTTGAATTGACTGCATCAGATAATGTAAGCGTCACAAGAGTGGATCTTGAATACTTAAAAGCTGACGGCAACTGGGCCGCCATTGAGGCCGAAAGAACAGACGGCAACTATAAAGATGGTACTTACCAGGCAGTTATTCCTGGAGAAGACATAGCTGAACCTTCTGTAACTTATAAATGGAAGATCAATGATTTTGGCGGGAATTTAACTGAAACAGACTCCTATGAAGTGGCGGTAAGACCAGGAATCAGCATTGGCTATTCTCAGGACTTTGAATCACAGCCGGCCGGCTGGACTTCGTATGGACCGGAAAACAGCTGGGAGTGGGGAGTTCCATCATCAGGTCCTGGCAATGCAGCATCCGGGGAAAAGGTATATGCAACTAAACTTGACGGCAACTATGCAAATAGAGCAAACATGAATCTGCAGATGCCTCCTATTGACCTGCCGGAAGGAAATGCCTACCTTCAATTTAAGCAATGGCACGAGCTTGAAAACCGTTATGATTATGGTCACGTTTTTGTATCAACCGATATGGAAAACTGGGAACAGGCTCTGCGCGTAAACGGCAATACAACAGACTGGGTTAATGCAGAAGTAGACTTAAGTGCATACGCAGGACAGAGAATTTATGTAGCATTCAATGTAACTACAGATGGCTCTGTTCAGAAGCAAGGCTGGTATATTGATGATGTAAGGTTATCTGATACTCCAGCTGAACCTGCAGGCAAAGCACAGCTTGGCATCAGCAAGGATAAACCTTCTGCAGAATTAAAGAAGGAAAAGGTAAATCCTGATAAAATTGTTCCTGAAAAGGATGCACCAGCAAAAGATGATGAGAAACAGCATCAGCCGGCACCTGATCTTCTTCCGCTTACTGCCGAAGTAAGTGTGCTGGAATCAGGCAGGTCCGTATTTACTAATCCTCAAAACGGATCTTTTGAAATGACACATGCTTCAGGTGATTTCACTGTAAAAGCGGAAGCATACGGCTATCGTTCTCAAACACAAAATGTAAATATACCGCAGGATGGAGAAGCGACTGCAAATTTCGTCCTTGAGGAAATACCAAAAGGCACTGTCACAGGTGTTGTGACAAATGAAGCAACTGGAGAGCCTGTTGCAAATACTACGCTTCTTTTAATTGAAGATGCGGCAGTACAGCCAGTAACAACAAATGAAAACGGTGAATATACACTCACAGCCTATGAAGGCACATACACTTTAAAAGCAATGGCACCTTCCTACTACAGCAAGGAGCAGAGCATCACGATCGAAGGCGGCTCAACTCTTGAGCAAAACATTGAGCTTAAGCCATTTATCGGATATCCGGGTGAAATCGGATATGATGATGGCACAGCTGAAAATGCTCGTGCATTCTACGATGCCGGCAATGGCTGGGCAGTTAAAATGTCCCTTGCATCCGGCCATGACAGCGCAATGGTTACCGGCGGATTATTCCGCTTCTGGGATACAAGCTGGCCGACTCCGGGCGGTACAGACTTCAAAGTGGAAGTATACGATGCGAGCGGACCGGACGGAGCCCCAGGCAAGAAACTTGCAGGCCCATTTGAAGCAACAGCATTAAGAAACGGTGAATGGACACATGTAGATCTTAGTGACGAAGGAATCGTTACAAATGGCGACTTCTATATGGTCTATATCCAATCAGCACCAAATCCTAATGCTCCTGGCCTTGGCACAGATGAGGATGGAGAGTATGCAGGACGCAGCTGGCAGCTTGTAGGCGGAGCTTGGTCACCGTCGCCTGAAGATGAAGGTAACTATATGATTCGCGCGACAGTAAACTATGAAGTTACAGCACCTGTCATTACTTCACCAGCGGATGGAACATTTACAAACCAGGGTAAAGTTACTATTGAAGGTACTTCCGCTCCTACAACTACTGTAAAAGTATTTAATAATGGAGAAGAAGTCGCATCGGCTGGCAGTACAGACGAAGGCACTTTCTCAGCAGAGATTTCACTTACTGAAGGGGAAAACACACTTACTGCCAAAGCATCAACAGAGTCAGGGTCCACTGATGCTTCTGAACCTGTAAAAGTAATATATGATAAAACAAAACCGGAACTGTCCATTACAAGCCCTGCAGATAAATCGAAAACAAACAAAGAAACAGTCACTGTTAAGGGAACCGTTTCTGACGATAACCTTGATTGGGTAAAAGTAAACGGCCAGACAGCAAAGGTTACAGACGGTGAATACTCTCTTCGCATCCTGCTGGATGAAGGTGAAAACACCATTATAGTAACAGCACAGGATAAAGCGAAAAACAGCGAAGAGAAAACAATCACAGTCGATGCTAAATATACAGCTCCTTCCATAGAAAATCTTCTTCCTGCAGAAGACAAGGAGCTTAAAAAAGGCGAATCGGTAAAAATCGAATTTGATAGTGAACCAGGGTTAAAAGCTACCTTTGCCATCAGAATGCCTTTAACAAATGCTGGCGGCCACCTGAATAACGCAACTGAGCTTCCAATGATGGAAACTTCCCCGGGCCATTATGTCGGCTACTATACTGCCACTTCAAATGTAAAAGCACCTGGTGCCGAAATTGAAGTGAAAGTGATGGATGACTACGGCAATGAAGCCCGCAAGACAGCAGATGGAAAACTGTGGATTAATGCAAAAAAGAAGAATAATAACAGCACTAAAAAGAAGTAAATCAGATGTGAAGGCAGGCCCATTATTATTGGGGCCTGCCTTTTTGCACTTATTGATTTAACAATGTTCTTTTTTCTTTTACTAAGCCATTAAACTCCTTATCCAATTGGGCATATTTGCTGTCACCCTGAACAAGCAGACTGAGTTCTCCAAGAATCGCATTGATGCGGTTATCAATCACCATGATCCGGTCTTTTGTGGAATCATGAGCTTTTTCCTGCTGGGACCTTCTGGATTTCATACGATACTCCTTCAGGTTCATATCAAATCTGGTGATTTTATTTTTTTCAAATACAAGCAATCTTGTGCTTAATTTTTCCAAAAAATATAAGTCATGCGAAATAATGATAAGTGTACCTGAAAATTCCCTGAGCGTTTTTTCAAGTTGCTCCCTGCTTGGCAAATCCAAGTGATTAGTCGGTTCATCTAATATTAGGACGTCATATTCCTTTAAAAGCATGTCTGTGAGCTTCACCCTGATTCGCTCCCCCATGCTCAGCTGTCCAATCGGCTGAGTTAACTTCGCTTCCTTCATACCCAGATTTGCCAATAGGGTCCTTGCCCTGTAAATCTGCTCCCGTTCGCTGAGATCAAGTGCTTCAATGGCGTTTTTGGTTAACGGTAAATCATTAATATCCTGGTTTAAATAGGCAATCTTTAAAGTGCTGCTAATCCAGAGTTCCCCATCAGAAGGGGGTATCTCTTCCAGCAGCATACGGATAAAAGTGGTCTTGCCAGTCCCGTTTGATCCAAGAATCCCTATTTTTTCGCCATGCTTTATATAAAACTGGCTATCCTTGAAAAGAGTCCGATCTCCAAAGCTTTTTGAGAGGTTTTTAGCTTCAATGATCCTTTTTCCCCGTTTGCCTGCTGAATCAAATTGAAAGTGCACTTTTGCCTCTTCTGCCGGCTTCTCAATTCTATTTTTATCCAGTTCCTGCTGAAGCCTTTTCATTTTTGACTTCACCTGCTGATCCATCTTTTTAGCCTTCACTCTGTGGTATTCTTTAAAGCCCATCTGCCTATTTTCAGAAGGACTTCCGCCCTTAGTTGATTCCCTGTGAGCTTTTTCTGACCATTTTTTTAAATTGGCCATCTGATTTTCGATCCGATCGATCTCTCTTTGCTGAACATTAAATTGATGAAGCTGATCATCATAATTTTTCTGTTTTTGTTCCCGGTAGGCTGTGTAATTGCCGTCATACATGGTTAAAATGCCCTCCTGCAGTTCAAAAATCCTGCGGACAGCCTGATCAAGGAAGTGACGGTCATGGGAAATGACCATGACAGGACCGCAGAATTGGCCAATCTCCCCAATAAGCCACTCGATTCCCTGTAAATCCAAATGATTGGTGGGTTCATCCAAAATCAGCATATCCGGTTTTGATGACCAAACCTTAGCTAAGGAGAGCTTCAATCTTTCTCCCCCGCTTAAAGAATCAAGCCTTTCCGTTTTCCATTCTCGGAGTTTTGAGAGTCCTAATCTGCTTGCCTGACGGACAATTTCTTCTTCCGGGCTTTGGTCAGGAGCATGAATATCACTCACAGAATAATCTGCTGACTGATGCAGATAGGCGATTCTATATGGCTCCTTCATCCGCTCGATTGTCCCTTTATCCGCCTGGATACTGCCGAATAAAATATTGGCCAATGTAGTCTTACCTGTGCCATTTAAGCCAACAAGACCAATTCGATCCTGCTGATAAATATCGAATTCCAAATTAGAAAAAACCATTTTATCTCCGAATGATTTTTGAAGATCCCTGGCCATGATAACCGGTATACCGTTATTGTGGTGATTGCTGATTTTATTTGCACACATAAAAAAACCTCCCCATACCCGGAGAGGACTGTGCACCCATCATTGGACATGGTGCAAATACATAAAAAACGCGCGCCTAAATAAAATATAATCCGCTTAAAGACAAATAAGCAGACATCACTTCCGATAAGGAATGATTAAAAAAGGGCACACTAATCCTATGTTCTCCGGGATAAACTTTTTAAATATAAAAAGATACCAGAAAAAATAAGATTATAACTTCATGCCCCTAAATCATCCTTTCAACCTGTTTGATTGTAGTATATAAGCTTCTGGCTTTTATTGTCAATAGGCTCATGTTCAGCAATCGGATACATGCATCTGCCCCGGATACCATTAATCAATTCGGATATGTTTATTGGTAAGCTCCTTGAGCATATTTAATATCGTAGCTCTTTCCTCCAGATTAAAACCGCTTACCCACTCGGAAACAAGCTTATATTCATTTTGATGCATTTCCCGCTGAAGGCCGCCCTCCAATATGGAGTAAATTTCCCTCATAGTGTTTTCCCGATCCTGTGTTTTAAGTTCATCCATTTTGCAAACCTCCCTATTTCTTTTATGCTGCTTCTTTTCCCCATTTGGCATCTTTGGAAACACTGTTATGTATGCATACAAAAGAAAAGCAGGCTCCCCTGCTTTTCTTTTTAATCTATTACCACTTAAAGCAAGAAGCACCTACGATGATCAATAGGATGAATAGAACCACAATTAGCGCAAAGCCCCCGCCATATCCAGCACCACCGTATCCGCAGCCGCCATATCCGTAGCCATACATTATAAAATCCCCTCCCTTGCCAATTAAATCTGTCTGCATATTTTATTAGTAGAATCCACCGTAACCCCAAGAAGCACCGATAATAATCAGTAAAATAAACAATACAACTAAAAGGGCGAAACCGCCGCCGTATCCGCAACCGTCTGACATAGTCAATTACCTCCTTTGTTTGATTCAATATATCCTATTCAATTCACCCAGATTGTGCGATAGACGAATACACAGTTTTCTGCGCAAAATAGAAGCCTTCGGTGTGAAGGCTTCTATTTTTTGTTGATATAACGGCATTTTCAGGTTATCTCCCCAGATAAAAATAGGCAATTTCATTATTTCTTATGAGCGAGAGAGTGGCCTGGATATACTTAGCGGTCTGGACGGGTTCTTTTTCTTTGATTTCCTCAGTCAGCTGCTCCAGGCTTTGGCGGACGCTTCCTTTGCCTGAAATGATTTGGAGAAGCTCCTTCACGTCAATGCCGGATGAAGCTTTCAGGCTTTCCTGCATAGTGGACATCAGGTTGGCGGCATAGCCGGTTACTTTATTGGCACCGCCATTAGTGCAGTCACCCCTGTATCAACCACTGTAATCTTATCAATATTCGATAACGGGCTAGCAAGCTGTTTCGCATATTCCGGAAGCATGTTAATGACCATATCCATCATAGCCGCCTGGCCATACTGTTCAAATGCCTCGGCAATTTTTCTCTTTGCCTCTGCTTCTGCCAAACCATCCTATTCATTTTTATAGTCAGGCTATCAATCCCGTGCCTCCTTCCTTTTTACTATTAAAGCTTAATTTATATACGGACAAAGGCCAGAAAATATTTCATTTTTCTTAATTTTCCCAATTGACACTGCTGCTTCTTCTGCTTGTCTAACTTTCACCCAATTATAGTCATTTTCATTACTATTCCTGCATACCATATTTGAGGATTTAAAATCCTTTTGAGGATTAAATGGTGAAAAATGGTGGAATAAACCAATATATCTGGTTAGCGGAGGGATAGGAATCATGACAAGATCTGAATTGCATATGGAGAAGCCTAAGAGCAAATTTATGCTGGTGTCAATTGTCCTATTGGGATGTTTAGCTGCTGTCTTTACAGCATTATATTTTTATTCTCAAAGCCTCATTACTATAGAAGCCCCCAAAAAAGAACTGGGTGAGAAAATCATCATCCAGCTTCCTTCCGGAAAGAGTGTATTTACATATGAAAACCTTATAGTTGAAGAAGAAGGAAAACTTTTTTATAAAGGCGAAAGAAATACCCTGGATTTGACTGGCGGTACAATTGTTTATGAGGATTGGGAATAAACAGGATCAAAACTTGGTAATCCTCTGCAGTTGACAAAATGTTTTCATATCCTATAAGATGAGCAAAAATGGCGAGGAGAAATGACTTTGAAGGTAATGAAAAATGTGATTTTTACAGCTTTAGCTACAGTTATTTCATTTTTCGGCATTAAGAAAATAGCAAATAATGCACATATGATAAAAAGAATTGGCCATCGGGGAGTTGCCGGCTACTGCCCGGAAAATACTTTTCCCTCATATGACCGGGCAATCGAAATGGGAGCAGATTATCTGGAAATTGATGTGCAATTAAGCAAGGATGGAAGGCTGGTCGTGATTCACGATTCCCTTGTAGACCGTACAACTGACCATAAAGGAAAAGTCTCTGACTTTACCTTTGATGAGCTCAGAAAAATGGATGCCGGCAGCTGGTTTTCTGCAAAATTCAGCGGTGCCTGTATCCCTTCATTTGAAGAGGTCTTGGACAAATATGCGGATCGTGTCGGGCTTTTAATTGAGTTAAAGAAACCATCCCTATATCCGGGCATTGAAAAGATGATCGCCGAGGAACTAAAAAAAAGAAAACTTGATTCAAAAGGTCAAGACCATATTATTGTGCAGTCATTTGAAACTGCTTCAATGAGATTATTTCATGAACTGATGCCGGAAATCCCTGTCGCCATCTTAATCAACTATCCTCCTGACAAAATGGAGATAAAAAATATTGCCGAATATGCAAGCTACCTGAATCCTAAGTGGACGGTGGTTAATAAGCGCGTGATCGATTTAATACATGCAAATGGCATGAAAGCAATTGCCTGGACTGTGCGTTCCAAGAAAGAAGCAGATAAATTAAAGCATTTTCCACTGGATGGAATTGTAGCTGATTATTTAGACCTTATTGAATAGACAAAAAGGGTGCAGACCAAGTCATGGTCTGCACCCTTTTTTTATAAGACTGCCTGTTTTCTTCCGGTATTCAGCAGCTTTAAGGTTTCCAAATCATTATCTGCCGGTAAAGCAAAAGATTGTTGATAAGCTTCAGGACCTTTCCCGGTAATAAAGATCCAGTCATTCTCTTTTGCTTCAGCCCAAGCTTTCCGGATAGCCAATGTCCGGTCGGGGATCACTTCACCCTTACCGTCTCCATATTCATTGTTCAGAGAAATTAATTGGCTTAACATTTCATTTTCACACTCATCGTTGAGGTCATCAGCGGTCAAATAAAATTTATGGCAGTATTTTGCCGAAACTTTAATCATATCCACACGTTTTGATTGATCTCTTCCGCCCCGGAATCCATAAATTTGAAGGATTCTTTCAGCCCCCTGCTGCTTCGCAGTGTCCAGACAATATTCAAACGCATCCACTGTATGAGCATAATCCACGACAAATTTAGCTCTTGATGGATGAATAATCATTTCAAAACGTCCGGGTATACCCGGAAATGAAGCCAAAGCCTTAATCATATCTTCCGGGTCTATCCCCAATTCAATACCTGTCAAAAAAGCCATTGCTGCATTATAAACATTATGGTGGCCCGGAAGAGGAAATTCAATTTCAAACGATTTCCCTCTCACCTCGAGAATAAAAACAGTCTTCCCATTTATAGCAGTGTCTTTTATTGAGCAGCACTTCTCATCACCCAGCATAATCAACGGAATCTTTTCATTTTGCAGAAGCCCTGCCATTTTTTCTCCCCATGAATTATAAAGATTGACGACTCCTTTACCGTCTTCTTTTAACAAGGTAAAGATTTTCTTTTTATCATAAAAATACCGATCCATACTATCATGATAATCCAGATGGTCATGAGCCAGATTAGTAAATAGCGCGTAGTCTAATTCCAGACCTTCAGTTCTTGACTGTTCCAGCGCATGAGAAGAAATCTCCATAACGACAAACTCATCATGGCTTTTACTCAGCATTTTTTGAATCTGCAAGGCATCCGGTGTCGTGTTGCAGGTCTTATATTCCTTGTTATTAATAAGGTTTGATACAGTACCCAAGAGGGAGCAGGTCCTGCCTGCAGTCTCCAGTATATGCTTTAAAATATAGGCAGTGGTCGTTTTCCCATTAGTTCCTGTAATACCTATTATTTTATGCTTTCTTGATGGGCGATCATAGAAGCAATTCGCCAGTTTCCCCAGACTGGTTCTGCTGTCCGTTACTTTTATGTAAGGCACATTTAACTCAATTGCTTCCTCACCCACTACGGCAGCCGCCCCATTTTCAACAGCTTGTCCAATGAAGTCATGTCCATCTGCCTGAAAACCTTTAATAGCAACAAAAAGGCTTCCTTTCCCCACTTTGCGTGAATCCATTTCAATCCCTGTAATATCAGGATTGTCTGTAAGTACACCCATCTCCCCGCTATCCTTTAGGCAATTAATAACCTGGGATAATTTCATATTTCTGTCTCCTTTAATGTTTAAACATCAAGTAATTTGGTGTATATATATCTATAATCATTATCTTTTGTTTTCCCACATTCTCAGGAAATATGCCTTCTTTAGGATACAAATATCGAGGTATGAGTAAAATCGTCTTAATATACTACAATTGAGGATAATTCTGGGTGAATGGCTTCTGAAAAATAAGCGATTCACCCTATTGAAATGTCAGCTTTATTGCGTTTCACACTATAGATAATGGCCGCTTGGCAAACTGGGATAGATACTTCACGTTCAATCGGCTATGCTGTGAAATGAGATAAGCATCCCTTGTAGCACCTGGCTTTCTAAGCGTGTTAAGAGCTCTTATCATCCCTGCTTCGCTTTCCATTCCTACTCCATGCCCAAAGAACATGCCCCCGCCCAAATAAACGGAATTCTCACCTGTCCAAACTGGATGATCATAATCAGGATTGTAAAAATAAACTACATCACCAGGTATGAAATTCCGGCCTCTTTTGGTAACAATCGACAGATCGTGATCATAATTCCAATCCCATACAAGAAGTCCCTGAAATAGTGTATTGAAGCGGCTGACAGAAATGGAGTCCAATACAGCTTTATAAAAAATCAGCACAATGGCTGTTGTACATTCAAAAGCATATTCCCAGCTGTTCGTAAACACATCCATGATTGCATCGGACGGTAAAACAGATGGATCCAGCAGGTATCCATATTTGGTCCTTCTCCATATGCGCGAATTAAAGCGTGATGTATTAAAGGGTGCAAACTCCACACGGCTCCCATGAAGCTGCCTGGCTGCTTTGATAATATTCTCCCTCAAAAGAATATCAAATAGCAGTTCATGTATTGAATCGTACTGATGAGTCTCGGGACTGCTCTCCAGCGCCAGATAAATTTCACGCTGAACTCCAAAAAAACTGGAACCCCCCGGTTTATTCTGATTATTCGAAAGGATAATCATTGTCTTCCCCCCTTCAAATGAACTTATAGTAGCTTATGGTTTCATTTGCAGGAGGGTTCCTTCATTATTTGACTTCCATCACGTTATCCAATCCAAGTTATTATTATCGGAAAATATCTTTTTTTCTGAAATAAGCTTGCTTTTTATTCCAGTTTCCTTGTACAATATTCAACATATTCTTAAGTTTCAGATTATACTTATAATTATTTACAACAGGGGGATTTTTTCATGGCGACTTTTCTAGGTTCGATTGTTTTGCTGATTGCAGGTTATGCCTTTTATTCCAAGATAGTAGAGCGCATATTTGGTATAAATGACAGCAGCCCTACACCTGCTTATACGGAAAAAGACGGAATGGACTTTGTTCCGATGAGCTGGTGGAAAGGCAGCTTGATTCAGCTGTTGAATATCGCTGGGCTAGGTCCCATTTTTGGTGCAATTATGGGTGCATTATACGGGCCCGCAGCTTTTATCTGGATTGTTGCCGGCTCCATTTTTGCCGGGGCGGTTCATGATTACTTCTCAGGGATGCTTTCTCTTAGGCATAAAGGAGAGCAATTTCCAAGCATTGTCGGAAGATATTTAGGAAAACCGGCCAAAACGTTCATTAATATATTTTCAATTCTCTTAATGGTTTTAGTTGCCGCTGCATTTACTGCCGGTCCGGCACAGCTGATTTCAAGTATAACTCCCTTAAGTTTTATGGCATCATTGCTCATTATTTTTGCTTACTTTATCCTTGCAGCTGTTTTGCCTGTAAACCGTATTATAGGAAAGATTTATCCTCTATTTGGAGCAATATTAATCTTTATGGCAGTATCCATTGCAGTTGCATTGCTTTTCAGCGAAAAATCCATACCGAATGTGACACTGTCTAATCTTCATCCCGGTGAACTGCCAATCTGGCCATTACTGATGGTCACCATTTCCTGCGGAGCGATCTCAGGTTTTCATTCAACACAAAGTCCGATTGTCTCACGTACATTAAAAAAGGAAAGTGATGGAAGAAAGGTTTTCTATGGCGCCATGATTGGCGAGGGAATTATTGCTTTAATCTGGGCAGCAGCGGGCATGACCCTTTTCGGTGGAACTGGAGGTCTTCAAGATGCATTAGCGGCTGGCGGTCCAGCGGGAGTGGTTAATGAAATTTCCGGCAGCCTCCTTGGTACGCTGGGTGGAATCCTTGCTATACTAGGAGTAATCATCCTGCCGATTACAACAGGCGATACCGCCCTTCGTTCCTCAAGAATGATGCTGGCAGAATCACTTTCATCTTTACTAAAAATGGATGGGAAATGGAAGGCTGTCATCACCACCTTACCTGTGGCTCTTCCTACTTTATATCTGGCAACCATCGATTACTCATTCCTTTGGAGATATGTCGGATGGACAAACCAGGTTACAGCAGCGGTCATGCTTTGGACAGCCACTATGTATCTTTTGAAAAACAACAAATTCCATTGGATTAGCGGTGTTCCTGCATTGTTTATGACTGGTGTAGTATCCACCTATATCTTCTATGCCCCTGAAGGCTTTAAAATGGATTATCAACTATCAATGATAATCGGATCAGTCATAACCCTCTTAATTACCGGCTGGTATGTTTATCAAATCCTTAAACAAAAGCAGCTGCGCAAGAATAACCCCAACCTAAAAGCTGCCTAAAGCGGTAAAAAATGCACCTCACACAAGAGTGAAGGTGCATTTTTTTATGGCCTTACAGAGCAATTTCTCCTCTTTCGGATTAAACAGTTAAACTCTTGCAATCCGTCATTTAGGTTTTACTCCACTGCCAGAGGGTAATGAATACTAACAGTTAAAGGAGGGTTTAACTATGGCTGATCATAACAATTCAGAAAAAAATAATTCGATAGAACAAAATAAAAAGAAAGAAAACGATAGAGATATCGAACCCCAAAGAGAGCCTGAGAAACCTCAGGAAGAAAACAGGAAATAAGGAGGGTGAATAACAGTGGCTGACAAAAACATTCAGGATGGAAAGATGGATAATCCCGAGCAATATAAAACCGAGAAGGAAAGTTTATTCGATAAGTATGAGAGCGAAAAAAATGTTGATCCTATACCAATGGAAGACTTAAAACAGGAGAAGGAAGAAGAAAAAAACGGATCAAAAATAAAGAGCAGTTCATCAACAGAGGAAAAGTACAAAGCAGACTTTGAAACAATAAAAAAGAAAAAGCTGTTTGGCGATAAATATGACGATGGAACAAGAACGTAAAGAAACACATGCTGCTATGAAGGACCAATTCAATATTAAAGAAAACCTCCTGGCACCCAAAAGTGCCAGGCTTTTTACTAATATAGCTTTATTTTCTTATTGAAATCTCTATAGTGGTTCAGATAATAATCTGCTCCAGGAGCTTCATTCTGAAAAAGGCAGGTCCTGATGCCAAGTTTCTTTGCAGGCAGGATGTCTATTTTCCTGTCACCTATTGCTAAATCAACCTTATGCTTTTCATGCAGAAATTCATAAGAAGCTGTGTGAGGCTTGCGGGGATAGCCATCGTCTCCTGCTACCATATCGGTAAAGTATCCATCTAATTTATGGAAGGTTAATATAGAAAGAACATCATCTCTTTCCTTGTGAGTCATGATGACATTCTTATCAGCCTGCTTTAATACCTGCTCCACATCAGGAAAAGGCTTTAAATCATTTGGACGCAGCTGTCTCGCCCTCATCCTGATTGTTTTTATTTGTTCGTCATTTAACTTGAAATGTTGAAATGCATCGCTGAAAGAAACCTTTAGCTGGCAAAAAATCTTTTCATCGGAAACCTTTTTATCATTCATAACCTCTCTCACGATCGCTGTGTAAGCTGGATATGTATCAAATAAAGTGCCATCAAAATCCCAAAGTATATTCAACAGGCAAAGCTCCTTTCTATTTTCTTTTTATCCTCTTATTTAGTTATTATACCTCCAGCAATCTATTAAACTGCTTTTCCATTGTTATTAAATTACTTTGACAAACCTATATCACAATGCTAATTTTATAGCTATAAGACAAAAAACATAGCCCTGAAAAATGGGTGAATTGTTAAAGGATGAATTAGAATGAACAAAGAAATTATTAAATTAATCAGAAAGAGCTATAACATGACACAGCGTGATTTCGCAAGAGTTGTCAGCTGCAGCTTCTCTTTAATAGCTCTGGTTGAGGTGGGCAAGAGAAGAGTAACAGCTGATCTGGAAAACAAGATCAAAATTGCTTTTGACCTCGATGACCAGCAGATGCAGTCACTTGCTTCTCTTGTTTCGGAAATCAGCAAAGTCCCCCCTTTTATGTAAACAGAGGCGGCCGTTTTAAACCTTCTCTTTTAAGATAATATAGACCACAAAGCAGCAACCCGCCAATAAAATAGGCATTTGCCGTGTCTCTCCGCCCATTTATGCATAGATTATAGGGAGTTTGAGGATTTTTGCATAAAAGGAGAGTGCCCAATGTATCCATATGGCTATTATCAAGGTTATCTTCCTCAGCCAGCAGCCCACTTCACCCCAGAATATGAAATTCAGCAGTTCGAACAATATGATACGGAAAGACAGCCCCAGCAGCTGGAGAGAAGAGTTACCGCTTTGGAAAGGCAAAATCAGGATCAATCCAGAGAGATTACCCGCCTTAACAGGCAGCTGGTCAATTTGACTGATCAGGTCAGAATGCTAAATCAGACCGTTGACCGCCATACACGAAGGCTGAATCGGCTAAACCAAAGACTAAGAGCAGTTGAGAATAGACTTAACATCCCTTTCACTCCATTTGATGGGGAATTCTAAGGGGGAATTTTGTGCTTTTTGCTCCGCTTAGAAACCAAATTTGCCCCAATCTCATAGTGATTGGGGCTTTGATTTTGATTAAATGGAAGGGTTTTTATGACTGCCTGGACCGGGGTTCGGACTCAAACTCCTTAACAATCAGGTTTCTGTCCGAAGTTGCCCCTGCTTCAGACTCAAACCTCCTTTAACCTTTGATTTGTGTCCGAAGTTCCTCCTGCTTCAGACTCAAACTTCCTTTAACCTTGATTTGTGTCCGAAGTTACCTCAGTTGGCTTCATCTTCTCCCGTCCAACCTTCCTTGTGTTACCTTAACCTGGCCAGGCGCTCGTAAACCTCTTTTAAGTTTGAGCACCCTGATTTATGAACTTCCTCGATTAAGCAGCACCACAGGAAAGCTGTCAGCTTTGCATCTCCCAGAGCATGATGGCGGCCCTTAACAGGGATGCCATAAAATTCACAGAGGTCTTCTAATTTTCTTAATGGTTTATTAGGATCGGCTATCCTATAAAGGAAGGAAGTATCTAATATCCTGTGCTTGAATGGAGTGCGAAAAAGCTTCCAGCTGCTGTACTGCATAAAGCTTTTTTCGTGGTTTGCATGATGGGCAACCAGCGGCATTTCCTTTACAAATTCAAGAAAGCTAATCAACACCTCCGAGAGGGGAGGAGCTTTTTCTAAATCAGCCTCAGATAGACCTGTCAGCTCCTTTATTTCACTTGAAAGAGGCTTATCAAAATGAACAAGTGAATAAAAACTGTCTTCACTGACTTTCCCGCTAGTAATTTTAACCGCACCAATCGAAATAATTTGATCCCCTTTATCCGGATAAAATCCAGTTGTCTCAATATCAAAGACAGCCACATTCAAATTCCCTAAGGGGATAGGCATTAAATCAGCATTCTGCAGCTCCCTCTGCATTTGTCTAATAAATGCTAAATGATGCGGATTTTGACCATTCATTCCACCTAACATGTTAGTCTGAAGTTTGCCCTGAATACCTCTGACAAATTGGACAAAAGGATGGAACCTCATTAACCTGCACCCTTTTGAATGGTCCTGACCACAAATTGATGAAGCTTTTTGGCATCCTTTAAAATATCTTTCAGTTCATTTCGCTCTGATATTGATAAGGTTTTAAGCTGAATGTAATGAGTATCATCATAGGCATCTGTTTGCCTGTATGTCTGAAGCCTCCATTTTAACAAGACAGCAAAATTATTTCGATATTTACCCAATCCCCCATAGCCATTTATGTTCATAATCTTATTCATTCGGGCAATAGTAGATGTGTCCAGAATTCCTTCCTTCACAGCAAGAATTCTTACGGCATTTACATAAGGTATAAATGCAGCGTATTTTAGATCCAGCTCCCCTTGATGGCTTCCCTTTTCCTCTGCCAAAAGCTGGCCAAATGGACCTACTGATTTTTTCATATGCATGCTGGTCTCCACCATTCTCGTAAGCAGATGCGGGCTTTTTTGGAGATTCACGTGAATAAAGGATTTCAATTCTGCTATATACGCTTCCTCTCCTGCCAGCACTCTGCTGTCATAGAAAATATGGAGATTCCTGATCGTCTGCAGACTCTCCTCCTGCATCCATGCATGGATTTGTTCTTTCCATTCAGAAAGTGATTTGCACCATAGCGGATTAGAGCTCATCACATTTCCTTCACAAAATGGATAGCCAACAGACTGTAAACCTTTTGAAACTTCCTTCCCCAGCTCTAAATAATACTTTTCCGCTTCAGCAGCCCCTGATTCAAACACCAATCCGTGATCCTGGTCACTCAGAAAGCCCTGCTCCCTTCTCCCCGAGCTTCCCATTGTGAACCAGGCAAATTTCCATGAGGATGGTCTTTCAATTTTTTTGGTTCTTTCCAACGCCATACGAATAACTGCTTTCATGATAATGTCGTGAAAATCATTCAGAGCGCTGATATCTGAGCGGTATTTTAAGATCTGTTCCTCTTTCCACTTTTTTAGGGATTGATAAGAGTTAAATGTTGATTCCATCCAGGCACTTCCTTTAAAAGAAGCTCCAGTCTTGCTTACGAGCTTAACTTTTTGTTTTCATCAGCCATAAAGACTTCGGGATATCCATAGCTTCCATGTTCACTTAAATCCAATCCCATAATTTCTTCTTCCTCTGTTACCCGAAGTCCATTCAATACCTTCTTGGCAGCTGCCAAAATTATAAAGGATACAGCAAAAGCATAAAGGCCGGAAACAGCGACACCCATAAACTGTACTCCCAGCTGTTCAAAACCTCCCCCATAAAACAGCCCAGGTTTACCGACTGATGCCAATTCAGGTGCAGCAAAGAATCCAGTAGATAATGTTCCCCATACCCCGGCAGCACCATGAACAGATAGAGCAAAGATTGGATCATCGATTTTTCGCTTTTCAACGAAACGCACACTGTAGAATACAAGGATTCCTGATACAAACCCTATGACAACAGCCGCCCATGTATCAACAAAAGCACAGGAAGCCGTAATTGCGACCAGACCTGCCAGGGCACCGTTAAGCATTGTGGGAACATCGGATTTACCCATAACCATCCATGAAATAATCAGTGCAGCAACTGCTCCTGCTCCGGCAGCAAGATTTGTGTTAAGAGCTACAAATCCAAAAAAACCATCTTCCACAGTCAAAGTACTGCCGGCGTTAAACCCAAACCAGCCAACCCACAGGATCAGCACACCCAAGGCTGTATATACCTGGTTATGGCCATAGATATTGTTAGCGGAACCATCTTTATTAAATTTTCCAATTCGGGGCTTAAGTAAAATCGTAGCTGCCAACGCTGCCATAGCACCCGTTAAGTGGACAACTGTTGAACCAGCAAAGTCCTGCTTGCCGTGTTCAGCAAGCCAGCCTCCTCCCCAAATCCAATGTGCGACGACAGGATAAACAATAGCAGAAAAAAGTACGGTAAAAATGAGGTAAACGGAAAGTTTTGCACGTTCAGCAAAGCCGCCTAATGCAATCGTAATGGAAATACCGGCAAATGCCATCTGAAATACGAAGAATACAGAAGAAGATAAGCTCATTCCCTCAAGCTCAGCACCTGAGTAAAAAAAATTTGATAACCCAACCAATATATTTGCATCATCGCCGAAAATGAAACCAAAGCCAATGGCCCAAAATACCAATGATGATAAACCGAAGGTAAAAATCGTTTTACCGGCAATATGCCCCGCATTTTTCATCCTGGTCGAACCGGCTTCAAGCATAACGAAACCGCCAAGCATAAAAATGACTAAAATGGCTCCCAGCATTACCCAAAGACTATTCATTAAAAATGTGGCTTCCAAATGTAATTCCTCCCTTTTTCTATTAATGTAAGGATAACAATTAGATTCATGTTATATTTCCTTACATAATTTAAATTTAATCCTTATTTTACTCTTTTTTACACCGATGTCAATAAATTTTTTGAAGATTTATAATTTTTATGTTATAAAACCTTACATAATGAAATTATTTGGATTGGCAATTTTATAGTTGCATCTGCTGTTCTTTAATCGGTTAAGTTAAAAACGAGCATTTATTTGCTCAAATTATCGTCGGGAGTGATGTATCATGGCAAGAAACAAACTTTTGGTACCCGGTGCAGGAACTGTATTGGATCAAATGAAACAGGAAATTGCCAATGAGTTTGGAGTTCAGCTTGGTGCTGATACAACCGCACGAGCAAACGGTTCTGTCGGCGGGGAAATGACAAAGCGACTTGTCGCGATGGCAGAGCAGCAGCTTAAAAACCAGCAAAATCAGTAAGATTGCTTGCTGGGATACCGGCCCTGTCCTAGGGCCGGTCTTTCACTCACCTAAACACACATTACCAATGGAGGCAGACCTATGACCAACAAAAATGACAACCGCGAAAGAAAAAACAAATATCCAAATAATAAAAAGCAGGATGCAGAGTTCTCAAGAGTAGCAGATATCAGAAGCGAAATTACTAAAAAAGATCTGCAAAAATAACAAAAAACAAAAAAGGCATGTCACCTGACTGCCTTTTTTGAGTATGGCTATTATCCGTAATAAGGATTACTGCTCTTTTCCCCTAACCTATTGATTCTGCTGGAATTTGATGCAAATACTCCAGCCTCACAAACAATTGCAAATAATGCTGTTCCAAAAGCAAGATGCAGAACTGCCCAGGATATTTCAATGTAGCTTATAATTGTGAGGATACCTATTAAGATTTGACCTAAAACCAGCAGGGAGGCAGCCATAAGCCGATTCTGCAATCCAGCCTCCCATCTGTTTTTAAATGAAAGATATGTAAGAAAAAATATGTAAAAGGCCAAAACTCCTGCCAAAAGCCTGTGTCCGGTCTGAATCATTTCCGGAAAAAATACTGGCATAAAGCCATTTGTACATTCAAGCCAGCTGCAGGCCAATCCGAATGATTCATGCTTAATATAAGCACCTAGAAATAAAGTAACAAGCAGCAGTAATAAAACTGTCTTAAATTTGTTTTGAACACTCCGGTCTCTTCTTGTTTTAATCCATGATGGCTGTTCATCAGCACGTCGCCAGATCCAGATTAGCGCAGCAAGGAAAACCATCGCTACCATCAGGTGGACAGACACAATTATAGCAGGCAAGTCCATCCAAACCACAGCTGCCCCCAGTAAAATTTGAACTAATAAAAGCAGAATAAGCACCTTAGAAGCTTTATCAAGTTCCCGCACCTGATTTGATTTTTGAATTCTAAAGTACAATACAGCTGTCATTATTCCAAGTACTGCACCAATAACTCTGTGAGTAAATTCAATTAATGTATCTCCTTCCAATACCGGGATCACCATCCCATTGCATAAAGGCCATTCAGGTCCGCACCCCATACCTGATTCCGAAGATGCGACATACCCGCCAAATACAATTAAAATATAGGTAAGAATAATGGTCGATAACGCCAGCCGTTTTACCTTCAAACTGCACACTCCTTATATTGCAAAATTCTAAATTTTGCAATCAGTTTATCAGAACCCCGACAAACTTTCGGTGATATGTATCACAATATAAAAATATAGGGAGCGAGCTGCAATTCATACAGTAAAACGCCAGAGTTCCCTCTGGCGCTGTATGGTCTTTAATCGCAGTCTAACGGGCAGTAAGACCCCCACTGATTGAAGTTTCACTTTATTATTTTGTAAAACTCCGGCTGTAAAGTGTTAAATCTTCTATTTTAGAGCGATTAGGCTCATAGCCTATCCCCGGCTCCTGAGGCACGAATATAAACCCATCTTCCATAGTGACTTCAGGATCGATGATATCTTCTTTCCAGTAATGGGAAGACGGGGCTGTATCACCCGGAAGTGTAAAATTGGATAGGGAAGTTATGGCTATATTATGTGCACGTCCTATTCCAGCTTCAAGCATTCCTCCGCACCACATCGGAATATTATGATCTCTGCAAAGGTCGTGAATTTTTCTTGACTCTGTAAGCCCGCCAACCCGGCCAATTTTTAAGTTTATGATTCGGCAGCTTCCAAGCTCGATCGCCTTTCTGGCATCCTCAAAGGTATGTATACTTTCATCCAGGCAAATTGGTGTTTTCAAATGGCTTTGAAGCTTGGCATGGTCAATAATATCATCATGATCCAAAGGCTGCTCAATCATCATCAGATTAAACTCTTCCATCCTTTGAAGGTGACCAATATCATTAAGTGTATAGGCGCAATTAGCATCAGCCATAAGCTTAATATCAGGAAACTCGGCACGGATGGCTTTTAAGATCTGCACATCCCAGCCAGGCTTAATTTTCACTTTGATCCGCTGGTAGCCTTCATTTACATATCCTTCAATTTGCTTAAGCATCTTTATTTCTGATTCCTGAATACCTACACTGACGCCCACTTCTATTTTTTCCTTTTCTCCGCCCAGAGCTTTTGAGAGCGAGACCCCTCTCTCCCTTGCATAAAGGTCCCAGACAGCCCCCTCCAGCGCTGCTTTGGCATTAAAATTTCCCCTGATTGGCCTGAAAGCCTCTGAAACATCATCAGGGTGACGAATCTCTGATGCAAAAAGGACCGGTATTAAATGATCACTCATAATATGCCAATTTGTTTTAACTGTTTCTTCATTGTAGATTGGCTCCATAATGGAAACCGACTCCGCCCAGCCGGACTGCCCGCTTTTTGATTTTACTTCAACCAGAATAAAGTCCTTATCCACTTCTGTTCCGACACTTGTAGTAAACGGATTCAGCAGCTCCATTTTCACGTGCCTTAAAATGATGCTTTTAATTTCCATTTTCCCATTCTCCCGGCATTATCCCTTTTCCAAGAGATATAAGTATTGGTTTTCCGCAGCCTCGTGCTTTATAAGATCTGTTACAATCCAGCCTGTGCTGAGATAATGAGCAAATGCTTCTTTCGTGCTCTTTCTCCATTTCAGAGCCAATTCAAAATCCTGCTTTTTTATGTCCTGAAAATTACCTGGGACAGGTATAAGAATTTTTTTATTTTCATAGTCTAAATTTACTTTTTCAGGGACTGCCAAACCATCAGCGGCCCCTGTTTCTATTGCCCTTGGCAGAACTTCAGCAGACCATCGGCGTTCAGGAAAATCATCCTGAATTCGCCACTCCACTAAAAATCGATCAGATGGTATGCCTGCATTCATATGGTCTGACATTTCACCATAAGCATTTTCTATATATTGAGTGCATACAGCCCCGAGCTTATGAAGATTGAGATTGGCATTTACAGTTTCAAGAGGGTCGTATGTCCAGGAAATGAGATCATAGCCTTTCTTAAGTGCAGTCTGTTTTTGCGCATTTTTCAGCTTTTCTCCAATCCCCAGCGCCCGGTACTCCGGGTGAATCCCCAGGCTGTGGGAGCACAGGTATACCTTTGTGCCGTCAAAGCCGGGAAAGCTGTATTGAAAACCGACCAGTTCCTCTCCCAGGAACGCACCTAACACAAACCCTCCATTTTTAACCGTTGCAACTGTATGATTAACCGGCACAGCTTCTTCCACACTCCATATTCTTGCTTCAAGTTCGTATACTGCTTCGAGATCCTTAACTGTGTGAAGGTTTTTAATGGCCAGTGATGTTAATGCTTCTTGCTTCATAACCTTCCCCTTTCCCTAAAATTGCGATAAAGCCCCTAAAATATAATATGAGCTACAGCAGCTACAATCGGCAGCGTAATAATAGTACGGAGAAGGAATATAAGAATTAAATCCTTTATGCTGACAGGGAGATTTGACCCTAAAAGCAGGCCGCCCATTTCAGACATGTAAACGAGCTGTGTTACAGAGACACAGGCAATGACAAATCTCGTCATTTCACTTTCAATGCCGCTGCCGATGACTGCCGGAAGGAACATGTCTGCAAATCCAACCACCATTGTCTGGGCCGCTTCTGCCGCTTCCGGAATTTGCATTAGAGCCAGGATTGGCTCAAACGGCTTGCCAAGAATCGTAAAAGCCGGGGTGAATTCAGCAATCACCAGGGCAACCGTTCCAATTGCCATAACAATCGGCAGAACTCCCATCCACATGTCTAAAACATTCTCCAAACCTTCTTTTACAACAGCGCCAGCACTATTATTTGTACGCGCTTTCTTAATAGCATTATTTAATCCCCATTTAACAGGTGTAGTATGTGAAGGAATAGAAGTTTCCTCTTTCATCACTGTTCCTTCATAAGCAGTATCGGCTTTTCTGGACAATGGCGGAATCCGCGGCATTACTACAGCTGCCACCAGACCAGCAAGGATAATTGTTAAATAGTAATGTATGAAATATTGCTCTAAATTTAAATATTGAATAATGACAATCGTAAACGTTATGGAAACAACCGAGAAGGTAGTTGCTACAACTGCCGCCTCCCGCTTTGTATAATATCCTTCTTCATATTGTTTTGTCGTCAACAGGACTCCAATTGTCCCATCACCTACCCATGATGCCAGACAATCAAGCGAAGAACGTCCCGGCAGCTTAAAAACAGGCCTCATCACTTTAATCAATAATGCACCAAAAAATTCGAGCAGGCCAAAATTTAATAAAAGCGGCAGCAATAAACCTGCCAGAAGAAAGGTAGTAAACAGGATCGGAATTAGATCATAGATTAAGAGTGCGCCAGTGTTCTCTGAATATACTGGTTCCAGACCAATCTCAAATAAAGTAATAATAGCAAAAACTGTTCCAAGCAAACGGGCTGCTACCCAAAATTTACTTACATTTAGCAATTTGTTCAAATAAGGGCTGTTTAAGATAAAGCCCGGTTTAAAAACTGCTGCTATCAGTGAACCAATAACTGATAGAGCCATTATAGTAACAGTAATCGCAGGTATGGAAGCACCCAGCAGCCCGTTAATTTGATTTGCTAAATATGCAACCGGGATCGTAATCCCATCTTCTCCTTGAATCGGCACCATAAATAGTAAAACCCCGATCAGAGAAGGAATTAAAAATTTTAAATAGTCCCCGGTTGTGTAGGCTTCCCTTTCCTCCTGCTGAATGAATTTCTTTGAAAGACTGCTCATTCGTATGCCCCCTTTTATTACTCTGTTTTTAACACCCCTGCTGTTCAGCTTTATTCAACAAATAACTCCTGATCAGCGTATAAGATTTCCAGTTCCTGCTGTCTCTTGGCAATCCTTTCACGATCCTGTTCATCGATACCCGCGATCAGCACTTCCAGTAAACTAATAACCGATGCAATTGAATGATGTCCGGTATCCATTAGTTCATCAGTAGTAAGTGTGACTGCAGCCATCTGCCCGATCGGCGAAAGCTGCCGGTCTGTAATGGCTACCATCCTGGAGCCCTTCCTCTCAGCGAATGAGGCCAGCTTTATGGTTTCCTTTCGATAGCGAGGGAAAGAAAAAATGACAACTGCTGACTGTTCTGTCAAATCACACAAATCCTCAGGAAGAAAACCGTGAGGGCCTGAGATATAAACATTTATCCTCATTTGTTTAAGAGTGTAATAGAACCAGTATGCGGCCGCAAATGAGCTGCCAAAACCCCCAATATAAACCCTGTCTGCCTGAATTAAGGCATCAATTGCTTTCCAAAGCTCTCTTTCATCAACCTGATCAAGCAATTGCCGAAGTATTTTCCTCTCTTGATCAATGACTCTCTTAAACAGGTTCTCTTTCGCTGCATTTATTATGTAAGAGTCATTTTCTTCTGCAGCCTGCTGTTTCCCGGCTAGCCAGTCTTTTCTGATTTGTTCCTGCATTTGGGAATAACCGCTGAACCCCAGTGCATACGCAAGCCGAATGACCGTTGTCTCACTGACTCCTGCATTTCTGCCAACTTGAAATGCGGTTAACAACACCGCCTCATTAGCATGCTCCATAATAAATTCAGCTGCTTTCCTCTGTCCTGGCGAGAGGGATGAATAGCTTTCTTTAATCATCTGGTTCATTGTTTTCTTATCCATGCCGGCTCCTCATGAATAGTGAAGGAAAAACTTCTTACGCAAATTATAAAGCATGAAATGCTTCTCAAACAAGAAGATTTTACACTATTCAAAATTATTTTTATTTATATTTCGTTTAGAAATCCACTCTTTTATGTGAAGGTAATCCTTCTTTTAGTAAATTCTAAAGGATGAAATACTTCTTTAGCAAGAGAAAAATGTATTTTTAAAAATAAAAATTTATTTTTATGCATAAAACCACATTTCAATTCTAGATGGATGACTTAAAAAATATTTATCAATAGTAACCCTTCGATATTCTTAAACGTCTCCAACAATTTTTTACGCAAACGGTTGCATCATTTTTCTGCCCGTGTTATTTTAAGATAATAATAAAGCTAAATAGTATTTTCATAGAATAGATTCATGTATGCATCGAAATTTTTTTCGTGAAATTACGGAAATGCTTTTTTAGTCCATTTAATGAAAGCCCATACAATAAGGGAGAGGGAACGATGAAAAAATTATTTTCTTTTGATTTCTGGCAAAAGTTTGGAAAGGCATTACTTGTAGTAGTGGCTGTAATGCCAGCTGCAGGTATTATGATTTCACTTGGCAAGCTTGTAGGCATGACAGGTACTGACATAGCATTTGTGCAATCGATTGCACGAATTCTGGAGGATATCGGCTGGGCCATTATTACAAATCTTCATATCTTATTTGCAGTTGCAATTGGCGGTTCCTGGGCTAAGGAACGTGCAGGCGGAGCGTTTGCAGCTCTTATTGCTTTCATTCTGATTAATAGAATTACAGGCTCCATATTTGGTGTAAAGTCCGACATGTTAGGTAGTTCCGAGGCCACGGTAAAATCCCTGTTTGGACAAGATCTCATTGTCCCGGACTATTTCACTTCTGTTTTAGGCGCACCCGCATTAAATATGGGAGTATTCGTCGGGATTATTTCAGGTTTTCTTGGCGCAAATTTATTTAACAAGTATTATAACTATGATAAATTGCCAAATTCACTTTCCTTTTTCAATGGAAAGCGATTTGTACCCTTCACTGTAATCGGCGGCTCTGTTGCAGCAGCCTTGGTCTTATCAATTGTTTGGCCATTCATTCAAGGATTATTAAATGATTTCGGACAATGGATTGCTACATCACGGAATACAGCACCAGTTATCGCTCCATTTGTTTTTGGCGCACTGGAAAGATTGCTTCTTCCATTTGGATTGCATCATATGCTGACAGTCCCAATTAATTATACAGAGCTCGGCGGAACTTACAAAATCCTGACAGGCTCTAACGCAGGTTCAACGGTCGCTGGACAAGATCCCCTATGGCTTGCATGGATTGCCGACCTGAATAACTTTTTGGCTGCAGGAGATACAGAAAGCTATAAACAATTGCTGAATGACGTTACCCCTGCCCGCTTTAAAGTAGGCCAAATGATTCTGTCCGCTGCTGCCTTATTGGGAATTGCGCTTGCAATGTACCGCAATGTAGATCCTGAGAAAAAGAAGAAATACAAATCGATGTTCTTCTCCGCTGGTTTGGCAGTATTCTTAACTGGAGTAACAGAACCGATTGAATTTATGTTCATGTTTGCTGCTCCACTTCTTTATATCGTGTATGCAGTTATGACAGGTCTGGCATTTGCAGTCGTTGATATTATTAATATCCGTGTTCATTCTTTTGGGATCATTGAATTGATTACAAGAACACCAATGATTATAAAAGCTGGTTTATGGCTGGATCTTGTAAACTTTGTAATTGCCTGCCTGGTATTCTTCGGACTAAACTTTTGGGTTGCCAATTTTATGATCAGAAAATTTAACTTCCCTACACCAGGACGCAATGGAAACTATATTGAAGAAGAAAATACTGCTTCATCTTCAGATATTTCAGTCAAGAAAAATTCACTAGCTCCTGTGTTAATCGAATTATTAGGCGGAAAAGAAAATATTGAAGACGTTGATGCCTGTATGACCCGCTTGCGTGTCACAGTAAAGGACACTGCATCAGTTGCTGGTGAACAGGAATGGAAGAAGAATGGAGCTTTAGGTCTTATCGTTAAGGACAAAGGCGTTCAAGCAATTTATGGACCAAAAGCAGATGTCCTTAAATCTGATATCCAAGACCTTTTGGGAGCTTAACAATGAAATTATTAACTCTAAACTGTCACTCATGGCAGGAGGAACAGCAGCTGGAAAAAATTAAAATTCTTGCTGAGGCTATTAAGGAGAACCGCTATGATGTCATCGCTCTGCAGGAAGTCAGCCAGCATATCAAAGCCCCTTTAATAGATGGCCATATCAAAAAAGATAACTATGCACTGCTGTTAATTGAAGAATTGAGAAAAATAGGTGTGGAAGATTACGTTTTTAAATGGGATTTCTCACATATTGGCTATGATATATATGAAGAGGGTCTTGCCATATTGACAAAGCATGAAATAAAGGAGGATTTTTCCTTCTTTATTACCCAAAATAAAGACCAGGCACACTGGAAGACACGAAAAATTATTGGCGTTAAATTAGTTTACAAAAACAGACCAATTACCTTTTATTCTTGTCACCTTGGCTGGTGGGATGATGAAGAAGAATCCTTTAAATTTCAGGCTGAATCTCTTCTTGCACATGCATCTAAAGATGAACCCGCCATTTTTATGGGTGATTTCAACAGCTCGGCGTATGTCCGCAATGAAGGTTATGACTTTCTCATTGACAAAGGGCTTTATGACACTTTTGAATTAGCAGACAAGCAGGACTCAGGAGTGACGGTTAAAGGCAAAATTGCCGGCTGGGACGAAAATAAACATGAGATGCGCATCGACTTGATTTTATCATCGTATCCGATCCATCCAAAATATTCCCGAGTTATTTTTAATGGCACAAACAAACCCATCATTTCAGATCATTATGGTGTGGAAATTGAAATATAAGCAAAAGTCCCTGACAATTCAGTCAGGGGCTTTTTACACTTTTAACTTATAGATAGGTTCCGGATGAAAGGCCTGAAAAACCTCACCTGTCGGTTCAAAACCAACTTTCTCATATACACGAATAGCCGGCTCGTTCTCCCTGATGACAGATAGGTAGATTTCATGGCACCCATATTTCTCTTTCATTTCCTCAATTACAAGTTCAATTGCCGGTATGCCATAGCCCTTCCCCTGAAATTGATGTCCAAGCATCAGACTGACAAGTTCATATCGGCCATGCTCTTTATCCAGACCATGAGTCGCAAAGCCAATTAATGATTCGCTATCGTATATAGCTTTACATGTCCAGCCATTGACTGAAGCCAGAGCAATGAAAAAAGCATTGGAACCGACAAACCTTTCGAAAATTTGAAACTTCTTTTCCTGCTCTTCTTCAGATTTCAAATTAATAACCTCAAAAAAATTTTTCTCTGTAACAGGTTTCAGTTGTAAATCCATGTCATCTTTCCTCTCTTTCCAAATCATTACTCAAAATAAATTCGCATCCATAGCCAAGAATTCCTTTATAAAAAGATAAAAAGCCTCCCACTAAAATTTATAGGGAGGCTCCTGCATTATTATTTTTTCCGTTTCTTTGTCAATCTGCCTAATAAGAAAGCTCCTGCTGCAACACCAATGACAGTATTTGTTTTCTTGGTAAATACCTGCTTGGCCACAAGGTTTAAGTTCTGCGGCCGTTCTGCCAGGCGTCTCATGAAGTAGCCATACCAGTCATGTCCAAAAGGAACATATGTGCAGAAATTATAGCCTTCACCAGCAAGCTTCAGCTGCATATCCTTGCGGAAGCCATAGAGCATTTGGAATTCAAATTTATCTTTAGGAATATTGTTAGCCCTTACAAAATCTTTTACATGATTAATTACATTATGGTCATGTGTTGCAATTGACGTGAATTTGCCATTCAGCAAATGCCATTCTATTAATTTTATAAAGTTAGCGTCAATGTCATTTTTGTCCTGATAAGCAATTTCTTCAGGCTCTTTGTAAGCTCCTTTTACAATCCGCAGCCGGAAGTTCTGATATTTCTTCAGATCTTCTTCTGCATCCAGGAAATATGCCTGAATAACTGTACCGAAGTTATTGTATTCTTTGGATAATTCATCCAAAATGTCAAAGGAAGGCTGCAAACGCTTGGAGTCTTCCATATCCATATTCACAAAAATACCATAACGGCTTGCTCTCTCTACTATCTCCCTGACATTTTCAAGGCAGAAAGAGTAGTCAATATCAAGACCTAATTGAGAAGGCTTTAAAGAGATATGTGCATCCACCTGATTTTCATGAATGGCCTCTATCACTTCTATAATTTGTTTTTTCGCTTCTGCCGCCTCTTCTTTTTTATAAACAAATTCCCCGAGGTTATCGACAGTACAAGAGATGCCATGAGCATTAAGCTCTTTTATGCTCTGAATTGCTTCATCTAGATTTGTCCCAGCAACTACATTCTGCGCGCCTAGTTTCAATCCATATTTCTTTGCGGCACTATTCAGAAATTCGTTTTGGGAAAGGCCTATAAACAGATCTTTCAACATAGAAATATCCCCTAACTCTTGTAATTTCACAATAAAATTATAGCATAGATTTTCAATAAAAATTATTTTGTGAATTTTTATATTTTAACGATTCCCTATCACTGTTTCGTTAAAACATCGGAGGAAATTCCAGCTCAAAAAGACCCTATCCAGATGCACAAAAAAGTGCCTGGGCAGTTACAGCCAAGCACTTTAAGTATGATTCCGACTGGGTTCGAACCAGCGACCTCTACCCTGTCAAAGTAGCAAACAGTCACGGAAGCAATAAAGTTATTATTGAATATCCCTTGCATATTAAGGATTTAGAAGGTATGAAGTTTGTTCCTTTAGGTCTAAAAAAGACCGTTGTTGACCGTGTTCGTCAACAATTCGTCAACAACCCCATAATTTAGACCTCTCTTGCCAGTCCTGAATAATACATAATAACAGTTGCCTAATAAATATGTACTCATGGTAAAATTAAATTAATGATAGATCATAGTCTGCCTCCTGAGCTGTAGTCGTTTGTTCGAATCTCGATTGGGATGCTACAAAAGAAAAGCGCGAAACCCATGTATATCAAGGGTTTGGCGTTTTTTATTTTATTCAATTTGATTAGTCATAAACCATTGAATTCCAAGTTTGGGGTCGGTTTGGGGTCGGAACGAATTTTTTTCCTAATTAACTGCTCCTGGCCGCTTAATTTCTACAGTTATATTTGGCTTTATCTTTACTGCAGAATACTTCTCACTTAATTCTCCATTGCTTAAATGAGAATATTTCCTTAAACTTTTTATTTTTCTTCCAATTCCTATGGGATCTGTTTCTAAGATTTTTAATTCCTCAAGAATTTTCTCGAATTCATTATTAAGTTCTTCACCAATCAAGCGCTCTAATTTTCTTGTTGATTCTTTATCAATTATGGAAGTAGATGGCTGAGTTTCTAATATTGAAACTGAAATAGACGCGTTTAAGTTTACTATTTCATTATTAACTACCTCAATTTTCCCGCGATAATTGATAGGGTGTAAGGTAATTTTATACTTTTCATTTTCTGCATTCTCAGAGATAAGTACTCCAGTTTTCTCTAATTTATCAGAAGGTATCGTTAAGGTTAAATCCCCTAAGAAAGCATTTTTGTTAGTGAATAATTTTATGTAGAAGGTTTTGATTAAAGAAATAGAACCAACCATTTTATCATCCCTGAATAATGCTACTGCTTCTATAAAAGGTGCTTCACCTTTAATATTTTTTATAATAGGCAGCGTAGGATCAATGCCACTCTCATATAATGCGGAAACAAAGTCATGCAAGTTAGAGTTTATTAACATTTCTTTTTTCTCATGTTTGTCCAGTAACTGATACATATAGGAACCCATTTCAGGAAACTCTTCATATTCTTTACTATTTATCGTTTCCTCCGATTTTTCTGTGATCGCTAAGAATATGAGGGGATTTATGCTGGTGTCTCTTAGCATCGTATCAAGAAATGAAAATATCCCTTCCTCAGCCATTTTTTTATCAAATAAGATGGTTCTTAATTGTCCAGAGGAAATGTCATGGCTTGTTTGCTGCTCCAGCCTTTGTCGAATTTCTTTACTGGTAGAACCCTCAGCAGAAATGGTAGTACTTGTCTTTCCCTGTGAACCGTCAAATTGCAAAAGACTTATTGTGCCTTTGTAAGTCTCATCATCCAGTAAGTCGAAACCAAGAATAGTTGAAATACCCTGCATCTCGATTATTTTGCTTGGAGGGACACATGAAGTACAGATAAGGGTACAAACCAAAATAAAGAATCTTAATTTCATTATTTCAACTCCCCTTATGAACGACCAACGATTTTTGATTTAATGGTAATGATGCCATATAAAACTACAGGGTATACAAACCATAAATAAAATCCAATTTGAGCAACTTTATCTATAAAATAATCATTATCAACTCTTTTGGTGATAAAAAAACTGCAGATAAAAATGATAATTGAAATTATCCATATTCCATATTTCTGCTTTATGCGAAAAATCTGTTTAACACCATTGGAAGATAAAAATAACGATATACACAAGTTAGGAAAAATTACGATTATCCATATTGAAACTACTATAAATTCAAAGCGCTCAATAAACGGAAAACGCATAGTACTGATAATGCTGACAAATGGCCAGATATTTAACTCTAATTCTTTTGAGCTAAAAAACAATATAGAGAAAATGGTAATGATTAAAACAAGAAATGTTGTAAACCATATTGCCAGTTGACTGTATAAGTGGACCTTTTTTTTCTCCTTGAAAAATGGAAAAAGAAAAAGTAACGCCTCGAAGCCCAACATTGTATAGCTACTTTTGTAGACTCCATTCATAATTTCAGTCGGCCTAGTCGATAAAATGGGTAATATTCTATCGAGATTTAAACTTTGAAGAGGTTGATACAATACGAATAACATCCATATGACAATAATAAAAGATAAAAAACAAATACCAGCAACAACTCTGAATCCGCCAGACACACCATAAATTGTTATCAAAACTAATGACAGGACACCGACCCATTCATAGAGACCTTCATAACCCCACGTAAGTGATAGTTCAACATAACTTATGGTGATTGAATAATGAACTGCCATAAAGTAAACGACAATTACGACATTAATGATGCTGCCAAACATACGTCCAAATAAATTTTCATGTATTTCAAATAGCGTACGATTTTCATTCTGTTTAAGTATGGATATCATTATCCAAGTTATAAAGCTAATTGCTATACCAGACAGTAAAACCGAAATCCAGGCATCTTTCTTAGATTCTAAGTACACGATTCTTGGAGCTCCAAGGATACCCATACCAAATTGAGATGTGTGTATAATAAAAAAGGCCATAAAGGCATTGACAATGGTATTTGACTTCATTTTCCACCTCAAATTTCATGTGAATTTGAACTTTTTATTACCTCTCCCTTATTCGAATTGTATCTTTTGGGCGATTGACTACAGGGCGTTTGGTATAAAAATGGTGGGGGAGCCGAAATAGAAAGTATTTTAAATCCTCCTTTCTGAACGGATATAATGGCGCAAGATAGGGCTTATTTAAAGACGTAAGCTTTAACAAATGAACCATTAGTATACAAACACTAATCATAATCCCATTCAAACCCCATAAACCAGCCAAAATAATACATGGAAATCTTGCTATCCGAATCGCAGTACCCATTTCATAAATAGGAGCCAGAAAAGCCCCTAGTGCACTGAAGGCAACTATAATAATTAAAATATTACTTGTTAATCCTGCCTCAACTGTAGCTTGGCCTACAACAATTCCTCCAACAATCCCCATTGTTTGACCTACTTTAGAAGGGAGTCGTGCACCAGCTTCTCTAAGTAATTCAATTAATAATTCAAGTAAAAGAGCTTCTAATAAAGGTGGAAAAGGAACTTGTGAGCGCGATTCTCCTATTATAATCAACAATTTAGAAGGTATCAGTTCAAAATGATAGGTCATTGTAGCTACATAGAATGCAGTTAAAAATAAAGATACTATCATAGCAAAAATTCGAGTAAATCGTATAAATGTACTTAGCGACCATCTTAAATAGATATCTTCTGTTGATTCAAAGAACGAAAAAAAGTTAGCTGGCCCAATAATAGCTACTGGACTGCCATCCATAAATACACCAATTCTTCCGTTCAAAATCGAGTAAATAAATCGATCGGGTAATTCTGTTAATAGAAGCTGCGGAAAAAATGTATAGTGATCGTCTTCTAGGCATTGCGCTAAAACTGAACTGTCATTAATATTATCTGGTTTTATTTTTTCTAATCTTTCTTTAAGGTTATTTAGTGTTTCATCATTTGCTATATCTTTTATATATACGATTCTTACTTCCTTCTTAACACGTTCCCCAATTGTTAAGCTATCAGTACACAAATTATAATCATTAAGGTTTTGCCTGATAATCTTGATATTTGATGATAATGACTCTGTAAAGGATATCTTAGGTCCATATACTAATGATTCTGTTTCTGCCTTCTCAATTGATCTTTCAAGAGTATTATTGCAATTTACCATAAAACCTTTTTTCTCATTTAAGAAATAAATATAAGAAAATCCTTTTAAAAGAGATGAGATGAACTCATTCTTTTCGATTTCAGTTTTTATTTCCTCAATTGGTATGTTATTAACCAAATAAGTGTAATTTAAGTGTTTTTCTGGAATTGTTTGCATGTATTTAATAACATATTCATTTAGGACTTCCTGATTAATTAAATTCTTCATAAAAACGATTTGAATAGTTTGCCTTCCCAATTCCATTTTTCTACACATCAAATCTGGCGAGTCATTAAGCACGGTTCTTATTTCCTGATAATCTAGGAAGTCATTTTTGCTTTTCATTTGTGACCTACCCTTTACTCATTTCTTTTAGTTTTTGTTTCTGGGAAGAATTTATACGCAACATTGAAACTTGGGTTAAAACATTGATATTATTTGAAATTTTTCACAAATTAGTCACAAGGACTTTCAGCCTATTTGCCTGATATTTAGGTGAAAGGGAGTGTATAAATGAAGGTTGGCGACAAATTTTCAGCTGTTTACGTGCCAAGGTTAGGATTTGTTAAAGCAGGTGCATCAATGGAAGAAACCATGGAAAATGTAAAACGCGCAGAGGTTGAAAAGGAGATCAAGGAAAAGAAGGAAAGAAAAAGATTAGAAAAGCAGTATCCCGGATGTAAAATCACCAAAATAGGTGCCGGGTGGTTTATTGAAAATAAAAACGCTCCATCGGACCATTTATAAATTATAAAGCCCCTCTCAATTGAGAAGGGCTTTATAATTTATTTTTGAACTATTAATTAAGAAGTAGTCCTTTTATGGCTTTGAAAAGTATAATCAAAGATCCTGTACGAGATGTAGAAATTCTTGTTCAGCAAACGGGCCAGTGGAACATCTTGGTTTGTCATTTATGCTTAAATTAAGATGATGATTTTTAAATAAACAAAGCAGAATTGCTGAACAAATATGAAGAAAAAAATGCAAAAAGGGAAATTAAACATAGTTGTTTTACTTAATCAAGGAAGTTTCGTACTTGTACTAATTGCTTGGACACTTCTAGTTATTGTTCCTTGATATGACACTTTCATTATTATTATTAGATCAAAATGAATTAAAGAGTGTGACTTATAAGCTTAATTAAAAAACCAGCAGTAATTAGCTGCTGGCCATGGAACAACTTTATTTATATCTATAAAGAGTTAACTGTTAATGCTCCTAGTATAACTGCTATTAGTAGGGCGATTAAGATTCCAACTATAATATTTCTTAGTCTCTTAGATTTAAACATTCTGTTTGCCCCTTCACTACTCATAGTTTAGTTACACTTCCTCCCGATTGGTTTTTGTAGTTACCCCACACTCTAACCTCATGGTTTGCATAAACAATTCCTAATCCACTATAAATTGCACTCCATTTTACCGAGGCAGTTGCCCAAGCTTGGGAGCTACTATGATTTCTGATACATCTTCCCCACTCATAATCTACAGTCGGGTTTAGATTGCGGGAAGTATAGGCATCACATCCATATGTAGATAGAACCTTACTTCCATTATGAGTATAATTTACTTGAGCGTATACTTCAAGGACTGTAAGTCCTAAAAAGCTTACCCCCCTTTTGTACCAAGCTTTTTTATAATAGGTAGTGGCTAAGGGTTGAATGTTCCCTTCTTCTAAGGCTGGTGCCTCAACGTCAGACTCTTCATATGTAGCCGATAATACAATGTCACCATTTTTTAGTGCCTTTGTTTCGCCTGGTTCAACTTCAGATATTGATTCTGCAATGGTGCTTGTTACCTCTGGATCAAACATGTAACTAATAAACTTCTTTTTATCTTCTTTTGATAGTTTTTTGAATTTTGCTAAGTCAGTTTTAAGCTTTTCCTTTTCATCACCTTTAGCAGACTTAATTGAATAATTAAAGCTTTCTTCTACCATTTTTTCTTTCTCTTTGAACGATTGACTTGCAGCAGAGGCCATTGTCCCAAAGGAACTGAGAACAAGCAAAAGGGTCATAAATAAGGATACAAACTTTTTCATTTACTTCACTACCTTTCTTGGTATTATTCTGACAATTTTAATAATACTATATTTTTCAAAAAAAGTAAAATATAGTAAAATATTTATATGTAACGTTTTTAACATTTTGCTTATTCTATGCTATATCCTGTTAGCTCCTAATTAGATTAAGTGAATTTTGTTTTACCATATAATGAGGTGACAGGTATGTATTTTGAACCAATTCTACTGAAATCAACGGAAAAGGGCGCTATTCTTGAATAAGAATTAGCGCTCATTTTTCATTTTTACGTCGTATTAGCTTAATAGAATTACTTAAGCCCCTCTTGTATGAGAAGGGCTAATTCAATTTATTTTACACGAAGCACTTGCCCTACATAAATCGTATAATTTTCATCAAGGTTGTTCCAATCCTTAATTTGCTGTACAGTGCTTCCGTAAGTTCTGCTCAGTGAATAAACAGTATCACCAGACACAACAGTATGATAAACAGCTGAACTTTTCCGTGGAAGGTTGAAGCTTTTCACAATACCGTTAACATGGCCACGTGCCAAATTCTCAATAAAGCTGCTTGATTTTAGCTTTGCTGCATCATTGGCATTATCAATAAAACCATTTTCAGTTAGCAATGCCGGCATCCGTGTTTCACGGAGCACATGGAAGTTTGCCTGCTTTTTGCCACGATCATTAAAATCAACTAGCTTCAATACCTCTGAATGGATATTGTTTTGAAAAGTTGTAGTTGGTACCCCTACTCCTGGGTATACATAATCTTCATATCCTGTGCCGCCGCCTGCGTTAATATGAACTGACAATAATAAATCAGCTCCCCATGCATTGGCAGCATTTGTGCGCTCTGACAAGGAAACAGTTTGATCTCCAGTCCGACTCATGCGGATTGAAACATTATCATATTCAAGAGTCAAAATGTCTTTAACTCGTGTAGCAATTTGAAGTGTTAAATTCTTTTCCTGTAGTCCGTTTCCAACTGCACCTGGGTCTGTTCCGCCGTGTCCTGGATCAATAAATACTTTTACCATATTTAATCACCTCTAATATTATTTTTATTCCCATTTAAATTTAACTGCTTACACTGCTGTCCTTCCTTCTCACATGATTAACACCCCTTTCAATGAATAAAAAAAGCCACCCCAAAGGGCAGCTTATTTTGGCCATTGATAGCGTTTAGCTTGTTGGCTATCCTCTATTCCCCTTGTTGTAGGATCATTTAAGGCATTCCACACACTCACCATTATTAGCAGCAAAATATACGGATTAGAAAATGCTCCTACTAGCAAATTAAAAACAGAACCCCACGTAGTGAGGTCCTGTGCGGTTAATCCATAATAACCAAGTATAGGTGCAAAAAATGCTAAAAATAGTTGTGCTAGGAATATTGGATTTTTAAAGCGTACTTTCCAATTTATCAATTTATTGCCCCCCTCTTAAAACATTATAGATAATAGCGATTGCTCCCCCGATAATACCGGTGCAAGTCGCAGTAATAATGGCTCCTGTAATAGTTCTTTTAATCCAGGTTGTATTTTCGTCAATTTTATTTAGCTTTTCATTTATTGAAAAAATTTGTTGATCCTGTCTAGTTGTAATTTTTTCAAGGTTATTCACTCGATTCTCAATATTTCTAAGATCACCTTTTATTTCTGCAATTTCTTTGTCGTATATATTTTCATTAACCGGCTCCTTCAAGATAACCACCCTCCTTATAAGGATATCTTGTGCTTGTCCAGCTACATGGACTTAAGTGGCTAAAATTTATATTCTTTTCCACATTGAGCACTCTATAAGGTAGTAAATGAAAACCTTCTGCATCAAGTAACGGCAACTATCTCCACTTTGCATTAATAGTTCTTTTACAAAGTAATTTATTTCACTAACCTTTAAACACTGTAAAGATAATTGCAATACCGCCGCCAATTATAGCAGTGAAAACGGACATAATAATGGCATTTGTAATTGTTCTTTTTAGCCATTTAGTATCTTCTTTAATTTCCTTTAGGTCACCTTGGATGTTCTGGATTATTTGGTCTTGTAAGAGTGTTTTATCCTGTAGCCGGCGAATATCACCTTTCATTTCTTCAATGTCTTTATTTACAGATGTCTTCCATAAATCCATTGTTTCCGCCTCATTTGTCACTTACAATACCTCCTTTGAAGGTAATAAAAAAAACCCTTAAATCTTAGGTTCTTTTGTACCATTTGCTTCCTTTGATTCAATTAGTTTGTTTTCAAGTTCCTGGACTTTCTGCTGCAATCCTTTATTTTGAGAAACCAAATTATCATGTTGTGCCTTCAAGATAATATTTTCGTATTTTAGTTTTCCAAGTTCACTCTGAAAATAAGAGTCTATAGAAATTGTTTGTTTTTCTTCGCTCATTGAATACCGTTCCTTTCAAGCTTCATTTTTAGTTCTTCAAATTCAGCAAGAGCATTTGATAGTTTTTCGTCCATTTCCTGAACAGCCTTCCATATCATAGAAGACATTTGATATATATCAATACCATCAGGCATTTCTGCCGTGTCCCCTTTAATGACAATGTTTTCAGGCGCTTCATCGGCAATCATCCCCATGAAAATTTTAGAATCATCATAATTAACCATGTTGTAAGTGTATATTGGAGTTGCAAGCACTTTTTCCAACGCCGATTCTTCATAGGGGAGGATATTCCTCTTTAGTCGTCTGTCGGAAGCATTGGATATAATAGCCTGTAAAGTTCCATATGCCCCATCCGAAGAATTTCTTATTTGTATGGTGTCAGAAGAAGAAAGCCATTTTATAATGGCCCTGTTCGCCATTCTTAATCCATCATGCCCACTAAGGCCCATGAACTCAGCTACACCGCCATCAGATGTGTTTATTAAAACCCTTCCGATTGAGTTGGAAATGTTGAGATTGTCATTGTTCAGGCTTCCATATCCAAACCATCCGCTTCTTGCACCACCTGTTTTGAAAAACTCTATATAACAATGGGTAGATCCATAAAGTTGAAGTAAATCTGCATCAGCATCAATCCAAACTTTATCCTTGAAAACGAATTCTCCGCTGTTTATGCTTTTGAATGTGATTCCATCAGGAGTTGAAAGCAAAGTTCTATTGCCGAGATTCCTATCTTTTCTTATATCAAGAAGCAATCCTGTATATTCAGGATCTGTTTCATTCACTTTAGATTTTCCGATTCCCAGCCTGTCTACATGAAGGTACAAAGGCCAACCAGTTGAAGTTCCATCAAGTGAATCTTTAACTCCCACAATATCAGCAGCAATCAAGCCATTATCTATGATCATATCGCCAAATTCATACTTGTATTCATAAGGCAAAAGACTTCCTTTAACACTATAGGTAATGTAATCTTCTCTTAATCTTTCTCTGATGTTTACACCATTTGAATAATCCAGTCTCCCTGATCTAAGAAAAGTAGACCTAACACGAGTGTAATCTCCTGCAGTTTCATATTTATCTTGGCTTATCGAACCGTTAGAAATAATTGTTCTTTCGGTTTGGTTGTCGGGATCATCCACTGTATAATAAATGGCTTGTTCCCCATACATGTATATCCTTCCTCCAAAGAATTCCCCTGCGTTAATGGTAGGTGAATTGATGGAAACGCCCGCTTCAAGTGTTCCTGCAAATTTAACATTTCCGTTTTCATCAACAATGAATTGATCATTGACGTTTAAACCTTCCCAAGCTTTAAGGTTCTTAACTTCAATATCACCTTGAACGATTAAGTTCCCTCTCAGCCTGATTCTTACGTCTGTATCTCTTACATAAAGTTCCGTTCCTGAAGTCGTTGTATAGAAAGACATTTCAAAATGGCTTGGTTTTTTACCTGAATAAGCACCTTCAGGAACCTTCCTTGAAAACTGTACCCTTGTAGGGGTATTGGCGGGAACAGGCTGAAATGTGTGTATCTGAAATGGATCCGTCCAACTTCCCCCGCCTTCAAAATAAACCGTTATTGTGGCAGTTAATGTTGGCGCTGCCCCTGAAGTGTTTTTCGCATAAAGAAGGAAATCAAAAGCTATTTCATCCCCTTCTTCAGGCGCTGGCCTGTTGTATTTGTCAGCTGTTGTATCTTCCATAAGATATATATAACTTTTATACGGCAGCCATTGATACCAATTTTCACCGTCCCCAATATCAAGGAAACCATGACCCATATATCCATAAAGTAATTCTTCAGCTGTTGAAATGTTGGCCCCAAGCTGTGCCCTAACGTCAATTCTTGCAGCGTTTAAAACCCCTGTGTCGATAACGTCAGCATTAACACTTCCGATCTTGGCCCTGCCTATTGAAGCATCAGCCATTTTCGCCCCGTCAATATTGGCATTTAACGCAATGAGATCATTTGTTATCACTTGGGGAGTTATATCTCCTGCAACAATTCTTGCTGTTGTGGCTGTTTTTTGATCAGAAAACGGCCCGGCAGTTCCCGTCCTGTTCATCCCTCTAACCCTAATGTAATATTGCTGATTTGGCTCACCTTCATAAACAAATACGCTTGTCGTCGCCCTGGCTACTAGATTTGATATGTCAGGTGTAAAGTTAGGAACTGTTGAAACGTAAACTTCATACTCTTTCACATAGCTACTTAAATCTGCATCCCATTCAATAATGACCTTTGAAAAGGCTCCTGAAGCAGTTACATTTGGTTTTTGGGGTGTAATATCAGCAAAATCGGTATCATCAATAGGGCCAATTTCTCCGGGATTATCCCAGACCCCGGTTCTTCCATCAACCTTGCTTTCAATATTTTTCAGCCTTGATGCAAGATCAGTAAACAAGGGAAGGAAATTCCCAAGAATTATTTCTGTGTTTTCAGGATTTACTAAATCCCTTTTGATTTCGATTACTCTGGCTTCAACTCTCAATTCAGGTGTAAATTCTTTATCAATGGCAAAAACAGTATCACCCAAGCGAACTTTTTCATGTGAAAGTCCTGTGATTTGCTCCAAGTCTAAAACATTCATTTCATAAGTGATTCTTGGTGTGTTTGTGCTTTGCAGGGCATTCCATGTTTTGTCCAATAAAGCTTCAGGATCTGTTTCTTCCCCATCCTCAAAGACTCCGAATCTGTGAATTTTCTTTCCTGTGTCTGGATCTATTCGCCCAAATTGTTCAAGGGCCACCGGATCCCCAACCCATTGTTGGCCTAAAGGTTTATCAACAGGATCAAGTCCGGAACCGTTCCAAACAACATCTGCAAAAGTTAAACGCCTTGTATATCCTCCCGTTTCTGTCTGTTCGCCATTCCCACGCCCATATAAGGCCGTTTTCAGGTTAGAAGTATCAACAGTTCTTTTAATGGAAACCAGATCTTTTGTGAATTCAAACCGCTTCCCGGTATCAGCTCCCCGCCTTGCAAGAAGATCCACAAAACGCCCTATAATGGCTGAACCGTCAAAGTTTATGCGTTTCTTTAGTTCCCCGCCCCATGTACTGATGATCTTCTGAATTGAAGAAATGGCAGATTCATAGTAAAAATTTGTTGTTCTTAGGCCGAGATCCGCAACAGTTCCTTTTTTGAACCGGCTTTTTGATAGGGCATCAGTCATAGCGCTGTCTGCTGTTCCGTCAACGGTTCGCAAGTCCTCGATAATATCATCATTCATTTCAAAGAAAGCATGTTCAGCATAAGCTTTTGTGACAATTTCAATTCCGTTGTGTTCTTCTTCGATTTTGTAAATCTGGAATAACTGAAAATCTCCATCTTCGTCTTTGAATGTGACAAGATTGTTTTCTTTCACGTGTGCAGCCGCTTCATGATCTGCGGGAACTGAAAACTCAAAAGTATGATCTTTATTTAATTGCTCTGTGTGAATGGCATCAAAAAAAGGGCATTTCTTGCTGTTGTCATTTTGTAACACAGCAAGAAGCCCTTCAGATTGTCCATCCAATATAAAAAGTTTGTTCATTTATAGCCACCTTCTTACATAAACAAGGCTTACTGTACTAACCCCAGCAGGCGTAACAGTTAATGTTGTATCTCCTGGATCCAAAGAGAAAAAATCTGAATTAATATCAAGTGCAGTAATTAAGTTTGTTTTGCCGTTATAAGTAATTGTGCCAACTTGACAATCAATCACAACTTCATCGCCAGCCACAAAATTACGCACAATCCGTAGAAATTCATTAGAATTCTTTTCAATCTTTAATTCAGTAGCTGAAGCTGAAAAATCGACAGTGATTATAGGAAATGCTTCTGCCGTTCCTGTATTATTTATTGTTGCAGAATCGTTTGAAATCGTTGCAGAACTTTCTGTTATGGAATAAGCAAATGGATCCGGGCAAAGGAATTCAATTTCTGCCACCCGCTTTGCAAAGATCCCTTCAAAATCTGTATTTTCGATTACAACCGCATAATATTTCTTATCAGTTTCATCATCAAAAATCAGTTCTTGTGGTCCATTTTTGGGATTCAGCCACGAAGCCAAATCCCTTATTTTTGTTCTGAAATTAAAAAGAGAAGCACCGAAAAGGTTAATTTCAACCGTTATTCTCCGCTCCATAAACCGAAAACCAAAGTAATGAACCCCATTTTTTGATGGCGCTTGTGCCGTTCGGCTTTCAATCTCCGGGAGTGTATCACGACCTTGTATATTCGAGATTCTTATCCCTTTTGATGTTGAATGAATCCCATTAAAGGAAAATCCCCAACTCATGGGCTAACACCCCCTACACGTAAAGACCTGCTTTCTAAGCTTGCCAGTTTTTGAGAAATGCACCTTGCATCATTTTCAGTTCGGACATTAGGCATAATTAGCTGAATGGTTTTATTGACCACTCCTGCTGCAGCACTTGAAGCAGTTTGTGCAGAATGAACTTTCTGCTTGGAAATGTCTAACCTGGCATCTTGCAAAGGTTTCCTTGTGCCGATTGCAACAGTTTCCCCTACTTGGGTAGCTGCTTTCATCAGTTGTTTAGCCCTTGCTAAAAGTCCATCTTCTAAACCTTCCGTAAAGAATGAACCCAATTCAATTGCTACCCTTGAAGGGCTATGAATATCTAAAGCGCTCTGGATCTTGCTTGCAATACTTTTCGCAATGCTTCTGGCAGTGTCCATAAGATCCCCGAATTTGCCCCACAATCCACGAATAAGCCCGCTTATGATGTTTCGCCCTACCGATTCAAGATTGACACCTTGAAGCCATTTTTGCGCTTGATTCCATATGTCAATGATCTTCTGTTTGACTTCATAAAGCTTTTCTTGAATCCCTTGCCTTAAAGCAACAAACTTATCAACGGCAGTTCTGCGAATGACTTCAGCTGTGTTTTGGACAGCATTTTTCGCTTCGTTGAATGAATTTTGCACTTTAGTTTTTATGAAATTGTAAATTTCATTGGTTTTTTCCTTCAGGGATTGCCATTTTCCAGAAACATAGCTTCGTATATTCTCAGCTGCATTGCTTGCAGTGTTTTTCATGCCCTGCCAAGTATTGGAGAAAAATGTTTTTATACCATTCCATGTATTTTCTGTTACTGTTTTGGCAGCTTTCCAAGTTTTATCTATGAAATCAGATATGAACTTTAGGGATTGCTCAAATAAAATCTTGGTTAAACTCCACATGTTAGAAAGGAAGTTTTTTACCTGGCCCCATTTTTCAGTCGTCCATTTGCTTATGGAATCCCAATTTTCATAGATTAAGAGTGCTAAAGCTACAACAATTCCCGAAATGATACCAACAGGGCCTGTGAGTGCAAGCATTGCAGTTCTGATTAATGGGAATATCGCCTTTACTTTAGATAACCATTGCCACGCTGTTGTTAGTGGACCAATCATTGCCCCTAATACGGTTAGAAACGGCCCTATTGCAGCCGCTATTAGTCCAATTCCAACAGTTATTGCCTGCATAACAGGATCCATTTTTGCAAAGGCATCAGAAACAAATTGGATTGCTTGGGAGACATACGGGAGAACTGCCATGGCAAAGTCTAAAAGAACTTTCCCTAAAGGCTCCAGGGCAATCAAAGCTTCCCTTGTGAATTGCTTCCACTTGGTTCCAAAGGATTCTTCAGTTACCCGGTTCATTTCATCCATGGAACCTTTGACTCCTTTGACCCCTCCATCAATATTTCCAAGGGCATACATGGCATCAGCTTCAAGATCTTCCCACTTGGTCCCGTATAGACCAACACCGATTTCATTAGCTTTAACCTGATCATCCATTCCTTTTAATTCCGCTATGACCGCATTGTGAACATCTTTAACCGTACCCTTACCTGCTAAGAAATCTTTCCATACCTTCTTTGTACTTTTGGACATTTGACCCATAGCATCAGAAGTTGATTTGGATCCGTCTTTAATTTTGATTTGAAATTCCTTCATTGCATCATTGATGTAATCGAGGTTATACACTCCGGCTTTACTGCCTTGTTCTAACAGCTGAAAGTATTCAGAAGCAGAAAAACCCATTTCAGCAAACAAAGGCGCATATTCGCTGAGATTATCAAACATTTCATTAGAGAAGTTCAGTCCGTTCTGCGCCCCATGTGCCATGAGATCAAATGCCTCTTCTGCAGAAATTCCAAACCCTTTTATAAGGTTTCCTCCAGCCCTTGTAACCTCATTTACATCTGCATCAAAGGTTTGGGCCAAGTTCATGGCTGATTTTGTTACGGTTTCAAGTTCTTCTTGATCCAATCCCTTGATATTTTGCCGGGTTTGAATCAAGGCGTTTGAAACATCTTCAAGGCTTTCACCGAATCCCGCTGTATAAATGTTTTTGGCTGTTTTGGTTAGTCTTTCAGCCTCTCCTTTGGTAAGTCCCAAACTATTTCTTATTTTCGCTTGTGCATCACTAACGGAAGTTGCAGCAGCAATCCCAGCAGCTCCCATTGCAGTAAGAGGAACCGTTACGGCCTTGGACATGGTTTCCCCAATGGATCCCATTCTGTCAGCTACATCTTGTACCCGGTTTTCAATCTGCTGAAGCCCTGACTCCACGTTATTTGTGTTTATTTCTGTATTGATGACAATGCGCCCATCACTCGAAGCCATGTTTTCACCTACCCTTTTTGTAGGATTTCTTTAACGCGTTACCTATCGCTGTTAAAGTTGCATCAGCTTCTTCAAGGGAAGGCCATTCATTTTTGAGCCTATAAATCCGCTTCAATTCAATAATCCTGTTCCGTTCTTGCTGGTTGTATTTAGTAGGTGCAGGGATTTTCTGCGCTCTAATTGCCACAACCTCTTTAAATTTCGTATTATCAGATAAGCTATCTAATAATGCCAAAAACTTCTGCCAATGCAGTTTGCCTTGCATTTCAAAAAGGTCAATCTTGTAATCTTGGAGGAACGAAGCATAAATAAAGGCAGTATCTTGTTCAAAATCAAAATAGCTTTTTCCACCGTTTTCAGGTTTCTTAGGAAATAGGATTTCGTCAAAAAGAAAGCCTATCAATTGGCTTATCTCGAAAATAGAGAGTTCCAATTCATAGGCATTTTTCACAAGCATTTCAAATAGAATATCAAGCTTTTCTATTTCATCAAACGTTTCATCAGATAGGAGTTCAGAAACCCGTAGAACATTATCAAAGGCAAGATTTAGCTTAATTATTTGGCCTTGAAATTCTGTTTCATCTATAAATCTTTCCGTAAGTTTCATAAGCTTTATTTCCCTGTGTAATAGGCTTTTTCTCTCTTTTTAAAGGCCTGCATTCTCTTTCCGACTACTTCCATCAGCTGCATGATAATATCAGCCATAACAAGCAATGAATTCCCAGTATCTTTATAGACCTTTTCAAAGGATCCTTCACCCAAAAGAAGTTCCACAACGCTAAACATAATTTCGTAATTCTCTTTTTCCGCTGACTTTTGTTCTTTATCCGTCATTTTGGAATAATCCCTTTCGCTCATTTTCACGGATTCTTTACGGAACTTTCTAAAGACCTTGTCATATTCCCTCAATTTCGCATCATTGAGATACATTCTATAAATCTTGTCTGCAATCTTAACTTCTTCATAAGTTTTTTGAACATCAATTTTGATTGCCATTGTTTTGCTCCCCTTTGTCAGGTAGGTTTGATTAATTAAGCACCTGTTGTTGGTGGCGTGTAAGTTGGTTTTCCATTGAAATGCACCTCAAAGCTGAATGTACTTTTTTCATTAGCAGCTCCTGAACCTGCAACTATATTTGCAATAGTTGCCCAACCTTCAAATGATCCCCCGTCAGGTTCAGTCCAACGGAAATTAGTTTTTCGTGCTTCCCCCATTTCAATTTGAAGGCCAGCAATAAAATCTTGAGCAGCATCACCATATTTTCTGTGGCCCTCAAAGGCAATTACTAATTGTGCACTTGTTACATCAGAAGAACCGAACCCATCACCATCAAAATAAGGAGTTTGATCAATTTCCTCATTCCATTGTGGATCGAATGTGTTGATACCAGCTGCAACCCGCTCATAAGTTGAAGCAGTTCCGCTTATATCCTGTGCTGTATCAATTTCAAATTTGTGTGCTGAATTGAGTTCAAAACCCGCCATTCATAATCCCCCCCTAATTTTTAGTTATAGTGGCATTAAATAATGCTGAATAGATATAACTGCCCCGGCTGTCTTTCTCAACCAAAATAGGCATTGTATAAATCTCTGACTTAATAAATTGATAGGATCCTTCAGCAGAAGTAACCGCATTCGGTCCCAATTCATCAAGGTAAATGGTTAATTGATTCATAGTATCGATGGCTTGGCCTTGATTTTGATGTTTAACAAGGATTTGAAAGGCTATGATCCAATCCCTTGAATCGTCCAAATATCGCTCCAAAGGTGCAGCTGGCGTTCTTCTGATTGTGATAGCATTTAAATCCTCTGGCAGAACATCAACTGACAGAGAGTCAAATAAAGAAAAGTTTTCTTCCAAGTGATTTGCCATGTCATCAATAAAATCTGAAGGCATTGGGAAAAATCATCCCTTTCTTACAAGTGCCGATTAATGGCCTGTTGTGTCATGCGCACCCAATCACTAAGGAACCTGGCTTTTGCAGCTTCAAACCATAGCCCTTGTGCATTTGGGTTTGCATCTTTGGAGAAGTTATATTGCGGGTTGTAATAAAGCTTTCTGGCATATGGTTGATCCCAAATAATCTTTCCATTTCCGATTTGTGAAGCCCGAATCCCTGAACGTTCAAGTTCCCCGGTATCTTTGGGAATGAAATAGTTTGAACCCTTCAAAACTTCCTGATCCAGCTGTGTCTGTCCAGCATCTACCGCTTCTTCAACCCGTTGTTGGATATTCCCCAATTCCAAATTCACGCTGAAACTGATCATATTAACTCCACCTCATAATGATGAAGGGTGTCGGTATACAGAGGATTAACCCGCTGAACTTGCATCGGTACGCCCTGGAATGTCACCTTTGATTTTTCCTTGAATTCAAATATGCCAGAGGAACTTGAATTATTTTGGTCAAAGAATAATAGGGCTTTTACACTTTTGCTTTCTGTATCTCCTGCCCGGCTAAAGCTTTTTTCAAAGTTGATCCTGATGTTTTTTAGGGTGACGGCAGGCAAATAAGTTTCACCATACCGCCCATTCTCTTCAAACTGTTCATAAGTAGCTTCATGGATTAATAGATTCCGGGGAATCGGCCTTATTCTTAGCATCTAACCTCAACTCCCATGTACAGCAATCCCGTTGGCCTTAAAAAACTGCGGGCCATTTCAGAAACTACTTTCACACCGGATCCTTTGGTATAAATAAAGCCCCCTACACTAACTGAAGAAGGGGAACCGCCATGAACTGACAATTCCCCACCTTCTGAATACATAAATTCAATTTGGGCTGCAACCGCCTTTTTAACATTGTTTCTAATTAGTTCTGGCTTATGTGAAAGGTCTACTCTGACTAACCGATAATTTGTTATCATATCAACGACATCTGAAGCCCTTTCTTCAAGCATTGTGAAGGTTTCAGCATCCATGGGAGTACCTTTGTACACATCATTATAAAAAGCCTGATCAATATAAGGCATGACTACTCATCCTTCTTACCTTCAGGCTTTTTAGCTTGACCTTGGTTCTTCTTTTTAGGCTCTTTAGATTCCTCAACTGTATAACCTTTATTCTTAAACCACTCGACCAACCATTTATTATCGGTTTCAGCCTCTCCATTAACAAATTGAAGGGATGCGCTATTCCCATTGTAATTAGGGTTAGGGCTTTTAATTTTAACCATATAAAAAGCTCCCTTCTTTATTGAACTTTAATATTTCGGAGAACACCGGCTTTTCGGGTAGCTTTAAGGGCTACAGCAGCCACCATTTCAACCTCGCCTGTCTTAACCGCTCCTGGAGAGTTGAAATCAGGCAAGAAAGTACGAATTACTTTATTACCGGTAGGTGATACACCATGAAATCCATCCATTCCAAGGGAAACAGCATAAAGATCTGTTAATCCTGTTTGCTCGGTACCAACCGTACGATTAATGATTGGAACAACTGGAATTGTTGAAGTACCGTCATAGAAATACTCAAGATCAACCAGTGGGATTCCATCATACCCTGTTACTGTGCGTCCAAAGCCATCCTCAGATTTTGTAGCATAACCAGCCCGGCGGGCAACCGATTTGATTTTGGTGATTAATTTACTGTTCCCCATCAGCATCGTTGGCCGGCCATCTAGTTCCGCTAAGAAATTATCGATTTCATCCAACAAAGCAAACTTCTTACTTTCTAATCCTGCTTCATCTGAGATATCAATTACAGAATCAGTGTTTAATTCTGTATTAGAACCAGTAAGCGCCTTGTCTAACCCATCAAACGCTTTGGAATCGACAGCTGAATCTCCATTAATTACAGTGTAATGAAACAGATTGGCAGCACCTTTAATCTTTTGCTGCATTTGAAAATTCATTTCGTTGATTTGACCACTAGTATCTTGAATTACACGGTCAATTTTAAACGCTCCACCAAATATTTTAAGATTCACATATTGGTTTTCGCGGTCTGCTTCATTTGCTGTGTATTCGCTATTAATTTCACGGAAACCAGCAGTTGAAGGAGTTTTTAAACGGGTGTAACCGTATGTTAAAGTTGATCCACCTGTACCAGGTGAAACAGCATTATCGAATGTTAGCTGATCTAATAGGAAGGAAGCACGACGAAATTCATCGATAACCTGCTGGTCAATATGGTCTGCCATTCCAACCTTTGCTTGCTCTAAAGTAATTGGCATGAGCAATCATCTCCTAATCTTAATTATTGGTTGTTGAAAACCTTTGATTTAGTGCATCTAAAAGAGTGCTAGGCTCACCACCTGAAGTGGTTTGGTGTTGTCCTTGAGAGAATGTTGGCTTACTTACCTGCTGCTCTGTTTCAAATAAATAAGCATCGCTTTTCTGCAATGCTTTCAACTGATCTTCCAAGCCAAGGAGCTTATCTCCATCAAGCTTGATAGAATCCTTATTTAAAAGAGCTTCAACTGCTTTAGGGTTCTTGGCCTTTGCACCCGTTAATGCCGTTTTAAGGGCAAAATTAAAAGCCTGATCTTGGATCTTGGCTTCATAGTCTTGAACAGTCTTTTTATTTAAGTCGGTAAGTTCTTGAATCTTGGCTGTTAATTCCTCATTGCCTGTAGCTTTGGCTTTAAGATCTTCAAGCTGAGAGTCGCGATCTTTTAGCTGTTTTTTAAGATCCTTTGCGTTATCAAGGGCATCATCAAACTTGCTTTTCGGGATCCAATTTCCATCAGAAACAATCGCAATCTTATTATCTCCCACTTTTTCCATGACTTGCTTATAAAGTTCTTCACCAAGTAATTCTTTTAAATCCATCTATATTAATCTCCTTTTTAATGTTTTTTAACGTGTCACACCTCACGCAAAAGGTTCCGTTTCTTTATGGCGTCTAACCTTTAAAAAGACGCACTACTATTAATAAGCCTTTTCTCGCTCATACCGCCTTGTTCGGCCAGTATCGTCAATAAAATCTCTCATGTTAGCTTGTCGCTGCCGTACTTTCTTTTTAGCAGCATCAATGGCTTCAGATTCACCCAGGGCTTCAGCAACGGCTAATTGTCTTTTAGCTTTCCTGATTTCCCTTTCTAAGTGCCTCTGTTTCTGGCTTTCCTCGTAGGCCTTCCTGTTTTCTGCAGCTGGGTAAGGCCTATAGACACGCTTTGAAAAACCTTCAATAAAGGGATAAAAAACATGCCGGCAATTAATCCCCCTAAGTCCATCGGGTTCGCCATAGCTAGTAGATGAAAGAGGAGGGTATTTATTACTGCTCCCTGATCTTGAAAAGATTTTCCCCTGGTACTTTGCACATTTTGGCCTTGCTCCTATATGGGAACTGACTTCAACCAAATCTGCGCCGTATTCTTCCATTCGAGCAAATTGCATTTCATTGGCAACACTGTTTGACATTGACCTTGTAACCATAGATACATAGGCTTCCGTTGACATTTTGGCCCCATCTTTTCGAATAAGAGCAGGAACTCCGTGTTCTGCCCATCTTGCAGCTGTCTCTGCCAGCGCTTGTCTTGGTGTTTTTGTGCCGGCCAAGACCTTTCCTGTTGTTTCATTCAAGATATTTAAATATATTTGCTGAGACTGATTTAACATAGTTGTATTGATCAGGTTGAAAGATTCCCTTGCTTGCCTTTGAAAAGACACTAATACCGCTTCAAGAACAGGGCTTTCTTTAGGTAAAGGAGGTTGCAGCAAGATTCCTTGAGCAACAGCTTCTATCAGTTCCATTTCTGAATCAGTGACAGCCTCATATCCAGCTTCCTCAAGCATAGCTGTTACAGTTTCTACCGAAAGTTCCGCGTATTTTGCTATGGTTATAATATTTTGCTGTGTTAATTTTCCTAATTGTCCAAGCTTCTCGGTTTGCCACCTTTCTACATCTTCTTCCAGCAGGCTTTTTCCTTGTTTCAGGATCTTGGCTATGTTTAAAAGGATTTCTTCCTCAATAGATAGAAAGACTTCGATAACAGGCATTGTTAATTGCTGCTGCCTTAGTGGTTCCATTAGGTCCCTCCCTGGTCTTGTCTATCTTTGTTAAGACCAAAGAAATCAATTGCTTCAGCCGTTGCTGTTTCATTTTCTTCTGCAATTTCCTTCAGTAATTGCTCAGCTTCTTCTTCTGAAAAACCATGGATCTTCATAATCGCCTTTTTCTTAGAAGTCAGTTGATTGGTAACCAGCTGAACCTGCTTTGCAATCTCTGCGTTTTGGTCTTCTGCTATAGAATCATCAAAAGCAACTGTGACTTCATATTCTCCTTCTGGCCGAGAAAATAACTGATATAACTCAGCGACCTGAATGATACATTCGACTAGTTCCTGAATGCCTGCTTCAATGAGGTTTTCATGACTTTGCTTCGTACGGAAAGTCTTAGAGTTTTCCGAAACAACCTCTGTTGCTGTCTTAACTCCCTGGCCATCAAAAGTGAATGCACCTGAAGAGAAGCCTATTTGCATTGCCAAGACATTGAGCAAGGAATTGATAGCTGAAATATGTTCCTCTACTCGAAGTGTTGCTGAAATGTCTGCTATTTTATTGGCATCCATATCGCCAAGAGCCATTGCCTGGTAAACTTCATCTTCGGCATCAAAATAACGGTGCATCTGACCAGTTAGTGGGTCAATAACGGTTTGAATAGCTGTATCCGGTACTAAGATCCTCTTTTTCCCAAGCTTGAATTCCCGTTGATAGGAGTCAAAAGCGATATCCAAGGAGTGCAGCGTATCAAGTGCATTAGCGAAAATCGAAATACCTAATGGACTTGTAGTATCCAAGTTATTGGCTATGTTTGGCTTAAAGTAGACAAAACCCGGTCGCTTGTAATTGGATATCCTAATCTCCTCTTCAAGATTCGGGAAAAATTGCTTCAGTGGAACCTTAACCCCTAATTCCTCACCTGGATTATTTTCATAGACTTCATTCCGGATTAGATAGGTCTCCCCATCCCACAGGTGCCATTCCAGGTGAGTGTATTTCTTTCCTTTCTTAGAGAATTCATTTATGAAAACAGCCTCTCGAATGGTGTTATGGTCCCAGCTAATCGGGATAAAACAATCAGCTGTTACATAGGAGAGCTTTAATTTTCCATCCTCTACATAAGGCTTGATCACCATGCCACCCATAGCAAACTGGTATTCTAAGTAATCCTGAAATTTCTTAACGAAATTATTATTCTTAAAGACATCATGAATGTTCTCAGACAAAGTCTTGTCTGAAATATTTATCTCGCAGCGCTCATTAAAGATTAATGTGGCTAGCTCCTGTGAAACCACCTTTGGCATGTTCAAGGAAGCCATACGGCGTTTTTTCTGCCCAGAAATCGTTGTATATTTGATATCATGCCATTCGCTAAAATACCCTTTATAGAGAGCTTTCCAATTCCCAATATCTTTGTAGAAATCCTCATTAATCTGGATATCCTTGTGATCAGCCAGCTTCTGAATACCTTTAATTAATCCCATTCTGTACATCACCTGCCTTATGCGGGCCAGCATGTTTTTAAACATCGGTTGTCACCGCCTTAATATTTCAATCCAAGCTTCCTCAAATTATCCTGAACATAATATTGGAATGCATCGCAGGTATGATCATCAATCTTTATAACCTTCGGATCATCGCTCTGTAAGGTATCAGCATCCCATTGGTATTTTTTATGTTCAGTCAGGAAAATCTCATTGGCTGCTGTTTTAAGCACAAAAAAACGCCCCTGAGCTAATAAGTCCTGGACGTTGTCGATCATATCTATTTTCTTTTTCTTAACTACCGGATGAAGACGTATTCCATAATCTTTAAAGAATTGGTTCCGCAAAGCTCCCTCTGCAGAATCGATGGTTTGCTGATCAAAGTGCCGATGATAGGTTTGCTGGATTTTATCCATCCATTCTCTTAAATCCTTTGACAGCTCGCTCGGAGCCTTTTTTACGACTTTATTTTCCGGGCTATAGTAAAAGGTATCAAGTAGAATTACATTCCGTTTTTTCGTAAATCCGAAGGCCAAGAATGTGGTCGCAGAAACTTGGTGCCCTGTATCAATGGCAATATCGATAAGAACAATATCGTCATCTTTCGGCAGCTCATCGATCTCTTTAAAATGAGCCATATTGTACACCATGTCACCAAGACCAATAACCTCACCGGCATACATCCAACGCCAGTAATCCTCATCATTCTCTTTGTACTTCTCAATCTTCCGGATCATCTGCTCGGATAAAAACCCTTTTTTATCATCAAGGTACGTTGAATGATGAATGAAATAATCATCATCCCTGGCCTTAGTTTCTAACCACTCATTAATCCAACTATAAGGATTTCTGGGAGGGTTGTATGAGAAATATACCTTAACCTCTTTGCCTTCAATCTCCTGCCGGATAAAGGTATCTTCTACAATATCAATATCTTCCACACCTGCAAATTCAGCAGCTTCCTCAAACCAGAGGGCCATGACATACCCTTTTGCTATTTTGGCCGACTTAATCTTCATTGGATCGTCAACGCCATAAAAATAAAAGGCTGTATTGGTGGCCTTATGACGAATTATGAGGGGAGACTTTCCGAAATAGAACTCATCCTCAACACCAAGCATGTAAATGGCCCATTTAATCTGCTCATAAATAGAGGTAGAAAGATATTTTCCTACTTTCCTTAAACAAACGACATTGCCCTGGTCATCTTCCAAAAAATCAACCACAAGCTTAAGACTAATCACTGAGGATTTCATTGAGGAACGGCCGCCTTTTGCGACTATATGAGACTGTTCAGCAAGCCAGAGGGAATAGAAATTGACGTTCATTAGATCCATGACATTAATTGTGTTGACTGTCATTTTCTAACGCCTTCCTCATTGCTTCTTTGTCATTAACAATAACGACCTTGCTGGCATCTCCACCCTCTTGTTTGATTTCAGCTTTAGTTTTCTCAATATTAGCCCTCATAAGTTCAAGTTTCATCCTGCGCTCATCATGAATGTGTGCCATCTCATCAAATTGCTTAATAAGGGAACGCAGCTCACCCATAGCCCTGGACTGAGCATTTAAAAAGTTAGCATGCTTATCCCAAGCGAATTGATATTCCCATTCTCTTTCCTCGCCAAAATTTGAGTCCTTTTTCTTTTTTAAGACCTTAGTTATATCGTCTTTGTTTTCAACAAACATGATTTTCTGTGCACGAATAATAGCAGCATATTGAATCTGTATTTGATCCCAGATTAAATCAGCTGGGGAATGCTCCTGCAAATGGTTCATGATTTCTAATGATTCATCTGGAAGGAACTTAGAAAACAATCCATGAGTAACTGCATTTGAGTTTCCTTTTGGTGCAGCTCCTCCTCTGTTGCCTTTTGCATTGATATTTCCTTTTGGAGCACCTCGCTTTTTTGTGTGCACACCTTTTTCTTTTGGTGCACCCCTTTCACGTTTCCAGCCATATCTCTTTTTCCACGACTTGACAGTATTCAGTGACACCTGATATTTCTCAGCAATGTCTTTGTACTTCATGCCTTTGACGTAATCTTTTTCAGCTTGAACATATTTCTCAGCCATGCTACATCACCCGCCACCTCCTGGTATTTGTGTTTGTTTTGAATAAAGAAAAAAAGCACCCCGAAGGATGCTATATTTACCACGATTACAAGCCACTAACTGCAGAGGCTCTTGCAGGTTTTGCAAAGCTTATTCTTGTCACAAGGTTCATGTTGATTGCAGTCTCTGCTTTACTATCAATGTACCAACCAGAATGACTGGTTAACTTGTTAAGCAATTGTTCTGCAGATTCCCCTTCTATTTCTAAAGTTTTAGAATTCTCATGGTCGAAGCTAAATCTTACTTTGAATTTTTTCATCTATTACACCCCCCTTTACACCACTATTCGACAAAAGGAGATATTTTCCTGTAAATAATTCACTTGAATATGTATCATCGAACAAATATAGAGGAAGCAGCTTATTACCGCCTCCCCGTCCTGCCTTCAAGTCTAGCAAGCAGATTTATGTTTTAGCAACTTCGTATCATTTGTACCATTTTTAACATTTGGAACACATTCACTCATTTTCTTAACAATAGAATCTTTAATACGTCCGATGTGGGTATGTGACAGCCCCATATGCATAGCAATCCAACGATAACTTTTCCCCTCAAGCAGCCAATGAAGAACCTCGATCTCCCTATCATCCGTAATAAGATGCATCCGATCCTGAATAACAGAAATCTTTTCTTCGTACTTATGAATAACTGAAAATCGCTTCTCCCTGCGTACACACTCTCTATAAACAGGGTCGCTTGTGGTGCCTTGAACTTTTGGCATCCCAGCTGCATCTCCATATTGAGCAGTGAGCCCTTCTCCTGCACCTTTCATTGAGTCCCTGAGTATCTTAATTGAGTTTATCATCCAATGATAGTCCTTAAGAATGGATTCTATTTGTTTGCTGGCAGCTTCTTTCATTAAAAACACTCCTTTGGATAAAATAAAAATGGACACCAAACAACGCTTAATACGCCATTCAGTGCCCCTGGTTGTTCCAGTAGACTTATTTTGTTTTTTTATGAATTTTTTATTGAGCAATTAAAAATAATAAATCTAATAAATACAAAGGAGATGAACAGCTATGACATACCACAAAATGATTCGAAGTGTCCTTGGTGTTGATGTACGCCCCCGTTCCAGCAATGAACTAGATAATACTTTCACACACGATCCCTTTGCAAACCCAATAATACATAAACAAATAAACGGTACTGAAATTGTGCCAATTAATCTTAGAAAGTTATGGGGTAAATAAATTGTACCTATAACTTGATCGAATAATTCAATTCATAATGAGAAGGCTTCCCTGATTGCCAGGAAATCACTTGTTTACCATACCCTTTTGGCGGGGTATCGGCTAATACTAGATGGCCGTCTTTTACGATATACACTGCATTTTTCATTAAATCGATTTCAGCTGTCATTTTTTCTATATTGGTTTTCACCAGGAACCCCTCCCATGTGTTAAAATTATATTAGGTCGGCCGGGAGAAATCCTGGCTTTTTCTTATTACTAATTTTTGTCGTTTTTTGACAAGTTTTGTCGAAATCATTTAATGTTTTTCCTTTATCTGTAATAATGGTTCCTGGACTTTTATTATTTAAAGGAGCAAAATAATGTGTCGTTTCTGCCGAGAGCTTAGAAAAAAGATTAAATTTTATAGAAAAGTGCTTTTGGAAACCGGATTAAGAAAAGGGTTAGATGACCCTGAAACTATAAGAAACAGTCAATCTCTTGATAAATTAATTTTCAAGTATCAATCAAAATGCAGATAACATTTTAAATTTCAAATAAGAGTCGAGATACAAATTCTCTGTTTCATTTTTTATAAAAACACTAATTAATATTTAAAATCCAAATGGCCATTCACAAACATATGCTAATATCCTAATAGAATTTTAAAATGGACTAATATGAATTCCTTCATTCTCTCGCCAATCTGCGTAGAGTATACGTTTAACATTATCATAGCCATTGGTAGTTAATTGATTATCTAACCACTGTTGATCAAATCCGAGTTCATGTAAATTATCCCTTAATACTTCCCCATCTATAATTAACGCTGTTGGGAGGTATACTGAACTTTCTAGAAGACTGAGATCTTGCTTGTCTGGTTTTTGATACTTCGATTGTAATAATATACTTATTTGCCCATTAGCTTCCAATATACCGTATTTGACTTCGCGAACAGAAAAAACCTGATTTTGTCGAAGTATACTTAATACTTGATTTACATCCAATTTGTTCTTTTTAAGTAACTTTCTATCCATTACACCATCCCGAATAATGATGTTAGGATCGCCCAATAAGAGAGAACGTGTCGATTTATTTTTTAGAGTCAAGAACTCTATCCCCAACATGAGAAGCGTCCACAATCCGATGGCATATAAAAAGTGAAAAATCCCTACCTTATTTTCATAAATGGTATTTCCTAAAAAATCTCCAAGTACTAACACAAAAACTAAGTGAAACGGGGTTAACTGATAGATGGATGTTCTGCCTGTTATGATAATGATAAAAAATAAAGTTGCAAAACCAACGATGACTTTGATCGTCAGTAAACCAATATTAACTTCTTCCAAAGTTTTTTCCTCCAATTTAAATTTTACTTAGTTGTAAGATCTTGAGGTTTAGATAAAGAGGCTAGTTTTAGTATTAAAGCTCGAGTTACAATTCCAACAATGATGTAATATATGAATGAATATCTGTATCTCCACTCTAAATAATTAACAAGTTTGACCCACTCGCAAAAGGGTTCACCTATATAGGCATCCATGTTCTAAAATATTGATATAACAACATGTAAGCTACAGGTACCATTGAAAAATCAAAAGGAAAGGCCCGAGGAATAAAAGGTAGGAATGCAATGGGGTAATCCCAAAAACTATATTGTGCACCAACTACATCTAATAAGGTTGTTGTCAAGATAATTATGGTACCAAATAACAAAATTTCTAAAATATTGTCTCGTTTAACAAGTTTAGCCCATATAACCCAAGGCACAACTAAAAAAACGACTAGTATCCACCATTCCCAAGTTAAAAACTCATTTTTTAGCCAACCATTTAATTCTAAATGATACAGCTTATCTTCTAATAAACGTATTTCATTAAGATTTTCAAATATATTATCTATTGATATCACCCCTATATTTAAATTAAAAGGTAACAGATATTTTTGAATTCAAACTCTTTGAACTGCCTTTTTAGTATTACCGTTTTTTAGTAATGAATTCCATCGTAAATAAGAAAAAAACCCATGTTGAAAGTTCTTCTAACACGGGTTTTCGACTTTTTTCAAATGATAAAAACAATGAAATTTTTTAAATCTAGATTTAAGATAGAACAATAAAAACAGAATACATCAACTTATAATAATGAAGAAAGCAGGCGGGCACTCTGTTCAACAATGCGCTCGGTCAGGGGGCGTTCCAGCAAGTCTTCAATATTTAATGGAATAGAGTCCATTAGATCACGTTCGAACTGATCTGTGAGTTCCCTCGCCACATCAGTACTGTACAAGACTTGACATACCTCATAATTCAGGCGAAAACTTCTCATATCATAGTTTGCTGAGCCTACGGCAGCAATCTCCTCATCTATAGTCAACACCTTGGTATGAATCATTCCTTTGTCGTACTGGTAGATTTGTACACCAGCTTCTATAAGTTCCCCATAATAAGTACGGCTTGCAAATTCCACGATTTTTTGATTATTGTGGCGAGGAACCAGCAATCTTACGCTCACACCTCGAGCTACTGCTGTCTTTAATGCCATGATAATATCTGTTTCCGGTACAAAATAGGGTGTTGTTATATCAATAGTCTTAGTCGCCTGTGTTATACATATAAAGTAAGTTTGACGAATAAATGGGGTAGGAATTCCAGGGTTTCCTTCCAACGTATGGATATACGCTTTTTGCAATGTCCTTGTTTTTGGCGATATGTCTATCTCATTATAATCTAGGGTGCTCAACTCCGATCCCAATTCGGCTGACCATCCGACATGATCTTCTCTTCCGATTGGATTGATTACATCAGACTTTGTTTTCGGGTTAGTTTTTGATTTTATTTTTTCCGGCACTGCCATATTCCAATGAACATCAAAGACAGTCTGTAAATCGACCAATGCATCTCCTATGATTTGCAAGTGGGTATCCCGCCAGAAGCCAACGTCAGGCTTCAATCCTGTATATTCATATCCTACGTTCATGCATCCAGTAAAAGCTACTTTTTCGTCAATTGTGACAATTCTACAATGATCCCGATAATTCCAATAAGAAAAGATCCAAGGAAATCGTAAAGGAAATATTGTCCTGCATTCTATCCCTGCTTCGACCATCTGTCGGATTTTTTCACGCGGAAATTTATAACTCCCCAAACCATCTCTCATAAAACGAACCCGCACTCCGTTTACTGCTTTTTCGATTAGTAGTTCCGTGATGCTACTACCAATTTGGTCATTCCTAAATATGAAATATTCCAGATCAATCGTTTTTTGGGCTTTTTGGAGGGATTCAATGAGCTGTTCATATTTTGCTATTCCATTGTCAAATACTTGGACTTGGCCCGTTCGTAGCCCATTCACAGTGAAGTGCCGTAAAGCATCGGCGATTACCGATGCTGAATCACCAAATGTATCAGGTAATTTATTAGATTCACTTTTAGAAGAGGTCAATCTTTTCCGATGAATAAACTTAGGATTTGATATGCTAAGATAAAGCAAGAAACCAATGATAGGAAAAAGAAGGACGATTATTATCCAATTCAAAGCCTTGGCAGGCCTACGCACATCCCGAATTGCTATGATTAAGATAAAAAACGTATTTATCAGGTATAGATAAAAAATCCATTCCAACTAAAAATCCTCCCTTGTTTTTCTCTTAACATTTACAAAAAATGCAGGGAGTATACTTTTAGAATTCGAAAGAATACCTAGTTTACTCTTTTGCTTCCTTGTCTTACTCTTCCAGCCACCTATTTATCTTGGCAACAAACAAATCTAATCCTTCCCTTTCATCAAGATGAAATGCTACACCAGAGAAATCAGGTCCCTGATAATGACAAACGCCCTTGTATTTTTCATGATGACGGATCAGCAGCCGTTCCATCCCTCTGTAAAACTCCAACTCTTCGCCTTGTTTTAGTTCAGCGATTTGATCCTCAAGGGCGAAGGAAAATAAATCTAATTGCTTCATTCCCTCACCGCCTAGTCCCCCTAATAATGCTATTTTTCCCATTCGTAAACATCATTACATTTTTGTTACAAAAACCTACAAAATATGACATTATACCTAAATTATGCTAGTATTTCCTCTGGGCAAATTTTACGAAAGTAAAAGACGCAAAGCCACGGGCCTAAAACAGCTTATTTGTCATGGCAGCCGAGTTGCACACAATATATTACCAATACATTACCTTTCTAGTTTGCCTATTTTTTTAACTAAAGAAAGGGTGTTGAAATTCATGATTTTCCCGACAGTATACAGTAAAGAGCCTGGTCTAAGACATATAATTAAGGATCAAAACTATTGCTTATGTGGCGTTAAATACCATGTCTTTTCTACATTTACAAGAAGTGATTTTAAGAAGATTCAATTTAAAAAAGTAGATAATGTCACCTGCCCTAAGTGTAAAGCCATTATATCTGCTCATCACTCTAAAACTTCTGCATACCGATTTTATTAACTTCAGACGGCATTATGTTTTTCTGAATAACATTTAACGCAGGGACCCTCAACGTAGAAGTAATTTGGCTTTCCACAAATCTTGCAAGTCTTGGAGTAAGTATTCCAACGTTTATTACAGTCCCTGCACTCAAGTAATAAGAGGTTATTTCGATGGCCGATCACAGTCCCCTTGGCCAGACATTTTGGACAGCGAGTAACTAACTTAACATTTGTGATAGTCATTTTTCATATCTCCCTTCAAAACCATTTATTTGGTGCAGCCTCCGCATCAATCTCCCGAAAGGATGCCAGTACAAGCTCATATTTCAGTTCTTCGTAATCACAATCGTTAATACTCTTTCCTGACTGAGCCTTAGAAATATTCAATTCTGACAATCTTTTGATGAGGATATTCCTTTTCTGCTGCATAACGGATTCATAAAGGATCCCCATAGTATCAACTCCCTGATCTTAATAGTTTAAGTTTTTCCTGCAAATCTGCTTTCTTCTTAGCAAGTTCCTGCTGCTCATTCTTTAAAAGTTTAGGCTTTTCATCCTGTAGGTTTCCATCAGAAAACCAATCTGGCAGCATTTCCGTCCGTATTGGCTTGGATCGCATACCCTTAGGTTTATAAGAATTATTGCTTTTAAAAGGCTTAACGTTTTTAGCTGCTTCTTTTGCCTGTTCTCTTGCTACTAAGGCATCATAATGATCCATGATGTATTTTTCACAGTAACCGAAGGCTTTAATGGCTCCATTTGGCTGACGTTCTTTATATTCAGCAAAACACTGTTCAAGCAATTTGATTGTTTGTGACAACGGCATACCACGGGCGACAATCCGGGCGATTGCTTCATAATCTTTTGTTGTTGGGTAAACAGAACGTCCTTCTTGTATCGTTCGTAACTCTATGAATCTTTCAGCAATAATATCTACTGGGTCATTTTCTTTAGTAATAGTAATAGTAGTATTATTTATCTTTGTAATATCTTTATTAGAGTGGACACTTTTGTCCACATAACTGGACATTTCTGTCCACTCTGGGCTGGACGTTTTTGTCCGGTCTCCATCAGACTGGACATTTTTGTCCACTCTCTCTTTATTGTATTTTTTGGAGTTTTTCACAGTTAAAATGTAGCCATAAGGAGCACGGGTGATCTTTATGTAACCATGTGTTTCCAGATCATCCAGCCACCTTTGAACAGTTCTTTCGCTCACTCCAAAAGGTTCTGCCAACTCGGAGCGTTTTAATGGCTTATTTCCTAACACGATGCCCCAGGTTACTCCATCTCGTTCAATTTCTTTTGTAGTGGAGCTGACGCACCAGAGAAAAAGCCACAATGCTGATCCAATTTTTTTGTAATGTTTCGGCTCTAATAATCCTGAATAGGTCGGAAATGGATAACTTTCGGGCACCGTATCACCTACTTCCTATGGACATTTTTATGACATGGCACGCATAAGGTTAGACCATTTGAAACTTCGAATCTTAAATTCTCATATTTAGCAAACGGTTTTATATGATGAGCGTTTAACTCTCCCCCAACTTGCCCACAATGCTGACATGTGTATTTGTCTCTTTCCAAAACCAAAGTTCGCCATTCTTTATATTTACCGGAGCTCCTAATATCCTTATTTGTCTGCTCCCAGGGTGGTTTACTGCCTATCCATATCAAGATTTCCCCATCAATTACCGAAGCATGAGAATTTGGTACGGACACCCCTGAACATTTTAGGAACTCCACTTCCGTTATCTTTCCTAAAATGAAACTGCATTCCCAACAATAATGTTTTTGCTCCTCTGGTATGTGTGGATCAGATTCCCCGATAGTTTCATCGCATCTATCACATTTGAATATAAAATACTTTGAAAATACATCTCCGTTTGGTATACGAATGGTCTTAACAAGCATGTGACTCACTCCCTCTCACAGACAGCAAATCCGTTTTTAACCCCTTTTACTTTGTAATCCGGATACCGCCGCATATACTCTAAAACAAGCATTTTCAAGTGTTCTTTATCTTTAGCCTCCTCCCAGATCCATGCTGGAAGGAGGATATTTGTTTTGTTACTCTGCATCTTCAAAATCTATGTCCAATGATTCCTGGGCGGACATATTTTTGCTAGTTTTTTTCTTCTTTTGATCCGTGTCAATAATTTCAGGCTCTTCATCTGATACATGCTCTTGCTTGCTTGGAGAGTCGTACTGAATTGGCTCATCAAACTCATTAGCCTCATCCGTAATATCTTTTACCTCACGCTCCTGCTCGTCTTCTGAGAATGCTTTTTGCATATCGATGGACAAGATACCCCATTTGCCTAACATGTTCCTAAGAACTGTTTTCATTGCCATGGCATCATAATCAGTACGCCAAACATTATTAAGTGACTTCTTATCTTTTGCCTTGTTATGCTTAATCCTGTGCGCCTCGACCTCATCTCGGGTCCAATAAACCGTTTTTTCAAAGCCATTGACCAACCTAAAGTAGCCACAATAACCGATGACCTTATCACTTTTCCTGGCATCCAAATCAAGGTCAATTTCCTCCGTTAGACGATTCCACTTTAGGAGTTCTCCTTCATATACCGGTATTACATTTATGGCCTTGTACTGGCCACTTCTTAATGCCAGCTGAATGTATCCTTTGTATCCCAGCTGGAACTGTGCTGTCTTATACCCCTTTTTAGAATCATAAAAAGCAACAATCCAGGCGTAACCTAAATTTTTATCAACTGGTAAATCGAGAGATGCAGCAACCATTGCACTGGATACTATGGACATAGGCTCAGCTTCTCTTAGACCAGGATCTCCGTTATATAAATTAAGAACGGATGCCATAAATTGAGGAGCTTTATTGGCCAATACCTGCTCAAATTTCTTTTGCATTGTTGGCGTATTTAATAAACTTTTAAGTCCAAGTGATTGAGCTGATACCTGCTTTGCTGCTGTCTCCTGCCTATTAGCTAATTGATTTTTCAATTCTGTATTAGTCGCCATCAATTAATCTCCTTTACAGCAAATTTTCGGAACGAGGATTCTTTCAAAACTTTTTTGTAAATGTCCGGAAACTTTTCTTTCAGTGCTTTCGAATCCACACTTTTTCTACTCTGATTCTTCCAAGTGACAATAAATTGATCAGTAATACCTGTTTCAGCATCCTTCAATACTTCTCTTAATTTGTTTTCAATTTCGGTTTTTGCTGTTTTAATCAGCTTTTCATCAGATTTCACTTTCTCATATTGAACCAGCAAGTCTTTATAATCAGATGGAAGGACCATTTCTTTATCCTTCACAGCACAAGCGTACTTCTCTTTTAAATACTTCTCAGCTGCACTGGATCCATCTAACACCGGAGCATGCCCTTTCAGTACGTGAAATTCCCAAAAGTGCTTTTCAGCATTGAAAATCATATCGATAAGCTCCTGGTCTCGCTTTACTTCCTTCCAGATGAACTTGTTGCCACCGATAAGAACAGCGATATAACCCTTTTCCTTTTCAGTCACTCCTAGATAATGCTGGAGCTGCACAAGGTAGCTTGCCGGAACTTCTTCGCCTTCCCACTCTTTAGCGAGATACGCACTGGCTGTCTTGCATTCCAAAACCGCTGATTCTCCAACAACTAAACGGTCAACGTTTGCTTTAATAAATGGATACTTGGAATGGCTGTACATGAAATTTGTTCGGCGTACCTTTTTACCTGTACGCTTTTCAAACTCCTTGGCAACCACATTTTCCATTTGATTTCCCCAGTAAATTGCTTCATTATCAGTTTCCTGTGGTTCGACTTGGCCTGTTTTTTCAAGCCAAAGTTCAAAAGGTGTACGAAATTTATTAACTCCAAGAATGATTCCAGCGTCACTCCCGCCGATTCCTTTAGCCCGTTCTTGCAGCCATTCGTACCGGCTCATATCCTTTGTAGGAACTGCATTGTTTAGCGCCAATTCTAGTCCCCCCTTTACCGTCAAGAGCCTATATGCTAAAATGACGGTACAAAATAATTAGCCAATCATTACCGACTCCTGCGCCAACAGGAGTCATTTTTTATGCTGTTCTAAATTCAAATTCCATCACTTCTGTTAAGAACCGATCCAAGTTGTCCTTCAAGATGATTTCACCGTCATATTCCACTATGTCGTCACCATCAAGGATTTCGTCACCAAAATAATCGAATCCTACATGTTCAGGCTGTGTTACCATATTCGGATATCCGGACCGCTCTATTTGGTCAATCATAGGATGATTCATTTTTATCCTCCTCTCTATGTATTAGGTGCTTTATTCACACCGCGATAAGCCGAAACGTAGATGATGGGGGAATGGTAGATATTTGTTCCGACTTATCGCGGCAGGAACAAAGATTCTTGCCGCCCTATTCTAGTGGTGGTAGAATAAGCATATCGATATTTAGTGGCAGTGAGCTGTGGTGAGCTTACTGCTTTTCTTTTTGATTTGAAGTAAAATCTCCAATTAAAATTCCCATGATAAAAATAAAGTAGGTTCCAAAAATCATAGCTAGGACATAGCCCAAGTCCACTTAAGAACCCTCCTTTGAAGTACGTATTCTAACTGCCCAATCAATCTTTACTCCTTGGCTCTTTAATTTCTTAATCAATTGTTCCAGCTTCTCTTTTCTGGTTAGAACCATTGGATTATTCCTCCTATCAACGGCATTAACTGCTGCAATATCATCACTGGATCTACCCCTGTCACAATGGCACATGCCACATCTTTAGCTGAGGTAACATCTGCCCACTTGATTAAAGTAGCGACATCTAATGTTTTTTTATCTGTTTCAAATTTTGAAATACAACTCCGTGAACGATGAAGTTTCTCTGCGATTTCCTCCTGGGTAAGACCTGCTCGCTCCCGGCATGCTTTCAATACTGCGCCGAAAGTCAATCCTTTCTCCCTCCCTTCTATGTTCCAATTTGGAAAGGTTCCAGTATGGAACCGACAAATTAATAGATTGCTATTAAAATTAATAGATGAAAGGAAGTGCACCGAATTTTTTTGAGCCTGGCAGCTTCGTTCGGTGCCTTCGCTCATGAAACTTTTCTAGGAAACCAGTTTTCTATGTAGCTGAGAGCTGATTGAAGTTCCTTTCTCTTAATGTCTTTGTAGCTTGCTACACCAAAACGATCCTTTATTTCCCGATGTAGTTCCCTGAAGAGCTTTGATCGGAAATCTGGATTACTTTCTAGCTCATATACCTTTTGAGCAATTCCTTTCTGCACACGGCGTTGTTCGCCACTGCTAAGAGTGATATGCTCTTCAACTTTATGATCAATTTCATAGACAAGCTTTCTGATTTTGTGTTGTTCAGCTTTAATGATTTGAGTATCCTCCATAAGATCTGCAGTTGTTCTCAACACCGTGACAAGAGCCTGATCTTTTGAAAGAGGAACAATGTCTTCTTTAATGGTGTAGTATTCATCGACCAGCCTTTCGTAAGCATCCCATGCCTGCTCAGTATTAAGTGATTTAGCGTGAAGCCAAGCTCCTTTTTCGGTCCAAAGATAGAGAATAGAAGTAAATTTAAGGCTGTCGTCAAATTGACGTGACCCTTTGAATTCTCGTAATTCTTCTCCGGATAAGGCAAAATAATGCTTGCCTTGAACATACCGATCTGCATTTCTTTGAAAGTTACGGTTAATAATTTTTGCTTCTGTTCCAAAAGCTTCTGCAAGCTGAGTGGTAGTTAATACTCGCTTACCTCTCTGGCAAATAGGCTGCAGTTGATTCATTTACATCGCCTCCAGACTTTTTTGTTCTTGGTCACGCATCCAGGCATTGATCGTTTCCAGAGAAAAGAAAATTCTTCGCCTAACCCGGAAATGGGGGATTTGCTTTTCTCGGACCATCGTATAAATCGTGTCAGGATGGACACCAATATAATCAGCCACTTCCTGAGCTGTGAGTGTTTTTCGCTGCACTTTGAAATGATCCTGAGCTATTAGCTTTTTGAGATCCATTTTTTGCACCTCAATAATTAAAATTGTCTGGCTTGCCTTCATTAGGCTGTGTACCTGTTATTACCTTTTGGTAATTCATGTTTATAAGAAAAAACTTCTTCAAAGCTTAAATCCTGAAAGTTCTTTAATACACCAGCAATAAACTTACTACCAGGATTTCTTTTACCATTTAAAACACGATTAACTGTACTATGAGCTACACCAATAGTTTCTGCAAATTTGCTTTCGGACATATTTTTTTCAAGTAAATACTTTTTTAAGAATTCTGCTCTCACAATGATATCTGTTGAATTAGTCAAGTTATCACCTCTTTTCCCTTTAAGTCATTACCTTATGGTAATAAAATATCACCAATTTTACCAAAAGACAATACTTTTTATCATATTTTTTTTAAGTTTATTGCCTTTTGGTAATGCTACACTCTAATATAAAGTTATCGATGGAAATTAATGTTGAATGGATGATTTCTTATGACTGAATTCGGAACATATATAAAGAAAATTAGAGAATCAAAAAACCTAACCTTAAATCAGGTTGCTCTTTATTCTGAAATCAGCGCTGCTCAATTATCGAGAATAGAGACAGGAAAAAGAGGAGTACCAAAGCCAACGACAATAAAGAAAATTGCAGAAGCTCTAAAGACGGATTACGATCAATTAATGAAAGTAGCAGGTTACTTGGAAGAAACATCAACAAAAAGCACATCTTCCACAAAAGACGAAAAAGACATCGCAAAAAGAATGGAGAAAATTCGTCAAGACCTTTCTGAAGACGATGGCTATATGTTAATGGGGGAACCAATTAGCGAGGAAGCAAAGGAATCAATCATGGATGCCATGGAATATGCAATTAGACAAGCCACCAGGATTAACAAAAAGTATATTCCAAAGAAATATCGTGATAATCAGGACTGATTAGATGAAGGATTTAATTGTTGCTGAAGTTCAACGATTAATTAAGAAATTCAAGACAAGAGATCCTTTTCTAATCGCTGAGAAACTTGGTGTCCATGTCGTACCATGGGATTTTACGGATGAAGTCCAGGGAATGTACAAATATGAAAGAAAAAATAAATTTATTTTCATAAATAACAATTTGGGCAAAGTCCGTAATTTTGTCATGGGACATGAATTAGGTCACTCGGTTCTTCACCCCAAACATAATGCTTCATTCCTAAAAAAGAATACTTTCTTTCCAGAAAGCAAATACGAAAGGCAAGCAAGTCAATTCGCTGTAGAGTTGTTACTTCCAGACGAAAGTCTAAGTGAATATGAAGATTCACATCTTTCAATCTATGAAATTGCTGAAATATATGGTGTGCCAAGAGAACTTGCTCACTTAAAAAAATTTAAACAATAGATAGTTTTTTCCATAAAACCAAACCATGTGACACGTAGATTTGCGTGTTTTTATATTGAGTATTGATGGGTAATTAATCCATAAATACATAAATTTATTAAAAAGGAGATTGGATAAGATGAAGTACAAGTTTTTACTAGTTATCTCTGTTCTATCTCTAAGCTTTATCTTAGGGGCATGTTCAGGTACAGAGGAAACTAAAGAGCCGGTAAACAAGCCTACTGATGAAGTTAATGAAAAAGCAGAAGAACCGAGTGACACCGAAAAACAAATATCCGAGCAACAACAGAAAACTATTGACTCTCTCAATAACTTCCCAGAGTTCATAAATAATTATAAAGAACTCGGTGAAGAAAAAAAGCCTACATGGGATAATTACCTATACGGTCAAGAAGTAACTTGGTCAGGCACTATAATGGAAATAGGTTCTTCACAAATTTGGGTATTAGGTGCAGGAGAGTACACCGGTCAAACGTGGGATGATGTTAGTACATCAGGTAACGAAGCTTATAATGTTTTTGTTGCAGATTTTACGAGTAATCTCCTCACCGATCTAAAACCAGGTGATAGTGTTACAATCAAAGGCACCTTAGAATCACGTGGGGACTTCGATTTGAATTACCATTGGAAAATTTATAGCTCAGAGATTCAATGATTGGCCCTTTTGGGCTTTTCTTTTCAACTTTAAACGAACATATATTTCATGGAATTCTATTGGAAATTAAACAAAATTCCAGGAAGTTAGGGACTGCATGAACAGCATTTATATTTAACCTAATTACTCCTGTTAATATAAAAATATTAACAAAATGGGGGATTTTCAATGTTGTATGTACCAATTTTAAGGTGTAAAGCAGGAGAAAAGGATGCACTAACTCAATTAAAGGATGATGTAAAAGACAAAATTGTTCCTTTATTTGAAGTTGCACCAGATACTGTTTCTAAGTTCTCAGATATAACAAGGGCTTGGAAAAGTAGGAAGTTCTACTTTGACTTGCATGCTGCCCTAGAAATCGATAATGAAAAATATTTCGAGCTCATTGATAAATGCATTATGGATGATGTATTGACCGATATGATTCCAGTGGTACATGTTTCTGACGATTCTGAAAAAGTTGCAAAGGTTAAAGAAATTTCTGCTAACGGAATAGCGATTAGAGTTACAACAAATGAGCTTTCCGATCCAGACTTTGATTTTTCTTTCTCTGACATATTGAGAGAGATTGAACTTTCAAATTGTGATCTTATACTTGACGCACAGTATATTAATAATGACACATTGAATACACAGATTTTTGTGTTAAAAAGTACTCTTTCTACTATTCCTAAACTTGCCTCATTCAGGCGAATTATCATTGCCAGTGGATCGATCCCTGAAACTCTTAATGTACCTAAAGAGGAACTAGTATCCATTCAAAGGTTTGAAAAGATATTATTCGAAAACATCCGAAAAGCTTTAATGCAAAAAGACATTGCACCGATTTTTTCTGATTATACAATTTCACATTATTCCTACTTCGAATTTATTCCCGGAATGCAGATGTCCTTCAAGATCCGCTATGCAGCGGAAAATGAATATTTCATCTATAAAGGCCTGACTCTAAAAAAAGGGGGGTTGAAAATTGATAAAGTGCTAGAAGGATGTAAAGCAATAATTGAAAAGTCCGGACACTTTAAGGGTCCAGACTTCTCATGGGGAGACACTGAGATTTATGATAGATTCTCAGGGGAAACAACTGGACCAGGTAATCTTCAAAGCTGGGTATCAATAGATGAGAATCACCATATTACTCTCATGGTAGATCTTCTCTCCAACCGGTCCTAGTTTTTAGGGTCTCTCTCGTATAATCCTTTAATAGTTTAAATGTAATGTTTTCAATTGCCATCTCTTTGAGACCTGTTCTGTCTTTTTTTGAATAACCTCTTACCTTATTTTCTTTAAGGTAAGACCTTAACTCAACATTCCAGAGCAGGTCTAAGAGATTGTGTAAAGAGATCTTTTTATTCATTTTGGTTGATCGAATTTTCTTAATTGAAATAGTACCATACCTATTTACATATGCTACTTGTATACCCCAATGTGAAGGGATATAGTCAGCAATTCGATCTTCGAATTTTTGACCCACAACAATTGTATTTTTATCAAACGTTTTATCATAGCATTCTATTTGATTTGCTAATCTCTCCAGGCTATCATGATCACTCTTTATTTCAAAACCATGAAAAATTCCGTTTGCTAATGCAACATCAGCACGGGCCAATCCGTCGCAAATAACTAGTTCTTCAATTACCCTGTAGTGTTTGCCACGGTTTTCTTTATGAATTTTTTCAATTAATTTCGCCCTGATATCAAAATCAGTAAGCATACTACTTCACTCCATATTATTCGTTCAATTAAATATTACCATTAGGAATTATTTTTTAGAACAGAGAATTGAATATCCACCTAAAAAGTTGCCTGTTGAGCTAGGCATTTTTATTATAACACCAAACAGAACATATATTCCCTCATCAAAAATCTTGATAAAATTAATAAGGAGGATAAAATAATGGCAAGCGTTCAAAAACGAGGAACAAACTCTTTTATGCTTGTTGTAGAGGTCGGTTATGATTCAAAAGGCAAAAGAAAGAAGAAAACCAAAACCATACGAATAAAGGATCAATCTTTATTAAAAACAAAAAAGAAATTAAATGACTACTTACAGTCAGAGTTAGTGAAGTTCCAAATGGAAATTGAGTCAGGCGAGTACATTTCTCCTGAAAAAATGACTCTTGCAGAGTTCGTAAAAGACTGGCAAAAAAAATACGCCGAAAAAGGTGGGCTAAGTGAACAAACATTGGATGTGTACCTCACCCACTTTAAAAACCACATCCTCCCCACTCTTGGCCATATGCGACTAGATCAGATAAAGCCGATTCATATCGTTAACTTTTTATCTCAATTAAAAAAAGTAGATGGCAGTCCTATGGCTGTCTCCACTGCTCAATATGTATATCGTGTCCTTAGAAACATTCTACAGCGAGCTGCAGATTGGAAGATTATTAAATATAACCCTGCAGCAGATGTCAGCAAACCTAGCCAGCGAGGTATTCTAGAGAAAGAAATCAACGTTTATAATGAGAATGAGGTAGCAGTATTGTTTGATGCAGTCCAGGATGAACCAATACACTGGCGTGTATTTACTTCTCTTGCACTTGCTGCTGGATTAAGAAGGGGTGAATTATTAGGGCTGGAATGGTCTCATATAGACTTGGAGAAGGGTATTATTCAAATCAAACAGATTATTAGTCGAGGTACTGGTGGAAGGCCGATTTTAAAAGGTCCAAAATCCAGGAATTCAAAACGTGTTATTTCTTTGCCACCTATGATGGTCGAAGAGCTTAAAAAATACTATATACACTGGAAAAAAGAAAAAATGCGTATGAGAGATTTGTGGATTGAACATGAGCATGAATTTGTCTTTTGCAATGAAAACGGAAAACACTATTATCCCACTACGCCTACTACCTGGTGGAGACGATTTACCAACAGGGCTGGGGTCCGATTTATCAGGTTACATGATCTGAGACACACTTCAGCAACCCTATTAATAAATCAGGGTGTTCACGCAAAAATTATTTCAGAGAGACTTGGTCATTCCAATATCCGTATAACCATGGATACATATGGTCATGCTTTACAAACTGCAGATCAAGAAGCAGCTAACAAATTAGACTCAATATTTACACGGCAAAAAAATAGCATTTAAAAATTTCGTCAACAATTCGTCAACAATTGGGGTTTACTCTATATTTTTAAGAATAAAGAAAAAGCCTAGAACCGTTGAGGCTCTAGGCTTTTAACAGATGATTCCGACTGGGTTCGAACCAGCGACCTCTACCCTGTCAAGGTAGCGCTCTCCCAGCTGAGCTACGGAATCGTTATGAATATTTCCCTCTATTGGGGACAATATAAAATATACTTCACTACTACATAAAAGTCAATACCTATATTTCATCCAGAAACTATCAGGTTAAGAGCTTTATAACCAGATTACATTCCCTTTACAAATTCGGCTTTTGTACCTTAAAGGTATCTTTTTATGATTATATGCTTTATAATGCCCTCTATATGATTCATTTGTTAGTTGAATCAAACTATACAGGGTTACGGAAGGAGAAATATCAATGAAGAAACTAATGTATCCCTTTTTACTAGTATTAATATCTGCCGTTTTAGCTGCTTGTGGAGCTGACGATAAAAGCAAGAGTGCAGATAAAAAAGAAGAACCGAAAACAGCTGAAACCGATCAGCAGGACCAGCAAAAGCAAATGGAAGAAATGCAAAAGAAAATGGATAAGCAAAAGCTTGATGAAAAAAAGACAGTTGCAATTGTGAATGACCAGGAAATTCTTGGACGTGAGTATAACAGTGTGCTTACTTCTTCACAAATGATGTATCAGCAAATGGGACAAGACCCTACTACAAAAGATGCTGCAGAGAAAATTAAGAAGCAGACACTTGACAGTCTAGTGGGCCAGACGCTTCTTCTCCAGGAGGCTGATAAAAAAGGCTATAAAGCTTCTGATGAAGAAGTCAAAAAGCAGCTCGAAGAAACAAAAGGACAATTCAAGAATGATAAGGAATTTGAAACAGCAATGAAACAGGCTGGCCTTAATCCCGATTCATTAGAGACGGAAATTGCCAACAATATTAAATATACGAAATACATCGAAGGCGAGATTAAACCTGAGAATGTTACAGATGCTGAAATTCAAAAATTCTATGAGGAATATGCAAGCCAGGGTGGTGCTGAAGGACAGGAGCCCCCTAAATTGGAAGAAGTAAAACCGCAGATCAAACAGCAGCTCGAACAGCAAAAACAGCAGGAAATGCTCGTTAAGCATGTAGAAGAATTGAAGAAAAACGCAAAAATTGATATTAAGGTATAATTATCATTGACCAGCTCCCGTTTACGGGAGCTGTTTTTCTATATTTTTCCACATGGAATCTATTGGACATCTTCTTCCCCTTGAGTAATTATTTAAATGCTGTAATATGTATTGGGGAGGATTCTACATGACTAAATACACTACATTCATTCAAATAATTGCAGGCTATTTAATTCTCACTCTCGGTGTTTCACTAATCATCTTATCCAATCTAGGTGCAGGTGCCTGGGACACTGTTTATGTTGGGCTTTTCAATAAGTTCGGTCTTACCATTGGAACATGGTCATTCCTGGTTACGGCTTCCCTTATATTTTTCAATGCCATACTCTCCTGGGAAAAACCGCAGTTTAAATCATTTATTGGAACCATTTTAGCGAGTCTGGGGATCGATTTTTGGATGGAGCTTGTTTTTAGCGGCTTCACCGTTACACACTATCCCTATCAGATACTTGCCTTCTTTACTGGTATTATCCTTCTGGGCTTCGGAGTATCTATCTATATCCGCCCGCAATTATTCAGCGGCCCCATTGATGGATTAATGATCGCAACTGCCAAAAGGCTCAATATCAGTATGAAGACTGCACGTATTATTAATGAATTTTTAGCATTGGCCATTGGCCTTCTCTTAGGCGGTCCGGTCGGATTGGGTACTTTGTTAGTAGCCATCTTTTTAGGCTATGCCATACAATATGGAACTGTCCTTCTCAATCACTTAAAAGATAAGGGTTTAAAGATTATTTAAAAGACTTCATTTTTGAGGTCTTTTTTTATGCGAACAAATTTTCGTATTTCACTTGATTAGGAACGCATGTTCGTTTATAATGTAAATAAACGTAAGGAGGGATTTCTCTATGAAAGGAATTCTTTATCGTGCTATGGAAGAGAGAAAGCCTGTGGAAATCATTTATCTCTCCAAACGCAATTCATTTTCACAAAGAAAAATATTAATCAAAGAACTTCGAGGCAGTACGATTTTAGCCTATTGTTTATATAGAAAACAAATGCGTATCTTTAATTTGAATCATATTATGTCCATTTTGCCCGAAAAGAAAGCTCGCCAGATCAGCTAAAGGACAAATTCACTTCATCCATCAAGGCTGTATTTCACAGAAGAAATACGGCTTTTTATTATGATTCCTTCCCGATTATTCTGCTCCCTTTGGGGTATATATTCCCTAACTGGGAATGGACCCTTAAATTCCACATGATTAGGAAAGGAAGGATTTTATGAAATCTAGCTCATTATCTTTCATTACTGCATTGTTTGCAGGCAGCCTTATACTGGCAGGCTGTAATCAGACTGAAGAGCAAATTGTAGAGGAGGAAGACAAAAACAACCCTTCTACGGAAGAACAGCGGGCAGAAACGGAAGAAACACCCGAAGAAAACAAAAGAATAACTGAAGAAGTTGGCTTGGGAGACACTCGAGACCTTTTCACAGAGGCTTATGGTGAAAATAAAAACAACGAGGAGATAGCCCGCTTTAATGGAGACAGTATGCTGGTAGAGTTTAAAACCCATCGCGCAGTTAATATTGAGCTGCAATTTGAGGATATGGAAAAAGAGATGAGTAATGAAGAGGTTCTTGCATTTATCGAAAAAAGGATTCCGAAAGATGCTGAGGAAGTTAACAGAGTTAAAGAAGATAATAACCAGCGTGAAATCATTGAGTATAAAAGCAAACTATTAAAAGACACCCTCAGTGAAGAAGTATATGAAGGCGATGAACCCGGTACATTCACTGTTCTATTAACCAGCAGTGAAGAAGATTATGTCAGTGCCACACTTTCTATCGGCCATAGCGACCAAGGAGCTTGACATCCCCGGCAAACAGAAGCAAAAAGGAAGGATCTCATATGAGCATCCTTCCTTTTTGCTTTAAATTTATTTTTATACTTCGGGAAATTTCTGAATCAAGCGCGTAAACTTTTTTTAACAGATTAAGCTGTTTGCGGCTTGGCCTGATCGTCTTTTTTTATGAAAACCTGCAATGCAATTAACAGGATAAAGATACCTAATCCTATAATATCAGTAACCCCTTCAGGGTAAATAAGCAGCAGGCCTCCTGCAATTCCAAGCAGTCTTTCAAAAATATTCAACTTACGCAGCCAGTAGCCAATTACACCCGCGCCAATTGCCATCATACCTGCTAAAGCGGTGAATACTACCCAGATTAAGTAATACCAGGTGGTATCGATCATCAATAACTCCGGTGACAGGACAAACATGTATGGGATAATAAAAGCCCCGATGGCAAGCTTGGATGCTGTTACGCCTGTCTTTATCGGATCTCCGCCAGATACTCCAGCTGCGGCAAATGCTGCAAGAGCAACTGGAGGTGTGACATCTGCCACAATACCGAAGTAGAATACAAATAAGTGAGCAGATAAATCAGGTACACCCAGGAGAATGATTGCCGGGGCGGCTATTGTTGATGTAATAACATAGTTTGCCGTTGTTGGTGATCCCATTCCCAGGATAATTGCTGCAACCATTGTCAGCATCAAAGTAGGAATCAACAGCCCGCCGGAAAGATCAAGAAGGCCATTCGCCATCTTTAATCCAAGACCTGTCTTTACAACTACCCCAACAATAATACCTGCCGCAGCTGTTGCTGCAGCAACGCCCAAAGCTGTGCGTGCACCATCAACTAAAGCATCGATTGCATCTCTGAATCCAATACGTGTTTCCTTGCTGATCATACTTACTGCAACCGTAATGACAATTGACCAAAGAGCAGCACGTATTACGCTCATTCCGCTCATCAGCAGGATGATAACTGCTAAAATCGGCAGCAGCAAATAAATCTTCTTCATAACTTCTTTGCGGTTAGGCATCTCTTCGTCTTTAAGGCCCCTAAGACCTACACGTTTCGCTTCGAAGTGAGTCATGATCCAGACTCCTGCAAAATATAGAAGCGCAGGAATTGCTGCTGCCTTTGCAATATCCCAATATGTAATTCCGCCGCCAATAAACTCAACCATTAAGAAGGCAGCAGCACCCATGATTGGAGGCATAATCTGGCCGCCGGTTGAAGCAGTCGCTTCAACTGCGCCAGCGAATTCTTTTTTGTAGCCAAGCTTTTTCATCATAGGGATGGTAAATGAGCCTGAAGTTACTACGTTAGCTACAGAACTTCCGCTAATTGTTCCCTGCAGTGCACTTGAGAATATGGCAACCTTCGCCGGTCCGCCTGTTCTCTTTCCAGCGATGGATACCGCCAAATCATTAAAATACTGGCCAACCCCCGTTTTTACCAGGAACGAACCAAATAACAAGAATAGGAAAATAAACGTAGCAGATACGCCTAAAGGGGTACCCAGAATTCCCTCGGTCGTAAAGAACATGGTCTGCACCAATCTTTCTAAATCAAGACCCCGGTGCGCCAAAAATGCCGGCATATATGGCCCGAACATCGCATAGGCAAGAAAAATGACGGCAATAATGGTGATGGGAAGACCAACCGCACGCCTGGTCGCTTCCAGAACCAGAAGAACTGCAATTAGACCTACATAAAAATCAATCTCGGTCAGACGGCCTGCCCTCATGACAATTTCATCAATAAAAAGTGGCCAATAAGCTCCTACAGCAATACCCAGTATAGCTAAAATGATATCGTACCAGGCAACCTTATGCTTTCGTCCCCTGTCTTTCTTCCTTGCAGGGAATAATAGAAAGATTAGGGCTAATGCAAAACCTAAATGAATCGAACGCTGCAGCTGGGCTGTAAGCATCCCGAAAACCCCTGTATATAAATGGAAAAGCGAAAATGCCAAAAGCCCAAAAAAGACGATCCAGCCTAATACTCCTCCTAATTTCCTTGTACCAGCCTCTGGATCGTATTTCTCCAGCAATTTCTGCTGTTCCTCAAGAGATAATGTTTCTCCTTTATTTTCCAAGGATATTCACTCCTTTCAACACCTCGATTAAGTTTATCTTTTTCGCCTTTATTCGTACCCATGTACCAGGTTCGATATAATCTGTAAGGACATATTCCCGGCCTTGCAAAATCAATCTGTGATTGGCTCTGACCTTACCCAGCCTTAAGTCAAATGAAGGAAAAACCCTTTTCATATTCTTAATATAATATTTGCCGTTCTTTTGTTCAAATGTTTCTCCATCTGAAGCATTTTCAGGCATGCCAATGGCAAAATCCTCATACATGAGTTCGAACAATTTAATACTTCCATCTCCGGTTATGGTATAGCTTTCTACAACATCAGTAAGGTGGATGGAATGTGTATACTTTATCTTAAATGTTCTGTCCTCTTTAATAGGGAAATAAGCAATCACCTTTCCTTTGTTTTGATACTCAAAAACAACTGCCTGCTTAATGGGTATGAAGAACATGATTGCAATGGTTATGATTACGAGGAGTGCCAGGAACGCCTTTTTATACCCTGGCTTATTAAAGTTCATGAAACCTCCACCTAAAAAAATTTGTCAGCTTTTACAATAGATTGCCACTTCATTTTAAAAATTAATTGACCGGCGCAATAACCTTATCAGGTTTTACAGCCGGCCAGATTTCATCATTCGATTATGTTAGTGAAAGATTATTCAGCTTTAAAGCCTTTTTCGTCAAAGTATTTTTTAGCACCAGGGTGCAGTTCAATACCAGTACCTTTAACAGCATTTTCAGCCTTAATCATTTTTCCTTTGGCATGTGTAACTTTATCAAGGTTTTCAAAGATTGCTTTCGTAATATCATAAACTACATCATCTGAAAGGTCATTTGAAACAACAAGCATTGCCTGTACTGCTACTGTCGGTACAGCTTCTGCAAGCTTATATGTTCCAGATGGCACTTCATCCTGCACATAGTAAGGATATTTCTCAATTAATGCATCAATTTTATCCTGCTCAATCGGAACAATCACAACATCTTCAGTTGCAGAAAGTCCTTCTACAGCACCTGTAGGTGTTCCGGCTGTAACGAATGCAGCATCAATATTGCCATCCTGGATTCCGGCAGTTGACTCATCAAAAGAAAGGTCCTGTTTTTGGATGTCATCCAATTTGATTCCATGCACTTCAAGAATCTGTTCTGCGTTTGCAGCAGTTCCTGAACCAGGCGCTCCGATTGAAACTTTTTTGCCTTTTAAGTCTTCAACAGATTTAATGCCAGATTTTGCAGTAGTAACGATCTGGATCGTTTCCGGATAAAGTGTGCCGATCGCACTTACATTGTCAACCGCTGCACCTTCAAACATTAATTTACCTTCTTGCGCATATGAAGCAATGTCAGTTTGAGAGAAAGCAATCTCTGCGTTGCCATCTTTCAGTGTGTTCATGTTTTCTGCAGATGCACCTGAAACTTCAGCATTTGTATCAATGCCTGTTGCATCAGAAATAATCTCAGCGAATGATCCGCCCAGCGGATAGTATGTACCGCCTGTTCCACCAGTCACGATGCTCATGAACTTAGGCTTGTCTGCGCCGCCTTCTCCATCTCCGCCGCCTTCATCTTTTCCGCCGCCGCAGGCTGCAAGAACCATAGAAAGCGCTAACAGAAGAGCTGTGGCTAGGAATATACTTCTCTTTTTCATCCTATTTCCCCCTTTTAAAGATTAGATTTTATCAATTATATACTAACATAAACCTTATTAGAATTGTCAAATGATTCCTAGCTGTATTATGATATGGAAACTTACTTACTCCAATAAAATTGCATTCCGGTCTATGAATGAGAATGCAAGTAAAAAGCAATTCCTATATATATATGATAAAATCATCATGTAAACTCTTACATAAAGACTAAACGGAGGAACAGACATTATGGATTACCCTAGAGGATCAATACAGGATATCAGCATTCAAAGCAAAGAACTGGGTGAAGAAGTTGAACTGCTCATTTATTTACCCGCCTCCTTCTCACCTTTATATAAATACACTGTTGTTATAGCTCAGGACGGGAAAGATTACTTCCAGCTGGGAAGAGTCGGGCGCATCGCAGATGAATTATTAGATGGAAAAGAAATCGAAAACATCATTATTGTTGGTGTCCCTTATAAAAACGTCAAGGACAGATGGGAGAAATATCATCCGGACGGCGGACAGCATAATGCATATATCCGTTTTCTTGCACATGAACTGGTTCCATATCTTGACCGGGAATTCCCTACCTATCAAATGGGAATGGGACGAGCACTTATGGGAGATTCCCTTGCTGCAACTGTTTCCTTAATGGCGGCCCTTCAATACCCTAATACTTTCGGGAGGTTAATTCTTCAATCACCTTATGTTGATAACTCCGTTTCAGAAGCAGTAAAGGAATTTACCCATCCTCACCTTCTTAATATTTATCATGTTATCGGGAAAGGCGAGACATCTGTAAAAACCACAGGAGGGGAAGAGAAAGATTTTCTTACTCCAAACCGGGATCTTTCCAATTTGTTTAAGCAAAGGAAATTTCCTTACTTCTATGATGAATTCGATGGAGATCATACATGGACATACTGGCAGCCTGATTTAAAAAGGGCATTAAAGTTTATGTTTTAACTGGAAATTGAGTAAAAAGAACTATACTCCGCTATAAAAAGATTACCTAAGCTCACTGCTTTTTATTGTGAAAAAAGGTATAATTATATAGTGAATTTAGAAAATTTGCTATAATAGTTCAACATAGTGTTTTTCATTTAAGTTAACCTGCAAATTATAAAAATTATTAATAAACATGGAGGTTGTTGTATGGAGACTAATTACGGCATCGTTATTTTCCCGTCAAAAAAGCTGCAGGATTTGGCCAATTCTTATAGAAAGCGGTATGACCCGCATTATGCTCTAATTTCTCCGCATATAACTTTAAGATCGCGCTTTGAAGCATCTGAAGAAGAAATAAAGCAGCTGACAGAAACGCTTTATCAAATAGCTAAGAAACACGACCCATTTCAAATAAATGCATCAAAAATCAGCTCTTTCCAGCCTGTCAACAATGTGATTTATTTCAAAATTGAGCCTTCAGCACAGCTCGAAGAGTTACATATTGAACTAAATGATCATATTAGCGGAGAAACACCCGAATATAATTTTGTCCCACATATTACCATCGGGCAAAAACTCTCCAATGATGAGCATTCAGATGTTTATGGAAGCTTAAGGATGCAGCCCGTGAATCATGAAGAGGTTATAGATCGTTTTCACCTTCTGTATCAGCTGGAAAATGGTTCTTGGACCGTATATGAAACATTCAGGCTAGGAAAGGAATAGTGAAATGGAAGTAAAAGTTGTATCATCTGAGCAAGAACTGCTAGATGCTTTCTCAGTAAGGAAACACGTTTTTGTCAGCGAGCAAAATGTTCCTGAAGAAGAGGAAATCGATCAGTTCGAGGACGAAGCAGTCCATTTTGTGCTTTATAATAATGGCATGCCAGCAGGTGCCGGAAGGTTTCGTACCGTTGACGGCAATGGCAAAGTGGAAAGAATTTGCGTATTGAAGGAACACCGCAAGAGCGGATCCGGAAAAGCAATAATGGATAAAATTGAGGAACATGCTTTGAAACAAGGATTGTCTGCCTTAAAATTAAATGCCCAGACTCAGGCCATACCTTTTTATGAAAAACTGGGCTATAAGGTGATCTCTGAAGAATTTATGGATGCAGGAATCCCGCACCGTACAATGAAGAAAACGATATAACGGACAAGCTCCTGCCATGATGGCGGGAGCTTTTTTGATGCCTCATCCCAGACAACACGCGTTAGAAGCTGCTTTGAAACTTATATGCAATAATTTTCGGGCTGTCTGCAAACACTATTTGGGATACAGCATTCTAAGGAGTGGTTTGAATGGAATATTTACATATCTTAAGTGTACTTGTGGTAGGATATTTTTTCTTGTTTATTATGGCGAAACTCCTGGGAAAAACACAAATTACACAAATTACTCCTTTTGATTTTATCTCTGCCATCGTGCTAGGCGAGCTGGTTGGCAATGCTTTATACGACCAGGAGACTGGAATACCCGAAATTTTCTTTGCTGTTACAGTATGGGGAACTTTAATTTACGCGACGGAAATCCTTACTCAGAAATATAAACGGGCACGCAGGCTTCTTGAAGGTGAACCCTCAATAGTTATAAAAAAAGGGAAAATTATTTACGAAGAACTGAAGAAAAATCATCTTGATATCAATCAGCTTCAGCACCTCCTCCGATCAAAAGATGTTTTTTCAATCAGGGAATGTGAATATGCCATTCTGGAAACAGATGGAACGGTCAGCGCATTAAAAAAGCCGCTTTTCGCGGCACCAACTATTCAGGATTTAAATCTCCCAATAAATAATGCAGAACTGCCTGTAACATTAATTTTAGACGGAGAGGTGGTTTGGGATAATCTTAAGAGCATTAATTGGGACGAAAAGATACTAAAGAAAGAAATAAAAAAATGGGGAGCGAACGGTGTCAAAGATGTTTTGTATGCTGAATGGAAAAAAGGAGAGGCATTGCACGTGCAAACGTACTAAGCCTCTCCTTTTTCTGCCTGATGCCTCTTTCTTAAATACATTCACTAATAAAACGCCCTTTTCCTGTCAGCTCTCCATATGTTTCTTCTGCTTTTTTCCTTGTGTTGCGTGTTTGGGTGTCTTCCCGCTCTTTAGTAATTGATTTAGTTGACCTTCTTTGAAAATCAAGGGGGAGTTCGTGGCGGAAAGCTTTTTCATTGGATTGTGCTGATATCCTGGAAACTGGCACGAAGCGGAAAGGATCATACTTTGTGCCAATCTCTCTTTCTGCATACTGATTATATTGATATGAAGTTACAGGCAGAATATAGCCCATGAAGACTCCCCTTTCAATTATGTATTTATCTGATTATAAAAGAATACGTAACTATATTTAATTTTATGTACCCGTTTCCATGAAATTTTAAACAGAAAAGCACTTTAGAATCCTTTACCGGTTTGTTATGATTAAATTTGTCTTGTTGTTATAAAGAAATAATATTGTTAAACTCGGCAATTTATATATAATGGGGTATTTTTATGAAAACAGCAAAGTTACATAATAAGACTGTGGATCTGGAACAATTGAACAGAGAAAGTTTTCAGCATATTTATGAAGAAGGCAAAAAAGGAAAGCTGTGCTGTCCTGATTGCGGAGCTTCTGTCCGTTTGTATTTGGGAATTATTGAGGAACCTCATTTTTATCATATTCATCAGAGCAGCAGAACGTGCAAAGATATAATTCTTAACACCGAACCAGTCCAGACTGAGACTGAAGAATATATAGAAAGAAATGGGTTTAAAATTCCTGTTTCGAGGTCAATTGCTTCAGCGGCAATAAAGGAAACCGAATCAGCCTTTAAAAAAGCTCAGCCGGTAAAAAATATCCCACCCTATATTAATGAAGGTACTGCGAGTCCCAGTTTCCCTGATGAATACCTAAAGTCCCTTTCACAGGCAGGTGTATTCTTAGATAAACAGCAGGCAGCGGCTGTGTCTCATTTAGATGGCCCGCTGCTCGTTCTTGCAGGTGCAGGCAGCGGCAAAACCCGTGTTTTAACAACACGAACTGCTTTTATGCTTCGCGAGAAAAATATCGACCCTAAATCCATAATGCTTGTTACATTTACAGCTAAGGCTGCTGCTGAAATGAAGGAGCGCCTTATCCAATACCCCGGAATGGATGCCCGAAAGGTCAGGCAAATTGTTTCAGGCACTTTTCACAGCTTATTTTATCGGATCCTATCTTTCCACAATCCGGATAAATGGGCTTCAGGAAAGCTTCTTAATAAAGAATGGCAACGGGAACAGATTATTAAAGAATCCAGCAAAGACTTAAAACTCGATGAAAAGGAATTCGCCTTTGATCTTGCCCTCCAGCAAATCAGCTATTGGAAAAATTCTCTTATCATACCTGGCAAGGTAAACCCAAAGAATGATTGGGAGAAACAAACTGCTATTCTTTATCAAAGGTATGAACAAACAAAAACAAAAAAAGAATTATTTGATTTTGATGATATGCTTACAGGCTGCCATGCCCTTTTTCTGGAAGAGCCAGAGATTCTTGAACAATATCAAAATCGCTTTCATTATTTCCTGATTGATGAGTTCCAGGATATTAATAATGTTCAATATGAGCTAATGAAAATGCTGTCTGATAAAACTAAAAATGTCTGTGCCGTGGGAGACGATGATCAATCTATATATGCCTTCAGAGGAAGCGATCCCCAATACCTTTTGGATTTCGAGAAAGATTTCCCTGGTGCCAAGGTAATAACATTGAACCAGAATTACCGCTCTGCTCATGAGATTGTATCAGCTGCAAACAAAATCATTTCTCTGAATAAATTTAGACGTCCCAAAAGCATGAGTGCTCAATTTTCCGGTGGACAGCACCCCTTCCTCTTTTTTCCTTATGATGAGGAAGAAGAAGCTACGATGATCCTGACTGATATCCGGGAAAAAATTGAAGAAGGATATGAACCGGGGGATTTTGCAGTATTATTCCGTACCCATACCGGGAGCAGAGCCATTTTTGAGCGGCTGGCTAATTCCAGCCTTCCCTTTAAATTGGATCAGGATGCCGAATCATTTTATGAACGATTTATTGTTCGAAGCATGCTTGCTTTTCTAAAGCTATCGGTAAATGAGGATGACCAAAATGCTTTAAAGGATATGCTGCCTTCTTTGTTTGTTAAACAATCCGTCCTTCAGGATATTAAGGCAGAAAGCATCTTACAGGATTGCTCATTGCTGGAGAGCCTGAAGTTTATAAAAACAGGCTTTGCTTTTCAGGAAAGCAAATTAAAAAAAGTGATCCCTGTTACAAGATCAATCTCAGGGCTTACTCCCACCGCCGCAATTGAAACGGTTGAAAAAGAATTGGGATTTCAGGACTTTATAAAAAAACGAGGCAATGAAGGCAATAAAATGGATAAAGGCTCTGATGATATAAAAGATTTGAAGGTCGCTGCGCGTAATTTCCAGTCTCTTCAAGAGTTTCTGGAGCATACTGAACATATGAAAGCCATGAACAAAGAAATTAAGCGCCTAAGCAGAAATAATGATAATGCCGTTACATTAAGCACTATCCACCGTGCGAAAGGGCTTGAATATAATGTGGTATATGTTGCCGGTGCAGTTGAAGGAAACCTCCCGCATGATCATGCTCTGGAAACTTACCGTTCAGGTGAGTCTGCCCCATTAGAGGAAGAGCGAAGATTAATGTATGTTGCTGTAACAAGGGCCAGGAAGGATTTATATATATCTGTGCCGGAAAAAAGGCGTGGACGAAAGGCATATCCATCAAGGTTCCTTGCCCCCATCACAAGAAGCGGCAGAAACAAAGACGAAAAATAAACAGAAGACCTGGCTGCTAACCCGGCCAGGCCCTTCTGTTATTTTTTATTCATCATCTGGGAAATGGTATTAAAGTCAAGCTGCTTACCATCAGCAACGATCGATTTGACAATCTTATCTTCCATATCCTTTGAGACGGGTTTGTTTGCAATCTGAGAAACCCTTTTGATTACATTTCGCACTGTTTTCTCATCTTTAAAATTTGCACTCTGCAAAGAGCCGGCCAGTTCAAATACATCCTTCATATTTACGCCTGTTTTCTTTTCAAGGTTTTTAAAAAAGTTGTTATCCATGCTGCTCAATCACGCTCCTTCATTTACTCTTTTATATCTTATGAAGGTGGGCGGAAAACGTGAAATGTATTAATCATTAATCATTTATGTACATTATATACAAAAAAGCCGACACAAAACCTGCTGCCGGTTCTGAGTCAGCTCTTTACAATCTAGTTGTAGAAACTTGCTCCGACGATAATGAGTAAAATGAATAGGACGACGATTAAAACAAACGTATTTCCATAGCCCCCGCCATATCCGCAGCCTCCATAGCCATAGCCCATGCCTCTCACCTCACTTGGATTTCTCCCTACACAATATGTGATTAATAAGCAGGATGTATGGGCAAGCTCCCAAGACGGGCTTGGATTATTCTTTCAGATGGAATAAGGGGCCTGTACTATATAACTTAAAGGAGCATTCCTCTGTATTTTCCTTTTGTCCTTTAACCTTTCGGCTTAAAAATTAATGCACCGATAAAACCGAAAATAATGGCTGCTGAAATACCGGAGCTGGTCACTTCGAACATTCCTGTCAACACGCCGACCAGCCCGTGTTGATCAGCTTCCTGAAGGGCTCCATGGACAAGGGAATTGCCAAAGCTGGTTATCGGGATTGTCGCACCGGCTCCGGCAAAATCCGCAAGTGGTTCATATAGTCCGACACCATCCAAAACAGCTCCTATTACAACTAAAAGACTCAATGTATGGCCTGGTGTCAGTTTAAAAACATCAAACATTATTTGGCCGAATACACAAAACAGGCCTCCAATTACAAAAGCCCAGAAAAACATAGGCAGCATTCAATTTCCTCCTCTAATTCATTTCGATAGAAACAGCATGGGCAATACAGGGAATACTTTCACTCTGCTGGAATGTCAAAGGCGATAATAGCGCACCCGTTGCGACCACAAGAATTCTTCTATAAGCCCCTTGCTTCATTTGATTTAAGAGATGACCGTACAAAACAGTAGCCGAGCACCCTGCACCGCTCCCTCCGGCCTGGACTGGCTGATCATCTTTATAAATCATTAATCCGCAATCTTTAAATTTCTCTCTGTCTATTTTCAACCCATTATTTGTGAGCAGTTCATAAGCCGTTTCCTGGCCAATTCTGCCAAGGTCCCCTGTGACAATCAAATCGTAATGGGATGGATCGAGCTGCATGTCCTTAAAATGTGCCGTAATGGTATCTGCTGCTGCAGGCGCCATTGCCCCTCCCATATTAAAAGGATCTGTCAAACCCATGTCAATTACTTTGCCGATGGTGGCTGAAGTGGTAACCGGCATATTAGGTCCTCCAGCTGCTTTAGCGGATACCAGAGCCGCACCTGCACCAGTTACTGTCCATTGGGCTGTTGGAGGTTTCTGGCCTCCGTATTCTGTAGGATATCTAAATTGCTTTTCAACAGCGGCATTATGACTGGAAGCTCCTGTCAAAACGTAATCAGCACCCCGGTAATTGACAATGAAGGATGCCAGAGCAAGTCCTTCCATTGAAGTTGAACAAGCTCCAAAGATCCCGAAATAAGGGATTTTATTGGCTCTTGCACTTAAACTTGAAGGTGTTATCTGATTAATTAAATCCCCTGCTATATAAAACTGAACATCCTCCTTTTGGAGATTTGCTTTATTTAAGGCCGTTTGCCCCGCCTCTTCCAAAAGGATCCGGTGCGCTTTCTCATAAGAGTCTTCACCCATCCATAAATCATCATGAAGAACATCAAAATCCTCTGACAGATTGCCATTTGCCTCAAAAGGCCCGCCTGAAACACCGGCTGCTGCAATGACCGGGAGATTCTGAAAAACCCAGGATTGTTTTCCCTTCAGCATTAAATAACCCCCCAAATAGTTAATAACGTTTTTATCAGGGCTACTACAAAAGCAGAAAATACACCAAAAAGTATAACTGATCCAGCGAGCTTGAACATGTTCCCGCCTACACCCAGCACAAAACCTTCCGTTCGATGCTCAATAGCAGCTGAAATGACAGCATTCCCAAAGCCTGTTACAGGAACGGCGCTGCCTGCTCCTGCGAACTGTCCCAAACGGTCATATACCCCAAAGCCTGTCAGCAGCATGGAAATAAAAATCATGGTAGCAACAGTTGGATTTCCCGCTGTCTGTTCGGTGAAATTAAAGAAATAGATATAAAAATACGTTATTGCCTGTCCAACAGTACAGATAAGACCTCCTACCCAGAAAGCACGAATACAATTTTTCAGGACCGGGCGTTTAAGTTCATGCTTTTGCTCAAGCTTCTCATATTGCTGCTGTTCAGGGGTTTTATTACTTTTTTTGCTCATGATTCCCGCTCCCTCCTATGTCATTTCATTTTTAAGTTTAATGATTTTATCAAGCTTCTTTTTAGCCTCTTTGTCTGTAAATTCGGGATCTTTCATTTTTTCCTGGAGTTCTACTGCCTCAATAAAGATTTTATAATCACTTGAAACAATGAAGTTCTCATCAGGATATTTCTCCTCAAGCATTTTTGTCATTCTCTTTTCAATTTTTTTCATGTGGAATCGCTGCAGGTGCTTCACCTTATAGGCTACAAGTGTATCCCCATTGCTTTTGACCACAGCTACATCATAAAGTTCTTTCATTTTTTCAACGTCATGCTCAATGTTTTTGACTAAATCCAAATTTTCCTTCGTATTTTTATCAATTAATACTGCAGGCGGATGGGTCGTTTTGAGGAGTGCAAGGTCGCTGTCCGTTACCTTTCCATCATCGCTGCATCCTGATAATAAGTTCAGTGAAAATGCAATAATCAATAACAGTCTCTTTTTCATATTAGTCCCTTCCTATGTAAAATCTTTAATTATATTGTCCTCGAAATGTATTGGATTTATGAACATTAATATCCAGCCTATTTTTACCAGAAAAAAACCAAAAAAAATAGCCGGAAACACCGGCTCCTATTTTTTTATTGTTTTTTTCCGCAGCCGCATCCCTTTTTCTTTTTCTTTTTCTTTTTCTTAATGACCGGCTGAGATTTTTCCGTTTGCTGATCTTTATCCTGATTAATCATCGATGAGGCCCTCCATTAACAATAATTTTCCACTAAATAATTTATGCGGAGCCTCAGGAGCTTGTGTAAAACAAACGCCCAAATAAAATATAAATAGACCTATGCTAATCAATCAGTTTTTGCACAATGACTTCTATAATAGCTGCCAGTCCCGCAACTGCTAAAATAAGCAGCACCGGAGCTGCAAAAGATGCATACAAGTAATAGGAAGCATATAAAAGTATGGCACTCCACACACCAGTACACCAATAACAGCTTAAAAGCTCCCCGAAAAAGCTCCGAACTCTTCCTTCTTTCACTACCCAAAAAACTTCTATTTCGCCGTTTTCATCTTTTTCTTCCACTTCTTCCAGAAAAGGCTTGCGCAAAAATTCGGTGATTTTATCAAATACAATCAGTCTGGTCAGCCTGAAGCTTGCAAGAGCTAAAATCAGCAGTTCCATAGGTGTTATGTCCATTTATTTCACCTCAACTATAAAAAAATAGCCTATTTTTTGAAAAAACAAGGCGTTTGTCCGTAACCCATAGGGCACTTCGGCAATATGTTAGTAGTGTAGACCACAAGAAACAAACAAGGAGGAAAACAAAAATGGGTTGTGGAAAAAAAGACGACTTCAAAGGCAAAAGCTGTGTATGTGAAGTACTTCGTGCTATAAAAGATATTCAAGATAACGCAGATGATTCGTGCGAATGCCCTTCAAACTGTTTCCTGGAGCCGCTTGGAGCTATATCACCTTCCGGCAGAAAGCGCCATAAGCGTCCAGATACACGCGTATTCACACTAAAAACTGCGGACGGGTCACCATTCCATGCATTCTTTACAGGAAATGACTGTGCTTGTGTATCGATCTTCTTTAGAGTAGAAGAAGTATTTGATAATTGCTGTGCAGTGCTTCGCGTTCTGGAGCCAGTAAACAGAAAATCTGGCCCTGACAAAACCGTAAACCTAGTTGATGACTGCTGCATCGACCTGAAAAAGGTTTGCGAAGTTGACTACTTCCGCAGTACAAATGATTGCGTAACAGTTGACTTAACATGCTTCTGCGCTGTTCAATGTATTGCAGATGTTGACCTGGATATTTGCGAAGACTAATTAAAAGAGGCCAGCCGAACATTCGGCTGGCTATTTTTTTGCCGGCCTGCTTTAGCAATAAGATCTACCTTCTAAGACCAATCATTTTGACGGCTTTTAATGATTGAAGATTTAATTTTTCAGTACTTTCATCAAATAACTTTACCTCAATCCATTCTTCATTTTTTGAAACAAGAAATCCCCTTATGGCCTTTTCCCCGGTTTCAAATATGCATGGTATGGGCGGAAGCTGTTTTGGAAAATCAATTAAGTAATCCAGGCGTTCAAGTGTGTCCATTTCCTTAAAACTCTTTACACGATTGAAAGATGGTTTTCTTTTTTCAGTCGTAAAAGCAAAGGATGCACCTTTTTTCTCTTCTCTCCCGGATTCATACTCTTCAATGGCTTCCTGCACTTCAATTTGCCCAGCAGTATTTTCGATTTTTTCTTCCGGCACCGTTTGTTCCTCTTTAGTGCCAGCCAAATCCAATAAACTGTCATTTTGTTTCTCCTTGCGCTCCTGCTCTGCTTTTCTGCTGGAATAGATGGTTTGCATCCTGTTTTCAGGAATTTGAAAATTCGGCTGCTGTATATAGAATAAAGGTTCTTTTTCTCTTTTCTCAGTCACTATGCCCACCTCCGCAATCGATATGGTTCGTCGTATTATATGTATGCAGAAAATGGGCTTTCGTTTCTGAGGAAATAAAAAAAGCCCGCTCACATTGGAGCGGACAAATTCTATTAAAGGATATGATAGCCGGAATCTACGTGAATATTTTCACCCGTTATTCCTCTGGACAGGCTGCTGAATAAGAATAAAGCAGTATCTCCTACTTCTTCAGGAGTCGTGGTTTTGCGGAGCGGAGCTTTTTCTTCAATTTCTTTAAGGATCGCATTAAATTCGCTTATTCCTTTAGCAGAAAGAGTCCTGATTGGGCCGGCTGAAATGGAATTAACCCGAATTCCATCTTTTCCAAGGTCATTAGCCAAATATTTAACGCTTGCATCAAGGGATGCTTTTGCCACACCCATAACATTATAATTCTTCACAACCTTTTCCCCGCCAAGGTATGTAAGAGTCACAATGCTTCCGCCTTCTGCCATTAATCCCTTTGCTTCCTTTGCAACAGCAGTCAGTGAATAAGAACTGATATTGTGAGCCAGCAGGAACCCGTCTCTTGTTGTGTTCATGTATTCTCCCTGAAGTTCTTCCTTATGAGCAAAGGCGATGCAATGGGCAATTCCATGAATTACACCTGCTTCTTCCTTAATTGTGCTGAAACATTTAGCGATGTCATCATCACTTGTTACATCACATGGAAGTACTAATGAATGTGCATCTTCCAATGATTCAGCTAATTCGCGAACACTTTTCTCCAGTCTTTCTCCCGCGTATGTAAAGATTAAACGGGCACCGGCATCATGAAGTGATTTGGCTATTCCCCATGCAATGCTTCTTTTATTAGCTACACCCATTACGACGAATGTTTTTCCATTTAAAGAAAGAGTCATTATTAAATCCTCCTGATTTATTATTACATGTTATTAGTACCTAGTACTAATTGTACATCAATTCTGTGCAAAAGAAAAGCCGAAAAAAATCCTGTTGTCATTGAAGGATTTTTTTCGGCAAGATGAAGTCAATCAGATCTAACACCATTCACAAAATTCAAGTTCCCGTTTTAATTCATCAACGTATTCCTTAGATCCTGTAACAATCAAGCGGTCATTGACATGCAGTTCAGTATCTCCGTGAGGAACAATGGAATCCTTTCCTCTAAATATCCGGACGAATATTACATCCCCCGTAAACGGGAATCTTCGAAGCATCATGCCTTCAAACTGCTCATTCTTTAATCGGATTTCATATAAAGCCGTCTCCTGGTTCGTTAATATGTTCACCACACTTGGTGACTCGATTAATGCACGAAGCAGCGCCTTTGAGGAAAGAATAGTTGAAAACAATTCAATGTCATGCTCCCGAAGCGTTTCTTCCATATCAGGGCTTTCCATCCGGCAAATGACCCGGTCCACTCCCTTATCTTTAAAAGCAATGGATAATGTAGCATTTGTCTCTTCATCTCCTGTGGAGATTACAACAATATCCGACTCAAAAGCCGCTGTGCCTTCGAAATTTTCAATATCAAACTCATCTACTTCAATGATATCGAACAAAGAGTCCGCTATCTGCTTTTCCGCCTTTTCCTGCTTCTTATGATATAAAGCCGGCTCGTAAAGGGATGACTTAAGCTCATTATAGATCGGCATAGTCATTTGGTTTGCACCAATAAAGGATACTTTAAGCTTCTTCTCCTCAGCAGCTTCTTGAGGAAATAGCTTTTTAAAGACAACAGGTGTGAATATACTTGTTATGACAGCAACTAAAATTAATGTGCCGCTCATTTCTGCAGTTATAACACCCATTCTTTCGCCTATTGTTGCTGCAGCAATAACAAGGGAAAGAGTTGATGTTAACAAGAAACCTGAGGCGATAACCGTTTTAATGTCATACCATCTTTTTAAGATATAAATCGGTAAAAGCTTTGACAGCAGCAGAGCAATCAGCAGCAATGGTATAAGCATAAGCATCTTCGGATCTCCGAACAACGTCCATACGTCCAGTCCTACCCCAACCATTACAAAGAAAATGGGTATAAGGAACCCGTATCCAAAAGAATCCAGCTTATGGATCATTTCCTGATTTGGCGCCAGCAGGGATACAAGAACCCCGGCAAGGAATGCACCCAAAATATTCTCTGCCCCGACTGTTTCTGATAATGCCACAAGGAAAATAATTAGTGCAAATACTGCTCTTGTTCCAATCTGAACAGTCCCTGTCGACATCGCCTCAAGAAAATTAAGGTTCTTAAACCTTCTGCCGAGGAAATACAGCAATACGCCAACACCAAATAAGATGAGAAGGAGCCATGTATTTCCTCCGCCTTTGTCATTCAGAGATACAAATACAGCCAATAAAATCATTGTAGCCAAATCTGCAATAACTGCGATTAAAAGAATAATTTGGCCAATGCCTGTTTTCATCAAGTGTGCTTCCTTAAGAGTCGGAACTACAACTCCCAAAGAGATGGTGGAAATAATTAAAGTCATTAAAAAAGCATTATCAATGAATCCTGCCCAGACAAATAAATAGGATAGTCCTAATGAAACAAAGAATATTCCTATAAAAACAATTGAAGACACTGCAAATGAATTTGGCTCAAGTTTTCCGCTGGGCAGCGTTTCTCTCTTCTTTGAAGAAGAAAAAGCTGTAAAGTCAATCTCAAGTCCGCTCAGGAACATTAAAAATATAAATCCAAGTGTCGAAAGAGTTTCAAGCCACATATCCTCATGGACGATATTAAAACCGCTCTTACCGATAATTAAACCAATAAGAATCTCAGCCACCACTACCGGAATAAAATTAATTTTCAGCCGGTGCAGTAATATCGGCGTAAGAAAAGCGGCAATAATAACAATGACAAGTGATGCAACCGATGCCCCATGTTCCATAAATTAACCCCCTTAACCTGTTAAATAACTCATAAATAATGTCGCCATTCCAAAATAAATTAAAATACTGATTAGATCATTGATGGTTGTAATAAATGGACCAGACGCTACAGCCGGATCAATTTTCATCCTGTGCATTAGTAAAGGGATTAGTGCACCTGCAAGGGTGGCAACGATCAATGTAAACAATATTGAAACGCCAACTAAAACACCCAGAAAGAAATTTCCTTTCCAGAAATAAACAATGAAAGTAACAAGAATACCGCAAATACTTCCATTGATTAAGCCGGTCCCTGCTTCCCTTATCACCAATTTCCATTTATTTTCTTTTTCAAGGTCTCCTGTAGCAATTCCCCGGACAGCAACGGCCAATGCCTGAGTCCCGGTATTTCCAGCCATCCCTGCAATAAGAGGAATGAAAACAGCCAGTATGGCCACCTTATCCAATGTGTTCTCAAACCTTCCGATAAGGCTTGCAGTTAACATACCCAAAAACAGCAGGATGATAAGCCATGGAAGCCGTTTACGCGCAGCAGAAACCGGATTCCGGTCAATGTGATCCATATCCGATACAGCAGCTAATTTGGAATAATCATCAGATGCTTCTTCTTCCATGACATCCATAACATCATCAACTGTAATAATACCCAGCAAATGATTTTGAAAATCGACAACTGGAACAGCCAGGAAGTTATAATCCTTAATTTTTCTTGCGACTTCTTCCTGGTCTTCACCCACAGATACGGAAACTACTCTGTCACTGGTGATTTCTGAAATCATCGTGTCATCGTCACTTACTATTAAATCCCTTAATGAAATGACGCCAATAAGCTTCTTATCGTCATTTACAACGTACACATAATAAATGGTTTCAGCTCTTGGCGCTTCATTCTTTAAGATATACATAGCAGAACGAACGGTCTGATTGGCTGACAGAGAGACAAATTCAGTTGTCATAATACTTCCTGCTGTATATTCTTCGTAATGAAGCAAATCCTTAATTTCTTTTGCGGATTCATCATCCATAATTGTTAAATAGCTGACAACCTGGTCTTTATCAAGTTCATTTAAAACATCAACCGCATCATCGGCATACATTTCTGAAAGCATATCTGCTGCATAGTGGGGATTCATTTCAGCAAGAACGTCTTTATAATCTTCTTCCTCAATCTCCAGGTTTTCAAAAAGAGCTGCCATTTCTTCAGGAGATAGATATAGATAAATTTTTGCACGTATGTCCTCATCCAGATCTTTAAAAAATGAAGCCTGATCATATGGGTGCATATCAAGAAATTCATTTCTAAAGATATCAATTTCTTCATTTTGTAAAGATTGGATTAAAAGACTGGCGTTGATTTGAGATCCTGATCTTTCCTCTGCATGATTTTCCATACAAAATTAACCTCCTTTCATACCATAAAGATCCATACTCTGTTGGATAACAGAAAAATGTACTTCACTATACTAGCAAATCTTTGTTTTTTTGTCGTCTCTGAGCAATTTGTAAATTTAATTTCCCCATTCCTCGAACTTTACAATCGTTAAAGCTTTATCTGCATCGGAAAAATAATGCGTTATGATAAAGATTATGAAAGTTGATATGATAACAGTAGAACTTTAAAGGAGCATAAAAAATGAGAATTGATATTATTGGTGATATTCACGGCTGCTTTGCTGAATTTAAGGAGCTGACTTTAAAGCTGGACTATATCTGGGAAAAGGGATTTCCTGTCCATCCAAGCGGCAGAAAACTGGCCTTTGTGGGAGACTTAACTGACAGAGGCCCAGATTCACTTGCAGTCATTGATGCAGTATATAACCTTGCAGCAAACAACTTGGGATACTATGTCCCGGGCAACCATTGCAATAAACTCTACCGCTTCTTTTTAGGGAATAAAGTGCAAATTACACATGGACTTGAAACAACAGTCGCTGAATATGAGCAGCTGTCTCCCGAAGCACAGGATGAGGTCAGACAGAAATTTATGGAGTTATATGAAAACGCACCTCTGTATCGTGTAATCGATAATAACAAACTGGTTATCGCACATGCTGGAATGAAGGAAAGCTATATTGGGAAACATTCTTCAAAAGTAAAAACCTTTGTTCTGTATGGTGATATTACAGGAGAAAAAAATCCTGACGGCACACCTGTAAGACGTGATTGGGCAAGAGAGTATATGGGTGAGGCTGTAATCGTCTATGGCCATACTCCCTTAAAGGAAGTGAGGAGAATTAATAACACCTATAATATTGATACAGGCGCTGTTTTTGGCAATAAGTTAACCGCGCTTAGATATCCGGAAATGCAAGTGGTATCTGTCCAATCCCGCATGCCTTATTTTGAAGAGAAATTCAGGAAGATGTAACCAAAAAGCCGGCAAATGCCGGCTTTTATAAAGTGAAACTTCAATCAGTGGGGAGCTCTTTATCCCCCACTGATTGTTAGTTGAGGCCCACAGGACAAGGAAGGCTTCGTCAGTATGAGAATCGCACGACCAAATGCGAAAGCTTTTGGGAGGATGTGGCGTTCTTAGTCTTTGTCCTTCTTTCGGGCCTTTACATTATAAAGCGAGGCGACTTGCCCAGGGGTGACAAGTATAAGACGAGCAGATGGCGGGAAGTGCTTTTGTTCCCATCAGCTGATTGGCTTATGACCTCGAGCCCCTAGGAGCCGCAGCTAGATTGGGCAGTTTGACTCCCACTTATCCTCCTTTGATTCCTCTGAGTCTTGAAGTGGGGGTCTTACTGCCCGTTAGACTGCGACAAAAGACAATTCATGTCTTCCGGGAGCTGTTGTTCAAATATAAGGGTTTTGTGCAGGATTGGATGTTCGAAGGAAAGGCTGCAGCAATGCAGCGCCTGCCGCCTGATGAACAGCCTTGTGCCCCCGTATAATTCGTCGCCTGCAAGAGGAAAACCAAGCCATGCCAAATGAACTCTGATCTGATGAGTTCTGCCAGTTTCAAGCTTCAGTTTTACGTGTGTAAATTCTTTATGCCGGCCGATGACCTGATAATGAGTACATGCATATTGGCCTTCCTCACTGACTTCCCGCTCAATTATACTGTCTTTCTTTCGCGCAATCGGCTGTTCTATTGTTCCTGCATCCGGGCAGATTGAGCCTTCAGCAAAGGCTTCATACACGCGATGGATTTTTCGTGAGCGCTGCTGTTCGCTGAACAAATGATGTACATGCCTGTATTTAGCAATCAGAACCAGGCCAGAAGTATCTCTATCCAGTCGTGTCACAATATGGGCAGCAGACTTTAAGCCGATTCGCTGATAATATCCAATCAGCCGATTAGCCAGACTTCCGGAAGGATGTTCTCTGGAAGGAATGGAATTCACACCTGCCGGTTTGTTTACTACAAGAAGGTAATCATCTTCATAAAGAATATCCAGGGGCAAGTCTTCCCCCTTCATGCCTTCACTTGGAACTTCTTCAGGGAAACCAACCTGAAGGACATCACCTTCTCTTAACACATAGCGGACATTGACTTCCTGATTATTCACTTGAATAAAGCCGCCGGCAAATTTTATATCTGTCAGTGCAGTTTTGGAAATATGATTGTCTTTTAAAAATTCCCTGATTAACAAGCCCGACTGCCGGGCTTTAATTTTCCATTGTAATTCAAAACGCGCCATGAGCTGTAGGCTCCTGTTCTGTCAGATGGTGACCTTTCTTCAATCAGCAACAAAAGAATCGTGGACCCTTTTCCAGAATGGAAATGGCCTGAACCTCGCAAAACGGATCTTTTCATCTGCCACTCTGAATTGAATTGATTTTACATCTTTATGGAGAAGTGTCAAATGATCAATAGTAATTTGAAAATCCGGTTCATTCACAGGCTTCAGCATGCATGTATGGTGGGCCGGCAGTACGAGCGGCGAGCCCACTGTACGGAATACCTTGTTATTAATGGAAGCCATTTCAGCAAGCTGGATGGCAGGCAAAGAAGGGTGAAGAATTGCCCCTCCAAGCGCCTTATTATAAGCAGTACTTCCTGATGGTGTAGAAACACACAGGCCATCTCCGCGGAACCGTTCGAAATGCTGGCCTCGTATCTCCACATCCATAACTAAGGTACCTTCTACAGCCTTGACCGTAGATTCATTTAATGCAAGATAACGGGTTTCTTTCCCGCCATGCTGGTAGCGGATAATCACTTCTAGGAGCGGATATTCAATTACCTGATACGGGGTTTTGGCAATTGCAATAACAAGCTTTTCTATTTCCTCCGGAACCCAGTCTGCATAAAAGCCAAGATGGCCTGTGTGTATACCTACAAAGGCGGTCTTGTCCAGGCGGCTGCTGTATCGGTGAAAGGCGTAGAGTAGAGTGCCATCCCCGCCTACCGATATGACTATATCAGGCTCTTCTTCATCATATGTAAGCTCGAAGTCCAATAAATAGGTTCTCATTTTGTGCATGAGTGTATTCGATTTTGAATCTCCTTTTGAGGTAATGGCAAATTTCATCTTATCCAAGCTCCTCTTTTATACTGTTAGTTTTCTCCCTTTTGCTGTTTTTCTTTTTTTCTTGTAAAGAATGCCTGGGCATCCTGGATTTCCCCGCGGATGAGCGACATTTCTTCATCCAGCCTGAAAGCAGCCTCTGCCGCCCGCTGAAGCCTCATCTGAATATCCTCAGGAAATTGGCCCTTATATTTGTAGTTCAGGGAATGTTCAACCGTGGCCCAGAAATTCATGGCAAGAGTTCTGATCTGAATCTCCGCAAGTATTTTCTTTTCTCCCTTGATTGTCTGAACTGGATAACGGATCACGACGTGGTAAGAACGGTAACCGCTTGCTTTTTTATGAGATATATAATCTCTTTCTTCAACTATTTCAAAGTCATTTCTTTTTCTTAGCAGTTCAACCACTCTCTTAATATCATCAACAAATTGGCACATCATTCTTACACCGGCAATATCCTGCATTTCTGATTCCAATCTGTCGAGTGGAATGCCTTTTTGATTTGCCTTATCTAGAATGCTGGCAATTGGCTTTACCCTTCCGGTAACAAATTCAATCGGAGAATGAGAAGAATCCATTTCAAATTGGCTTCTCATTCCTTTAAGCTTTATTTTCAACTCTTCAACCGCCTGCTTATATGGCGCCAAAAATAAGTCCCAATGCTTCACCTGCAACACCACCAAATATCCGAAATAAAAAAGACGGCAACCGTACTGCACCTGGATGGCAGGTGCTTACATGCTCCTGTGAATCAGAAAAATAAATCTCTATTCAAATACATAGCCTATCTCTATATCCAAGTATTAAGCCGCTTAAACATCCAATTGGAATACATTCTCTACTTTTTCTACCATTTCATTTCCATAATTGCTGTTCCCGCGGATATTTTCTATTAAGTCTCCTAATTCCTCATGAAATCCTGCAAGCTCAAGGCGAGCTTGATTAATGTCAGAAGCATAAACCCTCATGCGGCCATCTAGTGCCTTCTTTAATTCCGGCCAGACTGTTTCCGGAAGGGAAATATATGTATAGTCATCGTTTTTCTCTGCTATATAAATAAATGAAAGATTGTCGGAATCAGCTAATATTTGCTGCATAGCGGTTAAGCCTGAAACGGTCCCAGACTCTATTCCCAAGATTAATTCATTTCCTATCCATTCTGCATTTACAATTGTAAGTTTCTGTTTCATTTTTCTACCTCCATTGTCATTACCTATTCTATCGCAGATTTTATGGACAGTAAAACCCCTGCTGCAATTTTTACAGCAGCAGGAATCAAACTCCCCTGAATGAATTTATCACAAGCCTAAAAAGCTCTTCAAAGGATTGAAGTCCATGCTAAATAAGGAGATAATACAGATAATTACTTTTTACTGAGGTGTACAGGCTTGTCTAATAAAAATATTGAAATCGAATTTAAAAACATGATCACCAGAGATGAATTTACCGCTTTAATGAATTTTTTGAATTTAAGAAGTGAAGATTTTTCCGAACAGGAGAATCATTATTTTGATACACCTGATTTTTTATTGAAGGAAAAAGGAAGTGCCTTAAGGATCAGGCAGAAAAACGGCTCGTTTGAATTGACTCTAAAACAGCCCCACCCTGAAGGGCTGCTGGAGACTAATGAAGATCTTTCGGAGTCCGAAGCAGCAGAGATGATTCAGACAGGGAAAGTCCCAAGGGAACAGATAAAAAAATCATTAGAAGAGCTTGGCATAAAGACAAATAACCTTCAATACTTTGGCACTCTCGCAACAAAACGTGCAGAAAAGGAATACATTAAAGGATTGGCTGTTCTTGATCACAGCCGATATTTAAATAAGGAAGATTTTGAGATAGAATTTGAAGTAGATAATCGGAAGGAAGGGCAAATGGTTTTTCTTAATTTACTTCAGCAGCTTAACATTCCTGTCAGAAAGACCGAAAATAAAATTAAGAGGTTTTATAACGAAAAATACAGACAGCAAAAGGCCGAATAGTAACTGACCTTTTGTCAAGGAGCAATACAATGAACATAGATCAGTTAAAACTATTGATGGAGCTGCAGGCACTGCAAGGCTTCAATAACTCTAAACAAACAAATACTTCTAACCCTCTGTTTCAAGAGCTGCTGGCAGGGCTGGTTTCGGAAAACAATGGTTCATCACTTCAAACCACCGGCGGACTTGGAGCAGTTGCATCTTTAAAGCCTTATATTAGCGCTTTACAAACCGATTCTCCTGCAGCTGCTTCTCTACCGCCTGTTAAGCTAACCAAGTTAGCTGAATCCTCAAAAAGTGATTTTGATGATTTGATTCATAAAGCATCAGATATGTTTAATGTGCCTGTTAATCTGATTAAGTCAGTCATTAAGCAGGAATCAAACTTTAATCCGAATGCTGTTAGTCATGCAGGTGCTTCCGGCTTGATGCAGCTTATGCCGGAAACAGCCAGGGGGCTTGGTGTTAAAAATATCTTCGACCCTGCAGAGAACATTTTTGCAGGAGTCAAATATTTACGGCAAATGATGGACAGATATGGGGATAATGTAGAACTGGCACTGGCAGCCTATAATGCCGGACCTGGAAATGTAGATAAATACGGGGGTATACCGCCTTTTAGAGAAACACTAAATTACATAAAGAAAGTTACCACTTCGTTTTTGGCTTAAGCTTCAGAACGGCCGCCCGACTTACCGGGCGGCTTTTTTATGTTTTTTTCAGCAAATGTTCCGGATTGACAGCATGGGCTTAATCCATACTAAAAAATAAGCTGGCTAAGGAGACGTTAATAGTGTACATAAGCTATTTGTTTGAGATATAAATCCCTCATTGATAAAATATAAAGAGATTAAAGCAATTGATATTAAATAGGAAGTTTTTTACAATGATTAACTCATAAAAGGAGTTTTAAATATGGCCGAGAAAATGCACACTCCCTTCGACGCTATTGGTGAGGAAAAGCTTCACCAGCTAATTGACGCTTTTTACCTGCGCGTAGGACAACACCCTGATCTCGTTCCTATTTTTCCAGATGACCTGACAGAGACAGCCAGAAAACAAAAACAATTTATGACTCAGTATTTAGGGGGACCTCCTTTATATACTTCAGAACATGGACATCCTATGCTTCGCGCGCGGCACATGCCATTTCCTATAACAGAAACCCGGGCAAGGGCCTGGCTTTCATGCATGAATGAAGCGATGGACCATATTGGGCTGGATGGACAATTGAGGGAAGACTTTTTCTCCAGACTTGTGCTCACTGCTCAGCATATGATCAATACACCCGAGGCCGGAGTGAAAGGTGATAGCCCGTGAATATGCCAGAATCCAATGAAATCAAGTTCACGTCACCACATTGCTATGGCAGTGAAAAAAAGCCCATTGAAGTCTATATGTTTGTTGACCCGCTTTGCCCTGAATGCTGGGCTCTGGAGCCAACCTTAAAAAAGCTTCTGATTGAATATGGCCGCTATTTCTCCATAAAGCATGTATTAAGCGGCAGGCTGGCAACTTTAAATATGGGGAAAAGACAAAACTACGAAAACATTGCTGATTTGTGGGAAAAGACAGCAAGCCGTTCTGGAATGTCATGTGATGGAAACCTCTGGTTCGAGAATCCAATTTCTTCCCCGCATCTGGCTTCAGTTGCAATTAAGGCGGCTGAATTACAGGGGAGAAAAGCTGGCATCAGATTTTTACGCAAACTCCAGGAAGTTTTATTTCTTGAAAAGCAGAATGTGTCAAATTTTGAGGTCCTAAAGGATTGTGCTAAGGAAGTCGGTCTTGATGTAGTAGAATTTGTTTCTGATATTCATTCAGATAGTGCAGCCAAAGCTTTTCAATGCGATTTAAAAATAACTTCTGAAATGGATGTTCAAGAAATACCAACTCTTGTTTTTTTCAATGAAAACATAGAAGATGAAGGCATCAAAGTAACCGGGTATTATCCTTATGAAATTTATGAACAGATTTTAGAAGAAATGCTGCCTGCTAAACCTGAGCGTGCTCCTCTTCCGCCCCTGGAATATTTCTTAAAATATTTTAAGCTGGTGGCCAGTAAGGAGATCTCCGTAGTATACGATATGACAGACAACGAAGTGAACAAGGAAATGAAAAAGCTTCAGCTAAAGCAAATCGCTGAATATGTACCTGCAAAATACGGTAATTTCTGGAGATATTCCGGGTAATCTCAAAGCTGTGCAAACTGCACAGCTTTATTTTTTCATGAAAAAACCATGCAGTCTAATGCACGGCTCTTTCACAGTATATTTTTTACGAACAAAGGGGATGGGAGAAATTTTTCACGTCCAAACAAAAGGGGTAAATGTTTGCATGTGATCAACTTCACATCTGTACTATATCATGACGAAAATGAACAAGGCAATTAGTTTGTGCTCTTTTTCACAATATTGTCAAAATCAAGTTATGACATTCTGGACAACCGCATAAAATAGTTGTAAATATGTCCAAGGAGGAGACTGCAATATGAAAAAGCTGCCTGTATTTCTGATGCTGATGCTCATTTTAGTCTCCTTTATTTTGAATATTTTTGGCCTTATGAAACTTATCCCCCTTTTCATTACATCACCTATTCTATTTATTTCACTCCTGATCTTATTATTATACTTGAATGACCGAAGGAGATTTAAGGGTTTTTAACATCAAAAGAGGTGCCGGGCAATACAGCCTGGCACCTTTACTGTTAAGAAAGCAAGTTTTCCATTTCATTTAGCTTTTCTTCAAATACTTTGCAGGCATCCTCAATCGGCTTGCTGCTCGTCATATCTACACCGGCTTTCTTTAGCACTTCAATTGGGTAGTCCGAGCTGCCGGATTTCAGGAACTCAATATATCTGTCAACTGCAGGCTGGCCTTCCTTGAGAATTTGCTTGCTTAATGCCGTAGCCGCACTAAAGCCTGTTGCATATTGATAAACATAATAATTATAGTAGAAATGCGGGATTCTGGACCATTCCAGGCCGATTTCCTCATCAATTACGATATCTTCATCCCCAAAATACTTCTTATTAAGTTCATAATATTCTTTAGTCAATGAATCAGCAGTCAAGGCTTCATTGTTTTGCGCCTTTTGATGAATAAGATGTTCAAATTCTGCAAACATGGTCTGGCGGAAAACAGTGCCTCTAAAGCCTTCAAGATAGTGATTCAGCAGATACAGCCGCTTCTTATCATCATCAATTGTTTTTAGCAGATAATCGTTTAAGAGGGCTTCATTACAAGTAGAGGCAACCTCTGCAACAAAAATTGAGTAGTTTCCATAAGGGTATGGCTGAGATTTTCTTGTGTAATAGCTGTGTACCGAATGGCCAAATTCATGAGCCAGAGTAAATAAGTTGTTCACATTATCCTGCCAGTTCATTAGTATATAAGGGTTGGTGCCATATGTTCCCGAAGAATAAGCGCCGCTCCTTTTGCCCTTATTCTCATGAACATCAACCCATCTATTTTCAAATCCCTCTTTTAAAATATTTATATAGTCGTTACCAAGCGGCTTTAATCCTTTTAAAATCAGTTCTTTTGCTTCATTATAAGGTATCTCCATTTTTACTTCCTTCACTAAAGGAGTGTAGAGATCGTACATATGAAGCTCCTTAACCCCAAGAACCTTCTTGCGGAGTTTGACATAGCGATGCAGCAAATGCAGGTTATCGTTAATGGTATTGACCAGATTTTCATAAACACTTTCAGGAATATTGTCCGCAGAAAGGGCAGCATGGCGCGCGGAGTCATAATTCCGGATCTTTGCGTTGAAATTATCTTTTTTTACGTTTCCGCTTAGAGTGCTGGCAAATGTATTGCGAAACTTCCCATAAGTCTCATATACAGCTTTGAAAGCATCATGCCGGACACGCTGCTCGTCACTTTCAAGAAAACGGATAAATCGTCCGTGAGTAATTTCGACTTCTTCCCCATTTTCATCTTTAATGGACGGAAACTCCAAATCCGCATTATTCAGCATTCCAAATGTATTACTGGAAGCCCCAAGCACCTCGGAAGCCTGAGCAAGCAGGGATTCCTGCTCAGCAGATAATACATGAGGCCTTTGAAGATTAATTTCCTCCAGTGAATGTTTATATAATTGCAGCTCGGTTTTTTCCTTCAAAAAGCCTGCAATCTTCTCTTCATTTTCAGCAAGCAGCTCAGGAACAATATAGGCAAGTGCACTAGCAGCTTCAGAATACAAATTTTTAATTTTGTCATCCATTCCCTGATAAAATGAATTTGTTGTATCCTGGTCATAACGCATATGGGCATATGTATAAAGCTTCCCAAGGCGCGAAAGTAAATGATCCTGGAACTGAAGCGCTGCATATAATGTTTCAGCACTTTCTCCGAGCCTGTCCTGATACTTGCCTGCATCCGGAATCAGCTGCTGTACTTCATTGTATTCCTTGTTCCACTCATCATCAGAAGGGAAAATATCCTCCAAACGCCACGTATCTTCAGGTGAAATCTCATTCCTTGCCGGCAGTTTCTTTACAGTCGTTTCATTAGCCATACATTCATCCTCCATTCAAAAGTCCCATTACACTATCTTCTCCTTGAAGAATAAAATTCCTGCTTTTTCAAAGAGCAAAAGTGGAAGTCTTTGATTATTTTATGTTAAATAAGACTTTTTCATTTATTTGCCTTGCAAAATCCTTTGAGTGATGCCTCTATAAAAATCGTCCTCTATTTGGATTATACGGGAGTAATGCTCAGGCTCACCGCTTAATGCAGTTTTTTTGTATAAACCTTTTTCTGCATGTTTAACAATGTTTAAGTTAATAAGGACATCAAGATATTCTTTTATCGCATGGATTTCGGAGCCGGTTTGAACAAGCGGGATTGACCTGATTTTTATATCGTTATTCTTTACCCTGCTGCGAAAGGCTGCAATCATCTGCGGAAGTGAGAAGGGCCTCGCTTTGCCGACTATATCCATAAACAAATAACTCTGCCACTGTATAGGTGAGGTTTCTATATATGGAGAATGACGTACAGGAAGGCCAATTTCAGGCGGGAGTAACGCAGGAGCAATTGAGCGGGAGTATAAATCCTGAAGAAAGTTATTTCTAATAGCACCGCTATTTTGTGAAAGAGAATTCTTTATTTTCCGAACTTCTCTTTTCCATTCATCCAGATTTATATCATTTTTAAAATATGGAGTAAATAATATAGCTGGATCTGCTTGGGAAATTGGTTTTACATCATAATGCGCGCAGGCATTTCTGACTGTAAGGGGCTGGATATGGTGGATATTGATAAAAGACTTTGTAGTGGGGCAAAAAGAAGGGATTACCCAATGGCCAGAAGCTGCTTGCCGAAGAAATAGGTATTGGAAACCAGATAAAGAAATCTTTGCTTTGCCCATACGCTTAATACTTTTCCCTGCCAGTATCCAAATTGGAACGATACCTGTCTTAAGGTAGGCTTCTGTCCGCTTTATAAATAACTCCTCCGAAATGTTTGAGCATTGATATTCAAGAGCATAATGTACACCTTCATAATGGACATCAATATCCGGCCGCTGTGATATTTCCGGATAAAATGGTTCCAGAATTGGATTTAAACCTTTTTTCTTTAGCCATTGAAACAATAACACCTTTCCGGACATATGGTATTCTGTTTCCCTTTCATACCTTTCCGGACATTCAGAACCCTTTCTGTGGCTGAAATGCGGGATTCTTTTCTTTCCGATTTTCATTATTACTTTCTCTTTGCATTCCGGGCAGTAAAAGTTGTGATGTTCCCTGTACTGCTGTAAAGCCGGGATGCTGTGTGAACCTATAAGGCATATTCGCACTCCATTTTCTGTTGAGGCAACTAACAAATGACCAACTCCTTTCCTCCTTAATGTTCTATTTTTAATGGCTAAATTCCTTTTTATCTGATGTATTCTCTTACAAGATTTTTCTATGCTAACCGATTACTTCTATAGGCAGTTCACGTACAAAAAAGCCGATTTCATAGAGAAATCGGCTTTTCTTTACTATTTAAAATGTTTTCTCAGATTTTCAAACACATCATTTTCTATAATCAATTTACCATATTCCATTACACGGTGAATAGTTGTACTTGTTTCATGCCCGTATTCAAGAAGAATACTCAGCATGTTATCTATGTCATCCTCTTCAAAAAGCTCTTCAGGGAATTCTGCGAATAAATAGTATTTCCCTTCAAAGGAATATAGCCTCGTAGTAATGGAATCAAGAATTGACCGCTTTGATAATGAAATAATGTCTTCAAAATCTTTAAATGTTAGTAGAAACTCAAGATCTCCTTCATATCCGTTATCATTGTCATCATCGGATTTACGGAAATGATGATCAAGCATTTCCTCTATATGTTCATCCACAGGCAAATCTTTCACTTTTTCATCCGGGACAGGAAGCTCAAACTTTTGACCATCCTTTGATAGCTGAGCTTTTGTTACAAGAACCTCCAAACCCTTATCCAACGCTTGAACCTGGATCCATAAAGGGCCTTCAACAAGAAATTCTTCCTCCTGATGGACTTCGTCCATCATTTCCCAAAAGAGTTCCTCACTCCGCTCACGATTGTACCAAATCTCTTCACGGTCAAAGCCTCTTTCTTCTATATCAAGATAAGAAATATAAAATTTAACGGTATGATCATTAATACGTTCGATTTCCATGCAGCAACTCTCCCTTCTGGCTATGATTGAAGGGACTAAATACCCCCAGCAGTCATGTGTTATCCATTTACCCGTAAATCAATTGGTTAATCCCCGATTAAATTGAAGGTAAAGTGTATTTTGTACCTTGTACTTTTATTTTATGACAAATTGAGCATAAAGGGAATTAAAAAGTCATATGTTTAAAAAAACCGTTAAATGCCTATAATGTCCCAGTTGGTCATCTTATCTCATTGGCTTAACTAAATATTCTCTTATTATATCCATTTTCCTTTTTCTTTTTCACATAAAAGACAAAAAGACCTTCTTCTGTTAAACAGAAAGAAGGCCTCTCAATTTTAAGTATATTTGTTAATTAACCATACGCTGTGCTTCACGCAACTGGTAAGTACGGACTTTTCTTGGAAGGAAACGTCTTATTTCGTCCTCATTATATCCAACCTGCAAACGTTTTTCATCAAGAATGATTGGACGTCGAAGCAGTCCAGGGTTTTCCTTGATTAGCTCAAATAAATCTTGGAGAGGCATTGATTCAAGGTTTACATCAAGCTTTTGAAATGTCTTTGAGCGAGTTGAAATAATTTCATCTGTTCCATCTTCAGTCATTCGAAGAATTTCTTTAATTTCATCAATCGATAGCGGTTCTGAAAAGATATTTCGTTCTTTATAGGCAATTTCATGCTCTTCCAACCATGATTTAGCTTTCCTGCAGGATGTACAACTTGGTGAAGTGTATAATGTGACCATTTTACAAATTCACACTCCTTAAATTTAGACATATATGAAACTATCAGAGATTATTTGTTTAATCAAATATTTCTAGAGTATTCTAGATTAAAATAACTTTAATCAAGGAATTTATATTATTAATTATACACTAAACTATATCTCTTTGGTATAACTTTTTATAAATATGATAAAAGTATTAAACATTCATTAAACAAACGGATTAAGAATTAGAATCTACTTAATAAGACGAATGAACAAGCAAAAAGTTTCATTTTTTTATATGTTTTTTGTTATAATTCCTTCCATAAAGTTTCTTAAGCCTAAACCTAAGGAAATTTTATGTATGAATTTTTTTAGTTCATTACTAAATTATTCTTTATATACCCCTGTTAATTTTTAATAAACCAAAATGCTTATAAATATTTTCTCAATTAATTAATGAAAATGAAAACACAGCCATTTACAAAAATGGCTGTGTTTTTCCAACTCCTTATAAATCCTCTAAGACATCCGTTCCATTTTTATCTTCTTCATAAGTCAGAACCTCATCTACTGGCTGATATGACTTTCCATAAAAATGCGAATCCTTATAAGTGTGAATCATTTCATAGGTTTTCTTCATGGCTTCATAAATCATTTCTTCACTTTCGTTCGCAGGGGACCAATATAGAATTTCCATTGTATTGATTTCATTGGTCGCAAGAGACCGGCGGCTGTAGCCGATTGATTGGGCGTGCTCAAAACCTTCTCTTTTATAGAACTTGAGCCGCTTTTCAGTATCCGTGTCTTCATAGTCAACCGGCTCCACTTCCAATATGATCGGTTTGCCTTTGGCTTTAAGCGTTTGAAGCAGTTTATGACCAAGCCCCTGTCCTCTGGATTCCTTCGAAACAAACAGATAATCAATAAAAACAAAGTTATCCAGCTCAACATACATAAGCACATGATGTGGACCTTCATCTTTATGATAGATGTCTGACCGTTCCTTTAATAAGGTTTCCATATGTTCTCTTGATTTCATTTCTTCAATCGGGAAATATTGATTCAGTTTTTCATACCAATGCATGGATCTTCTCCTTTTTTGCCCGCAAACAACGTATTGTTTTTAGGGCATGAATATTTATTCCAGCATGATAAGCTCCCAGCTTTCCTTTCCACTTACTTACTTAGGCTTATATTATTTCCAATCAGATTAAGTATTTGTGGAATTTCCCCTTTTAATACTGGAAAATTTCGAATAAAATATGATTAGGGATGTTTATACACTAACTAATCACAGGAAACTGTGAAAAGAAAGATGGAGGTTTATCATGGTTGGTTACATAACTGATTTAACGATTGTTGCATTGCTTATAATTGGATTTACTGCCTTGTTAGGTGTACTAACTAATGGTATTGGAGAAAAGATTTTTGGCGGTAAAAATAAATCCGAATTCGTGGATCAATCCGCTAGAGTGCAGACTGGATGGAAAAGCGTAGGCGGACAAAAAAAGCAGTAGCCTATGCCTCTATACTATGATACCGTATACAAAATTCGTGTCAAATAATATGTAACTTAATTAATTGATAAACAAAGCAAAAAGAGACCGAAATAATCGGCCTCTTTTTGCTTTTAAGGTGTATAATCCACATTTTGTGTATATGAATTACCTGCATTCCATAAAAGGAATTCATCAATTCCCTGTTCTTTCAGTGCCTTTATTTGCGCTTCAACTTCCGCCCTTCCATACTTCTTATAGTTTCCGGCTCCTAAATAAGAGGCTGTAAAGTCCTGAAGCCATGGTCTGGATACAGGAGGACTATCCAACTCTTCCAACTTTCGATTCTCAAGTTTAGCATACTCAGAAACCAGCTTATAAGGTTCCAGGTCCGGCTTGGCTATACCGAAGTAAGATGTCCAGTGGCTTGGATAAATCATAGAAGAAATTACATCCACATGTTCTGAGATCTTAGAGAAATTTTGGCCAATTCCCGGTGCCTCAGGAAGGGTCGCCGTGTAGCCAAAGATATCGACCGAGACCTTTACCCCATATGGCTCGAGCTGCTTCCTGGCATACTCGACAAAGTCAGTAACTGCACTTACACGCTTTTGTACATTTTCAATTTTAAGATTTTCGTATTCACCCATACTATATTTCAAGGAGCTATCTCGGTGTTCAAACCCCTCAGGAAATCGGACATAATCAAATTGAATCTCCTGAAATCCCATTTTTGCAGCTTCGATTGCAATTCCAATATTGTAATCCCAAACTTCTTTTAAAAATGGATTTACAAATGATTCACCTCTGCCATTCTTCCATACTGTATTTCCTTCTTTATACGACCATTCAGGCTTTTTATTCGCCAGAATAGAATCCTTAAAAACCACAACCCGTGCAATCGGATAAATTTGCTTTTCTTCCATGGTTTTCAAGATATTTTTGGGATCCTTTATGTAAGGCTTGCCGATATCAGTATATGGTGATTTATCTTCTGGAATATACGTTAGGTTGCCCCAATCATCCTTAATGTCAATAACCATCGCATTTAAATCGGTATCATCCATCAATTTTACTAATTTATTAAACTTTTCACCCCCTGCTGAATGACCGGTAACATATATACCCCTAACAGCATCGGGATATTGAAAGTGATAGCCGGAATCAAATTGAAAACGGCTTACTTTTTCAGGAAGGGTTTTCACAAGCGAAACATGTTCCCTTTTAGGATTTAGTCCTGATTCCTGATTTTCCTGTTCTTTTGCCTCACCTGGATCGGCTGACATGAATAAAGCTGATACTAACATTAAGGCAGCAGCTACGTTTAATGCCTTGTTCACATGTTTTGCCCCCTTATCTGAGTATTCTCTTTGTTACCCTAATTATAAAATTATTTCAAAGAATTAAGAACTATCTTTATACTAAATTATCTTAATAAGTATTCTTTAAACCAATTTTAATAAAAAACTATCAAAATCCTGTTTAAATAAACAAATTGGCGGAAAAATATAAATAATTGAAAATTCTCATAGTAATATTCCGGAAAATGATGTATTATATAGAAAGTACACATTAGCGAATAAAAGTGTTAAAGAGAATTTCCATACTCTGCATATTTGACTGGACCATTTACATCTTGGTAATTCCTTTATAGCGAACATTTACTTTTCCAGGATGTAAAAAAACGATCTCAGTCGAGATCGTTTTTTATTATTTTGCATATTTAGCTTTTAATTCGTTGTACTCTTTTTCAGAGCAATAAACAAAATGACCAGGTGTTATTTCGCGCATTTCCAGCTTTTCATTATCAGCGTAATTGTGAACTGCCGGATCATATGATTTTCTTCTGCGGGAACGTTCCGTTTCAGGATCTGGAAGCGGAATAGCTGACAGCAGTGATTGAGTATAAGGGTGCATAGGGTTATTATATAAATCTTCAGCTGGTGCAAGTTCAACCAGTTTACCGAAGTACATAACACCGATTCGGTCACTGATGTATTTAACCATAGATAAATCATGTGCGATAAACAGATATGTCAATCCTTTTTCACGCTGCAGTTTTTTCATAAGGTTTACTACCTGAGCCTGAATGGAAACATCCAATGCTGAAATTGGCTCATCCGCAATAATGAAATCAGGGTCAACCGCAAGGGCGCGGGCAATTCCGATACGCTGTCTCTGTCCTCCAGAGAATTCATGAGGGTAACGGTTAGCATGTTCTTTGTTCAGACCGACAGTGTCCAAAAGTTCGTAAACCCTCTCCATACGTTCCTTTTTGCTTTTTACCAAGCCGTGAATATCGATTCCTTCAGCAATAATATCGGCAACCGTCATACGCGGGTTTAAGGAAGCATAAGGATCCTGGAAGATCATTTGCATCTTACGGTTAAACTTTTTCAGTTCTTTCGCAGATTTTTTGCCGTGAACGTCTTCACCTTCAAAAAGAACCTGCCCATCTGTTGCATCATATAATCTGATAATAGTTCGTCCAGTAGTTGATTTACCGCAGCCAGACTCACCAACAAGTCCAAGGGTCTCTCCCTTATAAATATCAAAAGTAATCCCATCAACTGCTTTTACCATATTCGGACGGCCTACATTAAAATGCTGTTTTAAGTTTTTAATTTCGAGCAATTTTTCTGCCATTATTATTTTCCCTCCTTCACTAATACAGGCTTTTCAAAAGTGGAGGATAATTGGCGCATTCGTTTTTTTACTGCTGCGGGCGGCTCAACCTTTGGAGCATCCGGGTGAAGAAGCCAAGTTTTTGCAAAATGTGTTTCTGAGATTTGGAACATCGGCGGCTCTTCTTCAAAATCAATTGCAAGTGCATATTGATTTCTTGCTGCAAACGCGTCTCCTTTTGGAGGGTTCGTCAGATCCGGGGGCGTCCCTGGAATAGCAGCTAGTTCAGCTTTCTCATCATTTTCCAAGCTTGGCATGGATGCAAGCAATCCCCATGTATAAGGGTGACGCGGGTCATAGAATATTTCATCTACAGTACCCATTTCAACAATCTGGCCAGCATACATTACAGCTACCCGGTCCGCGACATTTGCTACAACACCGAGGTCATGCGTAATAAAGATTATGGATGTATCCATTTTATTTTGCAGATCTTTCATAAGCTCCAGAATCTGAGCCTGAATCGTAACATCAAGTGCAGTTGTCGGCTCGTCAGCGATAAGAAGTTTGGGATTGGCTGCAAGGGCAATCGCAATCATCGCACGCTGTCTCATACCGCCGGAGAATTCATGAGGATATTGATTTACCCTTTTCTCAGGCATCGGAATACCAACAAGTCTCAGTAATTCAGTGGCTCTGTTTTTGGCATCAGTCTTAGACATATTCTGATGTTTAACCAGCACTTCCATTATCTGTGTTCCAACTCTCATCGTTGGATTCAATGATGTCATTGGATCCTGGAAAATCATACTGATTTCTTTGCCGCGGATCTTTTCCATTTGTTTTTCTGTTTTGGGTACGATGTCTTCACCGCTTAGCAGGATTTGCCCGCCTGAAATTCGGCCTGGCGGCATAGGTATTAGCTTCATAATTGACTGGGAAGTAACACTTTTGCCTGACCCTGATTCACCAACAATCGCAAGCGTCTCTCCCTTATGAAGGTCAAAGCTGACTCCACGGACTGCTTTTACTGTACCTCCATATGTTTGGAATGAGACTTCTAAATTTTTTACTTCGAGTAATTTTTCCATGTTCTCACTCCTTATTTACGCATTCTTGGATCTAGAGCATCACGCAAGCCGTCGCCAACCACGTTAAATGCAAAGATCGTTAAACAGATAAACACAGCTGGGAAGAATAAGCGCCATGGGTAGTAACGCATAGCCGCCAGTCCATCATTGGCCATTGTTCCCCAACTCGCAATCGGCGGTGTTAATCCAAGACCAATAAAGCTTAGGAATGCTTCTGTAAAAATAGCAGAAGGGACAGTTAGCGTCATTGTGACTAGAATAGGCCCCATTGAATTTGGTATTAAGTGTTTGCCCATAATCCTGCTTGTATTGGCACCAAGTGTTTTGGCAGCCAGGACATATTCCTGATTTTTAAGAGATAACACCTGTCCGCGGACGATACGCGACATATTGATCCATCCAGTTATGGACATGGCTATAATCATAGTCGACAATCCCTGTCCAAGTACAACCATTAACAAGATTACTAATAATAAATAAGGTACACCATATAAAATATCGGCAAAGCGCATCATTCCTTCATCTGTGCGTCCGCCTTTATAACCGGCAATACCGCCCCAAAGCACACCAATAATCAAATCAATTACAGCTGCTGCAACTCCAATGAAGATGGAAATTCGTGCACCTTCCCAAGTACGGGCAAACATGTCACGACCAAGATCATCCGTTCCAAACCAATGTTCAGAAGAAGGAGACTGGTTTTTGTTGCTTAGATCATTTGATGCATAATCATATGGAGTCATATATGGTCCAAAGATTGCCATGAAGATCAGCAGTCCTAATAATACTAATCCAAACAGGGCAAGCTTGTTTTTTCGAAATCTAATAAATACATCCTTCCAGAAAGAAAGACTTGGTTTTGAAATTTTCTCAGCTTCACCAAGCTGTGTTCCGACTAACTTAAATTTATCTTTCGAAATCTGCATAATTACTCTCCTTTCTTCCCGCCTGCAAGTTTGATGCGTGGGTCGATGATTCCGTATGCAATGTCAACAAGGAGAATAGATACAAGCAACAGAATACTGTAGAAAACGGTTACACCCATAATGACCGTATAGTCTCGGTTGTTGATACTAGTTACAAAGTGCGCACCAAGTCCAGGAATACCGAAGATTCTTTCAATAACGAAACTTCCTGTTAAAATACCCGCTGTCAGTGGCCCCATATAAGTTACTACTGGTAAAAGGGCATTACGAATCGTGTGTTTTACTGTAATTACTCCCCTGCTTAAACCTTTTGATTTAGCAGTCTTAATATAATCATTCGCCAGAACTTCAAGCATGCTCGAACGAGTTAACCTCGCAATAAATGCCATTGGTGTTGAAGCCAATGCCACGGCTGGCAGAACGCTGTGCATAAAAGATTCCCACCGTGCTACAGGGAAAATACCCATTTTTATTGCCAGGAAATATTGCAGGAACGATGCCATGATAAAGGAAGGTACAGAGATACCTAATACAGCTACAATCATTGCTGTGTAATCCGGCCATCTATTGTGCTTTAATGCCGCAATAATTCCTAAAAGAACTCCTACTGCAACGGCGATAAAAATGGCTTCCATTCCAAGAAGAAATGAAACAGGGAAACCTTCATTAATCAAGTCGTTAACAGTTTGACTTTTGTATTTAAATGACGGGCCGAAATCCCAATTCACGATGCGAACAAGATACTCCCAATATTGTGCATACCAAGGCTTGTCCAGGCCAAAATGAGCATTCAGGTTAGCTTCAATTTCGGGAGGAAGTTTTTTCTCAGATGCAAAAGGGTTTCCGGGTGCAATGCGCATGAAGAAAAAAGTTGCCGTAACGATCATCCATAAGGACAGAAGCATGTACAGCAAGCGTTTTCCAATATATTTCGCCATTGTCAAACACCTCCAATTTATTACTATGCCTTATTCAGAAACGAAGGTATATGGGACAATTAATCCCATATACCTTTCGTCTTAATCTCTATTTTTTATTCAAAGTGTGCCCACTTGTACTGAACATCACCAAGACCGGATACAACAACATCTTTTAAGTTTTCAGCCTGTACCCAGTTATTAGTGTAGAAGTAAATTGGTGCTACTGGCATATCTTCCATGAAGATTGCTTCAGCATCTTTTAATAGCTGCTGGCGAGCTTCAGGGTCTGTTTCAGTTGAAGACTTAGCAAGCAGATCCTGGAACTCTTTGCTTTCCCATCCAGTATTGTTATTTCCGCCATCAGCGTCACGATACATTTCAAGGAAGTTCATTGCGTCGTTAAAGTCACCTAGCCAGCCCATACGTGCCACTTGGTAATCCATTTGATTTACTTTATCAAGGAATACATTCCACTCAGCATTATCTAGTGTTACTTCAACACCAAGATTTTGCTTCCACATATCCTGAATTGCCTGAGCAATCTTTTGGTGTGCTTCGGAAGTGTTGTAAGATAGCGTTACAGCTGGAAGCTCAGACGCATCTTTATATCCAAGTTCTTCTAAACCTTTTTGTAAATATTCTTTTGCTTTTTCTACATCATTGTCAGGGAAATAACCTTTTTCATTCTCTTCGAACATTGATGGAGGAACAATCGCCATAGCTGGCAGCTGTTCACCCTGAAGAATGTTGTCAATGATTTCCTGACGGTTTAGAGCGTGTGCAAATGCCTTACGAATATTAACATTGTTGAAAGGCTCAACAGTTGTGTTGAACTTGTAGTTATAAATACCAGCGATTGGCTGTGTTGTTAAACGGCCTTCATCTTTAAGTGCCTGCATTGCATCAGTTGGAAGTGCACCAGTAGGAGCTCCAGCCCAATCTAGTTCGCCATTGTCAAACATTGATAATTCAGTATTTGGATCATTGATCATAATCATTTCAATGCTGTCCAGCTTAACTGTTTCAGCATCCCAATAAGTTTCGCTCTTTTCAAGAACGATCTTATCGCTGTGAGACCATTCTGTTAAATGGAAAGGTCCGTTAGTTGTATAGTTTTCACCAGCATCAGTTGCCCACTCTGGATTAGCTTCAGCAACTTTGCTGTTAACCGGCAGATAAGTATAGAAAGCTGTCAATTCCAAGAAATATGGAGTTGGGTTTACAAGTTTAACTTCAAGGGTTTTGTCATCTACTGCTTTAACGCCTACAGCATCTAGTGAACCTTTGCCAGTATTAGCTGCTTCAGCACCTTCGATGTAGTAAAGCTGGTATGCATATGTTGAGTTGTTAGCTGGATCAAGCGCCCATTTCCAAGCATATACAAAGTCATTAGCAGTTACAGGGTCACCATTAGACCACTTTGCATCACGGATTTTGAAAGTGTAAGTCTTTTGGTCATCAGAAACCTTTACATCTTCAGCCATTGCATTTTCTGGCTTGCCGTCTTTACCAATACGAGTCAATCCTTCAAGGATTTGGCGAAGAACAGTACCAGACGTAGCATCCTCAGCTAACCCTGGATTTAAAGATGGTGGTTCAGTGTTGATGTTTACTCTTAATTCCTGCGGTACATCAGACTTTCCGCCGTCGTCTCCGCCTTTTTCGCCGCCGTCAGCATTGTCTCCGCCGCCGCTGCATGCAGCAAGGAACATGCTTAGCACAAGCAGCATGCTAAAAAAGATCGATAATCTTTTGTTCACGGTATTAACCCCCTATTAATTTCCTCAAACAATCTCTTTACCATCTGTCTTTCATAAAAAACACAACTGTGCGCCCCGGATATATTACTTAAATAGTCTGTTAATTCAATTTAAAAAATTTGCAGACTATTTAAAAGGCAACAAAAAAAGCAAGTTTATATTCTCTTAAAGATAGATTATCCTTATATTCTGATAATTCAGATTAAAATGGGTAATCTATAATATGTAAGCTATAAACTTACTCAATATGCACCATATTCTCGCAATCTGGAGTGATATAGTTTTGTTTTAAATGTAACAAATTCGTAAAGATTATGTTTGTTACGTTTATTATAAATAGTTTAAAAACTTATTGCAAGTGGCTTTTTGTACATGCAATTCCTTGAAGTACGACATTTTTCGTCAAAAAGTCTTATAAATTAAGATTTTTGAGATAATAAAAAAATTTTTCTTTTTAAGATATTTTGCTATTTTACCAGGATTATTCAACCATATATTGGTAAAACGTCTCCTTAAACTACAGGCATGAACGCCCTTTAATTTCTTATTCTGAGCTTGATTTTTGTATCCGAATAGTTTACCGTATAATATAATACGATAAAATTAAATTATCTTGTCGGCAATGAAAAAAGAGTAGTACATTTACTCAGGGTTAGCAGAGAGTCTGTGGATGGTGCAAACAGGCAGCCCGGTAAATCGAATGGACTTTTGAGCCTCTGATTGTTCAGGCGCTTCCCTGCGTTATCGGGGACCTATGCGTTTTTCTGCATAGGGCAGAGTGACTCAGTTTTTGAGTAATTAGGGTGGCAACGCGGACCATTCGTCCCTATTTTATAGGGATGAATGGTTCTTTTTTATGCCATTTTTTATGATTACATGTCAAAAACTTCACTTCAACGCCTGACAATTCATGATCTTTTAAGCCGATTAAAGGAGGAAAAACATGAAAACTATATTTTCCGGCATCCAGCCCAGCGGTACAATTACTCTTGGCAATTACATTGGTGCCATGAAACAATTTGTTGAACTGCAGAATGACTACAACTGCTATTTTTGCATTGTTGATCAGCATGCCATAACTGTTCCCCAGGACAGACTGGAATTGAGGAAAAACATCAAAAGCCTTGCTGCCCTATATTTGGCTGTTGGAATTGACCCTGAGAAATCCACCCTGTTCATCCAATCGGAAGTCCCAGCCCATGCACAGGCAGGCTGGATGATGCAATGTGTTTCTTACATCGGTGAGCTCGAGCGCATGACTCAGTTCAAAGACAAATCCGAAGGTAAAGATGCCGTATCTGCAGGACTGCTGACCTATCCGCCTTTGATGGCTGCAGATATCCTTCTATACAATACTGACCTGGTTCCGGTTGGAGAGGATCAAAAACAGCACTTGGAATTAACCCGCGATCTTGCTGAGAGATTCAATAAGAAGTACAACGACATCTTCACTGTTCCAGAAGTAAGAATCGCCAAAGAAGGCGCAAGGGTAATGTCACTTCAGGATCCATTAAAGAAAATGAGCAAATCTGATCCCAATAAAAAGTCATTTATTTCATTATTAGATGACCCTAAGCAAATTGAAAAGAAAATAAAAAGTGCCGTAACAGATTCTGAAGGCATTGTTAAGTATGATAAGGAAAACAAACCAGGCGTATCCAATCTCCTTTCCATTTACTCAATACTTTCAGGTAAAACTGTTGCAGAAATCGAAGGAGAATATGAAGGCAAAGGATACGGTGAATTTAAAGCCGGCCTTTCTGAAATTGTTATTGGAACACTTAAACCTATTCAGGATAAATATTATGCATTAATGGAATCAGAAGAACTTGATCTTGTACTCGATCAAGGAGCAGAAAAAGCGAATAAAGTCGCAAACAAAATGATTAAAAAAATGGAAAGCGCCATGGGACTTGGCAGAAAGAGAAAATAAAAAAACAGCCTTGGGCTGTTTTTTTAATTTACTTTTGGACCATGTTCCATTTCCCACAACTTCTCAAAAAACGGCTGTCCTTTTATTAAATTTTCACAAAACTTTTCATGTTTACTTGACCAGCCGTATTTACTTTCATCAAATAATTCATACCAGGCCTCTTCGAAATTCATTGATTGTATTTTCGTATAGCGTTCAGGGCTCCACTCCGTATACCAATAACGGATTTCAGCATCATTTTTGGAGGAATGAAGCTGATCCAGCGCCATAAACAGAAGCTGTTTAAGCTGTCTTTCTTTTCTTGTCAGGCCAGCCATCAAATCCGGAGAAGGAGAAAGAATATGGAATTCCTTCAATGCGGTTTGATCATTAAAAGAGTAATTAGCCGTTTCCTGATTTTCCAGCATTTCATATGCCAGCTGCTCCTGCCTTGGTATTAACCTGCTTTTTCTGATTGGAATATTGTAGCCGATTGTATCTACAGCCATTATGCCTGTCCCATCTGATACAACAAAGCAATACTCCAATTGGATGCGTTCATGATTTTTCCTTAAGTAAGCTTTTTGATAAATATCATCTAGCAGTTGTTGTGGCAGCTCAGAAAGATCATTTTCAATATAATTAAAAAGAACCGGGTCAATCTTCAGCAGCGGAACCTGGTCAAGCAGTTCTACGCCATCATCTTTTCTCCATTCATGAAAATGGCATACATTGTATCCATTTTCTTCTCCTTCAAACCAATTCACCCAAACATCATGAAGATACAACATTTTTCAACCCCCACTTCAACAAACTATTTGTCACTCAGTATGGGCAGCAGGCAGTAAATTTATTCCTATATTGAACTCACAATCCATTTTTTGTAATTAGCAGGCTTTATATTTGATGAGATGTCTATTAATCATCCTCATTTGAATAGGGAAGATATATGCTCAGTGTAATTATAATTATTCCGATCGGAAGCAAATAGCATTCCGGGCGATAGGTGATAAAATGCAAATATTCTTTGAAGGTTTGTCCAGTTGTAAGCAAATTCAAATACCCTATGACACTGACCCCTCCCGAAACAGAGACTCCAAACCCCGTTAAAAGCCAAAATGCCCTAAATAACATGTTCTTTACTATATTTGTGAGTCATAAAAGGTTTTATTGGTGCCATAAACTCACTCCCACTATCTTTTTTACATGTATATGAAGGCATTTGTTTAGATATGTACAAGCTATAGGCCACAAGACAGCAAAAAACGCCTTATTACAGGCGTTTTTTTTGCTATCTGTTGGATTTAGGGTTGAAGGCATCTTTCAAACCTTCCCCTATGAAGTTGATTGATAGGATTGTAAATGTCAGAATCGCAGCAGGCGGAATCCAAATCCACCATTTACTTGTTAAAACATCAGGACTTCTTGCTTCCTGAAGCATGTTCCCCCAGGTTGGAATGTTGATTGGTACACCAAATCCGAGGAAGCTTAGGCCTGTCTCAGCTACAATCATCGCTGCAAGAGTAATGGTTGCCTGAACAATAATGGTCGACATGACGTTCGGCAGCAAGTGTTTAAAAATGGTTTTTGGTGCAGAGCATCCAATGGATACAGCACTCATAATATACTCATTTTCCTTCTCAGCCATGACCTTGCTTCGCACCAGACGTGCCGTTCCTGTCCAGCTTAGTACACTTATTACAAATATTAGGGTTCCTGTACTTGATTCGATAAAAATGGATTTCAATACGATAACAAACAGCAGGAATGGAAAGTTCATCATAAAGTCTGTAAATCTCATCAGGGCATTATCAACCCAGCCGCCAAAGTATCCGGCAGTAGCACCAACTAGAGTACCAATGGTAATAACCGAGAGCGTGATAGAGAATGCAAGCAAGAGTGATGTCTTGCCGCCGTGAAGAGTTCTGGCAAAAACGTCTCTGCCAGACTTGTCTGTGCCGAAGTAGTGATCAGCAGATGGTTCTTTGCTCATCTGTGTTAAATTAATCTTAGCTGTCTCCTCAACCGGCATAGTTAGCGGCTCAGCTAATATGGACATTACACAGACAAGCAGCAGGAAAACAAGACTAATCATTGCTGCTTTATTGCGCAAAAACTTGCGGCGGGCGAGAGCCCATGGTGATTGACTCTTCGGAGGTTTAACAGGCTCTGCTAAACCGGGCGAAGTTTGCTGTGAAATTGATGGTTCCATACTCTCACCTACCTAACTTAAACGAATACGCGGATCTACTAAACCATATAGTAAATCTGCAACTAAATTTCCAATTAGCGTTAAAATTGTAAGCATCATGGCAATAGCCATCATGACTGAATAATCACGTGAATTAACTGATTCTACGAATAAATAACCGATGCCAGGGTATGTGAAAATGGTTTCTGTGATAATTGCCCCTCCAAATAGATTGGCAATATCAAATCCAAGTAAAGTAACAATAGGTATGATTGAGTTTCTTAGAATGTGCTTATTATAAATCGCAGATTCTTTCGTACCTTTAGCTCTTGCTGTACGAACATAATCCTTGCGAGAGCTTTCGATCATATCATTTCTCAAGAACTGTGTATAAGCGGCTGTAGCCATGGCTCCAAGCACAATAGCCGGCAAGACTGTATGTTTTGCTTTACTTAAGTAATATTCCAGTGTCCCTGCTTCTACCCCGCTGCCGATACTTCCACTGGCTGGAACCCATCCAAGATTGATGGCAAAAACATAAATGGCAACCAAAGCTGCAACAAAGCTTGGAATTGCAAGTGCTAGATAGTTAAACGCTGATATTAAATAATCTCCAATGCTATAGGCAAATCGCCCAGAGTATCTTCCCATTAAAAAGGCTAATAAATAAGTGATTAAAAGAGCTGATATTCCTAAAATAATCGTGTTCGGCAAACGGTCACCAATTAATTCCATAACCGGGCGCTTATGAACAAATGAATCTCCAAAATCTCCTTGGACCACACCACTCATCCAGCGGACATACTGCACAGGAATAGGATCGTTCAATCCCATCTGCTCACGCATTTCTTCAATATACTCCGGATCTGAGTTTAATGGGTCAATTTTTCCAGATAGTGCGTCACCAGGCATGAGCTTTGCCAGGGTGAAAACCACTACCGAGATAAGGAAAATTATGGGAATCATACCTATAAGTCGTCGAATTGTGTACTGTAGCATTTCCATTCCCCTTACCAAACAAAAATTTATTCGCTGGTTAAACTTGTATTCCTTGGAGGAGCAATTCCCCCAAGGAATACAGGTTCCTATTATTCTGTTACTCTACAATGTGCCACTTGTGGAACTCATCTGTTCCAAATGGAGTTACTTTAACTCCGCCAACACGCTTGTTGATCGCCCATGGATCTACACGCTGTTCGAAGAAGATGATTGGCAATTCTTCGTTTACTAGCTTTTGCCATTCATTATAGACTTCCTGACGGTGTTCAGTAACATCTTTACTTGCATCTTCAGGGAACGTAATACCCTTCTTAATTAGCTCATCAGACTTTTCATTGTACCATCTCCACATGTTCCACTTATCCGTAGATAACCAGATTCCAGCTGGATCCGGATCATTAGCAAGTCCCCATGCACCCATGAATGTCTCAACAGACGGATCATCTGCTTCGATAGTGTCATAGAAAAGGTTGAAATCTTTTAATGAACCGCCATTAAGCTTTGCGTTTAAGCCAACTTCCTGCCAGGATTGCAGGATGAATTGAGCACGTGCTTCTGAAGTTTCAGCGCCTGCCATAGCATCAAAGTTAATTGTAAATGGCTTGCCTTCTGGATCTTCACGGAAGCCGTCGCCGTCTTTATCAACATAGCCTGCTTCGTCAAGTAATTTCTTTGCTTTTTCAGGATCATACTCATATGGATTGATTTCTGAATCATCAATCTTAGCCCATGATACTGAAGGGAAAGGAGTGTTTAATGGTTTTCCTAAGCCGTTTGCAAAACCATCGATAAATGCCTGACGGTCAATGGCATGTGCCATTGCATGGCGAAGGGATTTGTTCTGGAACTTCTTGTTATCAGATACTACTACACCTTTTTTAGTGTCATAGTGACCCCAGTCAAAAGCAATATAGCTGTAAGACATAGCATCTGCTTCTACCGGATTTACATTATCTAGAGCTTTAATAGCTTCCCACTGATCTTTTGGAGCTTCAATAACATCGATTTCTCCGTTTTGCACTAAACCTTGCGCAAGAGAACCATCAATAATTTTGTAAACTACGCCATCCAATTTGGCTGGTCCCTGCCAGTAATCATCAAAACGCTCAAATTCGATCATTTCGCCAGGTACGATGTTTTTCACTTTAAAAGGACCTACACCGATTGGAGCTTTACGGATTTGATCGGCATCCGGAAGCTCTTTAGAAGAAATATCTCCGTAGTAGTGCTTTGGTTCAGGATAGATCCAAATGTTTTCCAACAAGTTAACAGAAGGCTCAGTTACTGTTACCTCAATTGTATAATCGTCTACTACCTTGATACCTTCAATTTTGTCAGCTTTTCCATCTTTATATTCTTGAGCACCTTTGATCATTGCTACGTTAGCAAAACGAGCACCTTCATACGTTGGATCTGCAATTAAATACCATGCATATTCCATATCTTCCGCTGTTAATTCTTCACCATCATGCCATTTAACACCTTGCTTAAGCTTGAAGGTTAATTTAGTTTTGTCTTCAGATAACTCATAGTCTGCCAAGTTCGGTTCAGAAATAAGCTCATCATTTACTTTAAGCAATCCTTCATGCATAAATTGAAGGGCATTTGCATCATCTTCACCTTCATAATAAGCAAAAGATAAAACGCCTTTAAATGGCTGTGTGTAACCGAATGTTACTTTGCCGCCTTCTTTTACTTCTCCAGATGCTTTCCCATCATCTTTTGGTTCCTTTTCAGTGTTGGCTTTCTCTCCGCCGCCAGAACATGCTGCAAGGAATACAGACATGACAAGCAGAAGCGAAAGCAGCCAAAATGCTGATTTCTTCATTGTTTTCCCCCCGAAAAATATTTTTTGACAAAGCCTTATTTATATAAGTGACAAGCGACTCTATGCCCAGGCTTCACCTCCTTTAATTGCGGTTTTACACTATGGCATTCCGGCATTGCATGTGCGCAGCGCGGATGGAATGTACATCCTTTTGGAGGATCAATCGGGCTTGGTACATCACCCTCTAATATGATTCTTTCTTTTTTCTTGCGCGGATCGGGTTCAGGAATCGCAGAGATCAGTGCCTGAGTATATGGATGCAGAGGCTCTGCATAGAGGCTGTCCTTTTCAGCAACTTCTACAAGGCCTCCCAGATACATAACCCCTATCCGGTCACTCATATGTTTAACAACACTCAAATCATGGGCAATAAATAAGAAAGTAAGATCAAATTCATCCTGCAGCTCTTTTAATAGATTCAATACCTGTGATTGGACCGAAACGTCCAGGGCTGAGACAGGCTCATCCGCAATAATCAGCTTAGGCCTTAAAGCCAGGGCTCTTGCGATTCCGATACGCTGTCTTTGCCCGCCGGAAAACTCATGCGGGTATTTATAGTAAGCATCCTCAGGCAGCCCAACTTTCGCAAGAAGATCCATTACTTCCGGCTTCAGTTCCTTTTCGGATTTGCTGTTATAGTTCCTGATTGGCTCTGACACAAGATGCCCAACCATCATCGTGGGATTTAATGATGCATAAGGATCCTGGAAAACCATCTGGAAGTCCTGGCGGATTTTCCTCAGGCTGGTTCCTCTTACATTTGTAATATCCTGTCCGTCAAAGATGATTTGCCCCTCTGTCGGTTCCAGAAGTCTGAGTATCGTTCTGCCTGCTGTTGATTTTCCGCAGCCTGATTCTCCCACCAGCCCCAGCGTCTCCCCTTTCTTAATTTCAAAGGAAATATCGTCGACAGCCTTAACGACCGCCACAGTCTTTCTAAGGATTCCGCCTTTTATCGGGTAGTATGTTTTTAGGTTTTTAACCTCTAATAGCACTTCATTGCTGCTTTTATCCTTTTTTAGAACAGCTGTATTATTATGCTCTGTACTCATTATGCGTTCACCTCGTGTTTCGGCTGGCTTGTCTCGTAAAGCAGGCAGGCAACCTCATGTCCTTCTTCATTTTCTGCCAATTGAGGTGTAACTGTCAGACATTCCGGCATTGCCTTAGGGCAGCGTGCCGCAAATTTGCAGCCTGTTTTAGGCATATTTTTTAATGAAGGCACAATTCCTTTTATTGTGCTTAGCTTTTCCACTTCTTCATCCATTTTCGGAATGGCTCCCATCAGTAGCTGAGTGTATGGATGCTTGGGATTGTGAAATAAAGAATCTACATCTGTCCGCTCTGCTATTTTCCCTGCATACATAACAATTACTTCATCGCACATCTCAGCCACTACACCAAGATCATGAGTAATCAGAATGACGGACATATCATTGACTTCCTGGATTTCTTTTAAAAGCTCAAGAATTTGGGCTTGTACAGTAACATCCAGGGCAGTAGTCGGCTCATCAGCGATCAGCAGCTTCGGCTGGCAGGCAATGGCTATGGCAATCATGACCCTTTGCCTCATACCTCCTGAAAGCTGATGCGGATATTCATCTACAATTTTTTCAGGTCTTGAAATTCCTACACTTTTTAGAAGTGCAATACTTTTAAGCCGTGCTTCTTTTTTGGAGATCTTCATATGATTGAATAATACTTCCTGCAGCTGGAACCCTATCGAGAAAACAGGATTTAATGAAGTCATAGGTTCCTGGAATATCATCGCGATATCTTTTCCCCTGATCTTATTAATCTCTGAATCTGTCATGTTCTCCAAATGAACACCGTCAAAGAGAATCTCACCGTTTCGGATTTTGCCAATGCCCTTAGGCAGGAGTTTCATAACAGAGAGGCTCATTACAGATTTTCCGCACCCGGACTCTCCCACTATTCCAACTATTTGTCGGGGTTTTACTCGGAAAGAAACATTATCAACTGCGTTATAATATGTACCATCTATGGAAAAAGCCGTTTCTAGATTCTTCACCTCTAGTAATGGTGCGTCTTTATGCTGACGGGGATTTGCGCTCATAGGACACCTCTTACATTTTTAATTATTCTGTCAATTCATTCTATTTGTCTAAAATATTATTACAAACTTATTACAATTGCAAGATTTTTTTAAAATTTATTAAAATTCATTTTTCTACATTAAAAAAAAAGCCCGCATTTTAGGACTTTAAAGCGAATATGAATCCAGTTTATATAAAGTTTGATCTACAAAATATTCTGAAGACGCACTAAAAGAAATTTTTGCAGAAAAACTTTTTTCCTCTTTGAATTCCTTTACAATTTCGTAGCCGGCAGCATAACCAAGTAATAGAGGATAAGGTCTCTCACCATATAATATCTTTTGATGGAGACTATCATTCTTTTTTAATTTCAGGTTCGGTTTAATCAATTTATCCCAAAATTTCCTGATTTCCTCTTTTGAATACCTGGTGCACCAGGGCCCTCTGAATTTCTTTCCACAGTATAATTCTACTGAATGTTCGGCAAGCCCTTCCAGTATAATGGAATCGAGCAGCGTAAATTCTTCAAGCTTTTTTTTCTGTGAGTTAATTCTGCAGACATGGTGATATTCATGCACAAATAAAGCCTCTAGTTCAGCTTCTTCTATTTCAGAAGGAAGAAACAGAAAGAGCATATTTGCAAAGGATACTCCCGATTTACCAGAATGACGCGTAAATAGTCCTCCTCCAGCAGAAGGGAAAATGTAAACATTGATGTCAGGTCCCGCCCACATCCTCCTATATTTTAAGTGAATGCTTTTTGCCAGGTCCCACACTTTCTTTTCTTTTAACTCCTTGAAAATATTCCTGCTGAACCGGTCAGGTGTATACATGCCGAAGCCCGTTAGGTACTCGTATATTTTTCGGGGGTTATCATCATTGAAGGGTCCGGTAAGCTTTTCACATATTTTAAGCGGTTCCTTAAAGCCTTCCTCGAGCCATAAATCTGTTCTAACTATCCCATTTCTGCACCTCCTTATACTCGATAATATGTAGGTATAAGGATTTTGTTAATCAAAAAAAAGCTGATTCAAAGGAGGTTTGACTTCCCTTAAATCAGCTTTGGTTATTTCTTATTCATATTTTTTAAAAACAATGGTTGCATTGTGGCCGCCAAAGCCCAGTGAATTGCTCATTGCAGCTGTTATTTCTTTTTCCCTGGCCTTATTTGGAACATAATCCAAATCACATTCAGGATCCGGATTCTCGAGATTAATGGTCGGCGGCAGGATTCCTTCCTTCATTGCCAGAACTGTGAAAATGGCTTCAATTCCGCCTGCAGCTCCCAGTAGATGTCCTGTCATTGATTTAGTCGAGCTTACTGCCAATTTATAGGCATGATCTCCAAACACCTCTTTGATTGCCAACGTTTCAAACTTGTCATTATAATCTGTACTTGTACCATGAGCATTAATATAATCGATATCATCCGGCTTTAAGCCGCCATCTTCGATTGCCATTTTCATAGCTCTTGCTCCGCCTTCTCCTCCTGGAGCAGGTGCGGTGATATGATAGGCATCCCCTGTAGCACCATAGCCTACTATTTCTGCATAAATTTTTGCGCCGCGGGCAAGTGCATGCTCCAGTTCTTCAAGTACTACAATTCCAGCACCCTCCCCAATAACAAACCCGTCACGATTTTGATCAAATGGACGGCTGGCCGTTTTTGGATCCGGATTGGTTGAAAGCGCGGTGTTTGCACAAAATCCAGCTACAGACATTTTTGTGATTGGTGCTTCGGCTCCGCCTGAAATCATCGCATCGGCATCGCCTCGCTGAATAACCTTGAAGGCATCACCGATTGAGTTTGTACCAGTGGCACATGCGGTCACTGTACATGAGTTAAACCCTTTTGCCCCCAGGTAGATCGAGACTTGGCCAGTTGCCATGTCCGGAATCATCATTGGCACGAAGAATGGGCTGACTCTTCTGTATCCACGTTTCATAAATATTTCATATTGATTTTCAAATGTTTCCATTCCGCCGATGCCTGAACCAATCCAAACACCGATGCGATGAGCATTTTCATCTGTAATCTGTAGGTTTGCATCTCTAACAGCCATCATGGATGAAGCAACAGCGTAATGTGTGAAGCGGTCCATTTTTCGGGCATCTTTTTTATCAAAAAAGTCTTCAGGATTGAAATCCTTTACCTCAGCAGCTACTTTAGCCGGGTACTCATCTGCATTTAATCTAGTCAGCGGCCCAACCCCTGAAACACCTGATTTAATATTATTCCATGTCGTTTCTGTATTATTTCCAAGCGGTGTTACAGCTCCAATGCCTGTAACAACAACCCTTCTTTTATTCATAAGATTGCAGCTCCTTTTAAATTATCATCATTTTTAAATGAGTTTCTTATCTTCCCCATCTCATCGCAATGGCTCCCCAGGTTAGTCCTCCTCCGAAGCCGACCATCACAAGCAAATCATCATCTTTAATTTTTCCAGCTTCCAGCTCTTCCACCAATGCAATCGGAATAGATGCAGCAGAAGTATTTCCGTATTTATCCACTGTTTTGGACATCTTTTCAACAGGAAGTTCCAATCTTTGACGGGAAGCTTCCATGATGCGGATATTTGCCTGATGAGGAATTAAAAAATCCACGTCTTCTTTGGATAATCCAGCTTTATCAAGTACATTGATGCAGCTTTCACCCATTTGACGAACCGCAAATTTGAACACTTCACGCCCGTTCATGATGATATATTCATCCTGGTATAGATGTTTTGCGCCCGTTCCATCTGCTCCTAATTCAAATGATAATATTCCCCGGCCATCCGAGACTTGCCCAATTACAGCTGCACCTGCTCCGTCTCCAAATAAAACGGCAGTATTACGGTCATTCCAGTCTGTAATTTTTGAAAGCTTTTCTACACCTACTATTAAAACATTTTTATATGTCCCAGTTTCAATAAATTGTTTTGCCGTTATGATACCATACATGAATCCTGCACATGCAGCACTAATATCCATTGCCGCCGCCTTACTTGCTTTTAGCCTCTCCTGGAGCATGCAGGCAACAGATGGAAAGGGCTTATCCGGTGTAACCGTTGCAACTAAAATCAGATCTAAATCCTCTGCTTCAATACCTGCATTATCCAATGCCTTTAATGCCGACTCATAGGCCATATCTGATGTATCTATGCTGTCATCCGCAATTCTTCTCTGTTCAATTCCAGTCCTGGTCCGGATCCATTCGTCAGAAGTATCAACTATTTTCTCCAAATCAGCATTTGTTACCACTTTTTCAGGAAGATATCTTCCAATTCCTATAATACCAGCATTCATGGAGTCCCACTCCCTTTCATATTTACAAACCCATAAGTATTCTCTATTTAAATATTAATATCAATTATTATGACTTGGTACTAATTTTATCAAAAGTTTATACTATAACGCAACACTTTTTACCTTGCCTGCTGATTACTCCACAAATGTCTATACCCGGTCAATTTTTCTTCATATGCTGATATATAGGCATCTGAAAGGAGGTAATTGGCATATGCTTGATAAGGATAAAGAAAAAACAGAAGACCCTTTAACCCATTTTTTATTTGGAAATAAACGGGCTGAAGGTTTCGATAGCAGTGCTGAAGAAGGTCACGGGAATGATGATTGGCTTTTCGGTGGCAGAAGCAGAAATGCTCATGAAGCTGACGACTGGCTCTTAGGGGGAAAAAGCATCGAAACTACTGAAAGAGAAAGTTCCGGCAAAAAAAATGAAAACAATATCCTGAACAACATAAACGTAGAGGAACTAATGGGCAACATCGATACACTGATGTCTTCAGCACATCATTTAAAGCCATTACTGAAAAAAGCGGGTCCTTTGCTGGAAATGTTTTGGAAGAAGTAGAGGCTGTGTTTCCTCAAAAAACAACAAAAACCAGCCCAAAAGGCTGGTTTCCTAAATTATTCACTCTCATTCAAGGCATCCGCTTTGCCCATTTCATAGGCTTCGTTCATGACTTTGGTGAATAGGTTCATGAATGGCTGGATCATTTCCATGGATAGTTCGATGCCTGCTTCGTCAAGCTGCTGTTTGGCTTCTGGCAGGTATTTCATGGCGATTTGCATGAATTCCATGTTTTTTTCGTTCATCTTGCAGTACCTCCTATGTATGGTAATTACTATTCAGGCAGTTTGCCTGTTTTTTTGTAATTCTCAATGACAGCGTTTAATTCTTTTTTGAATTCTTCGTCGACTTCAGGGCTGAATTTTCCAAGTGAAAGCACTTCATCCTCGAAATCGAAGGATAGATTTCCTGATTCAAGCTCGCCTTCATTATATTTTTCTGCCACTAGTTCATATAAAACATCTACATGCTGAATTGTACTGGTCAGGACAACTGATTCCCCTAAATCAGACTGATCAGAAATATAGCCGATGGCGTAGAGCCCTTCTTCTTTCAGCTTTTCGATAACAGGAACATTATACCCATCTCCGGCGGGATATACAACATCTGTCTTACTGGCAATAAGTTTGTCCAAAAGAGCGATGGCTTTGTTATCATTATCCCAGTTGCCGACATATTGGATCTGCACGTTTACATTATCATTGATATAGTTTGCACCTTCATAAAATCCTTCTACTTCCGGCTGCCATTCAAAAGCCGCCAGTATTCCTACATTATTCGTTTTCGTCATATGTCCTGCAACCATGCCTCCGAAGAAACCCATTGCATATGCTTCAAAGTTCAAACTGGTGGTGTTTTCATTTTGGGCGTCACCATTAAAGCTGACAAAGTGAATGTCAGGATATTTTTTTGAGATGTTATTAAAGTATGCAGCGTATTCATTGCCATGTCCAAAGATCAGGTTTACACCTTTTTGGTCAAACTCTTTAACAGCTCTTTCAACAACCATCTCTGAATTCATGCCTTCTTTATAATAAACCTCAATATCATAATGGGATTGAATCTTTAGCATGCCTTTATAGCCTTTGGTCCCCCATACTTGGTCATTGACAGTATCGGGCACTAATAATCCAGCTTTCTCAAGTTTTCCTGCAGACATCGGCTGTCTGCAGGAGGCCAATAAAAGAAGGCACAAAAGAAGGATCCCTAATTTCTTTAATGTCTTATGCATCTTCTTTTTCTCCGCCTCTCTGTCTTTCGCTACCTGCTACCGGTTTAATTTACCAGACTAATTTAATTCTACCTTTTCTTTATCTCAAATGGAAAGATTTTTTTCCAATTTACAAGTCATCCGGGTTTCCTAATGAAATAAAATGTCTTCTTTGTTTTTCTAGACCATCGGAGAAGTTTACTGAACACTGAATCGTTCTTTCAGTTACTTTCCCTATTGCTAAATCGGGACATCTCCAATTTTCATTATTGTCAAAGGAAAGATAGTCAGCGCATTTTCGCCAGTGCCCGGTGATGCTGCTTTTTAAAAGATAGGACTCATCGAAAGGCCTATCTGCACAACTTGATAAGAAATTGATGAGATCATCAATATAGATAGCATCATGTATCCATTCTCTTTCACTTATCATTACTCTTTCTTCCACAATAGACTGATGAAAACTAAATTCCTTAGGCTGCCAGGGACCATAAATAACAGGCAGATAAAGGGATGAAACTGAAATATTGTTTACTTTAAGAATTGTAATAGCATCTTCCAGCCGGCTGTGTGTTCTGCTGATGTCTTTAAGCCACTGAATGGGGAGCAAAAATACAAATTTCACCTGAAGGTTCTGGAATAAAGCCAGGTTTTTCATAAGAAATCCTTCAATAAGCTCCTTCTCCCTTAAAGCGGCAAGCTCACTCCTAATATATAAGTCGTATATATCTATATAAATCATGTCATTTTTTAATATTTCTTGAGATTTAATCCATGCAGAATAGTTTTTTTCATAGAAGTTGGCATTCCGTCCGATTGTCAGACGTTTTTCGTGAATTAAAGCGTCATCTTTTTCTCTGTCGAAATGAATTCCGTCTATCTCGCAGCCCTGTTCCAGAAGATGCTTGCACAGGCTGAAACCTATAAATTCAAATGTCCCTAAAATGACTGCCCTGTCCATCTTCACCCCTCCTTGGAAGCATATTAATGTATACTATGCTCAAAGGATTGTCTTTATTTCTTTGCGGAATTGAGCAGATTTACAGGACTTTTTCATATTTTCTAAAGAAGCTTGTCATTTGGGAAGAAATTCGCTGTTTTTTATCTGGGAGGATATAAAACACTGAGATAGGGCTATTTTCATTTTCCCATTGTATGGATCGTTTCTTTAAATAATCCGATTGCTTGTAAGCTCTTCCGCCGGACAGAACCTGAATGATTCTAACGGGGACTTTAAGGCCGGATGTGAGGTTTTTTTCATGTTTGCTGAGCTGATCTGCTATGTTATCCGTTTCTATTTCATAGGAAGCTGCCAGTTCTCTTAATAGTTTCTTATAAAAGAACTTATGCTCTTTTTCCTGGTCGAGATGATGCTTTAGTGAAAGAATAGGATTTATTAATACGGCTGATCGGATTAAATCACTCATTTCATGCAATAACCTAAGGGCCACCAACGCTCCCATGCCCTCAGCAATAATATGGATCTTTTCGTTTATAATTTCTGTACGCGTGATATGTTCATACAAGTACTTAGCCTTCTCAACAGCCCGATCGCTTCCCCAGTGCCTTCCGTATAAATTTGAATAAAAGATCGTATAGCCATCTTGTCTTAGTTTCTTTATTAATGAATATTTCCCTTCATTCTGAGTCCAAAAACTGCAGTTTCTATCAACATAGTGCCGATCATCCCCAATTATCAGAATACCGAAACCACTTGGTTTATCTGGGTAATGAATCATGCACCATTCTGTATCCAGCTGGAAGTTCCGGCTTTCCATAGTAAAACTCCTTTGCAAGTTTGTTCATAATATAATGTATGTAAATAAACTTAAAATGAAAGGGAGATTAGCCTAGTTTTAGACAAGTTCATCAATGGGCTGAAAAGAGAAAAAATAAATTTATTTCTTTAATGGCTTATGCTAATATGAAAAGGGATTAATTATGTTAGAGGTGAAATAGATGAGATTCTTTTGGACATTCTTCTGGACTTTCCTTCTTGTTCAAATGTTAACGTACGTAGTTTCCTCAATGCTTGGAGCGCCATACGATTTTGTAACCGGCACCATTCTGGCGGTTGGGACAACTGTTCTAATTTTTGTTGTCGCTTCCATCATTCCTGAAGGTCCTGTTGAGAAAGAAGGAATTCATTAATCTGCAGCTTCTGCAGTAAATGAAAAGAGTCATCCTGTTAATTCAGGATGATTCTTTTCATTTGTGGCCTTATTTTACCAGCAGTTCAATTCTGCCGTTTTCTGCTGATATTATAACTTCACTTTGATCTTTAATTTCTCCTGCAATTATTTTACGGGCGAGTGCTGTTTCAACGTTCCTTTGGATAAACCGTTTGAGCGGTCTGGCGCCGTAGACAGGATCAAATCCGTTTTCTGCAATATATTCTCTCGCATCATCATTTATACTTAACTTAATATGCTGATCTGATAATCTGGCTTGAAGCTGAGTAATTAATTTTAATACAATACCCTTTATTTCATTGAGAGCTAAAGGCTTAAACAAGATAATTTCGTCCACTCTGTTTAAAAACTCCGGACGGAAATGGCTCCTCAGCTGTCCAAGTACATTGTCTCTGGTCTCTTCAGTTATGTCTGACTCATTGGAGGAGCGTTCCAGAAGAATGTGGGAGCCAATATTGGAAGTCATAATGATAACCGTATTTTTAAAATCAACCGTGCGGCCCTGTGAGTCAGTGATCCTTCCATCATCAAGCATCTGCAGGAGAATATTAAATACTTCTGGATGTGCCTTTTCAATTTCATCAAGCAGGATTACTGAGTATGGCTTCCTTCTGACAGCTTCTGTCAGCTGACCCCCTTCCTCATAACCTACATACCCCGGAGGAGCGCCAATCAATCTTGATACAGCATGTTTTTCCATATATTCGGACATATCAATTCTGATTATTTGTTCCTCACTATCGAACAGTGACTGGGCAAGTGCCTTAGCTAATTCTGTTTTTCCCACTCCGGTAGGACCAAGGAAGATGAAAGAGCCAATGGGGCGGTTCGGATCTTTAATGCCTGCCCTGGCTCTTAGGACAGCATCTGACACAAGCTGCACCGCTTCATCCTGGCCAATTACTCTTTCGTGAAGGATACTTTCAAGACGAAGCAGCTTTTCACGTTCCCCTTCAACAAGTTTTATCACGGGAATACCGGTCCACCTTGCCACAATGCCAGCAATCTCTTCTTCTGTGACTTCCTCTCTCAGCAGCCGGTCCCCTTGATTCTCATTAACTGCAATTTCAAGCTCTTTCAATTCCTTCTCCAAAGCCGGGATTCTTCCATGGCGAAGTTCTGCTGCTTTATTCAAGTCATAATTATTTTCGGCCTCCTCCAGTTCACGGCGCATTATCTCAAGCTGCTCCCGCTTTTCCTGGACTTTTTGGATTCCTTCTTTTTCAAGCTGCCATTTAGCTTTCATGCTATTTGCCTGATCCTTTAGTTCAGCCAGTTCTTTTTGAAGGTCTCCGAGTCTCTGTTTGCTTGCTTCATCAATTTCTTTTCTTAGTGCCGCTTCTTCTATTTCCAGCTGCATGACCCTTCTTGTAACTTCATCCAGCTCAGATGGCATTGAATCAATTTCAGTCCTGATCATCGCACAGGCTTCGTCAACCAAGTCAATCGCCTTATCAGGGAGGAAACGGTCTGTAATATACCTGTCTGATAAGGTTGCGGCAGCCACTAAAGCACGATCGTGGATGTTGACTCCATGATGAATTTCAAAGCGTTCCTTCAGCCCTCTTAGAATGGAGATTGTATCCTCTACATCCGGCTCCTGCACTAATACCTGCTGAAAACGCCGTTCCAGCGCAGGATCTTTTTCGATATATTTGCGGTGCTCTTCAAGTGTCGTAGCTCCTATACAGTGCAATTCTCCCCTTGCAAGCATAGGTTTCAGCATATTCCCTGCATCCATGGCTCCTTCTGTTTTGCCCGCACCTACAATGGTGTGTAATTCGTCAATAAAAAGAAGAATTCTGCCTTCGCTCTTCTTAACTTCATTTAAAACTGCTTTCAGTCTTTCCTCAAATTCACCCCGGAATTTGGCTCCCGCAATTAAAGCGCTCATATCAAGGGCAAAAATGGTTTTATCCTTAAGGCCTTCAGGCACATCTTTACGGACAATTCTCTGTGCCAAACCTTCGACAATAGCTGTCTTGCCAACCCCAGGTTCGCCTATTAAAACCGGATTATTTTTGGTTTTTCTTGAAAGGATGCGAATGACATTCCTGATTTCGCTGTCCCGGCCAATTACAGGATCTACTTTTCCCTTCTTTACCTCTGAGACAAGATCTCTTCCATACTTTTTTAATGCATCATATGTTGATTCAGGATTTTGCGATGTCACTCTCTGATTCCCCCTGACTTCTTTAATCGCCTGCTCCACTTGCATTTTACTTATCCCGTATGATTTTAAAATTGCTGCCGTTTCGGTATCCGCTGCTGCAGCAGCCAGCAGTACATGCTCCACTGACATGAAATCGTCCTGATATGTCTTCATATAATTTTCTGCTTCGGCCAGCAGCCGCTGCAGTTTACCGGTAATATACAGCTTCCCTTGTTCTGTTCCTGAACCGGATACTTGCGGTTTCTTTCTAAGCGCTTCCTGCATTTTATTAGAAAATGAATCTGCAGGAATCTGCATTTTTGACAGTATTAATGAAACAAGGCTGTTTTCCTGCTCCAGTAAAGCCAGGAATAAATGAGCTTCATCCACCTCCTGATGCTGCTTTCGAATAGCTATGGTCTGTGCATTCAATAACCCTTCCTGAAGCCGCTCTGTCATCCGATTTAAATCCATTATGCAACCTCCTATTTGACCTTTTTTGACCTTTTGTTTTTATTATAATTCAATCTTTTCATATGTAAAGTTTTCAGCTTTTTCCATATCTAAAAAGCCATCCGCTATTGGGATGGCTCTAATTCCTATTTCCCCAATTTCCATTTAATTAATCAGGGCTTTCTTTTATATGTCCAAATCCGGTTATGGTTGGATGTTTCCGGAAATTGGTCTCCAGCTCTCATTTTAAGCATTTGCGGATTATTGACATTGCTTCCCGTTTCGCCAACTTCTATATAAATTCCATTATTAGGCGCTTTCTGGCCAGGCTTAAATTGTCTGTTTTGCCCCATCCAAATACCTCCTTTAATCGTAAATCACTTATTATTATTTCCACTCCTGCATCTCTCATAAGGGAAACTATTGGCATTCCCAAAAAGCAATGAACAGGATATTACTTTACTCTGCCATCCTTTTTATTGTTAAATGGGAAGGTGTGAGATTTCAATATGGAGGATTTTAATGTGACTGATTTTCTGACATTGCTTAAATACTTGTTTTTAGGTTTGTTTCAGGGATTTACAGAGCCTATTCCCATTTCATCGAGCGGGCACCTGGAAATTGCGCAGCACTTTTTCGATCTGGACATTAAAGGTCTTAGCTTTGCCCTTCTTGTAAATACCGCCTCTTTAATAGCAGTTCTGCTTATATACAGAGAGGATATTATAAGACTCATTCGCAATGGTCTTGCATACGTTACAACCAAAGATAAACAGGCGGAATCTGATTTTCGTTTTATCATTTACTTGATTATCGGTACCATCCCTGCCGGTGTTATTGGCATTTTGTTTGAGGATTTTATTGATGTTCATCTTGCCAATATTAAGACAGTGGGTATTACTCTTATCGTAACTGGACTTGCCCTGTGGCTGATCCGGAATTTACGAGGACGGAAAAATGATGCTGAATTATCTTATAAGGACGCAATCATTGTAGGTCTTGCCCAGGCAGTTGCCCTGATACCGGGAATCAGCCGTTCAGGTGCTACCATTGTCGCCGCTATGGGACTTGGGATGAAACAGGAAACAGCCTTAAGGTTTTCTTTCCTTTTATATATCCCCGTAAGTGCAGGCGGAATGATATTGGGTTTCAACGACATTTTAACAGATCCCAATTTATCTGAATTGGCTTTGCCCTATACTATAGCTTTTTTTGCCTCACTGATCGCATCTTACTTTTCGCTAAAATGGTTCATGAATATTATGGCTAAAGGGAACCTGAAGTATTTTGCGATTTACTGTTTTATTGTTGGGCCGCTTGTTTATTTCCTATCTTAATGAAAAAGCCTTCTCTGCGATGAGAAGGCTTTTCCATTATAATATCTCTGAAAGAATGGCTTTTTGAACATGAAGCCTGTTCCCAGCCTGCTGAAACACAGCGGAATTGTTTCCATCAATGACCTCTGCTGTAACTTCCTCACCGCGATGGGCAGGCAGACAATGCAAAAAGACATAATCTTTTTTGGCTTTTTGGACAAGATATTGATTAACCTGATATTCAGCAAAGTCTTTGAGCCTCTTGTCATTCTCTGCTTCCTGGCCCATGCTCGTCCAGACATCCGTATAGATGGCATCGGCATTAGCAGCGGCTTCTTCAGGATCCGATGTGACGATTACCTTTGAACCGGTTTGTTCGGCAAACTCTTGTGATTGCTGGAGAACAGATTGATCCGGTTCATACCCTGCAGGACAGGCAATCTTGATATTTACCCCCATCTTGGCAGAAGCAATCATTAATGAATGGGCCACATTATTGCCATCGCCTATATATGCCAGGTTTTGACCTTTTAACTCCCCATTTTTTTCTTCAATTGTTAGAAGATCTGCAAGAGCCTGGCATGGATGATAAAGATCTGTCAGGCCATTAATAACCGGGATGTCCGCATGATAAGCAAGTTCCTGGATCTTCTCATGTGAGAACGTGCGGATCATAATCGCATCAACATACTGGGAAAGCACTTTAGCTGTATCCGCCATGCTTTCTCCTCTTCCGAGCTGCAGGTCCTGGCTGTTTAGATATAAGGCATGGCCCCCAAGCTGAAGCATCCCTGCTTCAAAGGAAACCCTTGTACGTGTAGATGACTTTTCAAAAATCATGCCAAGAATTTTCCCTTTAAGGATAGATGTTTCTGCCCCCTGCAAATGAGCTTCCTTTAATTGCTTTGCTTTTTCCAAAAGCCCCTTTATTTCGTCTCCTGAAAAGTCTGCAAGTGTTAGAAAGTCCTTCCCTTTAATATTTAAGTACTTATCCGCTGCCTGAGTTGAGATCATATGACGCCCACTTCCTTTTCTGCCTCATTATTTTTTATGCCCTGCCAATCTTCAATGGATTTAACATCCCATTCGCCTGCCGTCATTGATTTTAATAATGCAATAAGCGTTTCCTTTTCACTGAAAGTCAAAATTCTGTTTTTGGTTCCCATTTCTCTCATTTTTTTATCTTCTTCACTCGTTCCCGGATTATATAAAGCAAAGGTTTCCTTGGCATTCCAGTCCATTTTGTCTTGAGACAGGAAAACAGGCACAGCTTTAGCCTGATTAATATAATGTGTTAATTCGTCTGTTTTTGGAGTATTTGCTATTACGACACATTTGCCCTTAACACCATTTAAACCAGCGTGGAAAGACTTTCTGACAGCTTCCTCATAATTTGGCGCCAGTGAAATGCCCTCACCTGTTGATTTCATTTCAGGACCTACTTTGCTGTCCAACCCCTTTAAAGCATAATTCGAGAAGACCGGGAATTTTACACATACATACGGGAGTTTCGAATCAGCCGGAATTTCATCTTTCGACAAATTATATTTCCCAAGCAATATTTTTGTCGCAATCTCTACCAGCTGCACACCTGTGACCTTGCTGATAATAGGCACCGTTCTGCTTGCACGGGGGTTAATTTCAAGAATAAATACCTCTTCACCCTCCACGATATATTGAATATTCATAAGTCCTTTATAATGGAGCTTTTGCACAACCGCTTTTGCATAGGCCAACATTTTATTCTGGACTTTCTCTGAAAGATTTTGCGGCGGAAGAACGGACATGCTGTCTCCTGAATGGACTCCGGTTTTTTCAATATGCTCCATAATTGCCGGTGCACATATATAATTTCCGTCTGCAGCCAGATCAAGCTCAGCTTCTATAGCATGCACGAATTGATCAATCAAAATCGGATAAGGGACATCACCTTTCGTTAAGTAGCTCTCAAGCTCAGTTGATGAAGAAATACGTTCCATTCCTCTGCCGCCTATAACATAAGATGGGCGTACAAGAATGGGGTATCCAATGTTTTCAGCTGCTGCTTTTAGCTCTGCTTCTGAGTGGACAACATCTCCTTTAATCCTCGGGATATTTAAATCATCCAATAGCTGATAAAAAAGCTTCCGGTCCTCTAATGCATCAATGGTATTTGAGTCAGTTCCAAGCAGGGTAACGCCATAAGCTTCAAGATCGGATGCCAGATTCAGAGCTGTTTGCCCGCCAAGCTGCACAATGACTTCTGAAACTCCTTCTGCTTCAATCACATTCAAGATATCCTCAAGAATTAACGGTTCAAAATAAAGTCTGTCAGCAGTTGTATAATCCGTACTTACCGTTTCAGGGTTGTTATTGATCATGATTGTCTCAACGCCTTCATCTTTCAGCGCAAACACTCCCTGAACAGAGCAATAATCAAATTCAATGCCCTGGCCAATTCTGATGGGGCCGCTTCCGATAATCAGGACTTTTCTCTTATTACTCTTCACCTGTTCATTTTCACCAAAATAACTGGAGTAATAATAATTAGATTGTGCTTCAAATTCAGCAGCGCATGTGTCAACCATTTTATAGGCAGGAAGAATGCCAGCCTCTTTCCTTTTGTCCCTGACTGCTTTCTCCGTTACTTTCCATTCGAATGCAAGAAACTTATCACTGAAGCCCTTTTCCTTAAATAGCTGCAGCTCTTCTTTTGTTGCTCCTTCAAGTGTTAAGGAAGAAATGTGTTTTTCAAGTTTCACCATTTCACTGAGTATGTGGAGGTAGAAATAATCTATTTTTGTGATAGAGTGTAATGCTTTTAATGAGTGATTTCTCCGCAGCAATTCAATCACGGTAAAAAATCTTTCGTCAGTCTGCTTTAATAGCAATTCCTCCAGTTCATCTGCCGATTTCGATGATAAGACTGGTGATATTAAATCCATTCCTTTCACTTCAAGTGAATGGATTGCTTTTAAAAGAGCCCGTTCCAGATTCCGGTCAATACCCATTACCTCTCCGGTGGCTTTCATTTGTGTTCCGAGCTTGCGGTCTGCTGAAGGAAATTTATCAAAAGGCCATTTTGGAAACTTAACAATGACATAATCGAGAGCTGGTTCAAAGCTTGCAAATGTGTCTCCTGTTACAGGGTTGATTATCTCTGATAAGTTATACCCGACTGCAAGTTTTGCAGCCATTCTGGCAATTGGATAGCCTGTTGCTTTGGAAGCAAGGGCAGATGACCTGCTGACTCTCGGATTTACTTCAATCAAGTAATAATTCCTGCTATGCGGATCCAGGGCAAATTGAATGTTGCACCCTCCAATAATGCCCAGCTCCGAAATGATTTTAATAGATGCCGTTCGGAGCATCTGATATTCATCATCAGTTAAGGTCTGTGAAGGTGCGACAACAATAGAATCACCTGTGTGCACCCCTACGGGATCAATATTTTCCATATTGCAAATCGTGATGCACGTATTCTGAGAATCACGCATAACCTCATACTCTATTTCCTTAAATCCCGCTATGCTTTTTTCAACCAGACATTGGTTAATCGCACTTTCTTTTAACCCGCCCTGCACCAGGGATGTCAGTTCTTCGAGATCTCCTGCAATACCCCCGCCTGTTCCGCCAAGGGTATAGGCTGGACGGACGATAATAGGGTATCCAATATCACAGGCAAATTGAACGGCTTCTTCCACTTCATGGACAATGATGCTTTCAGGAACAGGTTCGTTAAGCTCGTTCATCAGCTTACGAAAAGCTTCCCGGTCTTCACCTTTCTTAATGGATTCTATACTGCTGCCCAAAAGCTTCACTCCATAACGTTCAAGCACACCTGATTCACTCAGTTTAAAAGCAAGATTTAATCCTGTCTGGCCTCCCAGTGTGGCAAGCAGGCCATCTGGACGTTCTTTCTTTATAATCTTCTCAAGGCTGTCAGCTGTCATCGGCTCAAAATAGACTTTATCAGCAAAAGCTTTGTCAGACATGATGGTAGCCGGATTGTTATTAACAAGAATAACCTTATAGCCTTCTTCCTTTAATGCTGCGCAGGCCTGTGTTCCTGCATAATCAAATTCTGCTGCCTGCCCGATGACAATAGGGCCGGAGCCGATTACTAATATGGATTGGATACTGGTGTCTTTAGGCATAAGCGAAAACTCTCCTATTCTCCTCTTGAATCATGTTCATAAACTCATCAAAAATATAATCGCCATCCGCAGGTCCCGGATGTGCTTCGGGATGGAATTGCACCGTATGGATTGGAAGGACCTTATGCATCAGTCCCTCAATTGACTGGTCATGAAGGTTTATATAACGTGTTTTAAACCCTGTACCTTTTATGCTCTCGTCATCAACCACATAACTATGATTTTGTGATGACATGAAGACAGTGCTCTTCTTCATGTCCGCAATCGGGTGGTTGGCACCCCTATGGCCAAAAGACAGTTTCTTTGTATTGCCTCCAAATGCTAAAGCTGCCAGCTGGTGGCCAAGGCAAATTCCCAAAGCCGGATACTGCTCCAGCACCTTTTTTAATTCAGGGAGTATGCTTTTTAATTCTTTTGGATCTCCAGGCCCGTTTGAAAGCACCACACCGTCCGGATTTAATTTTTTTATCTGTTCAAAGTTTGTATTATATGGAACAGACGTAACCTTGCAAGCTCTTTTCAGCAAAGAATCCACAATTGATTTTTTAGCGCCAAAATCAATAACAACTATATGAACGCTTCCCTCTCCAAAGCACTCCTTAGCTTGTGAAGATACTTTACAAACCTTTTCATCCTTTGGAAGCAGCATTCCGTCAGCTGATGTTTCCGAAGAAGACATTTTTGCCGGCATGCTGCCTTCCGAACGGATTTTCTTTACAATGGATCGGGTGTCCATATGTCCTAATAATGGAATATTCCATTTCTGAAGGTATTCCTGAAGCGAATAAGCCGATTTATAATGTGATGGATTTCTGCTCCCTTCATAAACAATAACCCCTGCCACATGAGGTTTCTTGCTCTCAAAATCAGACTCATTTATTCCGTAATTTCCGATTAAAGGATACGTAAATACAATGATTTGGTCCTTATAAGAAGGATCTGTCAATACTTCCTGGTAGCCTGTCATTCCTGTAAAAAATACGATTTCCCCTTCTACATCCTTTTCAGGCTGATCAGTCAGCCATTGGCCCTTATAGGAATTGCCGCTATTTAAATGAAGGTATCCTTCCATTCTCAACACCTCGAAGCTATCTGTATATTTATATAACTTTGTTAATTTTTATTCACTCATTTGAAAAATAATACAGCTTACACAGCTGATTTTGAAAATTCCTTTAGTATGGATTTCAGAATTTGTACCGCTTCATCTATTTCAGATTTGGATGCTGTCAAAGGAGGCAGCAGCCTCAAAACATTTTCCCCTGCAGGCAATGCCAGCAAGCCCTTGTCTCTTAATTCCTTTAACAAAGATGGAAGAGGGATATCTGATTCAATACCGACCATCAAACCAAGTTGGCGAATCTCTTTAACAGCTGCGATCTGTTTTAGAGCTTCTGTCAATTTGTCAACAAGATATGCACTTTTCTCCTGAACACCTTGTAAAAAATCATCATTAAAAATTGTCTTCATTGTAGCAATAGCTGCAGCAATGCTGATGGGGTTCCCGCCAAATGTTGATCCATGGCTTCCTGGTCCAAACACCCCTTCTAATGCTTTTCTTCCAATTACAGCGCCTATTGGCATTCCGCTTCCCAGGCCTTTAGCTGCGGTTACGATATCGGGCACAAGGCCAAAATGCTGAAATCCAAAGGCTTTCCCCGTCCTGCCAATGCCGGTCTGAATTTCATCTACTATCAGCAGCGCACCATATTCTCTGCAAAGCTTCTCTGTTTCTGCAAGAAACTCCTGATTCCCAATGTGAATCCCGCCTTCACCCTGGACAATTTCCAGCATTACAGCGGCTGTTTCCAAATCCATCTCATTCTTTAATGCATTAATATCATTAAAAGGAACATATTTAAATGTTTCCAGCATGGAACCATAGCCACTTTTTATTTTATCCTGTCCTGTTGCAGCCATAGTGGCGAAGGTCCTCCCGTGGAATGATTGCTGAAAAGTAATGATTTTTTCCCGTCCCGAAGCTTTTCTGGCAAGTTTGATCGCTGCTTCATTTGCTTCTGCTCCACTGTTGGCAAAGAATACAAGGTCCATGCCCGCAGCTTCAGAGAGAGTCTTTGCTGCATTCTCCTGCTGATCCTGTATGAACAAATTGGAAACATGCCAGAATTTATTCAGCTGTTCGTTAATAGATTTTTGGACACTTGCTGGACGGTGACCCAGATTGCAGACTCCGATTCCTGAGGTGAAGTCCAAATAGCGCTTCCCGCTTTTATCAAAAAGATAACTTCCTTCTGCTTTTTCCGGCTCGACTTCCCACCGGGCATATGTTGGAAATAGGTTACTCAAGTTAAGACCTCCTTCTTGGCAGATACGTTCGTCCCGATCCATATGCCATCCTCATAAAACTTTTCTTTACCTGATACAATCATTACGCTATTTAATCCTTTGCTGATTAGGCTCAAGGCAGAGGTAACTTTTGGAATCATTCCGCCTGTTATTTTTTTATCGTTTATATGCTGTTCAATTTCATACGCGTCAAGCTGGGGAGCGAGGTTACCGTCAATGAAAATTCCTTTTACATCCGTTACAAAAATGCACTGTTCAGCTTTAATGGCATTGGCAACGGCTGCCGCAGCATAGTCAGCATTGATATTCAGTTTCGTGCCGCCTTCTGAAGCTGCAATAGGAGTAATGACAGGGATCAGGTCTTCGTTAAATAACATTTCCAGTAACGACGGATTAACAGCCGTTATTTCTCCAACCAGTCCAAGTTCATCCTGATTGATGCATTCAGCCTTTAGTAATCCCGCATCACTGCCATTTACGCCAAAACCACTCAAACCATGCATTTCGATCATTGAGGTAAGTTTGCGGTTTGATTGTCCTGACAAGACCATCTCTGCTACCTCCAGAACTGCCGGAGTCGTCTTTCTAAGCCCATTGACAAATTCATGAGGGATATTATAAAGTTCCAGCATGCTGTTAATTGCCGGACCGCCTCCATGAACAAAAACAATCTGGTATCCTTCTTTCTTCAACAATAAAACACTATCAAAAAAATCTTTTCCCAGTTCTTCCATAACACTGCCGCCGCATTTAATGACTATACTTTTCAAATAGCATCCCCCTCAGGTACGATAGCTTGCATTGATTTTGACATAATCATAGGATAAGTCACATCCCCAGGCCTTCCCTATGCCTGCTCCCTGATGAAGATCCACAGTAATCTGAATGGCAGTATTGGATAAGTATTCTTTTGCTTCTTCTTCAGAAAATGTCAGAGGAACACTATTTTTCAGCATGACTATAGGTCCGATTGAAATATCTACCGAAGATGGATCAATGGCCGGCTGGCCCTGTCCGATTGCCCCGATAATTCTGCCCCAATTGGCATCTGCTCCATATATAGCAGTCTTTACAAGGTTCGAGCCGACAATCTGTTTAGCAATCATTCTTGCATCATCATCGGTTTTTGTCCCCGATACCTCCACCTCGATCAGCTTTGTTGCTCCCTCACCATCTTTTGCGATTTGTTTGGCCAGACTTTCACAAGTTTTGGAAAGCATCTGTATAAATACATCCCAATCTGGATGATCCGGCGAAAGTTTATTGGTACCGCTGGCTCCATTGGCCATGACCATTACCATATCATTTGTTGAGGTATCCCCATCAACGGTTATCTGATTGAACGTTCGATCAGTAACCTGTTTTAAAGCAAATTGCAAATCAGAGCTGGCTATATTAGCATCTGTTGTAATAAACGCAAGCATCGTTGCCATATTGGGATGAATCATTCCTGAACCCTTAGCAGACCCGCCCATCGTGACTGTTTTCCCATCAATGACTGCAGAGTAGCAGCACTTCTTCATCACTAAATCTGTTGTTAATATGGCTGTTTGAAAATCGTCTGAGTGTATCGCCTCATTGCCGGGCTTCAGCATCTTTATGCCCTGTTCTATCTTATCCATCTGCATATACTCGCCAATGACACCGGTAGAGGCAACCGCCACATGCTGTTCCTTTAAATTGAATTTATCTGCAGTTGATTTTCTCATTTGATAAGCATCTTTTAGACCCTGTTCCCCTGTACAAGCATTGGCACATGCACTATTTACAATGACTGCCTGTATGAGTCCATCCGCTGCAATGCTTTCCTGTGTAACTTTTAGAGGGGCCGCCTGAAAATGGCTGGTTGTATAGACTGCTGCACAATGTGCAGGAATATCGCTTAAAATAATCCCTAAGTCCTTTTTGGAATAGCGCAGCCCTGCATGAACACCCGCTGCTGTAAAGCCTTTCGGTGTGATGATGCTCCCGGCGGGCAGTTCAGCTACTTCAGCTTGAGATACTAATTGCATTTATCTTTCCTCCTTATGGATATAGCGGAACAAATCCGAGACCCGCTGTTTCATCACATCCGCTCATTATATTGGCATTTTGCACAGCCTGCCCGGCAGCACCTTTCATTAAATTATCAATCACTGAAACGATTGTCAGTCTGCCTGTTCTGGAGTCCATGTGGGTACCTATGTCGCAAAAGTTAGAGCCTGCAACCTCTTTTACAGAAGGGAAGGTATTTTCCGGACGAATCCGGACAAATGGCTGGTTTTCATAGACTGTTTGATAAAGTTCAAGAATTTGAGAAGAAGTGTATTCCTTGGTCAGCTGAACATAACTGGTTGTCATAATGCCCCGTGTAATCGGAAGAAGATGGGTCGTGAAGGTAATCGGCTTCATTTCGGAATTCCATTTCATCAGCTGCTGTTCGATTTCAGGCGTATGCTGATGCTTGTTTACCTTATAAACCCGCAGGTTTTCATTTGCTTCCGCATAGCTTGTTGTTCTTGAAAGCGCCCTTCCTGCCCCGGACACTCCGGATTTTGCATCTATGACAACACTATCTGGTTTTATTAAATTTTCATTTACAACAGGTGCAAGACTTAGCAGAGCAGCTGTTGGATAGCACCCAGGATTAGATATGATTTCTGCGGAGGCTATTTTTCTGCGGTGCCATTCAGGAAGACCATATACTGCTTTTTCTACGAGAGATTCGTTTGCAGGAGTGTGCTTATACCACTCCTGATAGGCTTGAGCCGGAATTCGAAGGTCACCGGATAGGTCAATTACCTTAACGTCTTTACCTGAAAAATCTTCAGCAAGTTTTCCCGATATCCCGGATGGTGTAGCCAGAAAAACAATATCAGACTGGCCAGCGATTTGATCTGAATCTATTCCCTGTAAATTTTTGTCTAATAAACCGTATAGATGCGGATATTCATTCCAAATGGGGATGTCTTCTTTGGTAGAATGAATCGATTTGATGTTAAATTCCGGATGCTGCTTGAGGATACGGAGCAATTCAGCACCCCCATAGCCGGTTGTTCCGATTATTGAAACGTTCATAGTTGCTCCTTTCATACTAATTGTATATTTAATCATTTATATACATATTTATGAATTTATGTTTCTCTTATTATAGAAACTGGATTGAAAAATTGCAACCTATTTTACTGAAGTTTTAAAGATTTCTAATATTAATTTTCAGCATTTCTTGATATATTGAAAAAACCGGCCTCTTCAGGCCGGTTCTCAAGTGTGTATGGCAAGTAATAACATTAAGAAGAATATCGAGGCATTAGCAATTTCATAAACGCCAATTTTTTTAGGTGTGAATGACTTCCCATAAAATGCAATGGACCTGAAAAGGCTTGGAAGAAACGCAGCAGATACAATCCATCCGCCCGCCAGCAGCCAAAGTATCGGTACCGCAGTATGAAAGATCCATGATACCCATTTAAAAGAACCATTTTTCTTTTCCCTGATCATTGATTTTACATAGAAGGTGCTTCCTGCAAAAAATAATATAGATGCTGCAAACACTGTCCAGGCCATCGGTGAAATTTCCCCATGCGGCAAGTAGCTGCTCGCAAGGCCTGCTATTGAAAATGCACAAATGGCACTAAAGTCGTTGCCCAATGCTCTATCTCTGTTTTTGGAAGAATAGAACGCATTAATAATAAAAAAAGGAAGCATAAGAAGTCCGAAAATGATAATCGATGGTCTTTCCAGTAAAGGAACTAAAAGGAGTAAAATAGCCGGGACCAGATAAATGGCTGTCCATTTAGAATATAAAGGCATTCTTTTTCTTTTAAACAGCAAAAGGCCCGGATAAGTGGCCAGATATAGCAATATCCATCCTAAAAAAAACGGGATATGAGACCAAATAATATCAGATGCAGCTGCTCCGAGCCAAAATGGCAGAATCAGCATTGCCCAGGCACCATGCTGTTTTGGCATAAATAACTTCATCTATAATACCTCCCCGCTGCTTTCTGCCTATAATATATAATCTTCCCGGTAAATTTAAAGTGAAGATTATCACTGATACACACAACGCCACAAAACGTTCAATTTTGAGGATATTAAAAACAGCCCAAAATAGAATTGGGCTGTTCTGCTTTAATCTTTATCGCAGTCTAACGGGCAGTAAGACCCCCACTTCAAGACTCAGAGGAATCAAAGGAGGATAAGTGGGGGTCAAAC
>NZ_MRTQ01000039.1 GCF_001956215.1 Paenibacillus sp. FSL R5-0490 | reverse complement strand
GCTTTATAATGTAAAGGCCCGATTGGTGAGATACAGTGAAACTTGCCGACGCGCAGGCAGAGGCTTAGTTGAACCAATCGGGTTCGTAGTATCCATTGATCGAAGCGCTAGCGGAGATCTTAGCGACACTAGAACGCGACTAACAATCAGTGGGGGATAAGGAAAGCCCCTGCTGATTGAAGTTTCACTTTATCCCGGTCTGCGGAAGAGATGGAGAAAACACCTATGGAGGAGTCTGATGGAAAATAGCTCAATTATTGATATTGAACTTTGGAGACTAATATCAGCTTACCTATTTGTACTGCTTCTAATCTTAATCTTCAAGGTGAGAGGCATCGCTCGTCAAAAAATGCTGGCAATGGCTGCTTTCAGAATGACACTTCAGCTTGTGATTGCAGGCTATGTATTAACCTATCTATTTGAACTTTCCAATCCGTTCTTAACGTTAGGTGTGATCTGTATTATGGAAGGTTTTGCAATTTACACAATCTATAAACAGGCTGGAACCAGACTGTCAGTAACTCTAAAAAAAACCATTGCGATTTCCATGATAACAGGTACAGCATTTTGTTTAATATATTTTAATTTTGTTGTTATTCATTTTGAGCCCTGGTATGATCCCCGCTACTTTATTCCAATTGCAGGCATGATAATTGGCAACTCCATGACAGGCATCACGCTGAGTGTAAAGGAGCTTCTGAATTCCTTTACCTCCCAAAGAGATATGATCGAGGGTGCCCTGATGCTTGGTGCTGAACCCAAAACTGCAGTTAAGCCATATGTTAATCATTCTTTTGATTCCGCTGTTCTGCCGACTATAAACAATATGCTTGGAATGGGCATCATTTTTTTGCCTGGTATGATGACCGGGCAGATATTATCGGGAGTAAGTCCGTTGCTTGCGATTGAATATCAGATTGTCATCCTGCTGGGGATTTTGGGCAGCGTAGGTTTATCCGTAATTTTATTTATCCTTCTATCTTATAAGAACTTTTTCAATCATGATGCCCAATTTTTTCCTGAAGGAAAAAACTAGTATTTTCTTAGCCAAGCTCACAGCATTTCACCCTTCTTGCCCGCATATAATTGAGAAATTAATCAAAAAGGCGGGATAAACAGATGAACCTTGAAAAAGAAAAAGCATACAGAGTGAAAAGCTTATCTCAGGATATCCTCGAGCACCTAATGGAAGACAACACAACTTATTCTCATGAAGACTTGAAACATGTAATAGAAATGCTGGCCCGATCAGTCTCAGATCTTGTTACACTCTATACGGAACGGGAAGGCGATCATGAAACCGCTCTTAAGGGGACTATTTCAAAAATGAGAATAGGCTATAATGTACTTCAATACAAAGAAACATCGAAGCTGGTTAGAAAACAAGATAAGTATCAACAAACGCCAGTGATTTTTAAAAAAATAGAACTGAAATGATAAGTAGAAATCCTTGGCAAATGAAAGCGTTTTATTCAAAAAAATGTGAACAAACGTTAAAAATTAAGGGTTTTTCATTGTCTAAATGAATGTGAAATGCTATTCTTTTGTCTGAGATGTAAGTTGTCCGATGACTTAATTACAGCCCGGTAATCTTACCTGATTCTATGGAAGTGTTCGAAAAGCAGAGGAGCTTCGAGAAGAAATGATTGCACTAATTTTTCTCATCCTTTTTGAACAACTATATACATGAATAATTCGGCATTGGAAAAAATAAAACAGCATATAGGACGGAATATAACGGTTTCATCCTGCTGCTGGTTTTGCTGAAACATTCCAGTTCCCGTTATTAAGTTCGTGAGGCAACGCCTTGCACATCTTAATTTATATTCAATAATACGAAGGAGATTGATCCCATATGGTACAAAAACAATTTAAAGTAACTGCAGAAACAGGAATTCACGCTCGTCCAGCTACAATGCTTGTACAAGCTGCAAGCAAATTTGACTCAGAAATTCACCTTGAATATAAAGAAAAGAAAGTAAACCTAAAATCAATCATGGGCGTTATGTCTTTAGGTGTTGGACAAGGTGCCGATATTACAATTATTGCTGAAGGCAGCGATGAACAGGATGCTCTTAACAGCCTTGAAGAAACATTGAAAAAAGAAGGATTGGCTGAATAATGAGCTTTTTAAATGGTATTGCGGCGTCAAGCGGTATTGCTATTGCCAAGGCTTACCGTTTGGTTGAGCCGGATCTCTCTTTTGATAAAGTGACAGTCAAAAATGCTGAACAGGAAGTTGAACGCTTTCAATCAGCTTTAGCTGAATCTAAAGGTGAATTGGAAGTTATCCGTGATAATGCCCATAAAGAGCTGGGTGCAGATAAAGCAGCTATTTTTGATGCTCATCTTCTAGTATTGAGTGATCCGGAATTAATTTCGCCAATTGAAGATAAAATCAAAACAGAAAATGTAAATGCTGAATCTGCTTTAAAAGAGACTGCGGATATGTTCATTACTATGTTTGAACAAATGGACAATGAATACATGAAAGAGCGTGCAGCGGATATCCGTGACGTAACGAAACGTGTACTTTCACATTTGCTCGGAGTACAAGTAGTGAATCCCAGCATGATTGCAGAAGAAGTTATCATTATAGCTGAAGACTTGACACCATCCGATACTGCTCAGTTAAATCGCCAGTTCGTTAAAGGATTTACAACTGACATTGGCGGAAGAACATCTCACTCTGCCATTATGGCCCGTTCCATGGAAATTCCAGCAGTAGTTGGAACAAAGGATTCTACAAAGCAAATAAATAATGGCGACATGGTTATCGTGGATGGATTAAAAGGTTTAGTACATATTAATCCGACCCCGGAGGCTATTGCTGAATACAAAGAAGAGCACCGAAAATTCGAGGAGCAAAAAGCTGAGTGGGCCAAGCTTGTCAATGAGAAATCAGTGACAGCAGATGGCCATCATGTTGAATTGGCTGCCAATATTGGTACTCCTAAAGACTTGAAGGGTGTAGTTGAAAATGGCGGAGAAGGCGTTGGCCTTTACCGTACGGAATTTTTATATATGGGTAGAGATCAGCTTCCAACAGAAGAGGAGCAGTTTGAATCCTATAAAGCTGTACTCGAAGGAATGAGCGGGAAACCGGTTGTAGTCCGCACACTGGATATCGGCGGGGATAAGGAGCTTCCTTATCTTAATCTTCCAAAGGAAATGAACCCATTCCTTGGCTTCCGTGCTATTCGCCTATGTCTGGAAGAACAGGATATGTTCAGGACGCAATTAAGGGCTTTATTAAGAGCAAGTACTTTTGGAAACCTGAAAATCATGTTCCCTATGATTGCCACTCTTGATGAATTCCGTCAGGGAAAAGCAATCCTTGAAGAAGAAAAACAGAAGCTTGTTAGCGAAGGCACACAAGTTGCCGATAACATTGAAATAGGAATTATGGTTGAAATTCCATCAACTGCTGTTATGGCTGAGCAATTCGCTAAAGAAGTCGATTTCTTCAGTGTAGGCACAAATGATCTAATTCAGTACACTATGGCTGCAGACCGCATGAATGAGCGTGTTTCTTACCTTTACCAGCCATATAATCCTGCGATCCTGCGTTTAGTTAAAATGGTAATTGACGCAGCGCACAAAGAAGGAAAATGGGCTGGCATGTGCGGTGAAATGGCTGGGGACGAAACGGCAATTCCATTGCTGCTGGGTTTAGGACTTGACGAGTTCTCGATGAGCGCTACATCAATCCTTAAAGCCCGTTCTCAAATCAGCCGCCTGAACAAAAAGGACATGGAAGCACTGGCTGCAAAAGCGCTTCATATGAATACAGCCGAAGAAGTAGTCCAAGCTGTAAAAGAAATAGCTAAGCTGTAATCAAACTGTAATATTTTGTGAGTTTTAAATATAATCTCCCGGGTAAATTAGAAGTAAGCACTTAGGTCAGACTTAATAAAGCTGATCATTCTCATTTTCCCCCCTTTTTAAACCGGCCTATAATGGCCGGTTTATTTTTTGCTTTTAGCGCGGTTCTCAGTCTTAAGGATGACTGAAATCACATCTTATGGTTGTTATCCGAAATAAAAAACTCTCCTATAATTAAGCTACAAAAACAAAAAGGAGAGATGGAAAATGGTTACCATAATAATCAGCTTTCTCTTTCATGATCGATATAGATGTATTAAAGAAAAACAGCAGAACGACTTATATGAGAAACAAAGCGCATTTTTAAGCCGCGTACTGCACTGAAGAAGCCTGAGAAGGGCTTCTTTTATTTCATGTGCTCATTTCTGTTATTTCCAAGGATTAGAATTAAGTTTTATAATTGGGGTTTATTGTCAGGCCGTAAAGGAAAAGGTAATGAAAAAGGAGGAATTCTTCATGAATAAAAAAATCATTAGCCTGATGTTCACCGCCATATTGGCATTGCTTCTGTCAGGCTGCATGCAGGGTACAAAGGATTCAATCGTCAATAGTCATGCTGAAGCCCTGCTGACTAAAAATAATGAGCTGCAGTTCCGGTTTAAAATTAATGAAAAAATTCTATCAGAAGAAGAATTATACAAAGTAAAAGTTTCCATACATAATGAAAAGCTGGCTGCTGCCTTGGGGACGAATGAGTTTGTTTATGGGGAGGACACTATTATTGATGGGGAATATATAGAAATCAATAATGAAAAGGGGAACTATATTTTTATGAATCCCATTCCTCTTATACAGGATCTGCACGTTTTCGAAATAGAAAAAATGATTGTGAATGAAGATGCAGTTTCCGTCGAAATTATAAATGAGGATGAAGTGGTAGCGAGAGCATTCTTAAACAACTTTTCATCCCAGCTTTAAAGGGTGTTTTATTTTAACTCTATTTGGGTATTATAAATTACGCGCATAAAATTGGGGATGGACCAGGTATTTGCCTGGTCTTTTGTCGTTTTGGCGATCCTAATATTTTTATTCAAACAAAAACAATGGTAGTATTAATGTAAAAAATTCAGAAATTTCAAGGGAGTGGGTACCATGATTTCACCTGAAAATACAGTTATCGGGTTTGTAGGAACAGGGGTTATGGGCAAGAGCATGGCGGGACACCTGTTGAAAGCCGGCTATCCGTTAGTCGTGTATACACGAACCAAAGAGAAAGCCTCTGAACTGATAGAGCATGGGGCAGAGTGGGCTGAGACTCCTGCAGCAGTTGCAAAGAAAGCAAATGTTATTATTACCATTGTTGGTTATCCCGCAGATGTAGAGGAAGTGTATCTCGGGGAAAATGGCATTATCACAAATGGCAGAGACAATACATATGTAATTGACATGACAACTTCGACACCAACATTAGCCAAAAGGATATATGAAGAAGCACGCAAAAACCGCATATATGCAATAGATGCCCCTGTTTCAGGTGGAGATATCGGCGCAAGAGATGCAAAGCTTTCAATAATGGCAGGAGGAGACAGGGACGCATTTCTGGCTGTAGAACCGATTTTCAATCTCCTCGGAACGAATATCGTTTATCAAGGGAATGCGGGAGCCGGACAGCATACGAAAATGTGCAATCAAATTGCGATAGCATCCAATATGATCGGGGTGTGTGAAGCGGTTGTTTATGCTGAAAAAGCAGGTTTGGACCCAAAAACAGTTCTTCAAAGCATAACATCTGGAGCAGCAGGAAGCTGGTCTTTATCCAATCTGGCACCCAGAATGATTGAGGGGAACTTTGAACCGGGCTTTTATATTAAACATTTCATAAAAGACATGAATATTGCCATAAATGAAGCTGAAGCAATGGGGATGATGACTCCGGGACTCTCGCTCGCAAGGAAAATGTATGCTGAGCTTGCTGAAAACGGAGAAGAAAACAGCGGTACACAGGCATTATATAAATATTGGGAAAAGTAATAAGCCCCATTTTATGAATAAACCCTCTTTTTTCACTTCAAACTAATAAAGAAAGTGAAAAGGGGGTTAGACAGGTGGGTAAAAGAAACAAAAAAAATGATCCTCAGCAGAAGAACAAAAAAGGTTTCGATTCTGCTGCTATTGATTCTGAATTCTCTCATGAATTTGGAAGTGCTGATACAAATAAAATTCAGAAGGATAAAGCTAAAAAGGAAAAAGCTTCAAAAAACAATGGGGAATATCAGGGGCAATAGTTGCAAAAAGGCAGGCTGGAGCTTGCCTTTTTGCTTTTTTAATGGAATATACGAAAAAAAAGCGCCATCTCTTTAAACAGGGATTGGCGCTTAGATATTTATATTTTAATGCATTCCAGATACTTTTCGATCCGGTTAAGCCCTTCCATTAATGTGTCCATGGAATAGGCAAAAGATATTCGGAAATAGCCTTCCCCATATGAGGAAAATGCACTGCCGGGAACTACTGCAACTCCTGCCTCTTCAACAAGTGAAAGGGCAAATTCAAAGGAGTTCATGGAACCATCAGGAATTTTTATAAAAAAATAAAAAGCGCCATCAGGTTTGACTACATCCAGATTCATTTGTACTAATCGCTCATAAACATAGTCACGGCGCTTGGCATATTCCTGTCTCATTGGCAGGGCGTCGTCGATCCCTGCTGTCAGCGCTTCAAGGGCAGCCATTTGGGAGACAGATGCTGCACAAGTCACATTATACTGATGAACCTTCAAGATATGCTTGGCCAGATTTTCCGGTGCGAATAATAGCCCAATGCGCCAGCCTGTCATGGAATGGGATTTGGATAAACCATTAATGACGACAGTTTGATCCCGTAAAAGGGAAGCGATTGAGTGGTGGGGTTGATCATAGATCAGTTCGCTGTAAATTTCATCAGCAAGGATAAAGATATCTTTGCCCTTAACAAGAGCTGCAATTTGCTCAAGTTCCTCCAGTGTTAGGCTGACACCTGTCGGATTCGATGGGTATGGAAGAACAATGCATCTTGTTTTTTCACTCATTTGTTCCGCGATTAAATCTGCAGTAAATCGGAACTTGTTTTTCGAAATATCACTATGTACCGGAACTGCACCGCAAAGTTTTATGATTGGCTCATATCCGGGATAAACAGGACCAGGCAGGATAACTTCCGATCCTTCGTCCAAAATTGTCCGGAAGGCAATATCAATTCCTTCACTCGCTCCAGATGTCACAATGACTTCAAATTCAGGGTTATATGTAAGGTTATATTTTGTTTTTACAAAGGAAGCTGCAGCTTCACGCAATCGAATATCGCCCGCATTGTGTGTGTAGGAGGTAAAGTTTTCGTCGATTGCCTGTTTTGCTGCTTCTTTAACATGCAGCGGCGTAGGGAAGTCAGGCTGTCCAATTGTAAGAGAAATCATATCTTTGGTGCCGGCAACCATATTGAAAAACCTTCTGATTCCGGAAATTTCTATGTCCTTCACTCTTTGGTTGATTAAATGTTCCAATGTATTCACCTCGTATCATCATACTGTTTATTCTAACACTTTGGCACAGCGGCAAACAGTAAAAAATAAAACAGGCCCTGAGTACTATTCAGAGCCTGCAAAAATATAATTAGTATCCGTAATCCCAATCAACTTCATCTTCATGCCATAAAACCGGGGATACAGCACCAAAGTCGATTACTTTATTTTCTATATGACACTGGCAATGTTTATCGCCGCATTGATCTTTCATTTCCTCAAACACTGAATGTTCCACATTTTCCAGAATCGTAACCTTGTTTTCATCATGGTAAAGGATTGCTGTACCTTTCATGCCTGATTGCACCTCTTTTTTTATTTATGTAAAACCTTACTTTCTGCTTTACAGACTTATTTTATGCCTTGCGTAAGAGGGTGTCTACAGTGTTAGAAGAGTGTTCACAGAATAGTCAAGATGAAAACGTTTAAAAAAAATACTTGAAAAAATAAATCTGTGTAAGATTTTACAAATAGTTGAATATAATTCATTTAGAGATTAACATTAGTAGATAGTGGAAACTATACTTTTAGTTTATAAGTTTCCTGTTTAATTAATTTAAGGAGGTTTTTAAGTGGAGACATCTTTAGAGAAGCAGCCTTATGAAAGCACAAGGGAATATGGCGGATTCTGGCTCAGATTTGCGGCCTATTTAATTGATTCTATTATTGTTGGAATCCCGCTTGCCATTCTAAGCATCGTTATTTTTATGATCTTCTTTGGCACTTCTGACGTTTTTAACACGATGATAAGTGACCCTTCTTATATGGAAGCAGAAATGACCGATGCAGAAGCTCTTGCATTCATGGGGTCATATTTTGGTGCACTTGGAGTAACTTTTATTGTCAATCTTGTCATTGCTGTTGCCTATTTTGCAGGCCTGCATGCATCCGCATGGCAGGGGACTGTAGGGAAAAAGCTGCTGGGATTAAAAGTGACTGACTTAAATGGTAATCGCATTTCCTTCTGGAGAGCGCTTGGGAGATATTTGGCCATGGCCATCTTGTCTGGAATTTTCCTTATCGGCTACATCATTGCGGCCTTTACAGAGAAAAAACAGGCACTGCACGATTTAATCGCAGGCACAGTTGTAGTAAAAAAATAACTCAAAAAAAAGCTGTATGGCCTAGCTGCTATACAGCTTTTTGAGGGACAGCACTAAAAAGGATTTATTGCTTGCATGCAGAATATATTTTTAGAAAGGGAGGATGAAAATGCAAAAGAAGGATATTATTACTCACTATGAATCTTTTTCAGTGTGGCTAGAGTCTATAAAAGAGCTTGACCAGGAAACTTGGCTAAAGCCTGTAAAAACCGGAAAATGGCCGGTTGCCGCAGTAGTTGCCCATCTGTTATTTTGGGATAGATATTCCCTTGAGAAGCGTTTCCCATTTTTTAAAGAGGGCGCAGAGCTTGAGAGCTATCCTGACTTTCAGTATGTGAATGATGCTGCAGCAGAATATGCTCAAAAGCATACAAAACTGGAAATAATTGAAGAACTATTATCAGTCAGAATAAAATTCCTTCATATACTAGAAGGAATGACTGAAGAAAAACTGGATACAGCCTTTACAATAGGCAGTACTGCCTTAACTATGCGTGATTATTTTGCTGATTTTATTGAACATGACATTCACCATAAAAAGCAAATTATCCAGGCTGCCGGCATCAGGGTTTAATATGCAGTGACAGTCTCACTGTTTTTTTACATGAAGGAGCTGATGGCATGGAAATAGAAAAAACGGAGCTCAAGAAGCCGGGGAAATTCAATTCCCTGCGCCTGTATATGACCCTGCCGATCGTATCATGGGCACTATATGATTTTGCGAATACCATCTTTTCATCCAATATTAATACGATATTCTTTCCATTTTACCTGCAGGAAGTAATAGGAGAGAATGAAGTTTTAAATCAGATCGCAAGTACGTTTATATCTTATTCGAATGCATTGGCAAGCTTTTTTCTTGTCCTGTTTTCACCCTTGTTCGGAGTTATGATAGACAGGACAGGAAGAAAAAAGAAATATATAGTGATCTTCACGCTTATTACTGTCATGGCAACGATATTGATGGGTGTTTTTGCATCCAGCCAGATTAGCGGGAAAATATTTGGGCTGCCTGTTTACCTTGCACTTGTTATTATTTGTTTTATAATTGCAAAGTTTTTTTTCCATTCCAGTCTGGTGTTTTACGATGCAATGATTTCAGACTTGGGAACAAAGCAGGATATTCCGCTGATTTCGGGCTTTGGAGTAGCAGTCGGCTATATTGGAACCCTTGTTGGCCTGACTGTTTATTTATTTGTGGGTGATGACGGTTTTCACGAATCTTTTATACCAACGGCTATTTTATTTCTGGTGTTTTCATTGCCGCTGTTTTTATTTGTAAAAGATAAGCCTTATCAGCCAAAAGAAAAACAATCATTTTTATCCGGGTATAAGGAAGTTTGGCAGACCTTTAAAGAAATGAAACATTATAAATCAATTTTCACTTTCATGATTGCTTATTTTTTCTTAAATGATGCAATTGCCACCACGATTGCGATGATGGCCGTTTATGCAAAAACAATTGTCGGCTTTACCACTGGCAAATTCATTTTGTTATATCTCGTTTCCACGGTGTCAAGTATAATTGGTTCTTTTGTATTTGGCTATATAACAAAGGCGAAAGGGGCAAATAAAGCGGTTAAGTATGTTGGAATCCTTCTTCTTGTTGCATTGGCAATTGCGGTTGGCGCTGTCAATGAAGCAATGTTCTGGATTGCAGGCAGCATGTTTGGCGTTGCCCTCGGTTCCATGTGGGTAACCACAAGAACGTATATTGTGGAATTAACCCCTGAAAATAAAAGAGGACAGTTTTTTGGTTTGTTTGCATTTTCAGGGAAAGTATCATCCATTATTGGTCCGCTCATTTACGGAAGCATTACCCTGATCTTCGCAAGCTATGGAAACATGGCGAGCAGACTGGCTTTAGGTTCATTAATGATTTTGACTATAATCGGACTGCTCGTTCATTCAAAAATAAAAGACGACAGCATTCCAGAATAACCGTACATTTTGTATAGCATTCCAGAAGCAGGCCGCTCCAGGCTTGCTTTTTATTGTTTTAGCATTACAGCTGCGCTGCATAACGGGGACTTATGATTTAAAATATTAAATTTTAATAAGAAATTTTACCCATTCATGGTATATTAATAGAGAAAAAGAATCAAATGGCAAGTGCTCTGCTATAGAAGACATAATTTGCAGCACCGAATATAGATATAGCCAGATGAAAAAGGAAGGGCGATTAAAAGTGGATCAGAAAAAAGGCATCTTACTTGAAAGCGGAACGAATGAACTCGAGATTGTTGAATTTTCCATAGGAAGGAATAAATTCGGCATAAATGTGATTAAAGTGAAGGAAATTATAAACCCTGTACAGGTTACTCCTGTCCCTCATTCTCATAGAAATATAGAAGGAATCATTGAACTGAGGGGTGAGGTGCTTCCTGTAGTGGATGTAGCTTCTTCGCTGAATATGGCTCCATCGGAAACCCCCCAGCAGGATAAGTTTATTGTTACAGAGTTTAATCAGCAGAAAATTGTTTTTCATGTTCATAATGTTTCGAAGATTCACCGTATTTCCTGGAACCAAATTGAAAAACCATCTGAAATGTACCAGGGACAGGAAAGCCAGATTATCGGAATCATAAAGCTTGGTGAAGAAATGGTCCTGCTGCTTGATTTTGAAAAAATGGTCACTGAAATTAATCCTGATTCAGGGATCAGCATCCAGAAGGTGCAAAAACTTGGAAAGCGTGAAAGATCTGATAAGAAGCTGATTATTGCAGAGGATTCTCCATTATTAAGAAAGCTTTTGAACGATACATTAAATGAAGCGGGTTTTTCCCGGATTGAATTTTTTGAGAACGGCAATGAGGCTTATGAATATCTGCATTCTTTAGCAGAATCCGGACGGAATGTCACTGATGAAGTACAGCTCATGATCACGGATATCGAAATGCCGCAAATGGACGGGCACCACCTCACAAAGAAAGTGAAAGATCACCCGTTGCTTGCAGAAATCCCGGTAATTATTTTTTCTTCATTGATTACCGAAGATCTTCGCCATAAAGGACAAATGGTTGGGGCAGATGCACAGGTGAGCAAGCCGGAAATTGCTGAATTAGTGCTATTAATTGATCAGCATGCGTTATAAGGCACAACAAGAAAAGCTGGAGTTTTTCATTCCAGCTTTTTGGTACTTTGCTAAATGTCTAGCTCCAGGGCCTACCCCCTTGAGGTGTCGGGGGTGAACAGGCGCTTCCGCTTTTCTTAATTAAAAGTAACTTTCTCCTAATTTCTTAAATACAGGCTTTTGATAGCGCTGTTTTTTTTCATTCGGCGGGCTATTAAGCTCTTTTAGTCCTGTATATGACATTAGCAATTTTTTCGCTGCATTAAGTGATAAGGAGGACTTAGGATTTCGGACGAAGGAATCCAGCTTGCCCAAATGGGGAAGTTCAGAAAAATCCTCTTTAGAGGGCGGGAGATGGAAAGAATAGTTCCCGCACTTTACAAGAACATCTGATTGCTGCTGGCTATTTTTGGGATTGCCGGAATAATGCAGGCCTGCTTTTTGGGCTTTACCTTCTTTGATCAGCTTGTGCAGGGCATCGTGCTTTAATTTATACAAAAATTTAGGACTAGGTGCTGTCTTTGCATGGCGGTTAACGGTGAAGATGGCTTGAGAGAGGTTTTCAACCGTTGGCTGCAGATGGGGATATTGTTTCTTATCAGAATTCAATTTCCAATCTCCTTTCATATTTTAAAGGGGTATAAAAATATTATACCCCTTTTAGTCAATAAAACCAACTTAGGATAGGGCTTATATTAGAAAAGCTTATCCATCCAGCTGCTTTCCGCTTATGGACTGGAAGGATCCTGATTTTTTCCATATAACTGTGAGCATGGTGAAGCCTAATAATGTCGTTGCCATGCCTGCGCCAATCATAACAAAAGAGACACCCAGCTGTTTGGCAAGAAGAGCTCCGGCTGCAGGTGCTGTAAGCATGGAAAAAGTTTGAAGGGACATGGCGGCAGCAGAAACTCTGCCCATCATGTGCTTCGGTGTTTCAGATTGAAGAACATAGCCGTAAGGGACAGATTCTCCAGCCCCTAAGAGGCCTAAAAGACATGCACCGATTATCCAGGCCAATTGTGGTATATTAAGAAAACCTAAGCCTCCAAGCCCAACAGCTGCTATAAAAACGCCGCTTAATATGGCTGAAGAGCTCATTAAATGGATGGGTTTCCGGTTCCACCCTGTCCATTGGCCCAGCAAAAGTGAACCTGCGACACTTCCTGCTCCCACTGCACTTATCAGGAATCCGAAATTCCCCTCATTAAATCCAATCTGCTTTGCAATAAAAACAAATAACCCATCATAAAGGAAAATAATGAAAAACGCTGCAGAAGAAAGAATAATCGAGATCTTTAAAAGGGGAGTATGAAAAATATGTTTGATGCCTTCGGAAAAGTCTTTCCAAAATCCCCCTTTGGCTGTGTGGCCGCCAGCCATTTTATTATCTGACTCTTCCAAGGACTTTAAGCTGGGAAGAAACAGCAGGAAAATAACAGCTATAAAGAATCCTGCTGCTTCAAACAGAAAAGGACTTTTGGGTCCAAAAACAGCTATAATCCCTCCTCCTAATGCGGGCCCCGCAATTTTCATCGTGTTGACTGAAAGCTGGCTTAGAGTTACTGCTTCAGGCAGCATGCTTTCAGGTACAATCATCCGGATGGCACTCTGCCTTGCAGGATCATAAAGTGCTGATACTGTTCCTTTTAAAAACACAAATAATAGAAGAATGTATAAGTTAGGAGCGTAAAATAAGCCTGCTACAAAGACTATTCTTAAAAGGAGGCAAACAATCATAACTGCTTTCTTGTGCATTCTGTCCACAAACACACTTGCAAATGGCCCTATGATGACCCACGGAAGACCGAGAACTATAATGACAGAGGCAATTGCCGTTTCATCCAGACCCCAGTGATAAGCGACAATAACCTGCAAAGCAATTAAATCCAGCCAGTTCCCCAAATCGGAAAATAACTGGGCGCCAAAAAGAGCGCGAAAGGATTTTAGCTTGAGGGGTTTAAAAATACCTGGTTTCGCTTTCAATTCCCATCATCCCTTCCGATGGCCATCCTTCTCCTGTTCAGCAGCTTTTCAGTATTGCCATAAGGATCCTGGCCATCTGGCAGATTATCTTTTTGCAGCTCTTCAATTGATTCCTCGATCCACTTAATTTCTGTTTCCAGTTTCATTTCTGCATATCGAATCGAGAGGGTGCCAAGCTTGGTGATATAGGAATATCCATTTCTCGGCCACTCTTTTACGAATTTAAGAATATCTGACGCATCTTCTTTTCTTTTTAATAAATGGCTGATTAGTATTTCATTATCCATATCTTCATGCCAGGTTGACATTTTCATTAGCAGTTCATCTTTAATAACGGGGAAAGAAGGAGGAGTCTTCAGCCAATTCTCAAACTCTTTCCAGCCTTTAGCAGTAAGCTCATACATTTTTTTCTTTCTTCCTTCATCTTCTTGTTCTATTGCATAGATAAAACCTTCTTCCTCGAGCTTTTTTAATTTCGGGTATATGCTTCCATAGCTCATTCCCCAATATAGGCCAGCAGCTTTGTGTTCAAATTCTGATTTAATATTATATCCTGTGCTGGGCCAAAAGCTTAGTACAGCAAGGATGGTATGTTCTATAGACAAAAATAAAACTCCTTTCAATGTATCAATACGATATATCAATATGATATATCACTATGATATGTCGTGTTGGTAAATAAATCAACAAAAATAAAAAACTTTCGCAATTTTTTGCGAAAGTTTTATAAAGGGACGATCGTATCTATGGTTGTATAAGTACCTTTGTGCCATTTGGTACTATGCGTGCCAATTGGAGGACATCCTGGTTATACATTCGTATACAACCTTTGGAAACAGATTGGCCAATTGAGGAAGGGTTGTTGGTTCCGTGAATTCCGTAGCCGTACTTTGACAGAGAAAGCCACATAACCCCATATGGACCCCCGGGGTTAGGTTCTCTGTTCACAATTACAAACTCTCCAATTGGCGTCTGAGACAGCATTTTTCCGACCGCAATGGGATAGACTTTTTGTACGGCACCGTAAGATAAAAGAGTTAAGTTTTTTTTGCTTCTTGAAACTATGATGGTATATGGTATGGAATCAGGTTCAGGCAATCCTGGTATCACTATTCGCTGGCCTGGATAAATCAGTCTTGGATTTACAATGGCAGGATTTGCCGCCAAAAGCTCGCTTAAAGGGCGGCGGTAATTTTGAGCAATGACTGACATTGTCTCACTGGGCTTTACTATATGGTAAATAGCATCCACCTCTTTCTGAAAAGGTTTATTTAAATATATGCATGGAAAAATCATCTTGTATCTTATTATTTAAATTTGTCCTGAATGCAGCAAAAAAAGGAAAGCTGCAATGATTAACTTTCCCTTTAGATGCTGCTGTCTGATTGCAGGGTAAACACCGTCAGTTCAGGTCTGGATAAAAAGCGGAAGGGCAGACGGGTTGTCCCAAGCCCTCTGTTTACATAAAGAGTTAATGGATTTTGACTGCCAATTTCATAGAAGCCTTCATAGTATCTTTCAGCATGTGGTGGTTTAACTAAGGCTCCAAAGAACGGCAGTTTTATTTGGCCGCCATGACTATGACCGCTCAACTGCAGATTTATGCTGAAGGCAGAGGCTGCATCTGCTAAATCCGGTGCGTGGGACAATAAAATATTATATGATCCATCGTCCATATTTTCGCTGGCAAGCTTTATGTCCGGCCTTCCGAGCATGGCATCGTCAATGCCTATAATCCCGATGCTGCTTCCGGAAAATTCGAGTTTGCGATTTTCATTCATTAAAAGAATAAAGCCTGATTCTTCCATAATGGACTTATAGATATCTGAACCATAGCCCCCGTGATCATGATTCCCATAAATAGCAAACCTGCCGAGAGGTGCCTGAATTCTTTTCAGGAGCGGTGCTATTTGGTCTGCCTTTTGATATTTATTAGGTTCATCCATCAGGTCACCTGTAAAGAAAACAATATCAGGCTTCAGGCTGTTTATCTTTTCAATCAATTCTTCCAGCTGTTTCAGGTCATAATGAAATCCTAAATGGGTGTCGCTGAATTGGATGATTTTTTTATTATTAAACGCTTGGGGAATTGCGCTGTCAGAAATTTTGCAGTTTGTGATTTCCAGGAGCCGAGGCTCAATATCCCGTGCATAATAATAGCCGCCTGCACTAATTCCAAACACAGCAGCAAAAAAGCCGAGAGTTCTTTTTAAAAAAGATCTTCTGGACACTTTTTCCGGCATTGGGCATACCAACCTATCTTTTAAAAATTTTTTCTGGAGTCAGCATGAGAATAGAGATATCGCCTTCTCATTACAGTATCTTTAATACTATCAAACTATCCTATTAAAAAGAAGAATTAACTATGCTTGTTTTTTATCCTTCATTTTCCTTAAATTAATTTATTTATTTGTAAATAATAATTCGAAAATTCTATAATTAATGGTAAAATGTAAATGAATGATCATTCATTTTTGAGAGGGGAAATAGGATGAAGAACAAAACAGTCATTGTTACTGGCGGTTCAAGCGGCATGGGGAAGTTTATGGCAAAGAGGTTTGCAGAAGCCGGTGCCAATGTGGTGATAACAGGAAGAAACCCGGAACGCCTGGAGGCAGCAAAAGCTGAAATTGAAACAACCAATGGACAAGTTTTAACCATTCAAATGGATGTCCGTGAGATTGAACATGTTAAACATATGCTTAATGAAACACTGAGTACATTTGGGCAAGTTGATTTCCTCGTTAATAATGCAGCAGGAAATTTTATATGCCCTGCAGAGCAGCTGAGTGCAAATGGATGGAATTCTGTTATTAATATTGTCCTGAATGGAACCTTTTATTGTTCAAGCGAAGTCGGTAAATACTGGATTGAAAAGGGGATAAAGGGAAGCATTATCAATATGGTGGCTACGTATGCATGGGACGCCGGAGCGGGTGTCATACACTCGGCTGCCGCAAAAGCAGGGGTATTATCTATGACAAGAACATTGGCTGTCGAATGGGGCAGAAAATTTGGAATCAGGGTAAATGCGATAGCTCCAGGTCCAATTGAAAGGACAGGGGGGGCTGACAAGCTGTGGGAATCGGAGGAAGCTGCAAAAAGGACACTTCAAAGTGTACCGCTTGGCAGGCTTGGAAAGCCGGAGGAAATTGCAGAATTGGCCTTCTTCCTTTTCTCAGAACATGCCGGTTATATTAATGGGGAGTGCATCACAATGGATGGCGGCCAGTGGCTAAAGCAGTTTCCGTTTTAATGTATATTAAAGCCGGCTGATTTGTTTTCAGCCGGCTGGCATATTCTATTGATAGCTTACAGCTCTCGACTGCAATGCCTTCCATGATGAAATAAATTGTTCTTTTGAAACCTTCACCTGTTTTTTTCCTGAGAGGGGGTCGTTTAGAAAAACAAACTGGTCATTATACCCCACCAATACGACTGCATGAAGATCTAATGGAGTTTTAATGGTTTTGCCGGAGTGAGTCCAGGATTCCCAGCGGTCAGGAAGCCTATAATCTCCTGTCGTCCAGACGACAGCAGGATATCCTTTGGAAACATGCATAAGAACTGCATCAAAATCCCGGCCGGTTAAATTAACGGCTCTTCCTGGCAGGTATTTATTCACCAATTCTTCAATTGGTTTATCGAAAACTGCGTATCCGGCAGTTCTTCCTGTCATATCTCCCACAAATCCTTCTTCAGGATTACCCCATTTTAAAATATCACCTTTTGAGCGAATCAGCGGATCATGGTCTTTTTTTACTTCATCATACAAATCCATTTTCCCGACTTGGACACCTGCATGCTGCAGAACCATTGTCAAGCTGGTTACTTCACAACCATACTTCAATTCGGGATTTTGTCTGATTAGTGGAACATCAATGATGACAGATCGTTTTTTAACAGCCGTAGTGGCCTCCGTATTACGGGCTGTTACTTTCTGCTGGTCCTTATTTGCGTTGACAGGTATTTGGGCAGTCAGCTCTCTTGAATCGATGCCTGTCTCTTGTACAGGACTGGCCGGTTCTGAATGTCCGCACCCAAGCAAAGGAATAAGAAGGGATATAAATAGGAAGTTCCTCATGAAATACCCTCTTTCTCTTGATGTTCTGATATTAGCTTGTGGAGTATAACACGGCAATATGATGAAAAGCTTTTGCCAAACAAACATGTTTCATCAAGTACTGGAAGCTATATTTTGAATAGTAAAAGTTTTAAGCGAATATGGTATAATAACTCATTAATCGCAGTTTCACTTTATTTACATAGGGAGGCTAGGACATGGATGCATTGGATATCCTTACAGATTTGGATAATGTATTTCCCTATTTCCAGCCAATATTCAGTGCAGATGAGCACCGTGTCATTGGGTATGAGGTATTAGGCCGATATAAAGGTTCTGATGGGGTTATCAGTTTGGGGCCATTCTTCCAGGATGAGAATATTCCTGAAGAATTCCGGATTGAGGTTGATTATGAAATATTAAAAAAGGCATTAGGCAAGGCGCAGAATCTTGATAAAGATGTTCTGATTTTTATAAATAGAGATGCTGACATGCTCATGTATAACGATGGGGAACAATTTTTAAATGCCCTCCAGGAATATGAAAAAAAAGGCATAAGCCTTGACCGGATTGTACTGGAAATTACCGAAAGGAATTACAAGGGCGATATTGACCATCTGGACCATCTTTTAAATTACTACAGGACATATGGAATCAAGTTAGCAATAGATAAACTTGGAAATGAAAGCAGTCATCTCGATCGAATCGGACAATTGGCTCCTGACATTTTAAAGGTGGATCTGGAGTCCATGAAATCCAATGCATCTGCTTATAATTTTAATGATATCCTTTATTCCTTATCCATGCTTGCCAGGAAAATTGGAGCTAGCTTGCTTTTTGAAAATATTGAAATGGTTTACCAGCTTCAATATGCATGGAAAAATGGAGGGCGTTACTATCAGGGATATTATTTGCAAAAACCTGCAGAAAATTTTCCGGACAGAGATATTTTAAAGGAAAAACTGCGAAACGAATGCCACCGGTTTATTGTGCATGAAAAGAAAAAATTGGAGTCGCTGTATCAGGTTACACTTGAGTTCAATGACAAGCTGATTGATTTTGTCAATAAAAATAAAAAGATTATTGCTTATGAAGAAACCTTGGAGCAGATCGCCCTTCTTTTGGACGGGGCAGCTTTTCGCCTGTATATCTGCGATGAAGACGGATTTCAGAAATCTGCGAATTACTTCAAACGGGATGGAGGATGGATTTTCCAAAATGAATATCTTCATAAAAATTGGAGCTGGAGGCCGTATTTTCTTGAAAATATAATGAAGATGCGAATAAATAAAAAGGGAATCCTCTCTGATTTATATACCGATATTGAGACAGGTGAAACCATTAGGACCTTTTCCTTCCCGCTTAATACAAATGATTACTTATTTGTGGATTTATCATACGAATTTTTATACGAGCATGATGGGTTATTATAAGATTAAATTATAAGTATAAACAATCTTGATTTGAGGGAATGTAAGTGTAGAACTTTCCTCAAGGAGAGATTAACCATGAGCATGTACACATTGATCATACTACTGATCGGACTTGGGATACTTGTATATTCCTTAGTTTACACTTTGTTTATTGGAAAAGAAAGAAAGGCAGTAAAGGGCGATATCGATGCAGAACTGCCGGATAATGTTCAAAAGCATGCATATATCAGGAATCCTATATTTTTGACATATGCCATATGCTTTGGAATCCTTCTTGTCATGATTATTTATTTTGCACTTACATGGACTTGGTGAAGACCCTCCACTGGAGGGTTTTTTTTGTGTAAAAAATGGAATTGACCAATTTACAATATTTACATCCCAATTAATTATGGACTTTTCCATCTGCTGCGTTAATTCTTTGTCAATACGGGTAGATTCTTAACAAGAAAAGAATTTTTCTGTCAAAACACTAGAGAATTTGGAGAACGAAAGCAGGTATCAGGAAATTTATTTGCTGGTAAAATTGAGGGTACAAACTAAGTGATCGATAAAGAAAGGGAGAGTGGAATGTACAAGCATATTACAGGAATTATTATCACAATTGCAGTCATGATCGCAGCGATTCCTTCTCATACTTATGCCGAGAAAAATACTAATAAAGAAGAGGTATACGAATTCCTGCAGAATGCCTTTCAAGCACAGGTTGAGCTTAGCGGGGAAGAGAGAAGCATGAATGAAGTCGATGAATTGCTTGAGCCGTATTTTTCTGAAGAAGCTAAAAATCAATTTCTGAAAGAAAATCTTGTTTCTGAAAATGGCAAATACTTCACTCTTGGAGGAGATGTTGCGGCATACTACATTCCGTTTTTTACATATTCGGATAATACCAAAGTTGTTGAAGAAAATGGGAAAGTTTATGTGTATGAATATTTTCCGGAAAACCATGAAGGACCTGTAGGTTATGACAGCCACTATGAGGGAATTTTGCTGACGGAGCAAGGAGGGAAAATGAAAGTCGCCAAATTCCTGGGTGAAAATATTCCCGGGAAAATAATAAACAAAGCAGAGAGTGGGCAAAAAGCGGCAAAACCAACCTCTTTTAAACCCCCTGAAACAACTTGGCAAAAGAAGCCTTCCTATCAATTCGGGTTTCTGTTAAATCCATTTGATGTCATGTTTCGGTCAGGAAGCATGCTCTTAACAGATAACCAAGGCATATTAGCTTTGTTTGAACAACAGGAGCTGGACGGACAGCTGGCAGCCAATTAAAAGAGCTTAAAAGCTTAACGGGCTTTTAAGCTCTTTTTTTATTCCATTCCAAGAGCTGATCTAAGTTTTTCCAGGTCAAATCCCCTAATGACGGTGTCCCCGATAACCACAGTTGGCGTAGAAAAGGAGCTAAACTGCTTTGTCAGCTCTTTATGTGCAGCGGCATCTTTTTTTATGTCTTTAATTGTATAGGCATATCCATTCTCATTCAAAAACATTTTTGTGATTTCACAGGGCGGACAATCCGGCTGTGTATATAAAACAATCTCTTTCAATTTTTGTATCCTCTCTGTCTTTTGTAACTCTATCATAAAGCAGGATGATCCAGCAGGCAATCAGTTTGCTTTATGCAGGTAATCAATCAATCCCATCGAGCAGACAGCGATGTCTACAGAAAGAATCTCGTATACAGGATGGTCAGATGGGACGCCTTTACCATTAAGAAAGGTTTTAACTTTCTCTTCGAGAACAGCTTGTGCCGCCTGTGACTGCTGATCAATAGACCCCCCGCCAGAAAAGGCAATTTCCCCTGCGTTCATGAAAATCTTAAGCCAATCCTTTATTTGCCTGTAGACTTCTTTCGGGGTTGAACTCATGCCGTAATGGCCAAAGAAAATAAGTTCAAGATCCATTTTTTCGTACATGTCAATGGATTCGAGCATTTTGACTGGACTGAATTGGTTTGGTGAAGTTGAGGGCAGATACAATTCAATCCCAAGCTCTTTTAACTGCGGATAAAATACACCAGCAGTATCTCCCGTAAACATCCCATTTAAAGCAGGGTGAAATATACTGAAGTGGTGATTGGCGTGTCCGGGCGAATGATAAAATTTCAGAGTGCAATTTGGGCCTATGTCAAGCTCTTCTTCATGTTCTTTAGTGATAATCTTATCCTCTGAAACAGGCAATATTGGATTAAACAGTCCATCAAATTGATCACCATAAACGGCTTTTGCACCGGTAATTAAGCGTGAAGGGTCTGCTAGGTGCCTGGCACCTTTCGGGTGGACTATTACCTTTGCGTTTGGACAGTGGGTTAATAATAAGCCTGTGCCGCCCGCATGATCGAGATGAATATGTGTCAGTATGATATAATCAACTTCCTCCGGTGTAAAGTGAAGCTGATTCAGTCCTTCCAAAATGTAGGGGATCGAGGGGCTGGCCGAGGTTTCAATCAAAGTCAGCTTTTGTTCTGTTAAGACATATGTACCGGTACGTTTTTCCAATGAAAGGTCAAAATCATCAATTAAATATAGGTTTTCCGCTAATTTTTCAGGTTTTGGCAAAAAAAATCACGTCCTTTATAAAGCTTTTGCTTGTACAAACACCTGACAATATTTTATTCTGTTAATATTGGTATGTAAAGCATTCAGCTTGAATATTCTGAATTTATTTTCATAAGGATAGAAACATGCCAAAAGAGAAACCTAAATGTTAATTATGGGTTTTGTTTTGGAAAGGAGAGAGAGCATGTCACAGCTTCAAGGTATATTAACACGCTTAAAGAGCTTACAGGAACAAGCAACAGGCGGAGAGCCAATGCAAAGATTTTTTGAGGTGAATGGTGAAAGAAAATGTCAGGTAACTTTTCATCCGAAAAATGAAACATTTGAGCTTGAAGTATATAACGATAAAGAAAAGCCAAAAAGATATCAATTCGACAACATTGATATGATCACAATCGAAATTTTCGATTTGATTCAATAATTCACCACATACATAAGGGGCCTTTTGGCCTCTTTTCTTATTTCTGCTTTAATAATAAACCAATTGCCAGAGGTGTGAAATGTATTACCTGCTCACGATTATGCTGTTTTTTACTGTTCTGCTTTTGCTTGCAGATTTAATTAATACAAAAAGAGAAGTAATACGGATCAGGAAAACTCTTGAAGAAATGAAAGAAATTTTAAAAGACAATAGAGGCTCGAAAAATTAGGCATGGAGAACAATAAGCAGTATATGATTCTTTAAGTTGAGGTGAAGCAGAATGATGCCAACTGTAACATGTCCGAGCTGCAGGGCAGAAAAAGAAATTGATGCCGTATTAACTGCACAATCTAATCAAAATGTTATTTTTCATTGTCCTGACTGCGGCTATGAAGTTAAAGACATTCAAACCAGTAAAGGATAATAGGCGCAAAATGCCGAAGACTGTGATAAAATGGTTAAGAAGCATAACTAATTTTTGAGGAGTTTTCGGTGATGATCAGTCTTCATAGCGAGGAATTTTTAGAATTTAACATTAGTGATTTCATGATTCCTTCTGAACGGGTAGCACATGTGCAGGTTGGGAATAGCCTGGAGCATGCCCTCTTAGTACTAACGAAAAGCGGATATACAGCAATTCCTGTACTGGACCCTCAATATAAGCTGCAGGGCTTAATTAGCACACCCATTATTATGGATTCCATTCTTGGTCTCGAGCGGATTGAGTTTGAGCAGCTGGAGAAAAAAAGGGTTGAAGAGGTTATGAACGCAAATATTCCAAGGCTTGATGATGAATCTTCTATCCAGCAATCGATCGCACTATTAGTTGACCATCCATTTGTTTGTGTTGAAAACAAGGAAGGCTATTTTGAGGGAATACTTACCCGCAGAACAGTATTGGATCAGCTAAACAAACATATCAGACGATTAAATAAACAATAAAAATCAGCTCCCCGCAGTGGGAGCTTGCTTTATTTTCAATGATGAGTATTCAGACGGGTTTATGGCCGTTATTTTCGGATTTATTCATGGAGGGGAAATACTTGAGTCAAACTTTACATAAAAAAATGCCTCAAGGAAAGAGGAAAGTGACCAAAAAGCCTTTTGTGCTGGCTTCAGTAATGCTTGCCATGTTTATGGGGGCCATTGAGGCAACCATAGTGTCAACCGCGATGCCTGCCATTGTTGGGGATTTAGGCGGATTTGCTTTATATAGCTGGGTGTTTTCAGCATATTTGTTAATGAATGCTGTGACTGTTTTGATTTACGGCAAGCTTTCTGACTTATTTGGGCGGAAGCCCGTTTTAACGTTCGGGATTATCATTTTTTTAATTGGTTCCATTTTATGCGGTTTTGCGGAATCAATGACTGCACTGATCATTTTCAGGTTAATCCAGGGTTTTGGTGCCGGAGCTGTAATGCCGATTGCAACAACCATTGTCGGGGATATTTATACAAAAGAGGAAAGGGCACAGGTGCAGGGTTATTTATCAAGCGTTTGGGGAATTTCAGCTATCATGGGCCCGGCAATAGGCGGACTGCTGGTTGAATTCGTCAGCTGGCGATATGTTTTTTGGGTTAACATTCCGCTTGGCATCATGGCTATTGCAGGCTTATGGCTTTTCCTCCATGAAAATGTGGAAAGGAAAAAACACCAGATCGATTATGCCGGAGCTGTGCTATTAACTGTTTCCATTTCATCTCTCATGTTTGTGCTTGTGGAGGGAGGAACAAATTGGGCATGGAATTCCATTGAAGCCATCAGCCTTTTAGCGGTCAGTGTAATTGCCTTTATTTTATTTATCCTGCAGGAACAAAAAGCTGCAGAACCAATGATGCCTTTTAATATATGGAAGGAAAAGCCGATACTAATTGCCAATTTGGCTTCCTTAACCACCGGTGTCATGCTTATAGGGATTTCCAGTTTTCTGCCTGCATTTGTACAGGGTGTCATGGAAAGATCTCCGATAGTAGCCGGCTTTACACTTACCACGATGTCGATTGGATGGCCGATTGCTTCTGCAGCGGCAGGCAAGCTGCTTTTAAAAATTGGTTTTAGAAGTACATCTGTCATAGGCGGAGTGTTTTTGATAGCGGGGAGTATTATGTTTGTTACCCTCACTCCTGAAGCGGGACCCGTATGGGCAGCAGCTGGGAGTTTTCTGGTTGGGGCAGGCATGGGCTTGACTACTACAGCTTTCATTGTATCCATTCAGAGTACAGTGGAATGGAATCAAAGGGGCATCGCCACTGCTGCCAATATGTTTATGAGAAATCTGGGCAACACCATTGGAGCAGCCTTGCTGGGCGGAATTTTGAACAGTCAGATCAAATCATATATACAGAATAATGGTGAAGGCATAGACGCCAGCTTATCGTTAGATTCAGCAAATGTATTATTGAATGAAGATGCAAGAAACAGCATGGATGCGGGAATAAAGGAAATTCTGCAGAATGGCCTTACCGTTTCACTTCATTCGGTGTATTATGCAGTGCTGTTATTTGCTGTGATAAGCTTCTTATTGGTCTTTGCACTGCCAAAGCATGAAAGGGAAATCGCCGATTAGGCGCATGTAAATCTCTGCATTTATCGTGCAGAGATTTTTTATGTTTCACTTCTTGAACTTTATCTCTAAACCATTATCGAAATTGATGATAAAGAAATTCAAAATTTATTAAGATATACTATAAGAAAAAGTTATGAAGGGAAGATGTTTATGTCTTCACTTACAGAATTTCATCTTTTATCGGTGCTGGCACAGGAAATGAATATGAGGAAAGCGGCTGAGCGTTTATTTGTATCGCAGCCGGCGCTTTCACAGCGCCTTGTGAATATTGAAAAGGAATGGGGGAACAAGCTATTCCTCCGCTCCCAAAAGGGATTGTCTCTGACACCGGCAGGAGAAATTGTTATTCAATTTGTTAATGAAGTTCTGGCCAAAGAAGAAAAAGTGAGGGAGTCAATTACTGCCCTTAATTCGGAGGTTCATGGAACGTTAAAAATTGCAGTTGCTTCAATTGTCGGACAGAATTGGCTGCCGCAGGTTCTTAAAAAGTTTGTCAGCCGCTATCCCCAGGCAAAAATTTCTCTGATTACAGGCTGGAGCAGTGAAATATTAAAATCTCTTTATGATGATCAGGTTCATATTGGAATTATCAGAGGGACTCCGGATTGGAAGGGGATTAAAATCCCTTTATTTAAGGACAGTCTTTATCTGGTTGATACAGAAATTACAAGGCCGGAGCAGGTTCTTGAAACAGACCGGCCATTCATTCAATTTAAGAGTGATTCAAACTATTATCAGGAAATTCAAGACTGGTGGCTGCGGCAGTTCAAAACTTCTCCAAAAAGGACAATAGTAGTTGACCAAATTGAAACATGCAAGCAAATGACTTTCAATGGAATAGGGTACGCCATTCTCCCGGCCATTACGCTGAACGGTGCAGAGAAAAATATTTTTAAGATCCCGCTGCTTGACGAGAATAATTTGCCGATTAAGCGTGATACATGGCTTCTGGGATACGAATCGGCCTTTCAGCTCAAGCAGGTGCAGGCATTTGTTGAGTTGATAAAGGAGCATATTGAAGAAGAAAGACAGTGAAACCCCATTTTTTCTTCCTTCATTTATCGCAGTCTAACGGGCAGTAAGACCCCCGCTTCAAGATTCAGAGGAATCAAAGGAGGGTAAGCGGGGGGCAAACTGCTCGATCTAGCTGCGGCTCCTAGGGGCTCGAGGTCATAAGCCAATCAGCTGATGGGAAGAAAAGCACTCCCCACCATCTGCTCGTCTTATGCT
>NZ_MRTQ01000038.1 GCF_001956215.1 Paenibacillus sp. FSL R5-0490 | reverse complement strand
CTTGCCTTGGGGTGACAAGCATAAGACGAGCAGATGGTGGGGAGTGCTTTTCTTCCCATCAGCTGATTGGCTTATGATCTCGAGCCCCTAGGAGCCGCAGCTAGATCGGGCAGTTTGACCCCCGCTTATCCTCCTTTGATTCTTCTGAGTCTTGAAGCAGGGGTCTTACTGCCCGTTAGACTGCGATAAAGAGCCCTTTGCGGCTCTTTTTCTTTGTCCATCTCAATTTGTGTATATTTTCAGAAAATTATTTGTCTTTTTTGTGAACGTCGGCATATAATGTAATTAATACATTTTAGGAGGTTCGCTGATGACCATTGTTCACATATTAAACTTTTCCATTCCCATTGCCTGTGTATTTCTATTTGGTGTGATGGTCGACCGCATGTGCAAACCGGACGGCACCGAACAGGAAGCAAATGAATAATCCCGGTAAGCGGCTGGCTGACAGCCTTTTTTTATTTCTTATAAAAAAAGAAACCAGCCCCCTAAGGCTGATTTCCCGTTCTTGGCAATATTAAAATTTCTACCCGTCTGTTCTTCGCCCTGCCTTCTTTCGTATCATTTCCGGCAACCGGCTGGAATTCCCCAAAACCTTTGGCACTGAACCATTTCGGGTCCAGCTGGTCATTTTTCAGGATGATTTTCATAAAGTTGACTGCCCGCATCACACTGAGCTCCCAGTTGGACTCGAAGTTCGAATTGCGGATCGGGACATTGTCTGTATGACCGCTAATGATGATATTTCTTGGCGGGTCCATGATGAGAAGCCCGGCAATTTCACCTGCCACTTTTAAATCCTGCTCACGGACCTCTGCACTTCCTGAGCCGAACAATACATTATCCCTGATTGAAACAAGCAGTCCTTCGGTGGTTAAGGAGGTTTCCAGTTTGTCCGCCAGGTTTTGATTTTCAATAAAGGCATTGACTCTTTGCTGCAGCTCTGCCAACTCTTCCTGATCGGCAGCCTGTTTCATTTTTTCTTTCTCCAATTCATCCAGCGCGGCCATTTCCTCGAGGTCCTTGCTTGGTTTTTCAGACACAGCATCCGTGGATTGCATTTGTCCTTCCGGCATTGGACTTGGGAATTCAAAGACGCCCGTTCCCCCTGAAAAGACATCATTGAATGCCTTTGACAGCTTCTGAAATTTCTGGGCATCCACTGAGCTCATGGAGAAGAGTACAATGAACAGGGCAAGAAGCAGAGTTAATAAATCAGCATACGGCAAAAGCCAGGATTCATCTACATGCTCCTCATGATGCTGCTTCTTTTTCCGCCTACTCATCCTTTGCCACGCTGCTTTCTTCAAGGAATTTACGGCGTTCTCCTGCAGGAAGATAGGAAGCTAGCTTTTGCTCGATCACACGAGGTGCCTCCCCTTCTAAAATAGAAAGAATCCCTTCGATCATCATGCTTTTAATTTTTGCTTCCTGCTTGGATTTTCTCTTTAGCTTATTGGCAAACGGATGCCAGAACACATATCCGGTGAATATCCCCAGTAAAGTCGCTACGAATGCCGCACTTATGGCATGACCGAGGCTTGCAGTGTCCTCCATATTTCCAAGAGCTGCAATCAATCCAATAACGGCTCCCAATACTCCAAGGGACGGGGCATAAGTGCCAGCCTGGCTGAAAATTTGCGCGCCTGCCTGGTGCCTTTCTTCCATCGCTTCGATTTCTTCACTTAATACATCCCGTATGTAATCGGCACTTTGCCCATCAACAGCCAGAGACAAGCCGTTTTTTAGAAAAGCATCTTCAACTTCGTTCGTCTTGACCTCCAGGGCAAGCAATCCTTCTTTTCTTGCCAGCTGAGCCCATTCCGAAAACATCTTAATCATTTCAGCCGGGTTCATCAGCTTCTCTTCTTTGAATAAAATGCCAAAAAGCTTTGGCACCCTTTTAATTTCATTTGTTGGAAATGCAATGCTCACCGCTGCTGCCGTACCCAGAATAATGATCAAAATAGCGGCCGGGTTTACCAGAGCAGACGGCGGAACCCCTTTAAGAACCATCCCGACTCCAACCGCTATGATCCCTAATATAACTCCTATAATCGTTGTTTTATCCATGCATGCCACACCTTCTATGTAGTCTGAAAATCTCTAAAACCTTCTATTAATAATTTCGGATGATTTTTACAGTTCTTTAGGAAAATTTTCATATATAAAAGGCAGAGGTGCTTCCCCTGCCTTTGTTTTCATTATTTTTAGATCCAGCGGCATCCGCAGAAACCTCTTCTTCTGCGGTCATCGTCATCCCGGCGGCATCTGCAGCCTCTGCCAGATCCGGCTAAGTCTCTGTTGTACCATAAGTCACCTGCACCGCGTACATTGTCACGGCGATGTTTTCGGCGGTCATCTTCTGCTCCGCCCACATTATTCCGGCAACCCCAGCCGCATCCCCAGCCACATCCGCATCCTCTTCTGCGTCTGTCTTCAACTCCAGCAACATCGTCATCACGGCGATGCTTTCTGTTGCGGTCTTCTGCTCCGGCCACATCATCACGGCGGCGATTGTCATCTTCTTTTACAATAACTCTTTCGGCTCTGATTTCAACTTCATCTGCATTAATCTCGAATCTTCTTCTCCAATTATTCGACATATGTCTACCTCCTTTCTCATGGATACTATAGAATATGTGCCAGAGGAGGTTTTCGCATGGACAAATCCCCAATCGGAAAGAAAATGTGCCTGTATAAGTAAAAAACCCCTATCCTATTCAGGAGAGGAGTCTTGAGAATTTAGATTTTTTGAAGGTACCTTTTTCAAAAATTTGTTGTTTTAATATCTATGAATTCAGGCCGTTGATTTCCGCTCCAGGCACTTGCTTTCCGCGGGGAGGAATGCAAGCCTCCTCGGCTTCGCCTGCGGGGTCTCACACTTCCCTCTCCTCCCGCAGGAGTCAAGCGCCTTCCACTCCAATCAACTCAGAGGTAAGCTGAGGTTACCTGCCCAAAAGCAACAAACTTAACGAAATCAGCCTTTTTGAAAGACAAGATTGTGTATTTTCATTAAATGCTTTAAAGCCGCCTGGAAGTTGGCATGTGTTTCAGCATTTAATTCAATGCCGGAAAAAATGATTTCTTTTATAAGCTGGGGGGTCATTCCTACGAAGTAAGGCTTAACTCCCATGAGGTTAATGGAATCAGTCAGGTTGCGGATTTGCTGCCCAAGTTCTGAAAGGCACATCTGCTCTAAGCGATCGACCGTAATATCGGTAAAATCTATAATGGCAAATTCTGTGTCATGGTCTTTAATATGATTCAGGATTTTAGCCGTAATTTTTTCGAATCTTTCAGCCATGAGCAGGCCTGTAATTGGCACCAGAATCGTCTGGGGAATAATTGATGGAATAATGGGTGCCGTCATATCCGCTATGGCTGCCTCATATTCCTCCACTCTTTTTTCAAGGACCTTTATATATTCATCTTTATTCATGTGTTCTCCTCAATTCCAATCATCTAATTCATTAGAATAATTTATTGTTTATTTTTTCTTCGTAGTTTTTAAAAAGGGATGAGTTGGTGTTCTGTCTTCTTTTCGACATCATGCTGTTATAACGGAGCAGCTTTTCGTTTAGTTTCTTCTGCAGTGCCTTCTTTTCTTCCTGGTCCTCACATTTCTTCATCAGGTCTTCAATCGTCATCATTTCCTTTTTAACCTGGTTTTCTTCATCAGTGAAACCCGCATTCTTCATGATGCGATAGGCCATTCGCAAGTTCTCAGGAACAGAAGACAGATCATCAGGCGGCAGCGGTTTCCCATATCCCGGCAGATTATCAAACTCGCCGTCCCTATAAGCTTTTTTTATCCGATCTTCAGAAAGGTTAGAAAATAAGTCCACTCAAGCTCCCCCTTCACTTCATTTGTACTTATTATATATTTTCAGCGCTGCTTATTAAAGTAATTATGTATATAGAAGAGAAAGCTTGCGCCTCCTCTTTTAGATTTTACCTATTAAGTTCGGATCCTTGTTAATCCCCTGCTGGCCGGGCTGCCAGTTTGCCGGCACACCCTTCCCTGTCTGCTGTGCATATTGAATTCCCTGCATGATTCTGACATGCTCATGCAGATTTCTCCCGACTTCTCCCGGGTAAATGAGCTTTGCCGCGATAATGCCATTGGGGTCGATAAAAACGGATGCCCTGATGGCCGCTCCTGACTTTTCATCCAATACCCTATAAGCTCTGCTTATTTGATGTGTCCGGTCGCTGACCATTGGATAATTCACGTTTTTTAATGACGGAGATGTTTCCTTAAATACTTTATGTGCATATACACTGTCCGTACTGATGGACATGACTTCGCAGTTTAAGGCTTTTAAATAAGGGTTCACAGCGGCGACCGCCGCCAATTCTGTCGGTCAGACAAAGGTAAAATCACTCGGATAAAAAAACAGCAGCACCCATTTTCCAATATAGTTCTCCAGATTGACTTTTTTTATTTGATGATCAATGACAGCATCGGCAATAAAAACTGGTGCACGGTCTCCCCGTCCCGCACAGAACACGGAAGCATTCGGATCAATCACGGCTGTCCCCCTCCTTTTCTGTTTCATCTTTGCTCTATATACTTATGCGAACAAACGGAAAATATTGATTGAACCAGCTGTACATAGTCCTGATGCCGGAGGGAAAAATAGTGGAAGAATGCAAATTCAACTATGAAAGGAGCCTGATTATGTCACGCGGAGTCCATTTTAATCATAAAAAAAAGCATCACCCGGGAGAATTTCCTGAACACACAATGGTTGAGCGCCATACAACTGAGGCACAGGAAGATGAGGAATTTATTGTGACGCAGGAAGCGTTTAAAAACCGCTTTGAAGAAGATGAGGCAAAGGAACTTGAGGAAAGAGCGAAGGATTAATAAGTCAGGGGCCTGAAGAACATTCAGACCCCTCCTTCTTATATTGCGTCTATTTCAACTTCTTTCAGCCAGGCCGCGCATGCTTCAATATCCTTTGAAAACACGCGGTCTTTTGTGATGGAAGGCACCACTTTTCTAGCTTCTTCGTAAAAACGTTTTGTTTTATCAGCCATTTTATCAGAACCGCGGAACTCGGCTGCCTGAAGCGCGCAGATCAGTTCAATTGCCAGCACTTTATTGACATTCTGGATGATCTGGTAAGCATGTCTCGACCCAATTGTCCCCATGCTCACATGGTCTTCCTGATTCCCTGATGAAGGAATCGAATCCACACTTGCGGGATGGGCGAGTGTCTTATTTTCCGAAACAAGGGATGCTGCAACATATTGAAGAATCATCGCACCAGACTGCAGCCCAGGCTCCGGGCTTAAAAATGGCGGCAGGTCACTCAGCTGCGGGTTAACAAGCCTTTCAATACGGCGCTCGGAAATATTGGCCAATTCCGCTGCCGCGATTTTCATGAAGTCCATTGCAAGAGCGATTGGCTGCCCATGAAAGTTTCCGCCTGATATAACGCTTTCCCCGTTTTCGAAAATCAGCGGGTTATCTGTGGCTGCATTCATTTCGATTTCAAGCTTTTCTTTTACATAGTCAAGAGCCTGCCAGGATGCTCCATGCACTTGCGGGATGCAGCGGATGGAATAGGCATCCTGCACCCGAATTTCCCCCTGTCTTGTAATCAGGCTGCTGCCTGACAGGTATTCCCTTATTCTTCTGGCTGTATCCACCTGCTGCTGATACCCTCTTGCCTGATGGATGTTTTCATCAAACGCATCAATTATGCCGTTTAGTCCTTCCATTGTAAGTGCTGCAATCAGCTCACTTTGATAGGCGATTTTTTCCGCTTCCAGATAACCAATGACGCCCATTGCCGTCATTGCCTGTGTACCGTTAATGAGGGCAAGCCCTTCTTTCGCCTGTAAGGTTACAGGTTCTATTCCTTCCTGAACAAGCACTTCAAGCGCAGGCTTTCTTTCCCCCTTATAAAAAACTTCCCCTTCTCCCATTAATACTAATGCCAGGTGGGATAAAGGCGCCAAATCCCCGCTTGCTCCAAGAGAGCCCTGCTGCGGAATGACAGGATGGATACTTTTATTCACAAGTGCTAAAAGAGTTTCAATCACAACCGGACGAACACCTGAGAATCCTTTCAATAAAGCATTTGCTCTTAAAAGAAGCATAGCTCTTGAGACAGACTCAGGAAACGGTTCCCCTACTCCGCAGGCATGCGAACGGATTAAATTCAGCTGAAGATCCTCGACATCTCCCTGATCAATTCTTACATCGCTGAATTTCCCAAAGCCGGTGTTTATTCCGTATATGACTTTTTCTTCACTTACAATTCTCTTTACGGCCTCATGGCTGTTTTTTACACGAAGCATGCTTTCCTCAGATGCCGCAGCCTTTACTCCTCCAAAAAGAACCCGTTTGACTTCAGACAAAGTAAGGGTATTTCCATTCAAAGTAACCACCTTGTTCTCCTCCCCGTGAGTTAAAGTCATCATCGATTCTGTCAATTTTTCCATTTTATATCCTCCCCGGTACATTAGCGAGATAAAGAAAAGGCTGTATCTCAAACACAGGTTTGAAATACAGCCTTTTTTAGAAGATTATTTGCAGTATCTGTTGTCAGATGTCTCATCTTTATCACAGCCTATTTTTGTTATATTTTCTGAATATAATTAATTTTATGTTCCTATTGGAGGGATGTCAACAATAAATTCCCATTATTTAACAAGTTAGATTGTTAGAATGGTAACACAGTAAAGCGTATTTTATTATATCCATATAAATAGCCGGCAGTTCTGCCGGCTTTTCCTTCTTCTTTCTATTTTAAGTTTTCACCTTGTCTTTTTAAAGCATGTTTTAGTTTTCCATATGTTTCAATACCTGTGAAATCCAGGCCGAGCTGAATGGAAGTCTGGGCAACCTCGGGGCTGATGCCGGAAATGGTGGATTTGACCCCTAATAGCTTGAGAGCTGTCGTTAAAGAGAATATTTGATGGGCAACCATCGTATCGATAATAGCTACACCAGATAAATCAATAAATAAATGCTCAATATTTTCTTTTGCACATTTTTTCGGAATTTCCTCCAGCAGGATTTGCGCACGCTCGGTGTCAATATCGCCGATAAGCGGCAGAACAGCTGTGTCATCTTTAACAGGAATGACTGGAGTGCCAAGTTCATTGATCAGACTTTGCTGGGCAACAAGCCTTCTGGTGGTCAGTTCATAATACTTTTCCGAAAATTTATTGATCAGTTTATCGAAAGCTCTGTTAATGGTCTTGCTCCATTTTAATACATCATCTGTTGTCACTTCAGACTGGTTTTCTTTAATGAACTTTTCAACAAAATGCCAATAGGTTTCCCTTACAGTGCTTAAAGCACCAAGTACTTGAAAAATGGGGGTACTCGTGTCCACTCTGCTTTCAGCTACAGTCCTGGCCCACTCCTCCATATTTTCAATAAACACTGCTTCGTCATCAAGTAAAGCGGTTGAAACGGTACGGTTGGTAAAAGCATTCTGTTCTCTCAGGAGCTGTTCATAAGCCGGGTCTGCATCCGCAGAATAAATGGAGCCCTTCTGTTTCTCCCTTAAGGACAGCCACATGTCTGTAATGTTTATTGAGTTTTCCTGAATGTAATCAAGTAAGCGCTGATTCTTTTCATGCATTATTTTCACCTTGTCTTTCTATTTGTCAGCAAACTGTTATATTCATTGTAAAATGAATCGGAGTTAATGAAAAGTAATACATCTTAAATCGGCATCTGTCTGATTTTGTCTATAATAACGTATCCCATTACAAATATGAATGATTTTCCGCTATACTTAGTTAGGATACAAAAGGAACTGAATGGATTTGAAAGGAGTCATTATGAAATCACTTGTTCTTGCTGAAAAACCCAGTGTTGCGCGTGAAATCGCCCGGGTGCTGGGATGCCGGCAATCTCATAAAAGCTATATGGAAGGCGATAAATATATCGTCACTTGGGCTCTTGGCCACTTAATCGAATTAAAGATGCCGGAGCATTATGACAGCAAATATAAAAACTGGAACCTGGAGGATCTGCCGATTATTCCAGACCAAATGGGCCTGAAGGTGATGAAGCAGACCAGCCACCAGTATAAAGCTATTGAAAACCTGGCAAAGCGGAAGGATGTTACGGAAATAATCATTGCAACCGATGCAGGCCGTGAAGGGGAGCTTGTCGCTCGCTGGATATTAGAGAAAATCCGCTGGCGCAAGACAATCAAGCGCTTATGGATATCCTCTGTAACGGACCGTGCTATCCGTGACGGTTTTCAAAACCTTAAGCACGGAAAACAATTTGAAGATTTGTATGAATCCGCCGTGTGCCGGGCAGAGGCTGATTGGCTCATCGGCCTGAATGTCACAAGGGCTCTGACGACTAAATACAAGGATCCCCTATCTGCGGGCCGGGTGCAGACACCGACTCTGGCGCTAGTTATGGAAAGGGAAAAAGTGATTCAGCAATTTGTTCCAAAAGAGTACTGGACGATTCGCGCCCACATTGGCCCACTGCAGGCTGACTGGGAGAAAAATGGTGAAAAGCGCATTTTCTCTAAAGAGGCAGCAGATGGAGTTCTTTCCAAAGTAAAGGGGCAAAAAGCGGTTATCCAGTCCATTAACCGGAAGGAAAAAACAGAGCCTCAGCCTCTTCCTTATGATTTGACGGAACTGCAGCGTGACGCGAATAAACGTTTTGGCTTTTCTGCCAAGAAAACGTCGAATGTACTGCAGAAACTGTATGAGCAGCATAAGCTTGTCACCTATCCGCGGACAGACTCACGCTATTTAACAAAGGATATGGAAGCAACCATGATGGATCGCCTTCATGGAATCGCTGCTTCCTATAAGGATGAAGTGAAGCCAATCCTTGCGAATCAGGGCAGGGTGCTCGCAAAAAGAGTTTTTAATAATGAAAAGGTAACCGATCATCATGCGATTATTCCGACTGAAGAACGTGTACATCTCGGTGATTTGTCCCCTGATGAGCGTAAGCTGTACGAAATGATTTTGCGCAGATTTTTGGCCATTTTCCATAACCCTTATAAGTATGAAACCATCCAGGCTGCTATCGATGTTAATGGTGAGACATTCACAGCGAGGGAAACGGCCGTTATCGACCTCGGTTATCGCAAGGTGGAACGGAATACTGAAGAAGAGACAGGAAAACAGAGCCTGAAGAACATTTCGAAAGGACAGAGCTTTACACTGCAAAATGCCGAATCCGCTGCAAAGCTGACTGATCCGCCTCTTCGCTATTCAGAAGCTGACATTTTGACCCAGATGGAAAAATACAGCCTCGGAACGCCTGCGACAAGAGCGGAAATCATTGAACGGCTTCTTGAGACTGAAGCGCTCGAAAGGCAAAATGGACGCCTGTTTCCGACTAAAAAGGGCAAACAGCTGATGGACCTGGTGAATGAAGATCTGAAATCACCGGAACTGACAGCCAAATGGGAGCAGGAGCTGGAGAAAATCGCACGCGGAAAAGCAGATCCAAAAGAGTTTCTCCAGAATATCCGCAAGCAGACTCAAAACTTGGTTTCAGAAATTAAAAAGAGCGACAAATCGTACCGTGCCCATAATCTCACGGGCTCAAAATGTCCGGAATGTGATTCCTTCCTGAAAGAAAGGAATACAAAGGACGGAAAAATACTTGTCTGCTCCAACCTTGATTGCAGTTTCCGAAAGCGCAAGGATCCAAAGCTTTCAAACCGCCGCTGCCCGCAGTGCCGAAAAAAAATGGAGATCCACCAGGGCAAGGCAGGCACCTACTTCCAGTGCCGCCCATGCAATGTGGTGGAGAAAGCCCAGGACAAAAAGAAAGCCGTCAACAAACGCGAAGAACGAAAACTTGTTCAGAAATATACCCAGAAGGAAGATTCCTTTGGAACAAGCCTTGGCGATTTGCTGAAGGCCGCAATGGAAGATAAAGATTAAAGTATAGCCCTGGCTGCTGCCGGGGCTTTTCTATATGAACTGGCATACATAGCTTGTCCTCTCCATAGCATGTACTAATACTGAAAGGAGAGTGACAGGATGTTAACCAGAATGGCAGATCGTTTCTCCAAGCTTGTGGAAAGGTATCTCCCTGACGCCTTTGTCATTGCTGTACTTATGACTCTGTTTGTCTTCATAGCCGGATTTTTCATGAAGCCTTCTGAACCTGCCCAGCTGTTTAAATCTTTTGGTGACGGCTTCTGGGTATACCTTGGTTTTACCATGCAAATGGTGCTTCTCTTGATGACAGGCATGGCGCTTGCTTCTGTTCCTTCTGTACAGCGTATACTTGAAAAGCTTTCCTCCAAAGCGAAGACGGCCAACCTGGCCTACGTACTGACTTTTCTCGTTTCTTCTGCTGCTTATTATATTAACTGGGGCCTTGCTGTTGTCGTTGGCGCCATTATTGCACGTGAAGTCGGGAAAAGAAATCAGAACGCACACTTCCCGCTATTAGTGGCTGCAGCCTATGCACCTACAGCTCTATATACAGCTGGCTTGTCAAGTTCAATCGGTCTGACTGTTGCGACAAAGGGTCACTTTCTGGAGGATATTGCTGGGGTGATTCCAACTTCAGAGACGATTTTTCATCCGGGAACAATCGCAATATTAATTGCCCTTATTGTTACAATGCCAATTTTCATCGTGCTCATGGCACCCAAGAAAAATATTATCTCATACGTTCCGCCAAAGATGTCCAAGGAAGAAGCTGAACCGGTTGAAGTTTTAAAAACGCCCGCCGGAAAACTTGAACGAACACCTTTTCTCGGCATCGTTACCGGATTAATCGGGTTAATCTATGTCATTTTCGAGTTCATAAACGGGCGTGACCTTGACTTGAATATTATCAATATTACCTTTCTATCCCTGGGCCTTATCCTGCACAAATCGCTTGTGCAATACGCAAATGCCTTTAAAGAAGCGGGTTCTGCCATTTCCCCTATCATTCTGCAATTTCCGTTTTACGCCGGAATTATCGCCGTTCTTGGCAGCTCCGGGCTGGCAGAGTCGATAATCAATGGAATGGCGTCCATAGCAAGTAAAGACACCTTTGATATTTTCACCTATTGGGCCGCTGGCATCGTCAACATTCTTGCCCCTTCAGGCGGCGGGCAATGGGCATTGCAGGGGCCGCTTCAAGTTCCTGCCGGGCTGCAGCTGGGTGTTGATCCCGCCATTACGGCTATGGCTGTAGGCTGGGGTGATGCCTGGACGAACCTGATCCAGCCTTTCTGGGCACTTCCTATTTTAAGTGTGGTCGGCCTTCATATTCGTCATATAATGGGCTACTGTGCATTGCTGGCCATATGGGTAGGCATTGTTACCACTGTTTTGATGATTTTCGTCTATTGATATGAAAAGCCAAACCTTCATCAAGGTTTGGCTTTTTTGAACAAAAAGTCTTCTTGTGTTTCTTCTAAATTTGGTAGTATGATAGCGTTATTCTGAGATTGAAGATGGGGACGCAGCATGAAAATAAAAGATTGGGATAAGAATCTAAAAGTAAGGTTATTTGGGGAAGCGCTTATGAATATTACATTCTGGATGTTCTTCCCGTTTTTAACGATTTATTTCGCGGATGAATTCGGAAAAGACAAGGCTGGTTTATTGCTCATTTTTTCTCAGGTATTCTCAGTGCTTGCCAACTTAATGGGCGGTTATACAGCTGACCGCTTTGGCCGCAAAAAAATGATGGTTCTTTCTGCTTTCGGCCAGGGACTTTCATTTATTATTTTTGGATTTGCCAGTTCACCCTGGCTGGAATCTCCTGTGCTTGGTTTTATCTGCTTTGCTTTTGTGGGAATCTTCGGCTCATTTTATTGGCCGGCAAGCCAGGCAATGGTTGCCGATGTGGTGGAGGAAAAAGACAGAAGCCAGGTATTTGCTATTTTTTACACTTCTATTAATATTGCGGTTGTGGTGGGTCCCATTTTAGGAGCCATTTTCTATGTCCATTACCGTTTTCAGCTTCTTATGGCCGCAGGCATTATCTGTATTCTGTTAGCTTTCATCCTTTTCCGATGGACAAGGGAAACTTTACCTCCGCAGATACATGGGTCAAGTGAAAACAGTAAATGGCATCATGTTTTAGTAAAGCAAACCAAAGATTATGGCATTATCTTCAGGGACAGGACCTTTCTCCTTTTTATCCTGGCAGGTGTTTTGGCTGCACAGACTTTTATGCAGCTTGATCTGTTAATACCTGTCTATACAAATGAAGTGATTCATAACCAGCAGCTTTTTAAATGGATAGACTGGTCCTTTACCGTTCAGGGGGAACAGGCTTTTGGCATTCTGCTGTCCGAGAACGGCTTCCTTGTCGCCTTATTTACCGTGGCTGTCACCAAAATGATGATAAAGTACAAGGAAAGGAATGTCTTTATCTTATCATCTCTTACGTATGCTGCAGCCATCATCCTGTTTGGACAAACCCAATGGATATGGGGATTAATTCTGGCAATGGCCGTTTTCACTATGGGCGAATTGATGACCGCTGGCCTCCAGCAGAGCTTTGTATCAAAGATTGCTCCCGATCATATGCGGGGTCAGTACTTTGCAGCTGCCTCCCTTCGATTTACAGTCGGAAAAACCATTGCGCCGATCTCTATCCCCCTTACAGTCTGGATCGGCTATGACTGGACATTCTTTATATTGGCACTGCTGGCTGGTATAAGTGCGTTTTTGTATTGGCTGATGTTTGCTTTGCCTGAAAGGAATAAAGCATTTCATGCAAAAAAGGAATCTGTTTAAGATTCCTTTTTAATTATGTCTCCGCCCGGAGATGGAGCCCTGAAGTTCTGCAGCATGATTTTCAGTTCAATAGGTTTCTTTTTCCGGACAGAACCGCTACAATGAAAATGAAGATTCTGACAAAAGGAGAATACATAATGAGTCAATTTCAAACGAATTTAGAGAAATACGCAGAGCTTGCAGTGAAGGTCGGCGTAAATGTACAAAAGGGGCAGACGCTGGTTATTAACACAACACTTGATTCAGCTGAACTGGTTCGCACTATTGTGAAAAAGGCATATGAAGCAGGAGCTCATAACGTTGTTGTGAACTGGAGCGATGATGCCGTCACACGCACGAAATACGATTTAGCACCGGATGAGTCTTTCTCCGAATACCCTGAATGGCGTGCAAAGGAAGTCGAAGATTTAGCTGAAAAAGGTGCGGCATTCATGTCAATCGTTTCAGCAAGCCCTGATTTGCTGAAAGGCGTGAAATCAGAGCGAATCTCAAGCTTCCAGAAAGCAGCCGGACAGGCGCTTGCAAAATACCGCAAATTCATCCAGTCGGATAAAGTGAGCTGGACAGTCATTGCTGCGCCTTCCCAAGCATGGGCAAACATGGTATTCCCTGAAGCTCCGGAGGAATCCAGGGTAGAAATGCTTTGGGACGCTATTTTTAAAGCCACTCGCGCTGACCTGGATAACCCGGTTGAAGCCTGGAAAAAGCATGATGAAACACTTCATGAAAAAGTGGATTACTTAAACAGCAAGCGATATCAGAAGCTTCACTATAAAGCTCCAGGCACAGACCTGACAATCGAGCTTCCAAAAGGCCATTTATGGGTTGGAGCAGGCAGTGTGAATGAACAGGGAAACGAATTCATGGCGAACATGCCGACTGAAGAAGTGTTCACAGTACCATACAAGACAGGTGTGAACGGTACAGTTTCGAGCACAAAGCCGTTAAGCTATGGCGGAAACATCATCGATAACTTCAGCCTGACATTTGAAAACGGCCGCATTGTCGATGTGAAGGCAGAAGAAGGAGAAGAAATCCTTAAGCAGCTGGTTGAGACAGATGAAGGCTCCCACTATCTTGGAGAAGTGGCACTGGTTCCTTTCAACTCGCCAATTTCCCAATCGAATCTGCTTTTCTATAATACTTTATTTGATGAAAATGCTTCAAATCACCTTGCCATCGGCAGTGCGTATGCATTCTGTATTGAAGGCGGCAAGAAAATGTCCAGTGAAGAACTGGGTGAAAACGGCTTGAACGAAAGCTTAACACATGTTGATTTCATGATCGGCTCCGCTGAAATGGATATCGATGGAATCACTGAAGACGGCAGCGCTGAACCTGTATTCAGAAAAGGTGATTGGGCATTTTAAAGCGGAAGCGCCCTTTCATGACTATAAAAAATCATGCGGTCATTGACCCGCATGATTTTTTATTTTCCTTAATACAATTTCACTGACGTTTCCTTCTAAATCAGAAACCATATCGATAGAATATTTATCTGCCGGGTAGGTGGAGATAGTTTCACCTGACAGCTTCTCTTCCCTAACCTCCGCTGGAGTGCCAAACATGGCAGTAATCTCGTCCATTGACGTTCTCACCCGCTGTCCAGGAATGGAAATAGCTGTTACGTTCCCGGTTTCCCGTTCATAATAATAGGTGATTTCAGGATACATCACAAAAGGGCTTCCACCTTCAAACCCCTCTTCAACAAAGTTTGGATCTGACTTTTTAATTTCAGATATGTTTGTGCCAATCGGAAATGGACTTCCGAGGGGGATCCCCTGTTTTGCTTTCTCAATGGCATCCCCGCTGAGTGCCAGGTTTTTAAAAGGATAGTAAATGGCTTCCTTTTTCAGCCACAGGTTCATCCAGTCGATATCAGAATGATCTTCTTCTGAAAGCTCGATTTGGTCGTGCAGGCTCATTGAATGGGCTTCCTCATTAAAAAGCCATGTTGAAATAACCCATCCATCACTCTTTTTTTGGGCAGTTTGAAGATACTTTTGATTAATCGTTTTTATTTTCGCTTTGGAGGTAGTGGTCATGTCTTTTTCCGTACTGATTCTTTGCACTTCTCCATCTTTAATCGCCAGCAGCTGGCCCTTGACTAAGTTTTCCCCCTTGGACTGAAAGATCGAGATGATGGTTTTATTCCTCATTTTCTGAGTGTAAACCTGTTCCTTTGAAGGATTAAAGGACATTTCAGAACTGTCATTTAGAGTTGCTTGTTTATACGCCTCTTTTGACCCCTTCAAAGCCAGGTATACTGAATAATGTCCTGTAAAATAGGAATCGCCTTTCTTTCCTTTCGCGCTGTCCTCTGCCAAAATGGTTCTTCTTTCGTCTTCCGAAAAAAGGTAGACCGTATATTTCATGATCCCGTCTGTTGCGTCAATCTGGAAAAGTGACTTGCGTTCAAGCCAAACCGTATCTTTTTTATCTTTTCCAGCCTCTTGTACGGATATATTATCTTCTGCTTCTACTTTATCTTCTTTTTCAAGTTTTATTTCTTCTGTATTTAAAGATGCATTTATTTCACTTGAACAGCCTGCTATAACGGATGACAGCATGGCAATCATGATCATATTTATAAAATTTTTCATTATATTCTCCCTAATGTTAAAAAACATTTCCATTTAAAGTCAAATGTTACAATTACGTTTCAACTAATTAAGTGTAACAAATAGGGATCGTTTCTACAAACCTATCAATATGCTCATTTTTTTACAAAAACCCATGTTTCCTCCCGTATCCTTTATATATGACTCTTCTACTGCTTCAATTAAAGTTTGATTATAGTGGCGAGAGCCTGATCTATAGGCACTTTGCCGGTTAATACGAAAGGCCCCGGGATACCTCTCCGGAGCCTCTTGGTTAAATTTCTGCTGCTGCAGGTGCTGTTTTTTCGGTAAATAGACTTACAGCTATATAGGCGGCCAGTGATAAAGCAATAGGCAATACGACTGTATTCATGCCTAAAGCATTGGGATAAAAAGTATGGAATAAAATATAGGAAGCCGTTCCGGTTATCATGGAGGCCACCGCACCATATTTATTCCCCTTCGCCCAATAAAGACCCAGCACAACTGGCCATATGAACGCTGCTTCCAGTCCTCCGAAAGAAAAGAGATTCAGCCAGATCAGCAAATCGGGCGGACTGAGCGCCATAATGCATACCAGAATTCCCAGCAGAGCTGTGACTGCAAAACTCATTCTCTTAATCGTGCTTTCTTCAGCATCAGGTTTAATGTAATTAATATACACATCTTTCACAATTGCCGAGCTGACCAGAAGGAGCAGGGAATCCACGGTTGACATGATGGCAGCCATCGGTGCAGCCAGCACAATTCCCGCAAGCCATGGTGGAAGGACTTCCATGGCAATCATCGGCATAACTTTATCCCCCACTTCAATCCCTGGAAGAATTGGCCGGGCAAACACGCCAATTAAATGCATGCCAAGCATGATAAAGCCGACCACTATTGTTCCGATGATAATGGCCCTATGCATGGCTTTGGCATTTTTATAGGACATGGCCCTTACCGCAACCTGAGGAAGACCTACAACCCCAACTCCAACCAGAATCCAGAATGAGGACACATATAAAGGAGTCAATCCGCCATCAAAGCCAAACGGTGTAATCAGATTGGGATTTTCTGAAGACAGATCACTGATAATATTCGGTATCCCTCCACCTGCCACAATAACAGCAACCAGAAGGATCATGGTGCCGATGAACATGATTCCGCCCTGGACGGCATCCGTTACGGCAACAGCACGGAAGCCGCCGATGACAACGTAGACCATGACAGAAGCAGCGAAAATAAACAAAGCAGATAAATAGCTTAATCCTGTCAGAGATTCAATTAACCTTGCTCCGCCAACCCATTGGGCAGCCATGGCGGAAAACAGGAAAATAATGATGCTGAGCGAGGATAACCAGACAACCCATTTGCTGTTATATCTCTCTTTCAGAAAATCGATGAGTGTTACAGCATTATACTTTCTTGCTGTAATCGCAAACTTTTTCCCAAGAACCATGAGGACGAAATAACCAGTAACAACCTGTGACATGGCAAGCAAAACCCAGCCAAGACCCTGTGTGTATGCAACACCGGGACCCCCGATGAAACTGCTGGCACTTCCGTAGGTGGCAATCATGGTCATGGCCAGAATAAAACCGCCCAGCTGCCTTCCTCCAAGGAAATAATCCTGCAGAAACGAACTGCTCGTATCAAACTTTCTGCTGGACCATAAACCCACCAGAAAAATAATGACTAAAAAGAAAAGAAGAGGAGCAATAACCTGCCAGTTCATTCGGATTCTCCCCCTTCCCCGTTTTCTTCGAACGGAACTTCCTTAAACAGGAATTTTACAGCTGCTGATACCAGTATCACCATGACAGCAAATCCGGCTACACAGCTCCAGAAAAACCAGGCAGGCAGCCCCATAATGAATGTATACTCATCGGCAGGTTCGGACCCCAGCCCATAGGCAAACCCATACCACCAAATAAAATTAAAGAGTACGAGACCAATGCCAATCCAAGCTTCTTTCTCTGCAATCTTAAAGCGAGGATCTTTTTTATGTATGCTTTTCTTCATTATATCCCCTTTCAGAGCTTTATTATTGTACTGCTCTATTAAAATACAGAATATTCCCTAAATATAATCCCACTTATGTATATTTTCTGCAACAAAAAAAGCAGATTGCTCTGCCTTTTTTGATATTATTTTAAAATTGCAGTTTAAGCAAGGGTCTTAGCGATTATCAATCGTCTCCGGATATAGGTCATGGTTCATCAAGCGGTAATCGGCCATTTTTTCATATTTCGTCCCCGGCTTTCCGTAGTTGCAATAAGGATCGATGGAGATTCCTCCACGCGGAGTGAACTTGCCCCAAACCTCAATATAGCGGGGATCCATTAATTCGATAAGATCATTCATAATGATATTCATGCAGTCCTCATGGAAATCGCCATGATTTCTGAAGCTGAAAAGATATAGCTTCAATGACTTGCTCTCTACCATCTTTTGATCCGGAATATAGCTGATATAGATGGTCGCAAAATCCGGCTGGCCTGTTTTTGGGCAAAGGCTCGTAAACTCAGGGCAATTAAACTTTACAAAATAATCGCGGTTTGGATGCTTATTATCAAAAGCCTCCAGAATCTCAGGAGCATATTCAAAAAGATATTTAGTACCCTGATTTCCCAACAATGTAATATCCGTTAATTCCTCATCTTTTCTTCCTGACATAAAAATAGCCTCCCTTTATATGATCCCGCTGATCCTAAAGAGAGGTTCGAAAAGTACAGCTTGAAAAATAAAACCATATCCTCTCGTGGATATGGTTGATTATTATAATCAAAGCCATAGTTTTTTATAGAGGGTGAAGCTATGAACCTCTCCCGCTCACACGGGAATAATAGAAATATAATTGTCATAGTTACTATAGAGAAAAAGCCTGTTTCTGTCAATAGGTGCTTCCCTATCTGGTTTTCATACATTCTTCATAGTATAATAACGGTAATTTTCAAAGAAAGGTGACTTGTTATGTGGAATGAGTTTAAAAAATTCGCTCTAAAGGGAAATGTCCTGGATTTGGCGGTTGGGGTTGTAATCGGAGCTGCCTTCGGAAAGATTGTATCTTCCCTTGTAGATGATATCATTATGCCGCTTGTCGGATTGCTGATGGGCGGAGTTGACTTTACGGATTTGATGGTGAAAGTCGGCGGAGCACAGGTAAAATACGGTTTATTCATACAGAATGTGGTGGATTTCTTCATCGTGGCATTCTCCATTTTCGTCTTTATCAGGATTATTAACAATCGTTTCAAAAAGAAAGAAGAAGCAGCACCTGCACCAGCTGTGGATAAAAATATCGAGCTTTTAACTGAAATAAGAGACCTTTTAAAAAATAAATAATTAATGAAACTTAAATAATAGTTCAGTCGTATATACATATACAAAATGAATTTAGAGGAGAAATGAAAAAATGTATGTACAGCATACTGCAAATAACAGTTATTTGCCTTCTGTCTTACGGGCGTTTGCCTTATCATTGGGGATTGCATTTATCGGAACGATGGCGGGTGTTTTCATCCCTCCAGCCCTTTTTTTGCCGCTGATGCTTCTTGAACTTGGAATGCTGCTTTTCGCTTTCCTGCTCCGCCGCAAAAAAGCTATTGGGTATACATTCCTTTATGTATTTACATTTATTTCAGGAATGACGACCTACCCGATTGTTGCCCACTACCTGGCTGCTATTGGACCTAACCCTGTTTTAACAGCACTTGCTACGACAACGGTTGTGTTCACGGGCTTAGCCGTATATGCTTCGACAACGAAGCGGGACTTATCTTTCCTTGGCGGCATGCTGATGGCGGCATTGCTCGCCCTTATTGCGATCGGAATTTTCAGCCTCATCTGGCCGTTAAGCTCTAACGCGATGCTCGCATTCTCCTTCATCGGAGTGCTTGTGTTCAGCGGATATGTGCTATTCGACTTCAATCGCATGAAACAGTATGGAGTGTCACCGGAAGAAGTGCCGTTGATGGCTCTTAACCTATACCTTGATTTTATCAACCTGTTCATAAATATCCTTCGCATTTTTGGGATATTGGGGAGCCGGGACTAAACAGGAGTGCGAACTCCTGTTTTTTTATGTGCAAGCCGCAATTCTTTATTCCTTCAATAGAATTAGGTATGATCAGATGTAAATCCGAAAGGCGGGATATTTCATGAAATATATTTTAGAAACCCAAAATCCTGATAAAAATATTACGCTAGAACAGGCCATCAGCAGCCAATACACAATGGCTGTCTTCGTCCGCCACCTTGGCTGACCGGTCTGCCGGGAATATCTTGCGCAGTTGCGCGAGCGCATAAATGAAGTAGAAGCAAAAGGTTTTCAAGTCATTGTCATTGCTCCTTCGAAAGGAACCTTTATCAGTCAATTCCTTGAGCAATTCGGTCCGTTCCCTTTTCCGATCCTCGGCGACCCTTCCCGGGAAGCTTATAGAGGAATGGGACATAAAACCATGCCAAAATGGAAGCTTCTTTCAAAGGCAGCACTTGGATATATTACAGGAAAAGTCGGCGGCTTTATCCCTAAGGATGAAAAACAAAAGGAGTTTGTCATGAAATCCATGAAAACTCAGGATGTCTACGTTCAGGGGGGGACATGGCTTTTCTCGCCTCAGGGAAAAATTTTATGGAAGCATATTGATGAATCCCCCGAAAATCACGCAAAGATTAATGATGTTTTAAAGAAAATGGACGAAGTTAAAGCTTAAAAGGCAGTCAATTACTTGGCTGCCTTTCCTTTTGTGATCTCCCATATTTCACGCAAAACCGGCATCTCTTCCATTTCCTTCTCCGTTACAAGATCCCATTGAATCCCGGTTGGTTTTGGATAGGGCGTATTGGTTTTGATCAGTTCCTTTTCAGTGGCAATCCAGTCGACAGTCAAATCATAAGGATCCCTAGGAATATCTGCTTCTGTCACCTGGGCGCTGTTAACTGTTCCTATCACAGGGATTTCAGGATTCCCCAGTTCCCTGATTATCGCATACTCCCGGTCAGCATAACCCTCCCCTTTTCCGACCCGCCGGCCATCCCGGTGAAGCCCCACTGATCCGGCAAAAAACAAATCAATCTTCGGCAATTCTGTAAGGGGAACTTCTTTCCCGTATGAGTGAATATGCTTAAGGCTCGCTGCTTTTCGCTCCTCCCCCGCAGGTACCCATTCCGGCTTTACCATTATAAAGCCTGCTTTCAGCCGTGGAGTGGGAACCAGCAATGTCTTTCCATCTTTCAGAATTTGGGTGCGGACCGGCAGCTGCGGAGAATCAGGATTTACCTTAATGACCTTAGCCTCTTTATACTCAGGCATAGTAAAAACAAATGCAGCCGCTTTTTCAGCTCCTTTGAAATTGGGAATTCTATTCGTTAAAGGAAACGGAAAGCGGCCAAGCTTGTTCTCCTCAAGAAAATTCCATATGTACTCACGGATTTCTTTCTTCGTTTTCATCGTGTTTCACTTCCTTTCTTTCATTTTATCTATTAAAGAAAAAAACTCCAATTTTTTAAATAAACAGGTTTTAACACAAGTACACGGGGTAAACAAATAATGCAAGGCCAATAACAAAACGGAAGGGACTGGTTGACGATGAAAAGCGTAACAGCGACTTCAAGGTTCGTCATTGGCATTGCAAGAAACCAGGGAGGGTTTGCAGAGCGTTCGAAAGGCACTCTCGTCTATAACCGATATATTTAAAATCGGTTCGGCCCTATGCAAATCGTAATCTCCAGGTTGTCCGTCATTCGGACTTAAAAAAGGTGCAGACCAATCGGTTTGCATCTTTTTTAATGCCATAAAGTGAAACTTCAATCAGTGAGGGTTTTCCATAACCCCCACTGATTGTTAGTCGCGTTCTAGTGTCGCTAAGATCTCCGCTAGCGCTTCAATCAATCGACACTACGAACCCGATTGGTTCAACTAAGCCTCTGCTTTGCATCGGCAAGTTTCACTGTATCTCACCAATCGGGCCTTTACGGGCAGTTTGCCCCCCCACGCTTATCCTCCTTTGATTCCTCTGAGTCTTGAAGCGGGGGTCTTACTGCCCGTTAGACTGCGATAAAGACCTCCTTATTTCTTCTCTTCTTTTCACAATCCAAAAAATATTCCTATCAAACGGTTTAGACAAGTATATTTTTCTCCATAATGGCAAATAAAAGGAGGTTTCCATATAGATGTCTGAACATGAACAAAAACAAGAATCAACCATGTCCCGGAGAAGATTCATCCGCAATTCCGGGTTAGTTGCCGGCGGTTTAGTAGGAGGCGGTATTCTTGGCGGCTTAATTGGTGCAAACATGAACAAAGACGGTACAGCAACGGAAGAGAATGCCCATACAAATGGGCATGATCAGGTTGCCTATCAGCAGTCGCCTTTATATTTCACAAACCCCGAGACATTCGGAATCCTGCAGGCTGCCGTTGAGAGAATTTATCCAAAGGATGAAAATGGCCCTGGTGCGAATGATTTGGATGTTCCATTTTTTATCGACCATCAGCTTGCGGGCTCATGGGGCAACAATACAAGGGAATATATGCAGGGTCCGTTCTTCCCAGGGTCGAACTTTCAGGGCTACCAGTCCCCTTTAAAACGGCATGAAGTATTTGATGTCGGACTTGCTGCCCTGCAGACCTACAGCAATGAAAAGTTCAAGAAGCCATTTTCTGAATTGGAGGGCGAACAGCAGGATGAAATTCTTACAGCCTTTGAAGAGGATAAAGTGAAGCTCCGGGGTGTTACTTCAAGGACGTTCTTTAATATTCTCCGGGCCGCCACCATTGAAGGTGTATATGCAGACCCTGCCTACGCCGGAAACAAAAATATGGAAGGCTGGAAAATGAAAGACTTTCCTGGCCATCAAATGAGCTATATCAATCAAATTGAGTCTGAAAAATTTGTGAAAATTAAACCAAACAGTCTCCATTCATATACGAAATAGTACTATCTTTTAAGGAAGTGGTAAAAATGGCGAAAACATTGCCAAAAACGGATGCAGTCATTGTAGGAGTCGGATGGGCCGGCGGAATCATTGCAGCTGAGCTTGGGAAACAGGGATTAAAAGTTGTTGGCCTGGAGCGGGGAAAAGAGCGCGGTGTCAAGGACTACTATGTGGTCCATGATGAACTGCGCTATGGAATACGCTATGAATTAATGCAGGATCTTTCTAAAGAAACGATTACGTTCCGCAATCATGGGAAGGAACGTGCCCTTCCTATGCGCCAGCTTGGGTCCTTTTTGCTGGGCGAAGGCTTAGGCGGGTCCGGTGTTCACTGGAATGGGCATACTTTCCGCTTTCTGCCTTATGATTTTGAAATCAAGTCACAGACAGTTAAAAAATATGGCGAAGCCAAGATCAAAGGTCTTCAAGTTCAGGATTGGGGCATTACATACGATGAATTGGAGCCTTATTTCTACGAATTTGAAAAGGCGGCAGGAATTGGCGGTGAAGAAGGTGAGCTTGGGCCAAAAAGAGCAGAGCCGTTCCCAAATCCTCCAATGAAGGAAACACCTATTACAGCAAGATTTAAAAAGGCCGCGAAATCATTGGGGATGAAGCCTTACCAAATGCCATCCGGCAATATGAGCGAGGCATATGAAAACCAATATGGCGCCAAGATGGCTCCATGCCAGTATTGTGCGTTTTGCGAACGATTCGGCTGTGAATATGGAGCAAAAGCTGATCCGACTGTGGCCGTTATTCCATTTGCCAAAGAAACGGGAAATGTGGATATCCGCAACTTTGCGAATGTAACGGAAATTATTCACGATGGCAAAAAAGCAACCGGTGTGCGCTATGTGGATGTCCAGACAAAAGAAGAATTCATTCAGCCGGCTGAAATGGTTATTCTGACCAGCTATGTCATGAATAACACCCGCCTTCTTCTGACATCCAAACTGGGACGTCCATACAACCCTGATACAGGATCAGGGGTGATCGGGAAGAACTATTGCTATCAGATCCTTCCCGGGTCAGCGGGCTTTTTTGATGAAGAACAATTTAACACATTTATGGGTGCCGGTGCCCTCGGTGCAACGGTGGATGATTACAATGGGGACAATTTTGACCACTCGGATCTTGGCTTTATCCATGGCGGCTCCATATCTATCAACCAGTCAGGATACCGTCCGATTCAATATAATATGGTTCCGACTGATACACCGAAATGGGGCAGCAAGTTTAAGGAGAATTCCATTAAGTATTTCACAAGAGCATTAAGCATTGGCACCCAGGGGGCATCCATGCCTGTTCAGCACAATTATATGGATCTGGATCCTTCTTATAAAGATGCTTACGGGCTTCCGCTGCTTCGTATGACATACGATTTCACTGAACAGGATAAGAATCTTTATAACTATATTGGAAAAATCACAGACAACATCATGAAGGAAATGGGACCTTCAAAAATTAACGACCGGCAGCAGCTGGAGCATTACGATATCGTCCCTTACCAGACGACACACAATACAGGCGGTGTCATCATGGGGGCAGAGCCTGAAACATCAGCCGTAAATAACTATCTCCAAATGTGGGATGCAGAGAATGTCTTTGTCGTTGGTGCCTCCGCTTTCCCTCACAACGGAGGTTATAATCCGACAGGAACTGTAGGGGCGCTCGCCTATCGTGCTGCTGAAGGAATCATCAAATACAGCAAAGAAGGCGGCCTGCTTGCATAAGAAAAGCGCAAGCGCCTTGCTTACGAAGGAACGCAGACTAAGAACGCCACGTCCTGTGGCAACGTCTGCATGACCCACATCCTGTGGGCCTCAAGCACAAGACGAGCCTCCCGGAAAGGCGTTCTTTGCCTTTTTGGGAGGATTGTCGGAAATGTGGAGGCGACTGCTTAGGGACGACAAGCATAAGACGGGCCCTGCAAGAAGGTGTCCTTTCATTCTGGAAGGGATTGGCTTATGTCTCGAGTCCCTAGGAGCCGAAACAAGACAAGCTTGTGACCTCGAGGGGGTAGGCGCTGGAGCTGGACAGTTCTCGAAGTTCAAGCTAATACTAACTTACCTTTTAAGAAATTTTTCACGAAGGAGTGAACTCCATGGGGCTTTCAAATATTGGAATACCCGGATTGATTATCATACTGGTTATCACCTTAATTATCTTTGGTCCTAAAAAGCTTCCTGAGATCGGGTCTGCCTTTGGAAGGACCTTATCAGAATTCAAGAAATCAGCCAGAGAAATTATGAGTGATGACGATGAACCTGATTCAAAAGCACGTTCAATTGAAACGGCTGATCGGAAGGATAAACCGCTTTAACAGGAGGGTTTAGAATGAAAACGGACGAACAAACCCTTGTAGAGCATTTAACAGACCTGAGAAAAGTGCTGATTCGATCTCTGCTTTTCTTTATTGTCAGCTTTGCCCTATGTCTGTTTTTCATCAACCGGCTGATCCCTATGCTCTCAAACGATCATGAGCTGGTTATGCTTGGACCGCTGGATGTCATTAAGCTGTACACAGGAATTGCAGGAAGCATCAGCCTTGGGCTTTCGCTTCCTTTCATTTCTTATCAGATCTGGCTATTTGTAAAGCCGGCTTTAACGGAAAAAGAAAGCAGAGTGTCCTTAATGTTTTTTCCGGCGATTCTTTTCAGCTTTATCGGCGGGCTTGGCTTCGGATTTCTTATTATTTTCCCTGCCATTTATCAGTTTTTAATGCTATTGGGTGAATCACATTTTGCGATGATGATCACGGCCAGGGAGTATTTTTCGTTTCTCCTGATGTCGACTATTCCTTTTGGCTTTCTGTTTGAAGTGCCTTTGCTGTTGTTGTTTCTGACAACGATCGGCATTGTCACCCCAGTTATGCTCAGCTCAATGCGAAAATACGCTTATTTGATCATGGCCGTTGTATCTGCTCTCATTACTCCGCCTGATTTATTTTCACAGATTCTGGTCCTCGTGCCTCTTATTGGGCTATATGAAATTGGCGTGATCATGTCAAAAGTGAAATTCAGGAAACTGAAAGCTGTTCAGGAAACACCATCCAGTGAAATCTAAAAGAGTTTAATTCTCCTTCTGAAAGGATATTTAATAAGAAAACAAACAATCCTTTGGGAGGTCTACTGAAATGAATGAACAAGAACATGTAATCAAACAAGATGGTGAACTGGATACAAAAAATATTAAAAGCGCAATGGACAAGATGTCCAATGAACGAGCAGAAGATATTTTAAGCAGCTTCGATGAATTTAAGGGCTATTTGGCGGAACGAATTGAGCTTGGCAAAAAGCTGGGATTAAATGAGGAACAGCTTGCCGTAACAGCGGAAAAAGTGGCTGGCTACCTTGCTGAAAATGTGGAGCCCAAAAACCGTGAAGAACAGCTGCTGAAGGAGTTATGGAAAGTCGGAGATGATGAAGAAAGGCATAAGCTCGCACATATGCTTGTACGCCTGACAGAGCAGGCATAATAATGAAGCCGGAATTGTTGATCGTGACAGTTCCGGCTTTTATTTTTTAAGATCTCTATACAGATTTATAAAGTGACTCGGCTCTGACTTTACATGAAAAGAAAACACACCCCGATTGGTATGGAGATAAAGGAAACCAAATTCACAACTCGAATTTCTGTATGACATATCCCAAACTTCATCAAGGAGAAACTTTTCTGATGGCGACAGAATGTGATCCTCAAATAAGTGAAGAAAAAGTTCTTGTTCAATGTATTGCTGCTGATTCCAGTCGATCTTGCGGGTGACTGTTATAAAAGGATGGGAAGCAATGATCCGCACATGAACCTCCATGATAAAAAGGATTTGCTTCTATTGAAACATATTGTTGAGTGCGATTCAAACAGCGGCTCCCCTTACCCGGTGTATTCCTCCCGCAGAATGGCATAGCAGGTCAAATCCACCGGCCTTCCATCTCTTATTGCATGCTGCCGCAAAATCCCTTCATGCTTCATTCCTGACTTCTCCATAATCCTCCATGATCCGGGGTTGTCCGTAAAAGCAAGAGCATAAATCCGGTTATGGTTCAGCTCTTCGAATCCATATTTAATAACTGCGCTGGCAGCCTCTGTACCATACCCATTGCCCCAGAAAGGCTTGCCGATCCAATAGCCGATCTCCGCCCTTCTATTAGCATTAGTGCCTGTAATATTGATGAGTCCTATTAAGCCACTATCCTCTTTTCTCGTAATAGCGAAAATCGTAATCTTACCGTTTCTCTCTGCTTCCAGGATGCCTGTAATAAACTCCCTTGCTCCCCCTTCAGGATAAGGATGGGGAATATTTAATGTCGTTTTTGCCACATCATAATCACTTGCGTATTCTTCTACCCTGGCTGCATCATCAAGGGTAAGGCTGCGCAGAATCAGGCGGCTGGTTTCGAGGGTTTTCATCTTTTCGCCTCCTATTTTTGTTTATCAGCAGAGTTTCTATTTTTCGAAAAGAAAATCCTTTATTTTTCCTGCTGACTTTTCAGCTTATTATTTATATCTGACAAATGCTTAAATATATCTTGCAACCCTTTTGATATATCTAACATCTCTTAAGGTTTATCTAACATTGCTTAAGATTTATCTAACATGTTTTATAGTTTATCCTGCATCCCGCAGAATGAAGAAAGCACACCACCTGCGAAGTGGTGTGCCATCCCGTTTATTTATTCAACCGTCACAGCCAGCTCCCTGATTAATAGAGATGGGGAGCCAATGTAGCCTGTGGCCATGAAACCCAACGAAAATTCCAAGTCTGAACCGATGGCTTCAATATTATTTAACAGCTCATAGAAGTTTCCGGCAATCGTCATTTGGTTTACGGCATTTTGCACTTTTCCATCTTTGACATAATAGCCGTTAGCCGCAATGGAAAAGTCCCCTGATACGGTATTGGCACCGGAATGGAGGCCGGATAATTCGGTTATGATGATGCCCTCTGAGAGCGAAGATACCAGCTCATCATAGCTTTGATCGGATGGATTGACGTAAAGATTCGTTGGAGCTACCGTCAAAGTGCCCTTATAAGAAGCTTTATAGGCATTGCCTGTCGATTCCACACCATCTTTTTGTGCTGTTTTGCGGTTATGCATCAAGGTAATAAGCCTGCCGTCTTTCACAATATCTTTTCTGGCAGTGGCAACCCCTTCGCTGTCAAAATTAGAACTGAGCAGACCTTCTTCTAAAAATGGGTCATCTACGATATTCAATGATGCCACAGCAATGCTTTCACCCGTTTTCCCCTTAAGAGCCGATTGCCCTTTTTGGGTGTTTTCCGCTGAAAAAATCGGGATGTATGTCTGCAGCAGGGCGCCGGCGGCATCGTTTCTCAGCAGGACAGGGTAGTTTTTGCTTTCGGCACTCCTGGCATCCAGCTGAGATAATGCTTCTTCTACTGCATGCCTTGCTATTTCCTCCGGATTCAAGATCGAAAAGTCTCTCGTAAACTTGGAGTATTCTCCATTTTTCACCTGATCCCCCTGCTTAACGATGACTGATACATAAATGCCTGCATGATTGCTCTTTTCGCTGAGGCTCAAGCCTTTGCTGTTGAGAAGAACCCTTTCTGTTTCACCGCTGCGCAGCATGAAATAATCGGTCCCGGTTACCCGCTCATCATAGGCGTAGATGTGCTTTTCAATTTGCTTAAGCAAATTTATTTTTTCAGCAATCGTAACTTCCGCAAGACTGCTTGAATAGTAGCTTCCAGACTCATACTTTTCGCTGCCGGCAAAGATTTCTTCCTGTACTTCATCCTCAATAAATTGAGAGTTTTCCTTCGCATTCCCGATCAGAAAAGACAGGGATTCCTCATCCAGTTTTTCCGTAAAAGCATAGCCCATCCTGCCTTCGTAAAGGCCTCGGAAGGAGGTTCCGAACACTTCGGAAGTGTCGTAAGAATCGATTTCCCCTTTGAAAAGCTCACAGGCGAACTTTTCCTCTCTCTCATAATAAAGCTCCATATCTGTGAAACCATGCTGCCCGCCAAGCTGAAAGAGCTTTTCCTTAAATTCCTGCAGGTTCATATTATTCGCCTCCCTTTGTTCCGCCAACAGTCATTTCGCTTACGCGGATCATCGGCTGGCCAACATTGACAGGAATGCTTCCGCTCTGTGAACCGCACATGCCAGCACCATGGTCCAGGTTATTTCCCACCATATCAACCAGCTGGAGTGTTTTCGGACCATTCCCTATTAAAGTAGCACCCTTTAACGGCTTGCCGATTTTTCCGTCTTTTACGAGATACGCTTCCATGACGGCAAAGTTGTAATCGCCCGTTGTGGTATTGACCTGGCCGCCGCCCATGTATTTAGTATAAATTCCATACTCTGTATTTGAGACGATTTCTTCCGGAGTGGACTTGCCGTTTGCAATGTACGTATTGGTCATTCTCGAAGTCGGTGCAAAGCGGTAGGACTGCCGCCTTCCCGATCCTGTCGATTCCATGCCCATCCTGCGTCCGCCGAATTTATCAATCAAGTAACCTTTTAAAATTCCATTTTCAATCAGGACATTTTTACGCGCCTTTTCGCCTTCATCATCGATCGTAATCGATCCCCACTCATTGGCAAGCGTGCCGTCATCAATGTATGTAACGACATTCGAGGCCACTTTTTCGCCGATCCGGTTTGCAAAAACAGAGTTTTCCTTCGCTACAGATGTAGCTTCAAGGCCATGTCCGCAAGCTTCGTGGAAAATAACCCCGCCGAATTCATTATCGATGATCACAGGGAACTTCCCGCTTGGACAAGGGTCTGCCCCAAGCATCGTAACGGCAATGCGGGATGCTTCATTGGCGTAATGCTCCAAGTTCAGGTTTTCCATAAATTCAAAGCCTTTATGGGCTCCAGGTCCATAGAATCCAGGCTGCATTTGGTTTCCTTCTGCCGCAATCGACTGTATGGCAAGGCGGCTTCGCACCCGCCGGTCTTCAACAAATTTACCTTCAGAGTTTGCTATCAGCACATTCTGTTCTTCATCCAAATACCTGACCGTAACCTGCTGGATGCTGCTGTGATAGTTCTTCGCAATCTCATATGCCTTTTTCATGACATCTACTTTGCGGAGCTTCTCCACCTCGCGCGGATTCAGAGATATAGGATGCGCTGCCGGAATCATTTCTTTTTGCAGCTGTGCGGGCTGAATGACTTTTTCTCCACTGATCGCCTGGGCAGCATTGCCCGCAGCTTTCAGCAAACCTTCCTTCGATCCATCCGTTGTGTAAGCATACACACTCTGCAGCCCCTTAAACACGCGAATGCCGATCCCATAATCCCGGCCTGATAAGCTGCTCTCAATTTTCCCGCCCTGAAGCGCAAGGTTATTGGTGAAACGATCCTCAACAAATACTTCGGCAAAATCCCCGCCAGTGGCCAGAGCTGCCGTAATTACATCATGAATGACTGATTGTGAAAGCATAGTGAACCTCCTTCTATCTAACTTTTCAAACTATTCTAATCATACCGTACTGAACTTTATTTTAGTATGGTTTTTTCCTTTTTTGACCAATAAGGAGGATGATTATGCCTTCATCTATTTGTAATTTCGGTTGGTCTATTTGCGGGCTTGCTCATCTATTTGCAGGTTCCGGGTTTCTATTTGCATTTACCTATCTATTTGCAGGTTTGATTGGCCTATTTGCAGGTTCGCTCATCTATTTGTAATTTCGGCTGGACTATTTGCAAATTTGCTCATCTATTTGCAGGTTCCGGGTCCCTATTTGCAATTACCTATCTATTTGCAGGTTTGATTGGCCTATTTGCAAGTTTGCTCATCTATTTGTAATTTCGGTTGGTCTATTTGCGGGCTTGCTCATCTA
>NZ_MRTQ01000037.1 GCF_001956215.1 Paenibacillus sp. FSL R5-0490 | reverse complement strand
GGCCTATAGCTCAGCTGGTTAGAGCGCACGCCTGATAAGCGTGAGGTCGATGGTTCGAGTCCATTTAGGCCCACCATTATACATACCATTATCAAACTAATTCCAATAGGGATTAGTTTCTTTTATTTATGAGAAACTTTTTGAAATTAGTACAGCTATCCTAACTTTCATTTATTTTAACTTCTAAATCTTTCACTCTCTTTTCAAGTTTCTTAATTTTATCATCTGAAAATAATGCAAAAGAGAACGCACCAGCTGCTAATGAAAAAGCTAATATTACAAAAACATCCAAAATAGTTCCTCCTATCTTCCCTTCAATTTTTATTAACCTGCCGGTTAGCTTAAAAACCACACTATTATCTTAACATAAAATCCCAATTATTCTTTGTGTTATTTACATTAGTTGGATATTCTATCTTAGCATTTTCGTAATCAAAAACAGGTGAATTGCCTTTTTGTGAACTATTTGTGAACCGTTATTCTTGCCAGAGCACCATTCGGTGAAGGAAACCCTTGATACTACAGTGTTTTAGCCAAAATCGCAACCTTTTTGCCTTTGAGTGAATATGAAGAAAGTGTGATTCACTTCACTTTTATGAAAACCCTTCTCAACTATGATGTAAGTAACAAAGTAAAGGAGCTGATGGAAGGTGGATACACGAAAAGTGGACCAAAGCAGTTCAAAAGAACAAAACTCACTAAAGGGTACGTTCTTTTCAGTTACAGTTGTAGGGCTTGGGATCTTTGTTACGTATTTAATCTTGTACGGCCTGTATATGGCCAGAATATAGGGGGGATAAACAATGATGCATCGTTCTGAAAAGGTATGGCTTATTTTGAGCTTTGGAATGATTATTGGATTCATGTTAATCGCGGGCTATCAGGCATTCGCTTTTGAAATGGGGCCGCCAAGCTATGGAGAGCGAATTGATCCTCAGAAAGTGGATGAAACAGCACCGTTCGATAAGCCAGGAATTAAGAAAATTGGCGATAATGAGTATGAAGTAGTTATGACTCTTCAAGTGTTCAGTTTTACTCCGAGTGAGATAGAAGTGCCTGCTGGATCAACAGTTCATTTTACATTGACGTCAAAAGATGTCGTTCACGGGTTCCAGGTTGCTGAAACTAACTTAAATGCTATGGTTGTGCCTGGTTATGTACAAAAAATAACTCAGAAATTTGATAAGCCAGGTGAATATTTGGTTCTTTGCAATGAGTACTGCGGTGCGGGTCATCAAATGATGAGCACAACCATTACAGTGAAATAAAGGGGGGATAGACAGTGGAAACAGTTATTAAACAATCAGGAAAAACACAAGTTTTTAAGGATAAAGCAATTAAAGTTATGGGGATTAGCCTCGAGGATGGAAAATTAACGAAATCATATTTATCTGTTGCTTTCTTGGCCATCCTTCTGGGCGGAATACTCGGACTGGTGCAAGGCCTGAACCGGGCTGGAATGCTCGAATTGCCGGCATGGCTGAATTATTATCAGGTTCTGACAGCTCATGGTCTTCTGCTGGTAGTCGTATTGTCAGCGTTCTTCACAATTGGATACTTCTATGCTGGGTTATCCCATACACTGGGCGGCCTGCTTCCTAAGGTCAGAAAGATGGCATGGATAGGCTTCTGGATGAAGATTCTCGGATTTGTCCTAGCGGTAATCCCGATTTTAATGAATGAAGCATCTGTTATGTATACTTTCTATCCGCCAATGGCTGCTTCACCTATTTTCTATATCGGCTTAGTATTTATCGTATTGGGTGTATGGATGTGTGCCTTTGGTGCCTTTATCAATGTGGCCAGCTGGAGAAAGAGAAATCCCGGCAAGCATATCCCGATTCTTTCTTTCTTTGCAACCGGCGTTTTTGTTCTCTTATTCTTCGGAAGCATACCTGTAGCAATCGAGGTTTTTACTATAATTCCTTGGGCTTTTGGATGGGTTGAGACAATAAATGTTATGGTTGCACGCACGCTGTTCTGGGCGTTCGGCCATACGCTGGTTAACATCTGGTATTTAACGGCAGTCTCAGCCTGGTATGTCATCGTGCCGAAAGTTATTGGCGGCCGAAGATGGAATGATTTATTAACAAGAATTGTGGTTATAGCACTAGTAATTATGAATATTACCGGAGGCTTCCACCATCAAATTATTGACCCGGGTATCTCTGAACCTGTGAAATATATGCACGTGTTTATGAGTTTGGCCATTGGCTTCCCTTCATTAATGACTGCTTATGCAATGTTTGCAGTCTTTGAACGCACAGCGAGAAGGAAAGGCGGAAAAGGCATTGTTGGATGGTATAAGAAGCTCCCTTGGGGAGACGTCAGATTCCTTGCACCATTTATCGCAATGGCTGCTTTTATCCCTGCTGGGGCGGGCGGTATTGCTCAAACTACAAACCAATTGAACCAAGTAGTCCATAACACGATGTGGGTCGTTGGCCATTTCCACTTAACACTTGGCATGTCAGTAGTTATGACGTTCTTCGGCTTAAGCTATTGGCTCATTCCTTATGTATCTAAAAGAGTGCTTACACCGCAGATCAACAAACTTGGGGTTATTCAAACGATTATATGGACGGTCGGTATGATCATCATGTCTGGTGCGATGCACTGGGTCGGTCTGCTGGGATCTCCGAGAAGAACTTCTTATTCAACTTACTTTGACAATGCAACTGCCCTAAGCTGGGATCCATACCTGTTTTTCCTGGCGATTGGAGGAACACTTCTGATGATCGGGGTGTTAATGCAGGTATACGCAGTATTCTACCTCATGTTCTTTGCACCAAAAGGAAACACAGAGTTCCCTATTGCAGAAGTTGAAGAGGATGAAGCACCAACACCTAGATGGACAGAACGCTGGGGATTGTGGGTTGTGTGTATGATTGTCCTTGTCGGCATGGCATATGTCATTCCATTGGTCGATTTCATGGTCAATGCGCCTCCAGGTTCACCTCCATTTAAAACCTGGTAAGGTATGAGAGATAGCTCGGCTGCTGGGCTGTCTCTTTCTTTTAAAAGGAAGTGATGAAACATGTTTCCAAAAAATAGAACAGCTTTATCAAGCTTGCTTGTACTGATGTTTGGCATAGTCCTATTTTATATTGGCACAGATGGGTTTCAGGCTTTTACTGCTGAAACAGCCAGGGTTAATCAGTTAATGGATGAAAAGCCTCAGTTCCCCGATGTAACGCTTGAAGACAATAATGGAAGGACCTACTCTTTCTCGGAATTTGAAGGGAAGTATGTTTTTATTACTTTCTTATATACTTCATGCGGTACGGTTTGCCCTGAGCTTGAGGTTAATATGTCTGAAGTATATAAACGGATTCCGGAAGAGTATATTGGCCATGACATTCAATTCCTTAGTATCAGTTTTGATCCGGAGAGGGATGATCCGAAAACATTGGATACTTACCGTAAGGCTTTCGGCAGTGACGGAGAAACGTGGAGAATGGCAAGGATCCCGGATAAGAAAGAGCTTGAATCTTTGCTGGACCGGTTTGGCGTCATTGTCATACCGGATGAATACGGCAACTTTGCCCATAACTCGGCTTTTTATCTGGTGAACCCAAAAGGACAGTTAATTGAAGTCATGGACTACACATTGATTGAAGAAGCGGCTGATCGGGTAACGGAGATTCTGCTCAGCGGGAGGGAAGAATGATGAAGTCACCAGTTTACGGATTGCTTCTGCTTCTTGCGTTGATGCTCCCGCCTGTATCTAATTTGCTGGAGTCCATTATGATTACCCATATGCATATGCAAATGCCCCTGCTGGTGATCTCTGGATTATTTATGGCGAAGTTCTTTCAGAATCGTTTTCCGGAGTTTTTCTCAAAATGGAATGAAAACGGAGTGCCGGGTCTATTGCTGTTTTCAATCATTATGGTGTATTGGTCTCTGCCAAGGACGATGGATGAAGCTTTGACGCTTACCAGTGTAGAAGTATTTAAATATATCTCATTGCCATTTTTGGCTGGGGTGCCATTGCGGGACAGCTGGCCAAAGCTAAGTTCATTTTGGAAGCATGCTCTCATTATCTTTTTTACTATTCTTTTTCTAGCTCTTGGATGGCTATATATCTGGTCTCCTGTGCAGCTTTGCAATAACTATTTGGTTATCGAGCAGATTACGCTCGGCTGGGGGTTCATCTCAACCGCGTTTGCGATGGTTGTTTACTTGATTTATAGCTATTTTATGGATTTTTCAAAATATGAGTAAAAGAAGGACTGCTGCCGTCTTGGGAGCAGTTCTTGCATTTTCTGACTGATTTGCCTTCTGTTAATGAGCCGTAAGTAAAATAGATGGAATGATCGCAGCAAACCGTAAATAAAAATGAAAAGGAGTGAGTAATTAGGGAGGGGAAGAAATGGCGGATCCAATTGTCGCTAGATCACTGGACGAAATTAAATTTTGGTCCAGGATTATGAAAGAACATGCCTTATTTTTAAGTTTGGGTTTTACATATGAGCAGAAACAACTAATTACCGAAGCACAGCAGTTTATTGCATTGTTTGAAAGAATAGAGGAAAAGCTGGCTAGGTTTAATGTAAATTCGGAACTTGGCCAGGTGCAAGCTTTTAATAACGAGGTTTATCAGGCTGCTGCCGCAATCTGGAGTTATAAAAGAAAGGTATTGGGTCTGACATTAAGATGCGAAATCCGTTCAAATAATTACCCATTATTGATTGACCATATCAGCAGAGAAGCAGCTTATTTTGCTAATCGATTAAAAGAGCTTAATTCAGGGGTACTTGCTCCAAAACCTGAAGCCATTATAGAGGAGAATGTATTTTTCCTGAAGATCATGGCAGATCATGCTAAATTTATCGGTCATTTATTAGACCCTTCCGAAAGAAAGCTGGTTGAACAGGCCAGAGAGTTCAGCCATGATTTCGATCAATTGCTATTCCAGGCTGTGGACCTGGAATCTATGCAGCCGCAATCAGAAACGAAACCGATTCTGAGCCAATTCTTAAACCAGAATAAACTATCAGTTGCTTCATTAAGGGATTTTAAGAAAACTGCCAGAGAATTAATAGAGGCATGCCGGATCAAAAGCAATATTCATCCTCTTCTGGCTGACCATACCTTTAGGGAAGCAGAGCGGTTTTTGGAAATAATCGATATGTTTGAGGCGAATCTTAAGAGGGCTTAGATTTGATTAGAAGGCTGTTTAAATTCTGTTTCGTTCTTTAACGTATTAAGATGCCAGCCTTTTACGGGCTGGCTTGATTTTTCATTGGTGCAACTTAATTGCACTTTGCTTATTTATTTAATAAAAGACAAAAAGATTGCTCTAGACCCACCCGAATGCCGCTTGGTAATATAATCAAGGGTAATGTAGGAGGCTGGGGCATGGAAGAAGAAAAGTATCGAAACCTTAAGTTGGGTGAGCGTGCTGCGGTTATTAGTATTGCAGCTTATATATGTCTTTCTGTACTAAAATTAACAATTGGATATGTGAGTGATTCTGCTGCTTTGAAAGCGGATGGATTGAATAATACCACGGATATTATTGCTTCAATTGCAGTGCTTATAGGTCTTAGGATTTCCCAGCGTCCTCCGGATAAAAATCATGGGTATGGCCATTGGAAGAGTGAAACCATTGCTTCTATGGTAGCTTCCTTTATTATGGCCGCTGTAGGTCTTCAAGTCCTGCTGAATGCTGTTTCATCCATGTTTGAAGGTGTTAATGAATCTCCCGATGTTTTTGCGGCATATACGGGAGTTTTTTCTGGAGCGGCAATGTACTTTGTGTACCGCTACAACAGGAAATTAGCGATAAAAATTAACAGCAAGGCCGTAATGGCAGCGGCAAAGGATAATATTTCAGATGCCTGGGTGAGTTTAGGCACAGCCATCGGGATATTTGGGTCACAGCTGAACATGCCATGGCTTGATCCGTTAACAGCCATTATTGTCGGGCTTTTAATATGCAAAACGGCTTGGGATATTTTTATACAAGCTTCCCATGAGCTTTCAGATGGATTTGATGAAAAAAAGATTAAAGAATATCAGGATGTCATCAAAAAAGTAAACGGGGTTAAAGGAATAAAAGATATTAAAGGTAGAAACTACGGCAATAATGAGGTGATCGATGTGGTCATCTTGGTTAATTCCACACTTGATATTAAGGAAGCCCATGATATTGCGACACATGTGGAAAAAGTGATGATGCATGATCATGGTGTTTATGATGTTCATGTCCATGTTGAGCCAAATTGAAAAGAAATGCGTCTCATGATGAGGCGCATTTCTTTTTTTTAGCTGAACACTTTATCTAATTCCCTAAACTGATCATAGGCATTGACCAGATGTTCAGGTACTATCTTTCTTCCGTAATCCCAGGAGTTTTTTTCTATTTCAGCCATGAGCTGTTCTTTCTCGTCATCTTCTCCATACATAAGCGTTCTGATGTCGTGTTTGTTTTTTTTGAAATCAAGGTAATAGCCGATTTCATGGTAAAGCATTAATTTTACCAGGTTCTCATCCGTCTCTTTTATTTTAAAATTGATTTTGGCTATATAGCCGTTCACTTTCAGATAGTTAAACTTGATTGTATTCGTTGATACGTTGTAGCTCATGGGTGAAGCGAGTGTATTGCTGAACTCGTAATTTATATTGAGGCGTTGTTCATTTAATGTATGTAAAATAATTTTTTCAATATCCCATATATACAGCACTTTCCTTATCACAGTCCTTTCAGAGTTTTCTTGCCTTGATTATACAAGGCGATCAGTCACGGTAACAGTGTTTTCAGCTACAATAGGTCCATTTGGGCAGAAACTGTAAATTATGAAAAAATGAGACTGAGGCAAAAGAAGGAGAGAAAATGGGGAAATCTGAAACTTCGCTGTTGCTTGATCCGTAGATATGGGTATTGACCAATTCTGATGGGGTGAAAAATTGGATAATAAAAAAGCAACAGTTGTTTCTGTTTCGATGATGAAGCTGCAGATTTATTTGTTTTTTGCAACGATGGCGCTTATATTTGGGGTCTACATTCTACATGCTGTGATCTATGGCGGCGGGGAAATGACTATTGATCTTATGGGTATGCTATTATTTTTAGCTGGCATGGTCGTTATCGTTATTTTGCATGAAGCCATCCATTTGGCGGGTTTTCACTATATTGGCGGTGTTCCATGGAAGGAAATGTCCTGGGGAGTCAACTTGAAAATGGGTATAGCTTATGCACATGCCAAACAGCCTGTGACGGTTCAGCAAATGAAAAAGGTTTTAATGCTGCCATTCATTCCGACTGGCTTATTGCCGCTTATTCTGGGGGTGGTGCTTAACACGCCTGGATTATCGGTCCTGGGAGCGATATTGACAGTTGGTTGTATGGGAGATCTTGTTTTGTATCAAAAGCTATTAAAATTTCCGAATGATGCTCTTGTCATTGACCATCCGACGAAACCGCAATTTACGGTATATGAATAGCGGTTATACTAGCTTTTATATTTGCTGTCCCATCTAATAAATAGCTGCGTGAAATAGAAAGCAGCAAGGGCCGCCAGTGCTGATATAAGGAGGTTTCTCATGGAATCAAGCCCATAGAGCCGGATCCCGGTTAATTTAGAAGCTGTGGTGCATAATCTCCAGTTTTCATAAACGATTGCTGACTTATGAAAAATTGGAAAGAAGACACCGAACAGCATGAGGAAATAAATATATTTTTTCATTATCCAATTCCTTTCTTTCTGAATCTAATAGAAGATATGAGGGAAATCCTGCTATTAGTATCAAATGGACAAGAAAAAAGGACAGTCGCGTGAGGCTGTCCTTTTTAGTCTATTCTCTTTATCCGACCATCAATTGCAGAACTAAACGGCTGTGGGAGCTGCTTGATATATTTCTCCAGTGCATCAATATCCATTGGTCCAGTCACTCTATTTATACCACTTCGAAATACAGTGAAAATATCTCCGCCATCAGCGAGATAGGTATTTACGGCAACTGAATATTTCCTATCCGGATCAAGCTTTGTTCCATCGGGCAGATAGATTTCTTGAATTTTACTGCCGGCAGGCTGTCTGTCATCCCAGCTGTATGTGAAGCCGGAGATCTGAAGAATTCTGGCAGTGTCAGGCTGCCATTGCTGATTGAGGGCATCACGGATTTGGCTGCCTGTCAGGTTCATTTTAACCAATTGATTACTGAAGGGAAGCACGACATATAAGTTTCCCCATGTAATACGGCCGGCGTCAATGTCTGCGCGGATTCCTCCTGGATTGATGAAAGCGAAATCTGTTTTCATCGCTGCCCGCTCGGAATCGGCAATAAGATTGCCCAAGGCGGACTCCCCGCTTCTGTTACGGGCAGCTGTGATAGGTATAGCAGCAGTGCCAATATATCTGTTCACAGCATGCTCTACTTTCCTTTCATAGTGATTGATCATTCTGGTTATGTCGCTGGCAGGCTGGATATTCTCTTGAAAAACATTCACAATTTCCGCGTGCTTGCGGACAATATCCTTTGTCCTGGGATTTATTTCGATATCCACATCAGAAAAGGCAGTGCCATATGAATAGGCCTGCACCAGCAGCTTCCCATTCACCACACTGTTCAGATAAGCATGACTGTGGCCTCCGAACATAATATCCACTTCGTCATCCACTTGATGGGCCAATTCTATTAGCTGGCCCATGGCTAGTTCTCCATTTGGTTTTGATTTGCCGGGAACATGGGCCAGTACCACAATGGCTCTTACTCCCTGTTTTTTTAGTTCCCGGGTATATGTATTGATTGCTTCTGCTTCATCCGTGAACGTAAGACCCTTCACATTATTTGGCGCGGATAACCTTGGTGTTTCTTGCATAATCACACCAATAAACCCTATTGGGACCCCGCTGACATTTAATATCTTATATGGGGGGAGAATGTGCTTGCCTGACTTCTGACTGATAACATTGGCTGCAATCCATGGAAAGCGGGAGCCAGGGTAACTCTTTGCAGCGGAAGGTTTTCCGCCATTTAGTAAGCGAAGCAGTTCATCTAAGCCCCTGTCGAATTCATGATTACCGATGGTGCCAATATCAAACCCCATTTTATTCAAAAATTCAATAGTCGGTTCATCCTGCAGGAGGGCAGATACAGGAGGACTGGCTCCTATCATGTCTCCAGTATGAAGGAGGATGGTATTTTCATTTTCTGCGGCACGCTTGCGTAAATACGCGGCGAGATAATCCGCGCGTCCTGCTGGTCTGGCGTTAACCTGCCGGGTGACATTCAGCTGACCATGGAAATCATTTATTCCAAGCAGCTGAACTTTCATGTATGGCCCTTCTGAGCGATCTTCAATATGGCCATGATAATCCTCAGAGAGGCCCTGCTGATCCCATTGTTCTTTATCCTCCGGCTGGGCACTGTTTAGAGGCAATCCCCAGAAGCCTAATAATATTAGGGAGATAAGTATTTTCATCAATCTTCCTCCTGCATTAGTGGCAGGGATAGTATTTGCAGGATCTGCGGGATTTAATCAGCAGGAACAGTTTATCCTTTTTTTAAAAGGGTAAGTTCATAATAAGAAACATAATACTGCCAAAGGAGATGACAACAGTGAAATATAAGAAGCTTTTGCTTTCAGTCCCATTGGGTGCAGGATTATTGTTGGCAGGGTGCGGAACAGATGAACAGGAGCCGCCGCCGGAGACGGAAGATGTAGAATTGGAAGATAATCAAATGGAAGAAAACAATAATGAAGATAATGAAATGCAGGATCCAGACACATCAGAGGATTCTGATATGGAGGAACCCGGTATGAATGAAGAATCTCCTCAGGATGAAGAGAATATGGATGAAAGTGATATGGATATGAACGATGGGGGTTCTGAAGAGAACTAATTAGGATACACATCTATATCATGTGGAAAACGTCTGCTAATGGCAGGCGTTTTTTCATTTTCAGCACTTTGGCTGCTGTTTTACTGGATATAATGTAATTATCCAAGTTTGTGAGGGGAGAGTAACATGAACATTGATTCCATAAGGTTCACCGATTCTCCTGTCCATCATCAATTTCCGCCTTTATATGAGAACCTGGGGCTTCCTGAAGTTTCTTCCTTTATTGAGCAGAAATATGAATTTGATATTACAGTAGGAAAAACAAAAAGGAAGACCTATGGAACCATTCGAAAGTATAAGGAAAGTGGGCAGTACAAGGTGCAGCTTACCGAAAAAATGACCGGATTCGGGCCAAAAAGGCTTGAAAAGCTGGAGCGGCTGCTGCTGGAGGAGGTTAAAGAACGGTTTATAAGCAATATAGAAACAGAAACGAAAGCACGAAAAGTATATCACATGCATTTCGGACGCAACGACAGGGATAAATAGGGACAGTTTAACTGTCCCATATGGCTTACTTGGTGTTGTCTCTTTGGGATTTTAAAGCGATTCTTTCAAGGCCGTTTTCTCTGTCACCCGCAAATTGTGTATCTTTTGGAAGTGCATTATTCCTATGATCTGATTGGCTTTTCTTATTCTTTGCCATGATTTTCACCTCCTTTTACAGCTAATAAAAGTATCTGCGCTTTTAGTTTGCATTCTTTTTATGAGGCTATGCTTTAAGTTTTTCGGGCTGTCAAAACATTTATATTAGGCCATCGGATGAACCGGAAATTTCAATCAAACGTTTGATTGAATTGCAATATACAGCAAAAGAGTGCGCATTCGCACTCTTTTCATTACGTTAGCTGACCGGCAGCATGATCCGAATGATTGTGCCGTTTTGCGGCTCACTTTGGACATTGATGCTGCCGCCGTGAAGCTGGACCAGCTGCTTGGCGATGGCCATGCCCAATCCGGTTCCGCTTCCGGTTTCACCAGTGTGGGTTCCTCTATAGTAGCGGCTGAAGAGTTTTCCGAGCGTTATGCTGTCCATGCCGGTGCCATCATCTTCAATCTTCACGACAAGTAAGTGTTCCTCTATAGAAGAGAGGGTAACCGTAATGGCTGTGCCTGCCAGGTTATATTTGATCGCGTTGGCAAGGATGTTATCCAGGATGCGCTGAAACCATTTGGCATCAATGGGAGCTGTAATGGATTCAGGATGCGGAATGAAATTGAATGTTTTATCCTGGTTGACGGGATCATTAATGTATTGAATGATGATCCGGCGAATAAATTCGTTAATATTGGTCGGCACCTTGGCAATTGGCAGCGCACGGTTTCTGAGCCTGTAGGTTAAGGTCAGGTCCTCCAGAAGGTCCATCATGTAATCCGACTTTTCAGACATAATGCCTGAGAATTCCCTTGTTTCCTTTTCAGACCAGGAGTAGTCAGGGGATGCAAGCATTTGAGCATATCCCGAGATAGAGGATAGCGGCGTTTTTAAATCATGGGAAAGGCCGCTGATCCATTCTTCTCTGGTCTGGGCCATAATACGCTGCTGCTTCTCGGTTTCCTTAAGCGTTTCAGTCAGCTGGGCTAAAGTGGCAATCAGTTCTTTATACAAGCGGAATTTTCTTTTCAGTTTCCCTTTTTTGGTTCGTGTTGCCGGCCTGCCATGAACATCGCCAGGCTCCTGATAAACACCATTCCCCAGATTTTGAATCCATTTCATTAAGGTCAGCAGGGGCACACCGAACTTACGTGCATACCAGAGTGTTCCGCCCAGAAGCAAGAGGAATGCCATAATAAAAATGATTATGAGACTCTTGTTTAGAGACTCAAACAAGCTTTTTTCCAGGGTGGAGCTCTTTTCATCAGCAGGAACTCCCACCAGGATTGCCTGTGCTGTGTCTGGATCAAAGTGTAACGCTGTGGAACTTCTTTCCGTATCTTGTTTTGCCAATAGCTCCTTGACTGAATAATGGTTCTGCTGATTTCGGACTCCAAAATCATCCGCTACTTTTCCATCTGCGCCGATAAGCTGGACCCATCCGTTTCTCTTTGCAAGTTCATTCTGTACCTTTTCAGGAAGGTTTAGCTTCTTAAGGTTCCAGTCAACCGCTGGAGATATCTGTTCCAGCAGTTTAGCTGCCATCTGAATTCTTCCGAAAAGAACAAAATGAGATTCATCGCCAATTTTCCAGTATGTATATTGGGATAAGTCACTGTCTCTTCCATAGATCATGGCAGCAATTTCACTTTCCTTTAATGTTACAGGCGGATTTCCCGGCACATTAAAATGACCCAGGACTTCTCCGTTCTCATTGATAGCGAGGAGCCATCCCTTCTGTTCCTTTGCGAGAATTTTCAATTCCTCTTTAAAAACAGCTTTCCCGTCTTTAAAGGTCACATGATCAGACACGAAATAATCTTCAGCATTGGCGAGATCCTGTTTGGATTCAAAATCCATCATGGAAAAACCAAGAAAAGCCCAAAAAGCAATCAAAATGATAAAGAAGAGCACAAAAACGGTAATTAATTGACCAAAAAATTGAAAAATGAATCGTCTATGGATGTTCATGAATACTGCCTTCCGGAACGAATTTATAGCCAAGTCCCCTTATGGTGATGATGTGACTGGGATTGCTTGGGTTGATTTCGATCTTCTCCCGCAGCTTTCGAATGTGCACCATGACTGTGTTGTCCTCTCCGAAGCCTTCTTCTCCCCACACATGCTCGTATAACTGACTTTTACTGAATAGCTGATTGGGATGTTTACTCAGAAAAAGAAGCAGCTGGTAGACTTGTGCCGGCAGATCGATTTTCTTTCCTGAAACAGTAACTTCCCCTGCTAATGTATTAATCTTAATTCTGCCAAAATCGAAATTTGTCTGCACGGAGGCAGGCTGGCTGCCTTTATGGCGGCGCAAATGTGCTTTGATCCTTGCTGCCACTTCAAGCGGATTGAAGGGCTTCGTTATATAATCATCCGCTCCTAGGGCAAAACCTGAAAGTTTATCGAGGTCGGTTGATCGTGCAGTCAGAAAGAAGATGGGAGCATCCGTTGTTTCTCTGATTAATGGGCAAACCTCAAAACCGGTGCGGTCCGGCAGCATGACATCCAATAGAATGAGATCGTAGGATTTGGCACGGCAAAGCTCCAGTGCTTCAGCAGCGGTAGAGGCAGTATCGATATTTTTAAACTGTTCACGCTGCAAAATAGTGGCCAGCATCTGCAGAATGGCTTGCTCATCATCTACAAGCAGTAATTTTGAATTTTGCATCACTATTCTCCTAATCTAATATGTTCAACACTTATCTTATCATTCAACTTCCAAAAATATAGGAATTAAGGAAAAATTAAGGTAGTATTTCAGATAGGTTAAGCTTCAGCATTTATACTTTAGTCATATCAGGCTGAAGGGAGCAAGGATTCATGTTTATGATGTGCAAGAGAGAGTTTATAAGCCTTTTTAAAAGTTTTAAATCGATTATTATAATCGCTATACTATTTGCAGTTTCGTATTATGCGGCGAAATTTTCCAGTTTCATAGCATCAGGTGCGGATTTGACTGCAGGAGAGACCGAGGATATCCACACAATTGGCCTTTTAACTGTCATTTTGCTTCTTGGCCAATTATTTGTATTCGGTTTATCACACGACACAATAAACAGAGAGGTCCACGAACGTACCATGAGGTTTCTTGTGACCAGGGTGTCACGATCAGCTATAGTATACGGGAAATTCCTCGGAATATGGATGTTCTGGTTTGTCTGCATTACAGTGTCCTTTTTGCTTATCAGTATTTTTTCAAGGAAGTTCGATCTGTTCATCTTTTCTCAGACGCTGAGTCTGGTGACGTATCAGGCGGCTTTGGCTTTGCTGTTGTCCGTTCTCATTCCAAGGCCGGGGTATACCATGTTCCTGGGCAATATTCTTGGGCTTTTGCTGCCGGCGTTTGGCTTTTGGGCTGCTTTTACACCAAACGGCTGGGTGAATTGGATGAAGTACTTTGTTCCTTTCTACTATTTGGAGCGGGATGATTTTACATTTCTAGTCATATTGGGATTGGCTGGTATGATGATGCTGGCTGCAAATGCTGTTTTTAAAAGGAGGGAGTGCTGATGAATGCCATCGAAGCGAAACAGCTCTCAAAATCCTATGGTGCCCAACAGGTGGTCCTGGGAATAGACTTAACCGTAAGAAAAGGAGAGATATTTGGATTTCTGGGGCGTAACGGTGCAGGAAAGTCCACCTTTATTAATATGCTGACAGGCATCATTTCTCCGAGCAGCGGAACGTATTCACTCCTCGGGATAGAAGGTCCTGATACCAAAATGATGAAAAGAGTGGGGGTTATGCCGGATTATTCATCTTTCTATGGGGCATGGACCGCTCTGGATCATTTGCGTTTTTTCTCTGAGCTATCGGGCGCCAGGGCTACGAAAGAAAAATGCATGGAGGTTCTGAGAAGTGTGGATCTCTTATCTCATGCCAATAAGAAAGCAGGCAAATTCTCCTTTGGCATGAAAAAGAAACTCGGGATTGCTCAAGCGATTATACATGATCCTGAGCTGGTTTTTCTCGACGAGCCTACATCGGGTATGGATGCAGAATCCGCCATTCTCATACACCGGCTCATTAAAGAGCTTCAAAAGCAGGGAAAGACAATCTTCATGACATCTCATAACCTGGATGAAGTGGAGAAGATTTGCTCAAGGATTGCCATCATGCGGGATGGAATCATTGATAAGATTGGAACGATGGAAGAGCTGCGGGCATTTTACCGTTCAACCATAACGGTCAAGATAAAACACTCCAATGCGCCAATGCAGGAACGGGCAAAGCTGAAGCAGTGGCTTGAGTCAGCTGGCAGTCTGCTTGAACACGGGGACGCTTATACAGTGATCACGATCAGCGATGAGAAAAAGATTGCTGAAATGATAAGGGCATTCACACAATGCAAGGCGGATGTTCTGAGGGTGGAAATTGAAGAGCCTTCTCTGGAAGAAATCTTTTTAAATGAATAATATATGGAAAACAGATAGGAGATTTATATGCTCGTAAATATAAAGGAGCCTCAAAACCGGATATCGCCAAGGGCTATCCGGGTATGGATCATCTCTGAGGTGATCCAGAATATCATCGGATTTGCTGTTCTGGGAGTTTTGTTTTATCTGGATGATTTATTCTCATGGAAGGAATGGATCGGCTGGGTTCTAATTATCTTATTAATTGTCTCGATCCCAGCTGCAATTTGGTCTTTTATATCACCGTTTATTAAGTATAAAAGCTGGCGCTATGATGTGGATGAAGAATATGTACAGATGAAGTCAGGGGTATGGCAGGAAAAGCATCTGCTGATTCCCATGACAAAAGTACAATCGGTTGAAACCGTACAGGGTCCCATTATGAGGAAATACGGGCTATATTCAGTGACTATGGGGACAATGGGTTCCTCTCACACGATTCCGGCTCTGCCGGAAGGTGAGGCGGCCTCATTAAGAAATCAGATAGCCAAATATGCCAAAATAAAGGAAGAAGACGAATGAAGCAAGCCAGAAGATATCATCCGCTTCATATGTTATTTGGAGTTATTCAATTACTGAGAAATGCAACATTTATCGCCCTGTTTTTATTTGTGATGAAAGCCGATTCACAATTCTTTTTAATTGTATGGGGACGCAATCTTTTTCTTCCGTTTCTTGCCTTGGCTGGAATATCAATTTTCTTAAAATGGCTTTCAAATAAGTATACGGTTGACGATGCAGAAATTCATTTATCTAAAGGAGTTTTTGTCCGTTCTAAGCAGACTGTGCCATTTTCTAAAGTTCAGAATACCCATAGGCATACGTCCATTCTTCACCGGTTATTTGGTGTCACATCTCTTACACTTGAAACAGGAATGGAGGGTATTGATTCTGCAGTTGAGTTCAAAGTGATTTCTTTAAAGGGAGCTGCCTGGCTGGAGGAGAAGGTTTCAGCGGAAACAGAAGCAGAAATGCCGGATATGAGCGGAAGAACACTGCATTTCACACCTGAAAAAAAAGATCTTATAAAAGCATCATATACTTCGCTGAGTTTCCTTGTGCTGCTGTCACTGATTGCTTCCATTTATACAAAAGCATCAGAATTTATCGATTTGGAAGAAAGAGGACTGGACTTTTTAAAAGTGCATTTTTCATCATGGCAGGTGCAGGCTTCTGCACTCATCTTTTTTCTGCTTTTATCAGTACTGGCAGGTTTTCTGCGCACGTATATAAAGTATGGAAAATATGAAATCTTATCTGATGAAAAACGGATTTATATCCGCAAGGGTTTCTTGGAAGAAACCTCTTTCTCCATTTCAAAAGACCGGGTTCAGGCCATCGAAATTAAGCAAAATGCTATGAAACGTTTGGCTGGAGTGGCTGAAGTTAAGCTGGCGGCGGCAGGTGATGTTATGGAGGGAGAGGAGAAGGAAGGTGTAAATTCACTATTTCCTTTTCTGCCTGTGGATCGGGCCTATAAGTTAGCAGAGGAGATTTTGCCGGCTTATGAGGTTTCACAGTCCATGGTTCCGCTTCCGAAAAACGCCTTATGGGCAAGCCTATTATCGCCAAGCTGGCTATGGATCATCTCGACAGCAGCCCTTTCTTATTTTAAGCCTGAGTTTATGGGGTTTGGGGATACCTGGATAGCGGCTTCTGTCATTTTAATCATTCTGGTTGTGTTTGCAAGGACAGCTGGATATGCAAATGCACGGTACTTAATCAATGGCTCTTTTATCCAATTTAAGACCGGGATTATTGGTACACGGGTCTTTATCTCCAAACGCAGTAAAATCATTGAGGCAGAAGTAACGGCAACACGCTGGCAAAAAATGTTTGGTCTGGCCTCTATACAGACTGTAAACCGAGGGAAGCCTGTTCAGCATGCCGGCATAGAAAATGTACCGGCGGAATGGGCTTCATTCTTCCATACCTGGTATAAGAGCCGGATAGATGAAGTGAAAATTAAATAGTTTTTTCCATAAAATTGAAACCTCTGGGATTAGCTTTCGTATGTAATAAATAAAAGATAATTATGGAGGTTTCCTTTTGAAGATGGTTTGGATCAGTACGGGAGTCATTCTAATGTTAGCAGCAGCTGTTTTAGCTGGGTTCATGTATCTCAAGAGTAAGAGCAGCGGGGATCCTGAGTCGGTAATTGATTATGTGCAAGAACACAAAGGAACAGAAAATATGGCTATGGTTATTCGCCATAACGATGAGGATTGGGTTAGCATCAATAAGGACATGCCGCTGCCTTTGGCAAGTACGGTTAAAATCATAGTGGCAATCGAATACGCGCGCCAGGCAGCAGAGGGAAAAATAGACCCGCAGCAAAAAGTCGATTTAAAAACACTGGAAAACTATTATGTTCCTAATACAGATGGCGGAGCCCACGAGGCTTGGATTAATAGCCTTACAGATGATGCGGAAAATGTGCCATTGAGCGAAGTGGCTAATGGGATGATCGCCTATAGTTCAAATGCCAATACCGATTACCTGTTAAAAGTTCTGGGGATTGAAAATGTGAATAAGCTCTCTGATGATCTGCAGCTTTCCAGTCATGAAGAGGTGTATCCGATTGTCAGTGCCCTGTTTATTCCGATGGAACTTATGGAGGATAAGGGTTTGTCAAAAGAGGAAGCACTTAAGGAATTGAAGAGCATGAGTCTTGAAGAGTATCGAAAGAGAGGTAGAAAAATTCATCAAAAATGGGAAAGCAACCCGCCGCAAGAACAGGATAAGGAGGAAGTGCTGAAGGTTCTGGATATGGAATTTCAAAAGGTATGGTCTGACAGGCTTCCGCGTGCTTCTGCTGGTGACTATGCAGAGCTTATGAAGCTATTAAACAGCAAAAGCTATTTTTCCAAGGAAGTCCATTCTTATTTGGATCCCGGGATGGAACAGCTGATGAAAAACCCGAGAAACCAGGAGTGGCTTCAGCATGCAGGGCAAAAGAGCGGCTCAACAGCCTTTGTTTTTACCATCAGCATGTATGCAGCCGATAAAGAGGGCAATCGTACAGAAATGGCTTTCCTGGCAAATGATTTGAGCGATAGGGAAATTAAAGAGCTTTCAAGGAATATGAACAGTTTTCAGCTTGAATTTATGACAAACAGCGAATTCCGGGACTCTGTAAAAGAGAAACTGCATTAAAAGTATAGAAGAAGCATTCGTATATAAGGGCGGATGTTTTTTTGCCTAGCAAAATCTCCTGAAATAGCAGATTAATAAAAGATAAGTTAAAGGGTGGAGAGTATGGCGCGAATCTTATACATAGAAGATGAAAGTGATATTGGCAGCTGGCTGAAAAATGATTTAGGGGAAAGAGGCCATGAGGTGATCTGGCTGCAGTCCGGGGAAGGGATGGAAGGCTATCTTTCTGAAGCGGATATGGCAATTTTGGATGTGATGCTTCCCGGGCTTGACGGGTTTTCGCTTGGGAAGCGGATTAAGAAAATAAAGAATGACATGCCGGTACTTATGCTTTCTGCAAGGACGGCGGTGGAGGATAAGCTGGAGGGCCTGAGCTTTGCGGATGATTACTTGACAAAGCCTTTCCAGCCGGATGAGCTTGCTGCGAGGATTGAAGTATTGTTAAGGCGATTTCAAAAGAATGATCAGGTGCTGGAGCTTCACCACCTGCAGGTACATACAAAGGATATGCGGATTATCGACCAGGAGGCAGACCGTGAAATTCAATTGACAGGCAAGCAGTATCAGCTCTTTCAGTTCTTTATTCGCCATCTGAATCAGATACTGACAAAAGAACAGCTCTATGAAGGCATCTGGGGAGAACAATACATGGAGGGCGATAAAACCCTGATGGTTCATATCCGCTACCTTCGTGAAAAGCTTGAGAAGAATCCATCGCGTCCGGAAATCATTGAGACCATCCGCGGAATCGGCTACAGGGTGAAGATATGAAAAAATTTTTTCAATCGCTGCAGTCGAGGTATATGGCGATTATTCTGGTTGCCTTATTTCTGTTTCAGGCAGCTTATTTACTTGTGGCATTGCTGGTTATGGGTCTCGAGGAAGACATTTTAGGAGGGCAGGGCAATAAATACGAACCAAAGCAGATTGAAGAAAAATGGCATGCTGATGCAGCAGAACTCGAGAACGCCTCAAGGGAATCCGTTAGCAGTCTATTTGCTGAATGGAAAAAGACGTATTCTGATGCTTCGATGTTTTGGGTAGATGAAATGGGAAATCTGATGGAGCAGCGGGATGTGAAGTCGAATCTTCCTGTTCAGTGGACGCCTGCCTTTACAGCGAAGTTTATTAAGGAGAGGTATGGCGGTGATCCTTATACAGTCATTAGCTTTATTGGCGGGGATGAGAAAAATGGTTTTATCGTTCTTGAGATACCGCGTAATTTGTTTCTTCCTCCGATGGTCCAGGTTGCAGATAAATACGGAATCTTCCTGGGAGCAGGCCTGCTTTTGATCATTTCTCTGTTTATCATCGTCTCCTTTTTATTTTTCCGGGGCATTCGCAAAAGGCTGCTCCATCTCCAGGAGGCAATGGAAAGACGGGATATGGACAGCCTGCCAATCGGTATCGATGTGCAAAAGAATGATGAAATCGGCCAGCTGGAACAGACGTTTAATGAGATGGTCGAGGAGCTTAAAGAAAGCAAGCGGCGCGAGCAGGAGGAAGAGCAGCTGCGGAGGGAGCTGATTGCGAATCTGTCACATGATCTGCGTACGCCTTTGACGAAGATCAATGCGCAAACCTATTCTATCGCAAAAGAAGATCTGTCTCCTGAAGGGAAGCAGGCTGTCAAAGCACTGGAAACCTCAATCATCAAAATTGATAGACTAATAGAAAATTTAATGAGCTACACGCTTTTAATGGCGAGCAAGCATAAGCAGGAGCTGATCGAGCTGGATGCGGTCCGGTTTGTTCGTGAAAATATGGCGTCCTGGTATCCTGTCTTTGAGAAGGAAGGCTTTGAAGTGAACATCGAGTTAGAGCCATTTGAGAAGAAATGGCAGGCCGATCCAATGTGGCTGGGCCGTATTTTTGATAACATTCTGCAAAATGTGCTGCGGCATGCGAAGGATGGGCTTTACCTTGAAGTGGCGACATTATCCACCGAAGATTGCGATGCCATTGTTTTTATTGATCATGGTAAAGGGCTGAAAAACAGTTCCAATGAAAAGGGAGCGGGGATTGGCTTATCGATAGTGGATATGATGGTAAAGGGTATGAAGCTTGAGTGGGAGATTGAGTCCGGTGACAGTGGTACAGTAATTAAAATCATTAGAAAACATTAGGAGCAGCCTCAGGAGGTGCTCCTTTTTTGCTTCATTTTCCATAAGATAAACACTTGATAGATGCCAAAAAGAACAGCCAGTGTAACCAGGACAACCCAGCCATAGGTGTGCGGAATAAGGAAATATACGAGTAAGCAGGCAATCAGGAATACCGCGTACCCAATGTTAAACAGTTTTTTAAACGTCATTATGTTTACTCCTCTCTGCTGTATTAGACGCATAGCAGAGGGGAAAAGTGTCATTTTTTAAACAAATTTTAAACTTCCCTCCACCTTTGTTTTAACCTTCGCCGGATAAGATGGAATTTGAGGTGAGAGGAATGGAGTATGTCGTAAGAACAGAAAATTTATCAAAGCACTTTGGTCAGGAGAAAGCAGTATCAGGACTGGAAATGAAAATACCAAAAGGTGAGATTTACGGATTTCTGGGACCGAACGGGGCAGGGAAAACGACTACAATCCGGATGCTGTTGGGACTCATGAAGCCTACTTCCGGCAGAATTGAAATCTTCCAAAATGATTTAAAGAAAGAAAGATTAAATATATTGAGACGTGTGGGCTCGCTTGTGGAGTCACCATCCTATTATCCGCATTTAACGGCAAAAGAAAATCTGGAAGCCATGAGAAAAATAGTGGGTGTACCGAAACAGAGAATCGATGAAGTGCTGGAAATTGTCCGGCTGACAGCTGCCGGGGATAAAAAAGTAAAGGGCTTCTCGCTTGGGATGAAGCAGAGGCTTGGGATTGCTGCTTCACTGTTGAATAACCCCGAACTGCTGATTTTGGATGAGCCGACAAACGGTTTGGATCCTTCAGGAATTATTGAGATTCGCAATTTAATTAAAAGCCTGCCATCTGAATGCGGAATGACCGTGCTGATCTCCAGCCATCTATTATCGGAGATTGACCAGATGGCGACAACAGTTGGGATTGTGACAAAAGGAAAAATGATATTTCAGGACTCTATTGAAACGATGCGCATGTTTGCACAGCAGTCCGTTCTATTAAAGGTCAGCGAGAGTGATAAAGCCTGGCGTGCCCTGCTTGGAAGGGGATTGAAGGCAAGTTTGGATAATGGCATCATTTCGCTGCCCCAGCAGTCGGATGAAAAAGTGGCTGAAGCCGTACGCGGACTTGTGGCAGACGGATTTTCCGTTTACCGGGTAGAAGAAGAAAAGCGGTCATTGGAAGACATATTCCTGCAAATGACAAGGGAGGAGCAGGCCGGATGATGGGGAAATTGCTGTCAGCCGAATTTATGAAAATCAAGCGGAAAGGAATCTGGTTCCTGACCATCCTGGGTCCTATTGGGGTAGTAGCCATGCAGATGGTCAATTATGGAGTGCGCAAGGAGTATTTGTTCGGTCAGAATGATGACCGCTGGGGATATTATTTGGACAATATTCATTCATTCACACCGCTGGCGATTGTGCTGGGCATCGTCATCCTGACGTCTTTTATGTCGAGCATTGAAAATGAAACGAATGCCTGGAAACAGCTGATGGCACTGCCTGTTTCGAAAATGAGCGTGTATTTATCAAAATTCACGGTGCTGTCAGTTCTGCTTTTGATTTCTTCTGTGCTTTTGCTGCTGTTCACGCTTGCTTTTGGAACCTCTTTGGATTTGGGCGGTGAGATTCCGTATGCCGGACTGCTGAAATATAGTTTTTATCCTTTTTTTGCGGCATTGCCTGTTTTGGCGCTGCAGCTTTGGGTAGCGACCGTGAGTGTGAACCAGGGTGTGCCAATCACTCTGGGCATTCTGGGTGTGATCTTGACCTATGCCGGCTATGCTTTACCGGATTGGCTGATCTGGAAATGGCCGCTGCTGCTGAACGACTGGGAGGAACCTCTCATCAACGTCCTGCTTGGTGCCGGAGCAGGCATATTATTATACGCAGCAGGAATGATTGATTTTGTGAGAAGGGATGTGAAATAATGCTTACTATTTTGAAATCGGAATGGTTTAAACTGCGCAAATCAAACATGATCGGCATCCTATTAGTGGGTCCACTGATTGGTCTTGGTGCGGGGATTGGGACAGATACAGCTGAAGCAGCGGGGATGATGAATGAATGGTATATGCTTCTGATCTATATGAATTTGCCTTATGCGGTTTTCTTTTTACCGTTAGTGACGGGAGTCCTGGCAAGCCTTGTCTGCAGGTATGAGCATCAGGCCGGGGGCTGGAAGCAGCTGCTGGCACTGCCAGTCACAAGAGGGAAAGTATTTGCTGCTAAGTATGTTCTGATCCTGTTATTGGTATTGTTTATCCAGTTATTTTATTTGGCCGCTATTGCAGGAGCAGGATTATATAAAGGCGTAGCTGATCCTTTTCCGGCGGAGATTGTCTGGAAGAGCATACTTGGAGGCTGGGTCGCAGCGTTCCCATTAGTCGCACTGCAGCTGTGGATGTCTGTCTGGTTCAAAAGCTTTGCGGCGCCTTTTGCAGTCAATGTCGTTTTTACGCTGCCATCCATTCTGGCAATGAATTCAGAGAAAGTGGGTCCCTATTATCCGTGGGCACAGCCGTTTGCCATGATGTATCCCACATCCGATAGCGGTGACATTTTCTTTATTCCATGGGAGCAGCTTATGACTGTGATCGGGGGATTCTTTTTACTGTTTTATCTGGGCGGCTATTTTTATTTTCAGCGGAAGGCTGTGTAGGTAAGATACCAGGGGAGAAATCTCCTGGTTTTAAAAATACAGAAACAAAAAAAGGATCTCTTTCGTCTATAAAACGAGAGGGTTCTTTATAACTCCATAAGTATTTGCGGTACCCTCTGATACGAAGAAAATACACTCAATCATTACAAAGGAGTGCCTTCAAATGAAGAAGTGTTTTGCTTTGGTCGGAGCTATGCTCAGTCTTTTTATTATGGCAGGCTGTCAGAATTTCAAATCATCAGCAGACATGGCGGCAGTAAACTACCATTCTACTCAGGAGAGCGGCCTTGAAAAAAAGGCCATCCCCAGCATGACGAGGGAAGAGAAAGAACAGCTGTTAGCCGAGGCTAAGGTTTCATCCCAACAATATGATTACGAAAAAGCTATTACACTATTAAAGCAATCAGGTATTTCTGAAGATGAAGACATACAAAGGGCTTTAGATGCTTACGAAAAACAAAGGAATCATCTCGTCAAATGGCTAGACAACAGCAAGATTCCTCATTTATTTTTTCACTCATTGATTGTGGATGCATCCAAGGCATTTGATGGTGACAGTATGACTCAAGGTTATCAGGATTACATGGTAACCATTGATGAATGTAAAGAAATCTTAAACGAATTATACGAAAGAGGATACATCCTTGTTAATCTTGAGGATATTGCAAAACTCAATTCAGAGGGGGAAATGGTTTATCAGGATATTCTATTGCCTCCAGATAAAAAACCATTGGTGCTGTCGCAGGATGATGTCAGTTATTATGAGTACATGAGGGGAGACGGATTTCCCCAAAACTTAACGCTCGATACTAATGGAGATATCACAAATACTTATCTAAATGACAAAGGGGAATCCATTCAAGGGGCTTATGACCTGGTTCCCATCGTGGATGACTTTGTTGAACAGCACCCGGATTTTTCCTATAAGGGATCAAAAGGAATTATTGCATTAACCGGATATAACGGAGTATTAGGATATCGAACTTCTGAGACCACCTATGGCCCGAATAGTGAAAAGCATAATCCAAATATAAAAAAGGATCAGCAGCAGGCGAAAAAAGCAGCAAATGCAATGAAGCAAAAGGGGTGGACATTTGCGTCACATACGTGGGGACACCTTGATGCAGGGAAGGCATCTCCAGAACATTTAGAAAAAGATCTGCTTAAATGGAAAAGAGAGGTTGAACCGATCACAGGACCTGTAAACACCATAATATTCGCGTTTGGCAGTGACATTGGAGACTGGCACCAGTATTCAGGTGATAAATATGATTTATTGAAAAGCCTGGGTTTTGCATATTATGCCAATGTTGATGCATCAAACACCTACTGGTCTCAGATAGGACCGGATTACTTCCGGCAAGCACGCATAAATGTAGACGGGATTCGTATGCGTGCAGCGTTAACTGGACAAAGTGATGTTTTAAAAGATTTTTTTGATGTTAAACGAGTTTTTGATCCGTCCCGGCCGGGTGCGAATAAGCTTTTGCAATGAAGAACATGGGGAAAACATGAGAACCGTCCCCATGTTTTTTTTTATTTTTTAGGGTGAAAATGTAATTTTTTGAAACCTTTTCTATATATTTCCGTAATGCATAGTGGAATTATTTTTAACTAGAATAGGAGTGTTCTATATGGAACAGGAAGTAAAAACGAGCAGTAAAAAACCTAGTTTGCTAGGGATGATTTGGAGTCCGGGGGAGCAGTTTGACCGGATCCGCCAAAATCCGAGGGTTTGGGTGCCGCTCATTTTGGTGAGTATTATTTATGCAATTGGCATGTTTTTAATGGCAATGTCGATGGATGCATCTTATCTGGGCCTCGAAGGGATGAGTGACGCGGAAGCGGAAATGGTGATGATGTTTGCCAGGGGCGGAGTTGCCATTACAGGTATTTTCACTCCGGTATTTGTGGCGCTGATTTCAAGTGCCATCTATATGATTTTCACGAAGATTGCCGGATCAGATGCGACGTTTAAACAGCTGTTCTCTATGAATGTCCACATTATTGTGATTGGCGGTTTTGGTCTTATCCTTAACATGGCATTGAGAGCCGCTATCGGCGGAAATCCGGAAATTTTTATTACTAGTTTAGCAGGGCTGATGAATAGTGAAAAGCCGGGAATCTTAGGTTCTATTGAATTATTCAGTATTTGGCAGTCGGTTATCACGGCGATAGGGCTGCAGAGGGTGGCAGGATTATCAAAAGGCTGGGCTTGGGGCATTGCGATTGCGTTCTTCATTATTGGCATTCTGTTTGCTTTACTCAGCAATACCGTCTCAGGAATGACTGGTGTTTAAATGAAAAAGAAAGTTTGGATTGCCATCGGAGTGACGGCTGTGGTTTTGCTGATGGCTGGCGTGAGCATCTACAGACAGGCTTTCGCCAAAGGGCCTGAAGTAAAAACTGCCCATCCGGTGCAGGAGGAAATAACAGAACAGATCATGATTCCCGGTACAGTGAAGCTGGTAAATGAACACAAGATATATGCTTCTCCCGAAAAAGGAGAAATAAAGGAGTTCCTTGTGGAAGAAGGGGATTCAGTCAAAAAAGGAGAGGTTCTGGCCAGGTTTGATGAGCAGGCATTAACACTGGAACTTGAAAAAGTTAAACTCCAGGCTGAATCAGGTTATTTAAAAATCAATCAGCTGGAAAAACAGGAAGATGAGCTGGATGATAAGGAAAAAGAGCTGCGCAAACAGGCTGGAAAAAAAGAAGCTGAAAAACAGATACAGCCTGAAAGGGATCAGCTTAAGCTGGAAAAGCGATTGGCGAATCTGGAATTAAGCCAGGTGCTTTTGCAGAAGAAGGATATTGAAAAACGCCTGGAAGAATTAGAGATTAAGAGCACGATGGATGGAGTGGTGCTCCAGGTGAACAAAGCAGCGTCATCCGACCCATCTTCGGCAGGAAAGCCAGTCATTTATATTGGGGATCTGAAAGCGATTGGAGCATCTGGCATGCTTTCAGAATTCGATTCATTGAAGGTCAGTGAGGGGCAAAAAGTAACCCTCCGTTCCGATGCGATTCCTGACAAGGAATGGAAAGGTGAAGTCAGCGAAGTGGCTGACATGCCTGAAGAGAACCAGGGAATAAACCCTGCGGAAAATAATGCGCCGCAGTATCGGGTGGAGATTTCGGTAAAGGAAATGTCCCTGAAACCGGGTTTTCAGCTCATAATGGAAATCGAAACGGATAAGAAGAAGGCACTCACTGTTCCTGCAAACGCAGTGGTAACGGGAGACAGCAGTGTATATGTATTCGTGGTCAGGGATCAGAAAAGCTACAAACAGGAAGTGGAGACTGGTGTTGCTTCCGGGAATAAAATCGAGATAACAGGCGGACTTGAAGAGAAGGATTTGATCATTACGAATCCATCAGATCAGCTGAAAGATGGCGTGGAAGTGGATGCGGAATGATCAACTTAACAGGCATAACCAAGTCCTATCAGGTGGGAAAAGAAAGCATTGAAGTATTAAAAGGTATTAATCTAAGCATTGAGCAAGGTGATTCTGTAGCCATTATGGGGCCATCCGGATCGGGCAAATCCACACTTATGAATATTATTGGATGCCTCGATCTGCCGACAGAAGGAATATATGAACTGGATGGAGAGAATATATCCCATTACCCGGAAGCAGAGCTGGCAAAGGTCAGAAATCAGTCGATCGGGTTTGTGTTTCAGCAGTTTCATCTGCTTCCGAGGCTGACGGCTATTCAAAATGTAGAGCTGCCAATGATTTATAGCGGTCTTGCTAAAAAGGAACGATTGGAACGGGCGGAAGCTGCGCTGGTTAAAGTGGGACTTGCCGATCGGATGGGGCATCTGCCGAATGCCTTATCAGGAGGGCAGAAGCAGCGGGTTGCCATCGCCCGGGCGATTGTGAATGAGCCGAAAATCATCTTGGCGGATGAACCGACAGGTGCACTGGATACGAAAACAAGTGCCTCCATTATGGAGCTGTTCAGTGAGCTGAACCATGAAGGATCAACAATTGTAATGGTGACACATGAACCTGAGATAGCAGAATATGCTCATCACACGATTATGGTGAGGGACGGGCTGATTGTGAACGCTGAACCTTCCCTGAGGGGGGCGCCTGTATGAGCTTTTTAGAAAATATCAAAATGGCGCTCAGCTCATTGAAGGCGCATAAAATGAGATCGATTTTAACCATGATCGGAATCATTATTGGTGTTGGGGCTGTCATCATTGTGGTTGCCATCGGCCAGGGCGGAGAAGCGATGCTGAAAACGCAGCTGACAGGCCCGGGCAATACAGTGGAATTATTTTATCAGCCTTCTGAGGAGGAAATTCAGGCAAACCCGAACATATTTAATGAAGCTCCTTTTGATGGGGAAGATATCAAAGCACTGGAGCAGATTCCAGAGGTTAAACGGGTAGTTGCTTCAAGCTCACAGTTTTCACAGGCTTCATATGGAGAACAGACTGCAGAGACATCAACGACAGGAGTTGGCCCTGCGTATTTTGAGCTGAACAATGTGGACCTGGAAAAAGGGCGATCCTTCACGGCTGCCGATTTCCTTGGCGGACGCAGGGTAGGGCTTGTCAGCTTTTCAATAAAGGAGGAGCTCTTTGACGGCAAGTCGCCGGTTGGCGAAGTGATCCGGATTGGGAACCAGCCGATTGAGATTATTGGCGTCATGGAAAAGCCGACAGGACTCTTTTCATTCGGTGTTCTGGAGATCTATGTGCCTACCAAAACATGGCAGACTATTTATGGGAAAAGTGACTTTACCCAGGTGACACTTCAGGCTGAATCTGCTGATCAGCTTCAGACGGCTGGAAAGAAGGCTGCCAGCTTACTTAACAAGATGCATAATACAGAAGAATCTTATATGGTCATCAACATGGAAGAAATGGCAGAAGGAATCGGCCAGATTACAAAGGTCATGACGTTAATCATCGGCAGTATCGCCGGAATCTCGCTGTTTGTCGGGGGAATTGGCGTCATGAATATCATGCTCGTGTCTGTTACAGAAAGAACGAGGGAAATCGGCATCCGTAAAGCACTCGGAGCGACCAGGGGACAAATTATGGGACAGTTTCTAATCGAATCTGTCACCCTTACCTTGATCGGCGGAGTGCTGGGTATTCTGCTGGGCTGGGGTTCGGCATCCCTCATTTCATTCTTTGCGGGATGGCCATCGCTCATTTCATGGCAGGTCGTCGCCGGAGCCCTATTCTTCTCAATGGCAATCGGCATTATATTCGGACTGCTTCCGGCTAATAAAGCCTCTAGGCTGAGTCCGATTGAATCTTTGCGGTATGAGTGATTAATAAAGAGGCTATCTCCGGCTGAGGCTGGGGGTAGTCTTTTATTTGAGGTGAACATAATGATTCAATTAAATATTATTTTTGTTTTGTTTATATTAGCCTTGCTTGCGCGGTATTTGGTATTTGACGCATTTGAACCCGCTATGTTTGCGGCTGCCTTTTTGTTTCCTGCTGCATCTATTGTGATTTTTTTCATTAGCAAGAGACTTGCAGAAAGGGAGCGGGCTTATCTGCCGAAATCCAAGGATGACTGGTCATTTTATCACATCCAAAAGTCGTTAATGATTGAAAAGCCGCTCTTTAAAGGACAAAACCTGAGAGGGTACGTTAAACGTTATTTTCCACAGAGATGGCAGTATGTCATAGGAGATAGTTTCGGGTTAAATTGGTATTTGTCTTTTGAGGTGCGCATTGACCAGGATTTGTATGATGTACGCTGGTATCGTAAAAAGTGGATAAGCCAGCAGGATCAATGGAGGATTTATAAGAACGGAACGCAAATAGGAGAAGCTCATACAGTCATCACTTTAAAGAATGCAGCAAAATTAAAAGAAGCTATTGAATACAGATTCCATGACGTTTCTTATATATCCTCCGCCTCATCGGTAATGTCAGCCATTACTTTAACTAGAGAAACAGCCGTGCTTGGCAGATTAAAACGGAGTCATATTATTAGCGGTGTTCAGGAAATCAATGTGGAGGAAAACAATCACGACTATCTTGTTGCATTAATCATTCATTCTTTTTATTTTAAAAACTGATTCAATGCGTTTCACCTATAAGCAATCCGGTAATATAGTAAAATAGAACTATTACATAATAAGGGTGTGCTTAGGATGAGCTGTAATGCTTGTAGGGTGGAGGATTTGCGCTTTGAGGTAAAGGCATATGGAGAACTAAATTGCCGAATGTTTTCAAGTGTAGCTGAGCATTTGGAGAGAAAAGGCGTTTTGGTGGAAGCAAAATCAGACCGGTTCGTGCTGAAGGAAGATGGCATGCGGGATTTTCTTGATTTTTGCAGGGAGCATATGGAAGCTGAATGTGTCAGCTTCAGGTTGGCCGATGACGCGTGGCGCCCCATTGCGGAGGCTGCTGAGATCCTGGATAGCCAGTGGATTGATGAAGTGATTGCCAATGGGCTGGTTACCTGCCATGCACAGCCGATTCTCAATAGAGATGAAGAAGTTTTCGCCTATGAAATGCTGGCGAGATTTTATACGGAGGATGGGTCGGTGATTTTTCCGGGAGAAATATTTGGTGCAGCCAGAAAGCGCGGGAGATTGTATGCGCTCGATCGCTTGTGCCGCATGACGGCGGTCAGATTTGCTTCGTTTATTGATAAAAAGGCCTTCATCAATTTTATACCAACAAGCATTTACTCGCCTGAGTTCTGCCTGAAGTCAACGGTACAGCTTGCGAACCGCTTAGGAGTGGATCCGAATCGGCTCGTATTTGAGGTGGTGGAAACAGATAAAGTGGAGGATACGGATCATTTGAAAAGGATCCTCGCTTATTATAGGGAAAAAGGATTCCGCTATGCACTGGATGATGTAGGCGCCGGGTTCAGCACGATCGAGTTATTGAGCGAGCTGCAGCCGCATTATATGAAGCTGGATATGAAATATGTTCAGGGCGTGTCCACAGATCCAGATAAACAGAAAACAGCGGAAGCTTTTTTACAGCAGGCATTGAAGATGGGGTCCGTCCCGCTTGCTGAGGGTGTGGAGACCAGGGAAGACTTTGAGTGGCTCCGGGACAGAGGATATCAGCTGTTTCAGGGGTATTTGTTTGGAAAACCTGCTCCAATAGCTGAAAAAGGCAGGAAAGTAATATCCTAGAGCTGAATTAGCAGAAATGGACCAGTATTTTTCGAATAAAAGGTGTGTCGGGAAAACTTCTGTGCGGATAGCTGAGAAATAGGTCCTCATAAGATTTTTTCTGAGCGGATATCTGTATTTTCTGAGCGGATAAAAAAATTTATGTGCGCTCAGCAATTTTTAAAGGTAATACGGCTGAAATCAACGAACATACATAGGATGAAAACAGCTGAATAGGGGTTAAGAAATGGAGCTTAAAACAGAGAGGCTAATAATCCGTAAGTTTACATCAGAAGACTGGCAGGCAGTTTATGAGTATACAGCAAACCCGGATGTGATGAGATACATTCCGGAAGGTGTATTCACAGAAGAAGCTGCAAAAGAGTTTATCCGCAAAAATATAGAGAAAGCTGAACATTTCCCTGTTTTTATAGAAGGGGATATTCTGATCGGCCATATAGGGTTTCATAAGTATTTCGGTAATCATACATATGAAATCGGCTGGGTATTTAATCCGAAGTTTTATAATAAAGGCTACGCATCAGAAGCAGCATATGCGGTTCTGAAATATGGCTTCGAAAAGCTTGGCCTGCACAGAATTATCGCAACCTGCCAGCCCGAGAACCCGCCGTCTTACCGGGTGATGGAGAAAATCGGCATGAGGCGGGAAGGTTTTTTCAAAAAGTGCATTCCACATGGGGATGAGTGGTGGGATGAATATTATTATGCGATTCTGAAGGAAGAATGGAATTCAGATAAATAAATGGACTAGTATATCACCATCCTGAATTGAAGAAAATATGGCCAGGAGGTGATATACATGGCTAAAGATGTTCTTTGTGAAGTAAATAACTGCACTTATTGGGAACAGGGAAATAAGTGCGCTGCAGAAGCTATTTATGTTGTCAGCCATAAAGGCAAGCAGGCGTCCAACAGCAAAGAAACAGACTGTAAAACGTTTGAGCCGGGAATGTAAGTCTGAGGGGAGGGTAACCGATCTGGTTACCTTCCTGCTATTTATTATTGATAATAATTATCAGTTTCATTCAAAAAAATTTACCATGCTGATTCTTTTGTTTTTCGAAGCGGAGTCAGTTTTTTCATGTTTTTAAAGATTTTATAATGGGCAGTGCCTACTTTTTCTTCTACATAATCCAATGAATAATCACCCGATGGATCAGATAGTTCCCCAATTGCACGTGAAAGGTGGTCAATGACTGTTCTATATGATTCATTCTTCTTATGGTCTTCCTGTGAGTTCATTTCTAGCATAATGTCGTGAGCAAGGCTTTGAATTCTCCGTAAACGAATTTGCTTCGCTGGCATATGATCGCATCCTCCTCTTTTTTGCTGAATCAATATATTATATATGGCCTTTCCATAGAAAAAATAACTGAAATCCGATGTGCGCATTTACTGGAATAATATAGTATAATGAGTGGGTCTTGTTTTTTTCTGACAATTTGGTAAAAGGAGGCGTTCAATATGCTAAATAAAAATTTAGTTATTATGAATCAAAATAAGGGGAGAACGCCTAATTAATAACAGCGTTTCCCCAAAACGTGAAAAGGGGAAATTTATTTTGAATACTGGCAAAGTGAAAATTGAAGAAGTTACATCAGACAATTGGTATGATTGCTGTTTATTAGAGCTATCAGAGGAACAAAAAGCCTATATGGAGCCAAATGCAGTTTCTATTGCGCAATCTAAATTTGAATCGGCGCTGAGACCGTACGTGATTTACCTGGAGGATAAAGCTGTCGGCTTCTTAATGTTTAATACATGTATTGAAGAATTGGATGCTTACTGGATTTATCGGATTATGGTTGATAAGGAGTACCAAGGCAAGGGAATAGGAAAAAAAGCGACCGAACTGATGATTACGGAGATGGGGAAACTGCCAAATGCGAAAAAACTTGCAGTAGGCTACCATCCAGAGAATCTGGGAGCCCACAATCTTTATGCAAGTTTGGGGTTTGTGAATCATGGCGACCGATTTGGGAAAGAAATGGCTGTTGTGAAAGAGTTAGATTAAGGAACAGGGGGGAGATGCAGAATGAAAGTGGGAATGGCCCTGTTTATAGGAGGGCTGATTTTGCTTATGTCCGGCATCTTTCTGTCTGCCTATTGGGCAATTGCCGGCAGTTTCATGGGGATCTTCGGAGGGATGATGATGGGAAGCTCTTCTTATTGCCTTGCGAAAACAGGGCAGAAGGCAGGTTAAGAGATAATGGAATTTATGATTTTCTTATTTGTTTTCTTTCTTTTTCTGGCAATCAGTTCCGTAATGAATGTGTTATTCAAGATGACGGAAAAGAAGCATTGGGGCATGTCATTGCTGCTGAGCCTGTTGCTGGCTGTCATAACAATTGCCATTTTGGGGATTAAATAGGAAGAATGAAGTCCGGGGAGGATTCCCGGGCTTTTTATCGCAGTCTAACGGGCAGTAAGACACCTGCTTCAAGACTCAGAGGAATCAAAGGAGGATAAGCAGGGGTCAAACTGCCCGTAAAGGCCCGAAAAGAAGAGCAAAGACTAAGAACGCCACGTCCTGTGGCAACGTCTTTGTGACCCACTTCCTGTGGGCCTCAACTAACAATCAGTGGGGGATAAGGA
>NZ_MRTQ01000036.1 GCF_001956215.1 Paenibacillus sp. FSL R5-0490 | reverse complement strand
ACTGAGCTAATGGCTCATTAAAAATGGCTGGGCTAGCAGGATTCGAACCTGCGAGTGACGGAGTCAAAGTCCGGTGCCTTACCGCTTGGCTATAGCCCAATAACAAATGGCGGTCCCGACGGGAATCGAACCCGCGATCTCCTGCGTGACAGGCAGGCATGTTAACCGCTACACCACGGGACCATCCATAAAAACCGTCGGAAATAAAAAAAAGTGACCCGTACGGGATTCGAACCCGTGTTACCGCCGTGAAAGGGCGGTGTCTTAACCGCTTGACCAACGGGCCGTTGTTAGAATTTTCTGGCGGAGAAGGAGGGATTTGAACCCTCGCGCCGCTTACGCGACCTACACCCTTAGCAGGGGCGCCTCTTCAGCCACTTGAGTACTTCCCCAAATATGGCTCCGCAGGCAGGATTCGAACCTGCGACCGTTCGGTTAACAGCCGAATGCTCTACCACTGAGCTACTGCGGAATAATAATAAACCTGATCAATAAAACAGTTAACATCTTATCGACTCTTCATATTATAAGGACGCGGACTATAAAAGTCAAGCATCTTTTTAGAAGAATTTATTAGCCGCTTATCCTGTATTGACCTGCGACAATTATTAAATATAAAGCGTACTTAATCTAATGTCAATTCTTTTTTGAACACTAATTTCCCTTTGCATTTACCGCAGACATATTTCTTCGTATCAACTTTTCTTTTTCTCTGATAAATTTGGCCGCATTCCTTGCACACATAAACAAGAATCTTAGCGGATTTGTTTGTTTTAGGGCGATCAGGCAAGGCTGAACAAAATCGGGGTGCTCCCACTTTCTTCATTAGCATTCTGAAATCCTGATCACGATGTTTATATCCTTTTCCCTCTAAGTGCAAATGATAATGGCAGAGCTCATGCTTAATTATTCCTGCTAATTCTTCAGGTCCAAGCTGCTCATAATACTTTTTGTTAATTTCAACATGATGTGAATTCAGCATATATCTTCCACCAGTGGACTTTAGGCGTGAATTAAAATATGCCTGGTGGCAAAAGGGCTTGCCGAAGCTTTCTAATGATATCTTTTCAACAAGTTTCTGAAGCTCCTGGTCATTCATCGCAATGTTTTCCTTTCTTATCGTAAACATGACAACCTATTATAGCATACATTATATATACCTTTTACAGCTCTGAACTCCTTGCAGAACGAGGGAGCCATTTTCAGATTCCAATTAACGGGAGGTAAATCGTATGCCTGTATGGTTTCAAAATCAAATCCAGCGTGCTTTTTATGAAAAAGACCGCTATCAGATCAAACTGCTGAATCAGTGCTGGTTTTTCTATAGAAAGAAACATTGCTCATAAAAGGCACTAATGTCTGCCGTACAATCCAGTTCCAATGCCGAAGATCCTTAGTCAAACGGAACTCATCGATAGCCAAAAAAAGCATAAGCCAAATCACGCTAGAAATAGTGATTTCCGGTGTGATTTGGCTTATGACTCGAAAACTGTGAAATTATTGGCTTCTATTAATTAGAATGGCCCAGCATTGTTAAAGCGACTCTTCCCTTGTGTTTATCAACTGAGTCAACCCAGACTGTTACCACATCACCAACGGATACGACGTCCAGCGGGTGTTTGACAAATTGGCGGCTGAGTTTTGATATATGAACAAGGCCATCCTGTTTGACTCCAATATCGACAAAGGCTCCGAAATCTACAACATTCCTCACTGTCCCTTGCAATTCCATTCCTTCCTGAAGGTCTTCAAGCTTTAGAACTTCTTTTTTCAAAAGAGGCTTCGGCAGCTCATCACGCGGATCTCTTTCAGGTCTCATTAAAGCGTCAATGATATCCTTCAATGTCAGCTCACCGATTTCAAGCTCCCGGGCTGTTCTGCTGATATCTATGCCTTTGAGCGCCTCTCTTAGCGATGGTGAACCAAGGTCATTTGATTTAAAGCCGAGATTAGCCAGCAATTTATTTACTTCTGCATATGTTTCCGGGTGAATTCCCGTCCGATCCAGAGGCTCTTTTCCATCGATAATCCGCAGGAAGCCTATTGCCTGTTCATAGGTTTTGGCACCAAGGCGGGGGATCTTTTTCAATTGCTTGCGGTCCGTGAACCTCCCCTCCTCTTCCCGTTTTTTGATTATATTTACGGCAACTGTTTTTGACAGGCCGGCTACATGCTGCAGCAATGAAGATGAAGCGGTGTTTACATTGACGCCTACCTGGTTTACTGCTGTCTCTACAACAAAGGAAAGGGATTCAGACAGCTTTTTCTGGGATACGTCATGCTGATATTGACCAACCCCAACTGACTTTGGATCAATCTTAACCAATTCTGCAAGAGGATCCTGGAGGCGTCGGGCGATCGATACAGCACTTCTTTCTTCCACCTGAAAATCAGGAAACTCTTCTCTGGCAAGATCCGAGGCAGAGTAGACGCTCGCCCCCGCTTCATTGACAATCAGGTAGAATATTTCCTCTTTCATGTCCTTTAATATATCTGCGATGAACTGTTCGGTTTCCCTAGAAGCGGTCCCATTGCCGATGGCAACCATTTTTACTTTGTAGTTTTTTAGGATTTGAATTACTTTCTCCCTTGCCTGATTCGTTTTGGAAACAGGCGGATGCGGATATATAACTCCGATATCAAGCACTTTTCCTGTTTCATCCACAACAGCCAGCTTGCAGCCTGTTCTGTATGCTGGGTCTACCCCAAGCACGATCTTTCCTTTTAACGGGGGCTGAAGCAGCAGTTTTCTTAGATTTTCAGAAAAAATCATAATTGCCTGTTCTTCTGCTTTTTCAGTCAGCTCATTGCGTATTTCACGTTCAATCGATGGCATGATCAGACGCTTGTAGCTATCATCAATGGCTTCCTTTACAATCGTGCCTGCAGGAGAACGTTCATCCTTTACCCACTTTTTATATAAGTACTTTAAAATAAATTCGGCATTTGGCTTAATGTTAATCTTTAATACTTCCTCTTTTTCACCGCGGTTTAATGCAAGTGTACGGTGTGGAACAATCTTGCTTACCGGTTCCTCATACTCATAATACATTTCATAAACGCCTTTTTCGTCATTCTCTTTGTTCTTCACAGAGGACTCAATGGTTCCCTTTCTGGCTGTTTCCATACGGATCCATTTTCTGCTCTCCGCTTCATCTGACACCCACTCTGCGATAATATCCTTTGCGCCAGCGATTGCTTCTTCCGGTGTGTTTACTTCCTTTTCATCAGATAAGAATTGTTTGGCTTTTACAGCAGGGGGTTCATTTAGCGAAAAGGTGAGAAGCCACTCAGCAAAGGGTTCCAGCCCTTTTTCTTTTGCGGCAGTGGCTTTTGTCCGGCGTTTTTGCTTATATGGCCGGTATAAGTCTTCTACCTCCTGCAGCTTCACCGCTTTGTCTATTTTGGCTTTTAGCTCTTCCGTCAATTTGCCTTGTTCTTCAATTAAGCGGACTACCTCTTCTTTACGCTGATTAAGGTTTTGTATGTATTGCCAGCGCTCCATGATATCGCGGATTTGAACTTCATCCAGTGCGCCTGTCTGTTCCTTTCTGTATCGGGCAATAAATGGAACTGTGTTTCCTTCTTCCAGCAAGCTGATTGTGTTTTTTACTTGTTTGATGGCTATCGATAGTTCCCCAGAGATTAAATTCAGTATTTGATCTTGTCTATCCAATGTTTTTTCCAAGTTCATTCCTCCATCATAGAGTCTCACTATTCATTTTATCAAAAGAACAAACAAAAAGCTTACCCTGTCTAGAGTAAGCTTCCAAGTATGAAAGTAGCATCATCTGAAGTAGATGGATACTGCTTCTTTATATCTTCCGAGATAAGATCAATAGGGAGAAATGCTTTCAGCAAAGATTTAACCCCATGGATATTAAAGCCATCTGAGTATATCAAAAATTTAGACTCCGCTTCATACGTAAACCGCTGGGTATGAAACACCTGCGGCCTTCCTGACAGATATCCTGTTACCGGCAGGGGATAAGTGAGTTTTCCTGCAGAGGAATAAAGGAAAAATCGAATATTCCCTACACAGCTGTATACAAATTCCCTGGAAGCAAAGTGCACTTTAAACAGCGCCACTGCTGCTCCTCTTTTTTGCAAAAGAATTTCGTTGCAGAGCTTCATAAGCGTATCTACATCTTTCTCATGATGCTTCTCTACAACGGAAACAACAGCAGAAGAAGCCTCATAAGCATATTCCCCGCTTCCAAGGCCATCTGCCAGCACACATACAAAGTATTCATCCGTTGCGGTAAAATAATAGCCATCACCGCAGAAAGATTTGCCTTCTTTAGCTGTCTGGTGTGCAATCACTTCGATGTTATCTCTAACCAATTTGGTCATGAAAGGCACTCCGAGTTATTTGTTTCAGAGTGGATTGCTTCCTGAAGCTTTTTGATCGCACGGCGCTGAAGTCGCGAGACATGCATCTGGGAAATCCCCAGTTTATCTCCAGCTTCCTTTTGGCTCATATTCTCAAGATATGTGTATTGAATAATTAATTTCTCTCTCTCTGACAGGACATGCAGGACTTTCTCAAGCACCAGCATTTGGTTTACTTTTTCAAAGCCCTCGTCCACATTACCGACGATATCCAAAAGGGTGACCGTTCCGCCATCAGAATCAGCTTCGATTGAATGGTCAACAGAAAGAGCCTGATAGCTTTTCCCCATTTCCATCGCTTCAAGCACTTCTTCTTCAGAAACCCCAAGCAAATCGGCTATTTCGTCTACTCTAGGCGACCTATGAAGCTCTGTTGTAAGCTCTTCAACGGTAGCTTTAATTTTCGGGCCCAATTCCTTTATGCGGCGCGGAACATGAACGCTCCAGGTTTTATCCCTTAAGAAGCGCTTAATTTCCCCGATAATGGTGGGGACAGCAAATGCCTCAAATGTTTTGCCAAAAGACTCATCATAGCGGCGGATAGCACCCAATAAGCCGATAATGCCGACCTGGACGATATCCTCATGATAGGATCTTCCTTTTGAGTACTTGCGGGCAATCGCTTCAACTAAATTCTGATATTGAAGAACCAGGGTATTTTGAGCATCTTCATCCTGGTGAAGCTGGTAGGCTTTGATTAAAGCATTTGTTTCTTCTTTGGATTTTTGGTTAGGTTGAGATTGTTTTTGCATCCCTCTCCACCTGCTCTCCTTCTAGGTATTTGGTCATGAAGACCGTAACACCCTCTTTGTGATGAATTCTTACTTCATCCATCAGTGTTTCAATCAGGTATAGACCCAAGCCTCCTTCACGCAGAAATTCCACAGAATCTGTCTGGTCATATGGCCCAATGCCTTGTCTTGCAGATTGGAAATCAAAGCTATTTCCGCTGTCTGCGACCATTACCTCAAGCCGGTCAGTGTATAAACCGAACCCGATGACCACTTCCCCTTGCTCATTCTGTTTGTATGCGTGTTGAACTGCATTGGTGCAAGCTTCACTTGTAGCGATCTTAAGATCTTCAATTTCTTCATATGCAAATCCCATTCTGCTGGCAATCCCTGATAATGTCAGGCGGATTACCCCGACAAACTCCGGCTTGGCCGGAATTTTCACCTCTATATAATCAAATGGCTCGTTCATTGTACTCCACCTTCAATCCCGCTGTTAATATCGATAATATCCGCCAGGCCTGTGATTTCGAAAAGTCTCTTTAAACGGTCCGATAAGCCAACAATTTGAAATTTGCCGTTATTGGCACGGACATTTTTAAATACACCAACAAATACGCCTAAACCGGTACTATCCATATAAGAGACTTCAGATAGGTTGACCACCATTTCTACGCCTTCTTTTTCTGTTAAAGGAAAAAGCTCTTCACGGAGTTTAGGTGCTGTATACGCATCAATTTCTCCGCTTATCATTGCTTCAATCAGCATATCATTTTCTTTTACATCTATAGTAATATTCATAACTGACCCACCTCTTTACATGTCAACTGCTTTTTACTAGTTACCCGCTTTTAAAACCCATTAAACATTTCTTTTTAAAATAATTAAGGTAAAATCATCCCGCAATTGAAAATGCTGAAGTTTTTCAAGTTCTTTATATACGCTATTAACTATTTCCTGTGCATTTAAATGAATGTATTTCTTGATTAATTCCAGCAACGATTCCTTTTCTATAAACCCTTCTTCTGTACGGCATTCAGTAACCCCGTCTGACATTAATATGATCATATCTCCGGGATTTACTCCTTTTTCGTACTGGCGGTATTTAGTTTTTTTATCAATACCAAGAAGCAGGCCTTTCGCAGTCAGCTCGGTAAATTGCTCATTTCCGGCATTATAGAACAGGCCAGGTTCATGTCCTGCAGAACCATATGAGAACATGTGGCTGTTTGTATCATATATTCCATAAAACATGGTAATGAACATGGTTAAATCTATGTTCTGCTCCACTACCCGATTAAGATTTTCAAGGACCGTTTTAGGGTCATTGCGGTTTTCAGGCACACTGTCCATGGCATATTTAATCATGGACATACAAAGGGCTGCAGGCAGGCCTTTACCGATCACATCAGCAATGGCGATGCTGATTGTGCTGTTCTCATCCTGAACAAAGTGGAAATAATCACCGTTCATATGTTTGGCCGGAACACTTATTGCGCCGATATCCAGTCCTTCGACAGAAGGAACCTGCGTGCCCAGCAGGGTTTGCTGAACATTCGCAGCTATTTCCATTTCTGTCCTGAGTTCCTGCTGAATATGTTTTAAGCTCTGATGTTCTCTATAGGCAAAACCATAGCCTATCATGACTTCCAGAAGGATATCAAAAGAATGGTGAACATATTCAGGCAAGTCCGGATAAAGTTCACCCATCAGGCTTTTATGAACGCTGATAATCTCTTCAGGTGAGATTTTGTGCTCGATCGACTTCCTGCTGAACTTCTGGCCCTGATACAGTGCCTGTTCAGATTGTTCCTTAATATAATTCTCAAGAATATCCCGATACTTTGATTCCATCATTTCTCGGAAATCCATAACGCTTCCCCCTAACGAAGCCACTTAGTTGCTTTTATATCTGTACCGGTCCCGGGATTGGAGTCAATTAAGAACTCATCCATTAACCGCTTCACACCTGGCAGGCCGGCTCCTAATCCTCCTGATGTCGAGTATCCATCTTCCATTACTTGGCGTAAATCATTGATTCCAGGGCCGCTGTCTACCGCAACTATACGCAATCCCGCTTTTCCGCCGTCGTATATTTTCTCAATACAGATTTGCCCTTGTCCGGCGTATAAGTAAATATTCCGGGCAAGCTCACTAATGGCTGTAGTGATTCTAGCCTGGTCAACTGTACCAAAACCAAGCTCTTTAGCAACATTCCGCCCAAGCTGGCGGGCTGCAACGATGTCCCATTCGTTTATGATTTTAACGCAGGATTGGTTTTCCATACAGTTACTCCCCCAATTCCTGTTGTAATTTCTCCAAACCTTTTTCTAAATCTAATGCAGTAAGGACATCATCTAACCCAATACCTAACTCAATAAGCGTAATTGCTACGGCAGGCTGTATCCCGGTTATGACTACTTTTGCACCCATCAGTTTGGACATATTTATTACGTCGCCTAGAACTTTAGCGATGAATGAATCAATAAAGTCAATAGATGTTAAATCAATCACGACTCCATTTGCGCTCGTCTCATGGATTTTATGGAGCAGATCCTCCTGAAACTGCAGAGCAGTCTGATCATCTAATTCCCACTGGATGGAGACTAATAGGCAATCGTTCAGCTTTAAAATTGGGATTCTCACTCTCATTCCTCTCCCTCCACCTTCACAATTTTGCGGCTGGTTAACTCAAGAGCCGCTTCTACACCCTTTTTCAAGGTATTTTTTGTGGTGAACTGATTTAAATCAATTCCCAGGTTTACAATCGTCTGAGCAATCTCAGGGCGTATGCCTACAAGCATGCACTTTGCACCGACAAGTCTTACAGCATCTGCTGCCTGTATAATATGATGGGCGACCATCGTATCAACAACCGGCACACCCGTTATATCTATAAGGACCACTTCTGAACGGTGTTTAACCACTCCATTTAAGAGGTTCTCCATAATCTGCTTTGCACGCTCGGTATCAATTGTACCTACAAGCGGCATGACCGTAATTCCTTCGAAAACAGGGATCAGCGGCGCAGACAGTTCCTGAAGGGCAATTTTTTGCAGGGACACAGTTCTTTCCCAAGTAGCCGAATACATATTTACCACTTCATTAACCATGGGAGTCATCCAGCCATCGAACTCGTAAATGACTTTCATTTGGTTTTCCTGGCTGACAATTCCGGCTTCCTGCATGCCCTCGAACACAATCTTTCCGAATGTTTGAAGCCCTTTTGTCACGAAACTGAGCGGCCAGCCCAATCGAACAATTTTCTCAGAGAAATCACTCAATTTTGAAGTGAATTCCTCATTTGAACTTTTTATATTTGAAATAATCAGGTCAATGAATTCCCGGCTTGTCCCGATAAATACCTGATCGGAAACTACCTTCGTAACCCTTTCATCCGCGTTTTCTTTTGTAGCCTTTAGCCAATGATTAAAAATAGAATCTTTATTATTTTGTATAAAATTCAATATTGTCGAATTCATTTGTTCCTCCCTATTTTATCATATATCTATTATTAGCCTTCCAATTCCCCTTTATTGTAAAGAAGCAAAAAAATCTTCCTGTTTTATATATACCAATTAAATGATAACAACGAATGCGAGTCAAATGATACCTATAGGGTCTGAAATTAATAATTCCCATCTTTAGGTTAATTCGACAATTTCTTATGAAAACCCTTTTTCCAGTGCACCGATTTCCCATCAAACAGGAGGTTACTCCCAACTGGAAACGGGTATATTTACAGAAACGGACAATTTTGTATATTAAACGACTTTCTTTTTTACCCTATTGAAAAAAAACTAAACCTATTTGGCTGTAAAAAAATAAAAAACGCCCTTCAAAAGAGCGTTTGCTAAAATTCGATGAGGCCTAAGCTGATTTGCACGGCTTCATCCACTTTTTCCATCATTTCGTCATCGAGATGGGTTATTTTATCGGTTAAGCGTTGTTTATCAATTGTACGAATCTGTTCTAATAAGATGACCGAATCCCTTTCAAAACCATAACGCTTCGCATCAATTTCAACGTGAGTAGGCAGCTTTGCTTTTTGAATCTGAGCTGTGATTGCTGCAACAATTACTGTGGGACTAAACCGATTCCCGATGTCGTTTTGGATGACAAGCACTGGACGGACGCCGCCTTGTTCTGAACCAACAACTGGGGATAGGTCTGCAAAATAAACGTCACCACGTTTGACAATCAAAGGATTATCCTCCGCTAACTAGACGTTCAACTGTGTGTTCTGCCTCGTATTCCGCTTGAAATGCTTCAGATGCAATCGTCAAATTTATTTTCGCCATCTCCATGTAACCACGTCTCATGGACTCGCGAATTTGTCTCTTTTTGCGTTCACGCAAATACATTTTGGTTGCTTGATAAATGAATTCGCTCCGGTTAACGTTTTCCTGTTTAGCAAATCCGTCTAACTCGGTTAAAAGATGCTGCGGTAACTTCACCATTATCTCTGTTGTTGTGCTGGACTCAGACACAAACATACACCTCCACCATCACTACACACCATTTTTATATCTACCATTTTCAATATTACCATTAATAAAGCCCAATGCAAAGGGGATTCTTTAATTCTTCTGTATTATCGGCCAAAAAAATAGTATTTTATGCATGATTAAAGAAAAGCGGAAGCTCTTCTTAACAACAATTAATTTTTTTCAATTATAACAGATAATTAATTCCCCCGATAATTTTACCATCTCTTTTATATATGCGCGGAACCCGGGAAGATACCATACAGGTAACTTCATAGTTGATGGTTTCAAGCTTTTCCGCGATTTCGTCCACCGGAATTTTTTCTTTCCCCTGCTCGCCGATCAGGGTTACCTTTGTTCCTGCAGGCATTTCATGAGGTATCTTAATCATGCATTGATCCATGCATATTCTTCCAACAATCGGAACCCTCACTCCTTCAGCAAGAACCTCCTGCCCCTGAAGCTTTCGGATCCACCCATCCGCATAGCCAATCGGCAATGTTGCAACCCATTCATCTTCTTGTGCTTCATAAGTTGCACCATAACTGACTTTCTCGCCTTTATGGAGCTTTTTCACATGAACAATTGAAGTGTGGAGAGAAAAAGCTTCTTTCAGCTCGAATGGAAGTACATGCTTTATTTCCATGGATGGAGACAGTCCATACATGCTGATCCCCATTCTGACAGCATTCATATGCGCTTTTGGAAACCTGAGGCCTGCCGCACTGTTGCTGGTGTGGACGTACTTCGGCAATACCTCCAGCCAGCCGATCATTTCTTCAAACCTGCTCAGCTGCGTTTCAAAATAGGCGTTGTCTAATGAATCCGCTGTCGCGAAGTGTGTAAATACTCCTTCAAGCAGAAAACGCTTGTCCCTTTTGATAACGCTCTCAATTCCAGCAAGCTCATCCCGGCTGCGAATCCCCAGGCGGCCCATGCCGGTATCAAGCTTTATATGAATATTGAGGGTTCCATTTTCTACATATTCAGCTGCTTTTACCAGCCATTCCTGCTGAAAAACAGTGAGGGAGATGTTATTTGATGCTGCCTCGCCTGCGTGCTCCGGACGGCTCGCTCCCATTACTAAAATTGGCGCTTCAATTTTTTTCATTCTCAATGCGATTGCCTCATCCAGGGTCGCAACCGCCAGGGAGGATGCGCCTGCTTCAAGCGCTGCCTTCGCTACAGCTGCATCTCCATGCCCATACCCATTTGCCTTAACAACCGCAATGATTTTTGCCCCTTCTTTTACATGTTTTTTCATTGACTCTACATTATATGAAATATGGTCCAGATTTATCTCTGCCCAAGTGTCCCGATACATTTTTGTCTGTTCATTCATCGATGTGTTCACGTCCTTTAGCCATTGCTTTATACATGTCGATTATCAAACTCGGCAAATGGTTTGTCAAATGAATATTTTTTTGAAACTGGGTTCTGAGGGTCCGGGAGCCCGGGCTTGATGCGTAAATCCGGGCGCTGAGTCCGAACCTTGGCCTTCTTCTGACTCAAAATGCCTAAACCTCTGGAGCTGAGTCCGAACCTTAGCCTACTTCTGACTCAGAATGCGTAAACCTCTATCGCTGAGTCCTAACTTCATCCTGCTTCAAACTCACAAAGCTATTAATCCAAAATCCAGTATCCGACCCCGTCCATCTTTCCACCCCAACACAAAAAACAGGCCCCCTATGAGACCTGCTTTAGACAATGATTTATTTCACCATTTCTCCTTGTACCGAGCGGGCAATATCGGACATTTCTTCAGGAGATAAATCGTTGGATGCGATCATATAATCCACGCCCTGGTAGGTCCAGGAGATGGTGTTGTCAGAAAGTGCACCAATGGTGAAGCCAAGGTCAACCGGCTCGCCTTTAACAGATGTAACAACGGATGATGTCGGCATGACAGCAGCCTTTTCCTGTACAAGCGTGAATGACTTTTCTCCATCGTATGTCAATACAACGCGCTTGCCGTCTTCTGTTTTCATTTCCTGTTCATCAACCAGCTTTACATCTGCCATGTCCATCTGCGGATATTTAACTGTGAATTCCTGATCCTCCACCTCGGCCATGACTGGCACTTCGAGCTGGGCGCCTGTCATGTTCTTTTGCATGTCAAAGTCTTTCTTATCAAAGCTTGCATTGAACTTTACATTTGAAAATTCTACTGTTACAAGTGCATTTTTATCGGGATCCATAACCTTCACACTGACTGGGGATAAATCGGACTTCTTCAGCTTGATTTCCTGTACAGGAAGCATCTGATTATTTTGGTAGCGTGTTTTGGTTTCAAACACATAATGCTCTTTTGTAGCGGAGAACTTAGCTTCTTTATCCTCCATAATGTCCTTGACTAATGATTCATATAAATAAGCCTGGCTGCTGTTCTGCGGCCAATCACTCTGGAAGCGGAAGCTTTTGTTCAGCGCAGGAGTGAGGACAAAAACACCGTCATTGTTTCGCAGAATCATCTGGCTTTGTTCCTTTTGGGCGTTTTTCAGGTTTACCCGGTAAAAATCCGGATCTTTATGCCACACTTCTATTTCATATGTCTGCGGGTCAGTTCCCATCTGCAGAGTCATTTTTGCCTCTGCCTTGTATCCCTTAACGTCTTCGAGCTTTTTATTAAGATCCTTCACAACATCCTCCTGTGTTTTAGAACCACAGGCAGACAATGCAAGAACAACCAAAAGCCCGGCAAGCAGCATGAACCACTTTTTCTTCATTCCTTCAGCCCCTTTGTCTCATTTCAGTGAGATTGGCCGAACTTCCGGCCTGTCTCTCCTATCGCATTATGAATATATGAGACAACCTTAAGGAATATGCTAGGAGGAATGACAAGCTTGTGAAATTCTTGCTGCAGTAAAAAGTCATTCTTTTTCTATAACCACCTGAGCCACAGCATACTCCCTGCTATGGGAAATCGACAAGTGAACCCCCTCTTTAAATGGCTTTACAATAAACGGCTTACCCTTTTCATCCTTTTCAATTTCAATATCCTGAAAGGAAAGTTCTTCGCCAATTCCGGTTCCCCATGCCTTTGAAAAAGCTTCTTTGGCCGCAAATCTTCCTGCAAGAAACTCTGCGCGCCTTTTTTCCGGCAATTGCTGATAGCCATTCAGCTCTTTAGGCGTCAGAATCCGAGCAGGAAACCGTTCCTGCCTGGCAATAATTTTCCGTATCCTCTCCAGGTCTGCAATATCAATCCCAATACCGGAAATCATCTCTCATCTTCCTTCTATTTATATTAATTGCTGCATAAAGAATACAGTAGAAGCAGGATTATGTACACATGATCCGCTGAATAAGTGTTATGGCATGCTGAAAACCCGCTTTTCAGGCTATGATGTAGATAACTATTTAAGCACGGAGGAGAGCCATGTTTACGAGAACGGAAAGCTTTAAGGAATTTATCCGCTATTACCCTGTTGTTACTGCTATCATTTGTATCCATATTATCATCTATCTATTAACCGTCATTCCCCTTTTCCCAAATTCACTTATATTTGAGAAGCTGGCTGGTGTCAATTTATATATTGTGGAGGGTGAATACTGGCGGCTGCTGAGCCCCATCATCCTGCACAGCGGCTTCTCCCATGTTTTATTTAACAGCTTTTCACTTGTTCTATTCGGTCCTGTCCTGGAAAGGCTCCTCGGGAAAACCAGATTCATTCTGCTTTATATCACTGCGGGGGCAGCCGCCAATATTGCTACACTCATCCTTGAGCCATTAACGTATATTCACGCCGGAGCCAGCGGTGCGATCTTTGGCCTGTTCGGCTACTTTGCAGCAATTCTGGTCTTTCGAAAAGAACTTTTATCCAGGGAAAACTCACAAATTATCCTGACCATCACGATCATCGGGGTCATTATGACCTTCCTGCAGCCAAACATCAATGTGACGGCACATATATTCGGCCTTTTTGCAGGCTTCCTGATTGGCGCAGCCTCTCTGGCTAAAGGCCGTTCATCTTCTTCATCCGGCATCATAAGGTCAGGCGGATTTTCCGGCATCAGGCCTTCTTTAAAAGGAGTGCCTGCATCAAGGCTTGCTGTTTGGGGAGTTATCGTTATTTTAGCCATAGTGGGGTTTTTAGCCAGATAATAACGCCCACAGCTGGACAGTTAAACAAAAAAAGCGCTCACGGGCGCTTTTCTTTTTGTTTCAGTCCGGTATAAGAATACCATTTATAAATAGCATATACTTCTTTCCTGTCGAGATCCCGAACGGTTCCCCCTGTCCCGCCTGCCCCGGACATAGCCGCGGCTTCTATAGTAGCCAGACTGCGTTTTTTCTGAAAATAACTTTCTTTCATAGATAGGGACTGAATTCGATTTCTTCTCATAAAAACAGTTGTCCTTACTATACCTCGATATCTGAGTGCAAGCTGCTGTGAGCTGATATCCCAGCCTGCATCCCTGTATTTGAGATGTGACCATCCCAGCGCAAGAACCAGCAGCACCAAAGAAAAGTATCCCCACGGCCTGAAAAAGAGGAGCGGCACAGCGACAAAAGGCAGGATCCACAGAAACCCTCTCCACAAATAGCGGTTGAGCGCTCTTTTCGGAGCTTTAAAGAAACCCGGCTGCAGTTCATACTGTGGCAAGTGCGGCTTTAACAGACCGGCAATCCTTGTTTTTTTCACGATCGGCAGGATCATTAAGCGGGCGCTTTCATTGTCTTCAATGGAACCTCCCGCACTTTCGATATAGACAGTCGCCAGTCCAAATGGCTGCCTAAGCAGGTTTTCCCTTATCTGAATAGCCTGTATGCGGTTCAGCGGGATCGTCATCTGCCGCTTTTCGAGCAAGCCTCTGGTGACAATCAATTCCTTCTCACTTTTTATTAATGTAAAACCGGCATATTTCAGCATGCTCCCAATAAGAGCGATCAGCCATGCCATTAGAAAAACGATGAATACCAGGATACTTACAAAGATCATTCCATTGGCAATAAACCCTTCGAGCCCGGCAAACACCTTTTCATAGGGAATGATTTCTTCAAATTGAAAAACAAACGCAAAGACAGCTGAAATAACGACACCTGCCCCGCCTGAAGTTGATGACAGAAGGAACAGTTCGCCAGGTGTAATTTTATAAATCACTTCCCGGTTCTGAGCTGCTGGTTCCGGTTCTGAAGGATTGTTTTTGGCAGCTGAAAATGCCTGCTGAATGAAATCCGCATCTTCTTTGGAAATAGCCGTCAATACCGCTTCTGCCTCACCAGCACCGCTTGTGCCCGCTGTCTCCACCTTCATTTTCACAAGTCCAAAGGGTCTTTGCAGCAAGCCTTCCGATAAGTTGAGACTTTGGATTCTTTCAAGCGGAATATATCTTTTCTTCCTTACCAGAACACCATACTCGATTCGAAGCTCGCCTTCCTCCAGTCTATAGGTAAATCTCCACCAGGTAAGAATCCCGATTAAAAAAACCGCGATTATAACCCCTATAGACAGGACAAGCTGAACAATTTCCCCATTTCCTCCTCTGCTTCCAAAGACGACAAAAATAAGAAAAGGCACCAGCATTTCCTTAAGGTGTTTCAGGAAATTGACTGCCGCGGATATTGGGTGCAGCCGTTTCGGATTAGACATCATTTTCTGCAGCCCTTGCCAGCTGAGAAATGAAAAAGCGCAATTCCTCGGCTTCATCCACATCCAATGCCGGTATTTCATGAACGGTAGCTGCTGTCGAGATAGTGACAGTAGCCAGGCGATATTTACGCAATATCGGCCCTTGCCTCGTATCCACATGCTGCACCCGAATCATGGGAACAAGCGTCCTTTTTATCACAAACAGTCCATATTTAAGCTCTATTTCATTTTCCCGGACCTCATACCTCCATCTTTTCCACCTTAAAGATGGGAAAGTCATAATGACGAGGTAGGCATAAGCGGAATAGAACATTAAAGAAGCTCCAATAACCCAAATAGGCCAATTAAACAGGATGGCAGCAGCAATAGCGGCCCCTGACAACACAAAAGGAAAAACAGAATGGAGCGTGCCGGAGATTCTCCAGGCAAGCAGTCCCCTTGCCGGAATCCTTTTATGCGGCTCTGTAATCATGCAGTACCCCCCGCAATTCCATAAAATTAATAGCATTAAATCCGCTCTTTCACTTCTATAAGTATACATGACAGAAAAAAGAAGTGTCTCCCTTTTATGAAAAAATTGGGGTACTGGTTATATTTCAAAGCTGGATGAATCAATAAAAGTCAGATTGGGGTTCATTTTCAAATCTTCAGCAAGCTTAAACAGGGCGCTGTCCTTCATTTTCGCTTCAATCATGCAATGAATCTCAGGCACTGACCCCTTAATGTTCTGCAGAAACTCCATAAACATATCCACATCAATATAATCCGCATGCGCTCTGAAGTCTTTGTCTGATTTGGGACTGGAAATATGCATTTTCACAGGCAGTTCAGAATGGTCCCATGTTGCTGCTGCCCTTTCCCATTGCCCTATCCAGTCATCATTCTTGAAGTTGGCCAGGTGGTGATGGTAATCAAATACCAGCGGAATCCCAAGCTTTTCACAAAGGTAGAGCGTATCATCAAGTGTAAAAGTGGTATCGTCATTCTCAAGAATAATCATTTGCTGGATTCCGGCAGGCGTAAAGGCCCAATTATGGATAAATTGTTCGAGAGCTTTTTCTTTATCATCATAGCCTCCGCCAACATGCAGAACACAGCGGTGAGCCGGATTCAGACGCATGCCTTTCAGCAGGGCTTCATGCATAGCCAGCGTTTTGATGGACATATTCAATGTGTCCACTTTCGGTGTATTAAGGAGCACAAAATGGTCAGGGTGAAAATCCACACGCATGGGATGTTCATCCAGAAAGTCGCCGATGCCCGACAGAATTTCTTTGAGTGGACGCATATACTTCCAATCAGAAAGTTCCTCATGATTAGCAAGGGGAATCAGCCGTGAACTGAAGCGAAAAAAATGGATATCATGGGCTGCATTTTGCTTTAGCAGCCTCAGGCAATTCTCCAAATTGGAAACGGCAATTCGCTCCAGTCTTGCAATAGCCGCCTCACGGTCCTTAATACTTGAGAATTGTTTGAACGTCATCGTTTGTGATGGCGATGCATTTTTCAGATTCACACTCATCGCAACATGCCCAAGGCGTACAATCGTCATGTCGATTCCTCCCGTACAGCTTTTCCCTTTAGTATGTACGGCAGCTGCTGAGAATTTGCATGTGTGGACGCACCCTGCATACAGACAAAATAAAGTGAAACTTCAATCAGTGGGGGGTTTCCTTATCCCCCACTGATTGTTAGTCGCGTTCTAGTGTCGCTAAGATCTCCGCTGGCACTTCGATCAATCGACACTACGAACCCGATTGGTTCAACTAAGCCTCTGCCTGCGCCTCGGCAAGTTTCACTGTATCTCACCAATCGGGCCTTTACGGGCAGTTTGATCCCCGCTTATCCTCCTTTGATTCCTCTGAGTCTTGAAGCTGAGGGTCTTACTGCCCGTTAGACTGCGATAAAAAGAGAGCAGAATTTCTGCTCTCCAAATTTCTTATCTATAGCTGTTGCTGTTTGAACGGCTGTTATTGTGGCTTGGGCGTTTTCCAGTGTGGCCCTGGCGGGATTTGTATGATCCTTTTTGGCCGCCCTGTCTGCCTCTGCCATTGTATCCTCCGCGGCTGCGGTCATTTGGCTTTCTGTCGCGCTTAGATGGAAGCGGCTTTTCCTCTGTTAATTTAACAGGGGTTGTATCCGGTTCTTTTGTCAGCATCTTCAGCACTGCCTGGACAACTGTTGAAGCGTCCTTTTGTGCCAGAAGCTGATCTGCCGCTTCTTTATAGCTTCCAAGATTGTTTTCCTCGATGGTTTGCATGATTTTTTCCATTACAGCTTTTTGCTGGCCCTCTAGTGCCTCATCCAGTGTTGGAGCATCCATGCGTTCCATCTTTTTCTTAGTTGTACGTTCCACAACATGCAGATACGATTTCTCGCGCGGATTGATGAAGGTCATCGCAACACCCGTTTTTCCTGCACGTCCGGTCCGGCCGATGCGGTGAACATAGCTTTCAGGATCCTGAGGGATGTCAAAGTTGTAGACATGCGTGACGCCGGAAATATCTAATCCTCGCGCTGCCACATCTGTTGCCACAAGGACATCAATGCTACCCTCTTTGAACTTCCTGAGAACAGAAATACGTTTAGCCTGGCTTAAGTCACCATGGATTCCTTCAGCCATGTATCCGCGAAGATTCAAGGCTTCAGCCAATTCATCAACACGGCGCTTTGTGCGTCCGAATACGATCGCCAATTCCGGTGATTGAATATCCAGAAGTCTTGTCAGCACATCAAATTTATTTTTTTCATGCACTTCCACATAGAATTGTTCAATAGATGAAACAGTCATTTCCTTAGCTTGTACGCGGACAACCTGAGGGTCCTTCATAAAGCGTTCTGCCATTCTGCGGATTGGCGCTGGCATTGTAGCAGAGAAGAGCAGTGTTTGGCGCTCTTCAGGAATTTGCGCAAGAATCGCTTCAATATCATCAATGAATCCCATGTTAAGCATTTCATCCGCTTCGTCAAGGATGGCCGTATGGACATGGTCCAAACGCAAAGTTTTGCGGTTGATGTGGTCCAGAATACGTCCCGGCGTTCCCACGATGATATGCGGTTTGTTTTTTAAAGCGCGGATTTGGCGATTAATATCCTGGCCGCCATAAATGGAAAGGACTTTCGTTCTTTTTCCGTAGCCGATTTTATACAGTTCTTCCGATACCTGAATCGCCAGCTCACGTGTTGGGGCAATAACAATTCCCTGAATAAAATCTTTCGTGTTATCGATTTTATCAATCATCGGGATTCCGAATGCAGCCGTTTTTCCTGTTCCTGTCTGCGCCTGCCCGATGAGGTCTTTATTCTCCAAACTTAATGGAATGGTCTGTGTCTGAATAGGAGTCGCTTCTTCAAATCCCATTCGTTTCAGTGATTTCATTGTCTCCGGGCTGATGCCCAAGTCTTGAAACTTTGTCAATGTATTCATTCTCCTTCTAATCATAGAAAAATTTTGTCCCTGCAAACCTGCAGGCAGGAGTTCTCCTGAAAAATTGGCCTATGAGTCACTCTTCCGGACGATTATAAGAAATGTTATGGCACCCTGTAAGGAGCCTTTTTACCGGCGTACCCGGCATCTAGATGCTGTAACTTCTTATTTTTATAAAAAGTGCGGTTATGTTTCGTTAAGAAGAGTCCCACTCACTATGAAACCCGCTTGAGGAAAGGATGAGGGTAAATTCTATCCAAATTGTTCACGGACAATCAGGTCTCTTAAGATAAGCACATTTAAGCACTCATCTAATTATGGCCTTACTGAAGTATGCTTTTTCAGCAATACTTCTGTATTTAATGAAAAAAGACATTCTCCTGCTGGAGTATGTCCGGGTTCTCAAAAGAAGTTCCTGTTGGCACTTTGGTGTTTATATTACCATTTTCAAGTAAGCATTGCAAACTTGAAGGGCTGGCTGAAAACCTTATCATTCAGGCTTTTTTTGCAGAAAGCCAAGGATCTCCTGAAAGAGGCGGTCCCCTTCCCCGCAATGGCAGATAAGATGCTTTGAGTCTTTTATAAAAATTAATTTTTTGGCCGATGAACCAATATTATTATATAAATATCTGGCGCTTCTCGGAGGCACAACTCCATCACTTTCACCCTGCGCAATCAATGTCGGCACAGTGATCTGATTTAAAATAGGCCTGATAGAAGCCACAAGCCTGCGGAATTGCAGTGTTGCTGTAATCGGTGTCGCACTGATTTTCCGCTTATATCTGACGAACATTTCATTGTCAGCCAGATTCCCCCTGAAAGCATCTCTTACCATCTCTTTAATATCGAAGAATAGCTGCTTTGGGTTTACGTAATAGGCAGCAGCACTAAGCAGGACCAATTTATCTACAGGGTAATGAACCGTTAAATAGCTGGCGATCAGGCCGCCCATTGAAAAGCCGATGACATAAACTTTATCACAGCGGCTTATCAGCCTCTTCAGCTCTTCCTCTGCATGCTCAATCCACTTGTTATAGGCAATTCCTTTTAGCTTCAATTCATCGCCATGACCCGGCAATGTCGGCACGGAAATCTCCCAGTCTGTATGCTCTTTTAAGTACTCTGCCAATGGTTCCACTTCAAATGGAGCTCCTGTAAAACCATGTATGCACATGCAGCCAATCATTCACGAGTCACCGCCATTTTTTCAATTTATGTTCAGTTTATTTTACACTTTTTCCTTTTTGCCATACTAATCAAACCTGTTGGAAGATAAAAATTACAACGAAGGAACTATATAAAGTGAAACTTCAATCAGTGGGGGGTTCTTTTTCCCACTGATTGTTAGTTGAACCAATCGGGCCTTTACGGGCAGTTTAACCCCCGCTTATCCTACTTTGATTCCTCTGAGTCTGTAAGCAGGGGGCCTACTGCCCGTTAGACTGCGATAAAAACAATTTAAACCCCTGTTTCACGTGGAACAGGGGTTTGTTTCCTATAATAACAGATATATACAATTATTTATTTTTCAAAATGATCTTGCTGAAAATCTTTATGCTGTATCAGTCCTGCACCCCTTCTGTTAAAGCTAAAAGCTTGTCAAAGAAACTATTGAAGAGCTGATACAACTTCTTCAAGCTTCATGCCACGGGATGCCTTGACCAGCACAATGGTTTCCTGGTCGACATGTTTCTTCAGTTCTTGAATGAGATTCTGTTTGTCAGTAAAGGCCGCCACCCGTTCATGAGGCAGGACTTCCTTCGCCCCCTTGGCGATAAATTCGCCAAGCTTGCCAAAAGTAAACACGTAATCAACCTTTTTTGCATCCACAGATTTCCCAGTGGAGTAATGGAAATCCTCCTCCTGCGGACCAAGCTCCAGCATATCGCCAAGAACGAGAACTTTCTTTTTATAGCCAGGCAGATTGGCGACCAGTTCAATGGCTGCATTCATGGATGTCGGACTGGCATTATAGGCATCATTAATAATTTTTTCACCCATTTTACCCTCGAGCAGCTCCATTCTCATATTCGTCAGCTTTAAGCTTGCAAAGCCTTCGTTCATCTTTTCGTACGGAACGCCGAAATGGGACGCTGCAATCATCGCTGCCAGGGCATTTAGAACATTATGGGTGCCCAGTACAGGCAGATAAAATTTCTCGCTGGATCCATTGATCCCAAATGTGCTGCCCTTGTCATTCTGCTCGATATCCACCGGATACACATCGTTTTTCCCGGTTCTGCCAAAGGTTCTTAATGCAGCCGAACCATTGTAGGTTTTCAGCTTTTCATCAAGAAGCGGCTCATCACCGTAATAAATAACCAGGCCATTTTCCTGAAGGCCATTTATGATCTCCAGCTTCGCTTCTGCAATTCCTTCTCTGGAACCTAAATCCTGTAGATGGGATTCCCCTATATTCGTAATGATCACGGCGTCCGGACGGGCAAGCTTCGTAAGAAAATCGATTTCTCCTCTTCCGCTCATTCCCATTTCCAGTACGGCGATTTCCGTATCTTCCTCAAGTGCCAGAATGGTTAGGGGAAGACCGATATGGTTATTATAGTTGCCTTCCGTTTTTTGAACCTTATAGTTTAGTGACAGAAGGTTTGCGGTCATATCCTTGGTCGTTGTTTTGCCGTTGCTTCCTGTGATTCCTGCGACCTTTACCTTTAATTCATTACGATAGCTTCTCGCCAACTCCTGAAGAGCTGTCAGTGTATCTTCAACAATGAGGATTGGAAGATGCAGTGGAGGATTGGGAACATCCTTTTGCCAAAAGGCTGCGGCTGCCCCCTTTTCAATGGCATCTTCTACAAATCGGTGGCCATCCGAATTTTCCCCTTTGAAAGGAACAAATAAATTGCCCTTCCCGATTTTTCTGGAGTCAATGCTCACGCCCTGTATGGATGTGTCATTAAAAGAAGATACGTCATTATCTACTTTAATCATCTGTGTAATTTCTTGAAGTGTTTTCTTAATCATATGGCGCCTCCAATTGGGCAAAATCAGAAGACAGTAGATAATCCTGATTTTGCCATTTATGTATGAACAAAAGGAACACGGCAAAAATGCCGTGTTTCCTTCAACAGTTATGCCCTTTTACATGGTGTGTTTAATGCTTTGTTTCTCAGCATGACGTTCGATGGCCAGATTGACAAGCTTTTCAATCAGCTGAGGATATTCTACTCCCGTATGCTTCCACAGAAGCGGGAACATGCTGAAAGGTGTAAAGCCCGGCATGGTGTTGACTTCATTAATGTATAGCTTACCCTCTCTTGTTAAGAAGAAATCAGCCCGGACAAGACCTGAACAGTCAAGGGCCTTAAATGCCTTAATGGCCATGTCGCTCAGTTCACTGTACTCACTTTCGGAAATTTCAGCAGGAATGATTAATGCTGTGTCTCCATCCTCATATTTCGCTTTATAGTCATAGAATTCAACCTTCGGCACAATTTCACCGGCAACAGAGCATTCCGGATTATCATTGCCCAGCACGCCAGCTTCAATTTCTCTTGCAGTGACGCCTTCTTCGATAATGATTTTACGGTCAAATTGGAAAGCTTCTTTAAATGCTCCTTCAAGCTCTGAGCGGTTCATGCACTTGCTGATGCCCACACTGGAACCCAGGTTGGCCGGTTTTACGAAACACGGGTAGCCGAGTTCTTTTTCCACTTTTTCATACGCTGCCTCTGTTTCACTTTCCCACTCACTTCGGATAAACCAGACATACTTCACCTGCGGCAGGCCTGCCTGTGCAAATATATTTTTCATGATGACCTTATCCATGCCCGCTGATGAAGCCAATACTCCATTCCCCACATATGGCAGGTTTAAGAGCTCAAGCAGCCCCTGAACTGTGCCGTCTTCCCCGTTCGGACCATGAAGCAGCGGGAAGATGACATCAAATGGGCCTTTCTCCTGTGCATCCTGGAAAAGGGTCGGTGCCAATGCTGTTGGTGGAAGTGCTTCCCCCTGGGAGAATTCCAGCTCCTTTACATTGGAAACAGGACCCTGCAATTGAGGGCCTTTCACCCATCGGCCTTCTTCAGATATATAAATAGGATGAATTTCAAATTTCTCTAAATCCAATGCTTTAATGACAGCCATTGCAGTCTGCATAGAAACTTTATGCTCCGCTGACTTTCCGCCGTATAAAAGGCCAACCTTTGTTTTCATAAAAAGAACCTCCAATATTCAATCATGGACTAACCGGCTTTTCATGCCGTTTTATTTTTCTTAAACTGATTTATATGTGCATTCAAGCTATTCTATATTGTAACACTTTCACATTTAAGAAAGGGAGTGATTACATGTTCAATTCTTCAGGAATTTTTTTCTGCCTATACGCCCATATTTCTATATGTATGACAGAGCGCTGAAAAAGGAAACTTTTCTTATCTTAAACATAAATAATTTCCTTTTTCGGAAATAATTATTTTAGGAAAACGTTTACCTCGTTGCCATACAGCAAAACCCTTAATCCGCAAGTAATAATCAGAGTTTTTTTATTATTAAAACAAAAGTTTTATCTATTAACTTTTGCTGCAAAAAAGGATATAATCCCCCTAACAAAAACAATTGTATTTTTTAGGAGGACAAAAATAATGAAGTTCGGTTTGCTTCCCAGAATTATTGCTGCTATTGCATTGGGTATTTTAATAGGTTCTTTTTCTCCCCAATGGCTTATTCAGCTATTTGCTACTTTTAATGGACTGTTCGGAAACTTTCTTGGTTTCGCGATTCCGTTAATTATTATCGGATTCATCGCGCCAGGAATCGGCAGCATGGGGAAAGGGGCAGGGAAACTGCTTGGGATTACAACCGGTTTTGCTTATGCTTCCACAGTCACTGCCGGTTTAATTGCCTATTTTTCTGCGACGGTGTTATATCCTATTCTATTAAAAAACCAAAACTTCAAAGAGTTTGAGAATCCTGAGGATGCTTTGCTTTCACCCTTTTTCCAGGTGGACATGCCTCCGGTAATGGGTGTCATGACGGCACTGCTGATTTCATTCACTTTAGGCCTGGGATTGGCCGCAATCAAAGGAAACACTCTGCAAAATGCGATGAATGATTTCCGTGATATTATTGAAAAACTGATTGAAAAGGTCATCATTCCTTTGCTTCCTGTCCATATTTTCGGGATCTTCGCCAATATGACGCAGGGCGGCCAGGTTGGCGCCATTATTTCTGTATTTGCCAAAGTCTTTGTCATGATTATTGCTCTTCATCTTTTATTTTTACTGCTTCAATATTCAGCGGCAGGCAGCCTGATGAAAGCCAATCCGCTAAGACTCATGAAAAATATGATGCCTGCTTACTTTACGGCGCTTGGAACCCAGTCATCCGCATCCACGATTCCTGTTACGCTTAAACAGGTTAAAAAGCTTGGTGCACGCGAAAAAGTGGCGGATTTCTCTGTACCATTACTGGCAACGATTCATCTTTCCGGAAGCACAATTACCATTGTGAGCTGTGCGATTGCCGTAATGATGCTGCAGGGACAAACCACATCATTTGCAGAAATCCTGCCTTTCATATTAATGCTTGGAATTACAATGATCGCGGCTCCAGGTGTTCCCGGAGGAGCTGTCATGGCCGCACTTGGTCTGCTAGAAAGCATGCTCGGATTCAATGAAACCATGCTCGCGCTGATGATTGCCCTATACCTTGCCCAGGACAGCTTCGGAACTGCGTGCAATGTAACTGGTGACGGTGCATTGACCCTGCTGTCTGATAAGGCAAGCGGCAAAGAGAAGAAGCTTCAGCCACAATCGGCTGTGAAAGCCGGCTGATTGAAAAAAGATGTCCCTGCCGGGGCATCTTTTTTGGTTTAATGACAAGAATGCCACAGTCAAAGCAGACTGTGGCATTCAATTATTCCTAATGGCCCGATAGGTTTGCACCGGGTTTACGGTGAACCCCTAAACGGTTAATCAAGTTCGAGCTTGGTGCGTTTAATCCGGTCAGGCGGACTAAAACTCCCTGATCCCGAAGTTTCAGCACTATTTTATCGATGGCAGCGACACCTGAGTCATCCCAGACATGCGCCTGTGTAAAATCAATTTCAACTTCTTTTAATTCTTCGTTAAAGTCGAATGCTGCTACAAGTTCATCTACAGAAGCAAAGAAAACTTGGCCTGTTACAGCGTATATTTTCTTATCTCCTTCAATTCGTGAAGCAACATGCACTTTCGAAATTTTAGCGACAAAGAAGATCGCACTCAGGATAATCCCGGCAAAAACTCCTTTGGACAGGTCATGGGTAAAAACAGTTGTCACAGTCGTTACTATCATAACAATCGAATCTGTGACAGGCGTCTTAGCAAGGCTCTTTATGGATGACCAGTCGAATGTTCCGATCGATACCATGATCATAACACCAACTAGAGCAGCCATCGGTATTTGCACAACAATATTGCCTAATACTAAAATCAGAAACATCAGGAATGCGCCGGCTACTAGCGTTGACAGCCTGCCTCTTCCTCCGGATTTCACATTAATGACGGACTGTCCAATCATCGCACAGCCTGCCATTCCGCCGAATAAACCGGACACGATATTTGCAATTCCCTGTCCGCGGCTTTCCATGTTCTTATCACTGGCCGTATCGGTCATGTCATCCACAATCGATGCAGTCAGCAGAGATTCAAGCAAGCCCACAATCGCAAGGGCAATAGAGTAAGGGAAAATAATTTTCAGAGTCTCAAGGTTCAATGGAACATCCGGTATAAAGAATGCCGGAAGAGCTGATGTGATGGTTCCCATATCGCCAACTGTGCGCACATCACTCTTTGTCATGATGGCAATGATCGTAATAACAATTATCGCTACCAGAGGAGATGGCACGGCTTTCGTAAATCTCGGGAAAAGATAAATAATCGCCAATGCACCGGCAACCATTGCATACATCACCCAAGTTGCATCTACAAATTGCTCCAGCTGAGCCATAAAAATTAAAATCGCCAGTGCGTTAACAAATCCAATCATAACGGCACGGGGAATAAATTTCATAAAGCGGGCCAATTTAAGCACACCAAATAAGATCTGCAGGACTCCCGTCAAAATAGTCGCAGCAAATAAATACTGCAGTCCTTGATCAGCTACTAAAGTAACCATCAATAACGCCATCGCACCGGTTGCAGCAGAAATCATTCCAGGCCTTCCGCCTACTATAGCAATGGTTACAGCAATACAGAACGAAGCATACAATCCAATCATCGGATCGACACCCGCAATAATAGAGAAAGCAATCGCCTCAGGAATCAGCGCCAATGCCACTACGATTCCAGCAAGGATGTCTCCCTTCACATTGCCAAACCATTGTTCTTTTTTTGTTAAAACTCTCAAATAAACACCTCGTTCTAATAGATTTATAGTAATGACTTTGAACTCTCATCAAAGTCGGGCCGACAAAAACATATAGAATCATAACACATATACTTATATTTACAAGCTCTCATGTAAGCGCAAATAACCCTTATAATCTTGTTTTTTCTTTTGAAATCTCACGATTACTATATATCCAACAAAAAAAATGACCCTGAAACAGAGTCATTTTTAACCGATAGGTGAACAAATCTCAATATAATGCCCATCCGGATCTTCCACATATGCCACTTTCTGTCCCCAGGGTTTTTCAACAGGATCGAGCAGGACTGGCACCCCTGCGGCCTTGAGCTTTTCCACAACAGCTTCCACTTCTTCCGTCACAAAACCAAGCTCGAATGTCTGCTCCTTCCTCGCTCCATCCGGTATTGGCAGCCCGGTGACTTCCCGTCCGCCTTCTCTCGTATTGAAGGAAAGAATGGTGCTGCCTGTATCATACTCGATGTAAGTTCCAAATTCATTCCTAAGCTTCAGGCCCAGCAATTCACCATAAAAATGCTTCGTTCTTTCCAGGCTTTCCGCATATAAAATAACATAACCCATCTTCAATTCCAATTATGTTCACCTCTTCATAATTTCTATTCATGATATGATTTCAATATAGGAGGTATTTTCTCCTTTTAAAAGAATGTAAAACTATGGAATGATTATTATTAGACGTGCGGTTTTTTACTAAGATTTAATGGAGGTGTACCTGCTTTGATCGAAGATATTGCCCTAAAGGCAAAGATTCGTCCCATACAGGAAGAGGATTTGCCCATTTTATGGAACTATATTTATGGAACGGACAGCCCTGAGTGGAAAAAATGGGATGCTCCCTATTTTCCTCTTGAGCATAAAGACTATGAAACATATAAACAGGAATTCCTCCTAAAGGCAGAAGAACATCCGCCTCGCAGCATGGTAATTGAAGCATCTGAAAAAGTGATCGGCACCGTGGGATATTACTGGGAGCATCGCGGTTCTAACTGGCTTGAGGCTGGTATTATTATTTACGATTCTGATTATTGGAATGGCGGGTATGGCACGGAAGCACTTACTCTCTGGGTCGATTATCTTTTTTCATCGCTCCCGCTTGCCCGGGTGGGCATTACCACCTGGTCCGGCAACAAAAGAATGATGAAAGCAGCTGAAAAGATTGGCATGCAGCTTGAAGGAAGAATGCGAAGGTGCCGGATCGTAAACGGGGAATATTATGACAGCATCCGGATGGGTGTACTGAGGGAAGAGTGGGAGAAAAAGGCATAATAAAAAGGCTCGTTTTTTAGCGAGCCTTTTTATGTCCTGCTTTCCAGCACGTGAAGATAACCTCCTGCAATCTTACTGATTTCTTCGGATTTCCACTCCGGAAAAACAGCGATAAAGCAAGTAGCAGGACCAGCTGATTTATTAAGGTCCAAATGGTTTTCAAAATCATTCTCCTTAAATTCTTTATTGGAGAATAGGCCATTCAGTTCCTTCAGTATTCCTTTTGAACCTATTGGAAGAGTTACAATCTCATCTATCGAATTTATTGCTTTAAATAGTTTCAGGGGTGCTGCCTCCGCCTCCCTCTCAATCAGCTCCTGGCCCACCAATGGGGAACCGATCACCGCTATCCTTGTATCATCTGTATTCGTTAGGGTATCAGCAGGAAGCTCTCCCTTCCTTTTGCCAAGTACAGATAAGCCTACCGCAGATTGAAGCAGGTTAAAGTTGCTTTCTGTACTGCCGGTGATTTGCAGTTCCGTAAGGCCTAATTCATCTGCGCCCTTTTTAATGCCCTGTATAAGCTGGTCCCAGGCATCATCTCCGCAGAAATTCTGAAGGACAGCAGCAAATGGCTGAGCACCTGCAGACATGCATTCCATGACAGCAACACGGAAGGAATAATACGAAACGGTCTCGTAAGGAACACGGACAGCATCCTGCTCTTTCTCGCCGATTGCTCCGCTGTTATCACTGGCTACCACAATGGTTTCTTCAGCATTAAAAGGGAAGCTTAAGACATCCCTCACTGCTCACCACCTGCTTCGGCCAAAGCCGGTCCCACGAACTTAACAAGTCTTGGAATCGCTATATAAGCAATAACAGCATTAATCACAGAACCTATAAAAAGGGAAGGCACAATTGCCAGGTAAAAGGCCTGCCCCATTAAGAAGATAAATGGAAGCGGGGCTGCAAAGGCATTGCCTAACACAAAAAGAATCCCAGCAAGCCAGTGCCTGCCTCTCTGGTATAATGAGCTGAATACAAAGGCGAGAAATGCCATTTCAACGGCAATCAGGAGATGAAGGGGCCCTAAAGGCAAGCCGCCCAATAATGCTGACAGCAGATGCCCGATGGCTGCAACGGCCGCTCCGCCATAGCCGCCAAACAGCACAGCGGCGAACAAAGCAGGAAATGAATCCAGTGCCACGCTTCCGATAAGGGCCGGAACTTTAATCGCTGCACCGATTGCTGTCAATGCAATCAGCATGGCGGCCATGCTCAATCGCATGCTTTTCATTACTTATCCTCCTTGCGCTTTCCTTCACGGAATACATTCGCACTGCGCACATATTCTACATCTTTCTGGTTCAAGCGGAAATTAATCACCCTGGCCAGGGCAAAGAAGTAATCAGACAAGCGATTCAGGAATTTCAGTGCTACTGCAGAAGTTTCCGGATCCGCTTTTTTTAGTGAGACCACAAGACGCTCCGCTCTCCGGGTTACTGTCCTGGCAATATGAATGGATGCAGATGCAGGTGCTCCTCCAGGCAGAATAAACCTTTCCAGCTTTGGCGCTTCTTCAATCAATCTATCAATCTTAGTCTCCAAATAATCAACAGAATCCTTCGTCAATTTAAGCTCCCGCTTTTTCGTAACATTCGCCAGGTCGCCTCCACAGTCAAAAAGCTCATGCTGAATCTTCTCCAGATCCTCCAGGACATCCTGAAAAATGGCCGGATCCAGCTGTGTCATGGCCTGCCCGACAAAACAGTTGACTTCATCCACTGTTCCATAGGCTTCAACCCTTACATCATCCTTCTCCACTCTGCCTCCGATAATGCTTGTTTTTCCCTCATCACCAGTCCGTGTATAAAGTTTCATCAGCGATTCCCCATTTCATTTTATTTTTTGATTGATGCCATACCAAATCAAATCGACTCTATCTGCAGCAGCAGCGGCATCCTGAAAGGCCCATCCTGCTGCATCCCGCCACTTTCGGTCAAGCGCCTCCATCGGAACAATCCCTTTTGAAATATCAGCTCCGATTAAGACGATTTTCCGGTTAACATCTTCTTTTTCCCATTGGAGCCACTTTTTTAGCATCTCCTGCCATTTGTCCCGAATCTCTTCAAACTCCAACTCTTGTGTCCACTCCCGAATCATTGCCTCAATTCCCTCAAAAATAATCAGGCTTTGATCCAGATCGCCAGCCGACTCACTTTGATAAGCTGAAATCCATTTATGAGGAGTGTCTGCCAATTGATAAAAATCCTTCACCCATTCGGACTTCCCGTTAAACCTGCCTCCTGTAATGAAGTGCATCGCTCTCCCCTCCTAAACGCTTCCCGTGTCCATCTAAGCTCATAACCTCTTCCAAATGGAACTTGCCACTCCCAGAATTCTTTTTGCTCCGGTGCATACTTTACAAGAAGATACTTTATGACTCCGCCATGTGTAATAATAGCTGCATCTCTGTTATTTCCCTGAAGCAATTGATCTGTTAAATTCTGCCACCCTTTATCCACTCTTGCTGTGAAGGATGCAAAGGATTCTCCTCCAGGCAGCACCCCTGAGAAAGGGTCTTCCAGCCATTTTTGATATGCCTCGTTATCTTTCAGCTCTTGATATGTCCTGCCTTCCCACTCTCCAAAATGCATTTCTCTCCATTCAGGACAAGGTTCAATAGAATGATCCGGGAAAAGAATAGCCGCCGTCTTCATGCATCTGCCTAAATCACTTGCAAAAATTCTTCTGTAGCCTTGATGGGCCGGGGCAAGCTTATTCTTATGTTCCGGACACAGAGGAGAATCTGTCCACCCCAGATAAGCATGGGACTTATTAGCTTCTGTCAGCCCATGACGAAATAATGCAACAGCCACAGTATCATCCATAAAAGCACCTCCGTCCCTTCCACACTGGCCCCAAGGACATCCCCTGTCATTCCGCCAAACCAGGCAATGACTTTTCTTGATAATAATACGAAAAACAAGATTGAAAAAAGAACCATGAAAAGAAATCCAACAATAGCCGGGTAACCAGCCAGCCAAGCAGCTGCCGCGGCGGCCAGAAGGAAGACAGGATAAATAGACAGGGTGGTTTTAACAGCAGCCTGCTGAAATAATGAGCCCAGCCCCTCTTTTTTGGCCCCCTTAACGTTTATCAGCAATGTCCCCATTACCATCTTGCTTAAAAAGGGAATCATGGCTATTAAAAAATAGGAAGTTGGATTTGATAAAAGCACAATTTCATAGATAAATAGAAACCGGGCACCCAGCAGGACAATAACAGACAGCACCCCGAACGCCCCCACCCTGGGATCACTCATGATTTCAAGCCGCTTCTTCTGATCGCGATAGGAGAAGAACGCATCGCTCGCATCCATCCACCCATCAAGATGGATCCCGCCAGTCAGTAAAATGCCGGCCAGCCAAACCGCAAAGGCTGCTGCCAATGGTGAAAAGGGAGTCCATTCAAGAAAAGCATAAAGAATAAATGCATAAATCCCACCCTGAATGAGGCCGGCTATAGGGAAAGTTCTGATGGCCTTCTCCAGATGAGGCTTATCCATGGGCAGGGAAATCGGAATGGGAATGCTTGTGAAAAATTGAAGATTGATCAATAATCCTTTAAGCCATTTCATTCTGTTTTCTCCAGCTAAAGACGATTTCCTTTAATTTTTCCCATTCAAGATGCTTTAGCATCGCTTCAGACAGCTCATCATATTTGCTGTCATCCACTGTTTCCGGATGAGCGGCTGCAGGTCCATCAGAAAGGGAATCTTCAACAGGAATTCCATGCTGGCCTATGTAAGGGAGAACAGCAAGTACCGGAAGCCCGGTTTTTTCTTCTATCCAGCTTTTCCCGTCCTCAAAAAGCTCCGGATTCCCATGAAATTTATTAATAATGATGCCTTTTACCCGGTCTCGCTCCTGAGGACTTAATAGCTCCAGCGTTCCGATTATACTTGCGAAAATTCCGCCTCTTTCAATGTCCGCTGCCAAAATCACGGGAACATCCGCCATTTCCGCAGCCTTCATATTAGCAAGCTCTTTTTCCTTTAAATTGATCTCGACCGGGCTCCCTGCTCCTTCCAGTACCAGAATCTCATACTTCTCCTGCAATTTCTGAAGTGACAGCGTAATTGCTTCAAGGCCCTTTTTATAATAATCACTCTGATAAGAGCTTCCTAAAACAACTTCTGCATGATCCCCAAGCATGATAACCTCGGATTGGCAGCCGGGCATAGGCTTAAGTAAGATGGGATTCATCCATTCGTTCGCTTCAGTCTTGGCGGCCTCTGCCTGCAGTCCCTGCGCTCTGCCGATTTCCTTTCCTTTTTTGGTTTGATACGTATAGTTGCACATATTCTGAGATTTAAATGGAGCTACTCGATATCCTTCATTTGCAAATGCCCTGCAAAGAGCAGTAGCAATCAGGCTTTTCCCGACATCGGATGAAGTCCCCTGAATCATGATCCCTTTCATGCCGGCTCTCCTTTCATTTGAATAGGAATGCCTGCTTCAACAAGATAGGCTTCATCAGCCATCTTTACGATTTTCCTGTGGAGCATCCCCAATAGTTTCGCATATGTAAATACCAATTTGTTTTCGCCAATTGGCTCATTCAGGACTTCATTGCTGACTATGATCAAGGTCCTGCCTTTTTGGCGGATTTCGTTGATGGCCTGGAGAATATCTGATGAAAGTTTTTCCTGGAATTCTCTGGACCGCCAACTATCCTCCGCTCTAAAAAGCTCATTATTCAAGAGAGTGGTCAGGCAATCGAAAAGAATGATATCCTTATGGGTAAAGTTTCCCGAGATCTCTTCAAGGGCGGAAGGCTTCTCCCAGGTTTTCCAGCCCAAGCCGCTCTTATCCCGGTCATCCTGATGCCTCTGAATCCGCGCCTTCATCTCGGAATCGTATGCTTTTCCGGCAGCAATGTAATGAAGCTTTCCGTCTGTTTTCTCTGCGAGCCTGGAAGCAGTCCTCTCTGCAAATGAGCTTTTTCCGCTCCGCACGCCACCCGTGATAAAAATCAGCGAACTTTCCGCCATTCTTTCATCGCCTCCATCAGCACATCATTGTCTTTCGGCCCCTTAATCGCAAAACGCAGCCATCTTCCTTCCAGGCCGGGGAAATTCATCGTGTGCCTCGGGATAATTCCCTTTTCCAGTAAAAATTGAAATAAAATCAGCTGCTCATCCATGCGGGGATCCCTTAATAAATAAAAGTTTACGGCAGAAGGAGAAACAGCAAAATTCAAATTCCGGTAAAATGAAACCAGCCTCTCTCTCTCCTGCCGGATCAAATTCTTTGTCAGCCTGACATGTTTCTTGCTGTCCAGACACCACTCTCCTGCTTTTAAAGCAAGGGCATTCACGCTCCAGTGCGGTTTCAGAGCAGCCGCTCTTTCAATCAATCTCTCACCTGCCATCATGTATCCAAGGCGCAGGCCGGGTATCGAAAACATCTTCGTCATGGAGCGCAGCACCACAACATTTGAATCCTTTCCTATTACAATAGATTGATAGTCCAAGGCAAAGTCATAAAAAGCTTCATCCATAATAAGCAGGCAGCTGTGAATCTGACACTTCTCTATCAGCTTCTCCACCAAATCTTTAGGGTAGTAGACGCCTGTCGGATTATTTGGGTTGCAGAAGAAAATAGCATCAGCAGCTTTAAGACTTTCGGATAGCGCTTCCATATTCAGATTCCAATCTTCAGGCTCCAGCTGATAATAAGAGACTGTACAATTATTAACCCGGCAAGCCTCTTCATATTCCGAAAAAGCCGGCTGAATAATCAGTGCATGTTTCCCTGCTATCATCCTGCCAATCAGGGTAATCAGCTCGGCGCCTCCATTTCCCACCAGAATCTGTGTTTCCTTTATCCCTTCTGCAGCCGCCAGTTTGCTTTTTAAAAGCACTCCATGTGGATCCGGATAATCGGTTATATAGGGGAATAGGCTTCCCCACCTGTCTTTTAATTCACTGGGAGGGCCCAGGGGATTGATATTGGCACTGAAATCAATCCGCTCCTCAGGCATTTGCTTATCCATCGCTTCATATAAATATTGCGGATTAGATCCGTGTGAAGGCCAGATCAAGAAACATCCCTCCTGTCCATAATAGAAGCAAAAATAGGAAAACTGCTTTGTTCATAATCGAGATACTTTTTATGATATGTTCTTTTTCAAGCATAACCATTGGCTTCCCCATTGTCGCACGGTTAGAGATGACATCCTTATAAAAATTGATTCCGCCCAGCTGCACCCCCAGAAGTGCTGCAACAGCCGCTTCCCCCCAGCCGCTATTCGGGCTCGGATGCTTCGGTGCATCTCTTAAAAGGATTGCCCATGCCTCCCCATATGGAGCATACTCCGGCTTTTGTGTGAGCATGATGCAAACCGATGTCATCCGGCTTGGAATCCAGTTTACGATATCATCCGCTTTAGCAGAAGCCCATCCAAAATCCATATATCGTTCATTCATGTGGCCAACCATTGAATCACATGTATTAATGGCCCGGTAGATCAGAGCCAGCGGTGCACCGCCAATCATGGCCCAAAGTAACGGAGCAGTAATGCCATCACTTGTGTTTTCCGCCACTGTCTCCACGGCAGCCCGGACAATGCCTGGTTCATCCAGCCGATCTGTATCCCTGCCGACAATGTATGAAAGCTTTACTCTTGCTGCTTCCATATCCCCTTTTGCCAGAGGCTCATATACCTCCAGCGCTGCCTCTTTTAAACTCTTTTGAGCAATGGCTGTGAATATAAGAATTCCTTCTGCCAGGATGCCTGCGATCGGATGAATTTCATAGAAGAGCCGGGTAATGAAAAGGGTGATGCCACCTGCTGCCAGCACCACGATTAATAGCACGAGGCTCCCTTTTAATTTTCTAAAGCGGCCTTTATTCAGAGCTTGTTCCAGTTTATGTATCAGGGCACCCATCCACCTGACCGGATGCGGCCAGTTTGGCGGATCCCCTATCAGCTTATCCAGTAACCAGGCAAAGGTTAGCGCGAACAGGTGATATAAAATCATCTTTTTATCCTGCTTTGCGATTTTTTTATCGCCTCAACGGTACATTCGTAGACACCCTTGCCAATCACTTTGCCAAGCGGTGTAATGGTACCCGCATACTCCAGGTTTTCTCCCTGCTGTGCGGCGGCAATCAAAATACTGTCAGTTGATGTTCCGGTCGCTATCGTCCCTGTGACGGCATCTATAACTTTCTGATCATTTAGTGCTCTGGTCTTAGCCTCGGTTGCGGTCATAATGGATTGGATAAAGGCTTCCTCTGTAAGATGGCCATTAACGAAAATCCAAGTATTGATTGTACCTGGAGTCAGATGATAGGAATGCTCTTCACTTTTCGAAGCATCAACCGCATTGCCGACACCGGCTGTCACGACCACATACACAGAGAATGTATCTTCTTCATAAAATTGGCTGCTGTAATCCTCAATATATACAGCGGTCATCATCCCCACAGTTTCCCCGGGTTCAAAGCCGATTTCCCGTACAAATTCCGCCATCTCTGCCCGATGATCGCTGCAGTCATAATTCTTGCTCACATGCCGGTTAAGAAAAATCCGATTCCAGCCAGTCCCCGATCCGGTTACACCTGAAGACATGGTTTTAAGCGGAAATGGCGAGCGAAGGACCAGCAAATCCTCCCGTACCTCCAGGCTGGCTGGATCGATGCGCTTCTCTAATTGGCTTTCTGCCTGTGAGCGCTCAGGCACCAGCACCATCTGAGGGGCCGCCACTCTTGGATGCGGCAGCTTCTCGATCTTCGTCCTGTAAACCTCCCGTATCCGCCCTTCTTTTAAAACCTCATTAGGAACATGGTTAATATTGACTTCACCATTCTCCAGCAGCAATAGGCGGTCACAGTACAGGCCGGCCAGATTCAAATCATGGAAGATGGAGATCACCGTCAGTCCGCAGTCCTTTGACCATACGGAGAGGAGATCAAGCAGTTCTTTTTGATAAGACAAATCGAGATGGTTCGTCGGCTCATCCAGCAATAATATTTCCGGCTCCTGGGCAAGGGCCTGTGCTAAAAACACCCTCTGTCTTTCCCCGCCGGATAATTGCTGAATATCAGCATCCTGAAATCGGGAGATGCCCGTCTGTTCCATAACCCGGTTAACCGCTTCTTCATCCTTGCTGGTCCAGCTCTGGAACCAGCCCTTTTGATGAGCATAGCGGCCAAGGGAAACGGTTTCCTTTACGGTATATGAAAAGGCCTGAGAGGAATGCTGGGGCAGAACAGCCATGATTTTCGCCAGTTCTTTCGGTGTATATTCTGAAAGGTTCTTACCTTTGATCACAATATCACCTGATGTATGGGGCAAAATGCCGCTCAGCATCTTCAGAATCGTCGTCTTGCCGCTTCCATTCGGCCCCAATATCCCGAAAAGCTCCCCTTTTTCCACTTCAAAGCTGATATTTTTTACAACCGGCGCACCGGCATACCCGCCAGTGATTTGCTGGACTCTTAGCATGATTTACCACTTCTTTCTGAACAGAAAAGCGCAAGCGCCTTGCCCCGAAGGAACGCAGACTAAGATCGCCACGTCCTGTGGCAACGTCTGCATGACCCGCATCCTGCGGGCCTCAAGCACAAGACGAGCCTCACAGAAAGGCGTTATTTGCCTTTTTGGGAGGATTGCCCGAAATGTGGAGGCGACTGCCCAGGGACGACAGGCATAAGACGGTTCCTGTAAGAAGGCGTTTTTCC
>NZ_MRTQ01000035.1 GCF_001956215.1 Paenibacillus sp. FSL R5-0490 | reverse complement strand
AGCCATGAAGGACTCGAACCTTCGACCCTCTGATTAAAAGTCAGATGCTCTACCGACTGAGCTAATGGCTCGTACTAAAATTCTGTTGCCTAAAGCCTGATACTGCTAAGTCAGATGTTCCAAAGCCCTGCGTGCTTTGTCACAGATTGCTATTCGGTGAAGCAATTCACTGATGCTGCAATCTGCTCTACCGACTGAGCTAATGGCTCATGCTCTAGTGTTTCCAAGGTTGCTACCTTGGCGACGCTTTTTATAATATCATAGAGTTTTATAAAAGCGCAATAACTTTTTTATAAAAAATTCTTTTTTGCTGGGAAGACTGCAGCTGTAGGTGTTTGAATGCTAGATTGCAGCCACTTGGCTGGGATGGGTTTTCCCTAAAAAGAGTATTCTTTTGCGTTCTTTTCCCCGGTTTATGGATTCATTTCCCTAATTCTCTTTGTTTACTCCTCTTTTTTAATTTTTTCTCCATTAAAAATCAGATGTGGGTTCGGACTCAAAAACACCAATTTCTCCTTTTTCTGTCTGAACTTGACCTAACTTCGGACTCAGCACCCGCCATTTCTCTTTTCTCTGTCTGAACCTGACTCAACTTCGGACTCAAAGACGGCAATTTCCCCTCCCACAGTCCGAACCTGCGGCCAAACAACCAAACCAACCGCACCCGCCTTGTCCAGCCACACAAAAAAAGAAAAGCCCCAATCAGGGCTTTTCCAATCAAGTATTAGTTTTGTCTCCATGGGCTTAACACTACATTTGTCTGAGTGCGGTCCGGGCCGACTGAGAAGATGGATAATGGAATTCCTGTCAGCTGGGAAACGCGCTCCAGGTAGTGGCGGGCATTGGCAGGAAGCTCATCGAGTGATTTGCAGCCTGTGATGTCTTCTGTCCAGCCTGGAAGCTCTTCATATACAGGCTCACATTCAGCCAGTACTTTTAAGCTTGCAGGGAATTCTTCGATTACTTCTCCGTTATAACGGTAAGCTGTACAGATTTTTAATGTCTCAATTCCAGTCAGAACGTCGATGGAGTTAAGAGAAAGATCTGTGATTCCGCTGACACGGCGGGCATGGCGGACAACCACGCTGTCGAACCAGCCGACACGGCGGGCACGTCCAGTTGTTGTACCGTATTCACGGCCTACTTCACGGATCTGGCTGCCGATTTCATTATCAAGTTCAGTCGGGAATGGGCCGTCTCCTACACGAGTTGTATAGGCCTTTGATACACCGACAACATGCTTGATTTTTGTAGGGCCAACACCAGAACCGATTGTTACACCGCCGGCTACCGGGTTAGAGGATGTAACGAATGGGTAAGTACCCTGGTCGATATCAAGCATAACTCCCTGTGCACCTTCGAACAGAACGCGGCGGCCATCATCTAATGCATCATTAAGCACAACAGACGTGTCGCAGACATAATGTTTGATTTGCTGGCCGTATTCGTAGTATTCATCTAGGATGTCTTCGATTTTGAATCCTTCTGTTTCATAGAAGCGCTCAAGCAGGCGGTTCTTTTCTTCCAGGTTGCGCGCAAGCTTTTCTTCAAACACTTCACGGTCTAGAAGGTCCGCGATGCGGATTCCGTTGCGGGCTGCTTTATCCATGTAAGCAGGACCGATGCCTTTTTTCGTTGTACCGATCTTGTTTGCACCTTTGCGCTCTTCTTCCACTTCATCCAGCTTCAGGTGGTAAGGAAGGATGACATGTGCGCGGTTTGAAATGCGCAGGTTGTCTGTTGTAACTCCCTTGTCATGAAGGTACGCCAATTCTTTTACAAGCGCTTTTGGATCGACAACCATTCCGTTTCCGATTGTGCAAATTTTATCGCTGTAGAATATTCCAGATGGAATTAAATGAAGCTTATATGTCTCGCCATTGAATTTGATTGTATGTCCTGCATTGTTTCCGCCTTGGTAACGTGCGATTACTTCTGCATTTTCAGAAAGGAAGTCTGTAATCTTTCCTTTCCCTTCATCTCCCCACTGTGTTCCAACTACTACTACTGATGACATTAAACAAGCACCTCCGGGAATCCCATGGTTTTAAAATTTATTTTCATTTTTAATTAAGTAACTTATTTCAACCATCTTAGTTTAACAAGGTGATGTGTGATAGTCAATAAAACACGAACAATTTTAATAAAAATATGAAAATATGTTCGTGAAACAATGAAAATACAAATATAAAAAGAGGACTTGCAATATGCAGGCCCTCTTTATGCACCAGGCGGCGCGAATGAATCATCAAAGCGTTTCTCTAAGTTTACGAATTTATTATACTCTTTTACGAATGCCAGCTGAACGGTTCCAACCGGGCCGTTACGCTGCTTGGCGATGATGATTTCGATGATGTTTTTATCTTCGGATTCTTTGTCATAGTAATCATCGCGGTACAGGAATGCCACGATATCGGCATCCTGCTCAATACTTCCCGATTCACGGATGTCTGACATCATCGGACGCTTATCCTGACGCTGTTCCACACCACGGGAAAGCTGAGACAGTGCGATCACAGGGACCTGAAGTTCACGTGCCAGCTGTTTTAGGGAACGTGAGATTTCAGATACTTCCTGCTGGCGGTTTTCTCCTGAACGTCCGCTTCCGAGGATTAATTGCAGGTAGTCGATCAGAATCATGCCAAGCCCCTGCTCCTGTTTGAGGCGGCGGCATTTGGAACGGATATCCTGGATGCGGACACCCGGCGTGTCATCGATGAAAATACCCGCATTTGACAGGCTTCCCATCGCCATCGTCAGCTTTCCCCAGTCCTCATCTGTCAGAGAGCCGGTACGAAGTCTCTGGGCATCAATATTCCCTTCAGCACAGAGAATACGCATGACCAGCTGTTCGGCGCCCATCTCCAGACTGAAGATCGCGACGTTTTCTCCGGTTTTCGTTGCCACATTTTGCGCGATATTCAAGGCGAAGGCTGTTTTACCTACGGAAGGACGGGCACCGACAATGATGAGATCATTTCGCTGGAAGCCGGCTGTCATGCGGTCGAGCTCGGTAAATCCAGTCGCAATCCCTGTAATATCCCCTTTACGGTTATGCATTTCCTCGATATTATCGTAGGTCCGCACCAATACATCCTTAATATTATGAAAGGCACCGGCGTTTTTGCGCTGTGCAACCTCCATGATATTTTTCTCTGCTTCCCCCAGCAGAACTTCCACTTCATCCTCGCGCGTATAGCCGTCCTGTGCAATCCCCGTCGCCGTCCGGATCAGCCTGCGAAGCAGTGATTTTTCTTCCACGATCTTTGCATAGTACTCAATATTCGCCGCTGTCGGAACAGATCCGGCCAGTTCACTTAAATAGCTGACCCCTCCGGTATCCTCGAGCAGTTTTGCTGCGCTGAGCTCTTCTGTCACGGTCACTAAGTCGACCGCTTTACCCTGATCGCTCAGCTTCAGCATAACATTGAAAATCTTCTGGTGGGCCGCACGGTAGAAGTCTTCAGGTATCAAGATCTCAGATGCTTGTGTAAGAGAGGAGGGTTCAAGAAAGATTGCCCCAAGCACAGCCTGTTCCGCTTCGATATTCTGAGGCGGGAGCCGATCCGCGAATAAATCACTCATCTCATTAAACCTCCTTAAAATAAACATTAAGCAAATCTATATTTATATAAAAATCCCTTATAATCCCTTTAAAAAATGTGACCAGCAAAAACTGATCACATTTTTAATCAACCCTTTTATTTTAACATGTTTATCGGCAAAAGCCACTTCCAATATTAGTTTATCCGACTAATGGAAGCTTAGCTTTATGCTTCTTTTACATGTACGTTTAATGTTGCCGTTACTTCAGTATGAAGCTTGACTGGAACCTTTGTGTATCCAAGTGTGCGGATCGCATCTTCCATTTCGATCTTGCGTTTGTCGATTTTGATGCTGTGCTTCTTTTGAAGCTCTTCAGCAATTTGCTTGCTTGTGATGGAGCCGAACAGGCGGCCGCCTTCACCTGATTTTGCAGTAAATTCAACTGTCAGCTTTTCAAGTGTTTCTTTCAGTTTTTTTGCATCAGCAAGCTCTTCAGCAGCAAGCTTTTCTTCTTTCTTCTTTTGAGCATTCAGGCTGCTGATACTCGATTGGTTTGCTTCGACAGCAAGCCCTTGCTTAATTAAAAAGTTATGTGCATAGCCATCTGCTACATTTTTTACTTCGCCTTTTTTCCCTTTGCCTTTAACGTCTTTTAAAAAGATTACTTTCATTCCTTTTTTCTCCCTTCAAAGTATTCATCTATAGCCTCTTTTAATCGGACTTCAACATCATCAAGTGTTGCATCCTGAAGCTGTGTGGCAGCATTTGTTAAGTGCCCGCCGCCTTCGAGGTTTTCCATGATCACCTGGACATTGATATCCCCGAGGGAACGTGCGCTGACCCCTATCATGTTTTCAGAGCGGTTTGAGATGACAAATGAAGCAACCACGCCATCCATCGTCAGCAGGGTATCTGCCGTCTGGGCAATCAGCACCTGGTCAAATATCTGATCCGGCTCACCCTTGGCAATCGCAATGCCTTCTTTGTAAAATTGTACGGTTTCAATCAGCTTCGCCCGCTTGATGTAGGTATCTACATCTTCTTTTAAGAACTTTTGAACGAGCACGGTATCTGCACCCTGTCCGCGCAGGTAGGAAGCCGCATCAAACGTCCGCGATCCTGTCCGCAGTGAGAAGCTCTTCGTATCGACAATGATCCCGGCAAGCAGTGCCGTCGCTTCCAGCATTTCGATTCTGCCGTTTTTCGGCTGATATTCCAGAAGCTCTGTCACCAGTTCTGCTGTAGAGGAAGCGTATGGCTCCATATAAACCAGCAGCGGATTATGAATGAACTCTTCAGCGCGGCGATGATGGTCGATGACGACCACATGTTCAATCGCATGAAGCAGCTTTTCCTCAATTACCATGGATGGCTTGTGGGTATCAACAACCACGAGCAGGGTATCGTCCGTGGCGATTTCCATCGCCTGTTCCGGTGTGATGAATTTTGAAAAGAGTTCTTCATTCTTTTCAATTTCCTTCATCATCCTTCTGACGCCTGTATCCAGTTCACTGAAATTCACCACTACATAGCCTTCACGCTGATTCAGGCGCGCCACCTTCTGAATCCCGATGGCGGCTCCAATTGCATCCATATCCGGGCTTTTGTGGCCCATGATAATGACTTTATCGCTTTCGGAAATCAATTCCTTCAGCGCATGGGAAATGACGCGTGCACGGACCCGGGTTCTTTTTTCAACAGGATTGGTCTTGCCCCCGAAGAATTTGACTTTCCCGTTAGTCTGCTTGATGGCCACCTGATCTCCTCCGCGGCCTAATGCCAGATCTAAGCTGGACTGGGCCAGTGAACCGAGCTCAGGAAGGGAGGAAACCCCCGTGCCGACACCTATGCTTAACGTAAGCGGAACATTTTGCTTGGATGTGGTTTCCCGGACATCATCTAGAATCGTGAACTTCCCTTTTTCAAGAAGCTGCAGAATATGTTCATTAAATACGGCGATAAAGCGCTCAGATGATACCCGCTTCAGAAAGACTCCATTATCCTGTGCCCATTTATTCAATATCTGGGTCACCAGGCTGTTGAGGCTGCTTTTCGTCTGGTCATCCATCGCCTGGGTCAGTTCGTCATAATTATCAAGGAAGATGATGGCGATCACTGTCCGTTCTTCCTGATACATTTTCTCAATTTCAGTTTGTTCCGTGACATCAAAAAAGTATAAAAGGCGTTCTTCCGGTTTATGGATCACCCGGAATTTGCGGTCATGAAGCGTAATAATTTCTGTTTCCACTTCTTGTTTGATAAGCGGAACAAGCGAATCCGCGACATCATAAAGCGATCTTCCGACTAGCGTATCTTCATCAAAGCAGGATGCTAAAAAGGGATTGGTCCATTCAATGTAATAATCATCATTAATCAGCATGATTCCGATCGGCATTTCCATCAGAGCTTCTTCGCCGACTTTTTTCACCCTGTAGGAAAGGGTAGAGATGTATTCTTCCGTCTCCTTCCGGTGCTTTTGATTCAGCTGAAAAAGGTAGTAGAAAGGAAGGATGGCCAGAAACAGCCCAATTAATGCAAAAAGCCAATTGTAGTACGCCAATATACCGAGAAGCACCACTGTTATGCCCATCAATCCAAAAATCGGATAGCGTATGGACCGCTTTTCTAAATACGAAGGCATGTTTTCAGCTCCTAAACAGTAGTGTTGTTCATCACTTTTTTCCTAATCTTTGCCTTAAATCGAATCCTAAGTCAATTATACCTAATATCCTCACAATATAAAGGAGAAATGGCATAAGAAATGTAAATACAGCAGCAAGTACAGGCACCGCTTTCGGCCACCCCTTTAAATGACTGAAAAAGAAAATCAGGGACAGGCCTTGAATGACCATGAAAATCTGCAGAATGAAGGCAATATTGACAAGGGCCATAAACCAGTAGCTTCCTTCTGACGGATTAAAAAGGAACGAAGCAATAATGGTTATGAGATAGTACCATAATATGCTTTTCGGCAGGCTCATTTCCCTGAATGGCTTCAAGCCTTCAATCTTAATACCGAATCGTTTGGCGATCGGAAAGGAAACAAGCTGAATGATAAAAACAGAAATGACCGATGTCATGACAAATAAACTTGGCGTTAAGGTTTCAATCATTTTAAGGCCTGCTGTCAGCTGCTCGACTGCCTTATCTGCGTTTTGTCCGAATCCTTCGAGCATTCCTTGTGAGATTTTAATGGACTCTTCCATCATGCTGATGCCTTCTTTAATGATATTGATATTAAAAAAGGCAACTGCTGCAGCATACTGAAGCAAAAGGGCTGCAAGGAATACAAGCGTGCCCGCAATAAAGGAAGAAGCCCGTCCTTTATTCTCCCTTATGAAAATACCGATTACCGTACCGGTCAATCCGAATGTCAGGGCAAGCGGAATCCCCTTGATGGACCCGATAATCAGGGAAAGCAGGACGCCTCCCGTCAGAAAGACAATCGCGCTCATCCGGTTATTTTTTGCCGCAAACATAATAAACGGAAGAGCCAGGAAGAAAACCGAAACGGTACCGAGAATCGGCACATAGAGCGAAATCAGAAGCAGCACGGCGAAAACTGCGAGAAGCACGGCACCTTCTGTTAATTTATGTACATTATTCATTGATACACCCCTCAAACTGTGTATCCAAAAAGGAGGAAATCTGTTCCCGGCTTTTTGAACCCATATAAGCTCTATTGTAGCTAGTATTAAATGCAGGTTCAACCTTCGCGATTTCAGAAGGGGTTTTAACTTTAACACAACCCCGTACTAAAGGAGAACATAATAAAAAAGACGCCGGATACCAGCGTCTTTTCATATTAATTATTCACCTGAAACGTATGGCAGTAATGCCATTTGGCGAGCGCGCTTAATAGCAATCGTTAATTTACGTTGGTATTTAGCGTTAGTGCCAGTTACACGACGTGGTAAAATCTTACCGCGCTCAGAGATGAATTTTTTTAGAAGATCCACATCTTTGTAGTCGATGTGAGTGATTCCGTTTGCAGTGAAAAAGCAAACCTTACGACGTTTAGCACGTCCTCCTCTGCGTCCTCCAGCCATGGTCAGTTACCTCCTTTAGCTTTTTATTTTATATATTTCCGTTCATAATCGGGCACTATTAGAATGGCAGGTCGTCATCGGAAATGTCGATTTGGCCGTCATTTGCGAATGGGTCCTGATCCACGCGAGTATAGTTGCCCTGATTACGATTATCCTGGCGTTGATTCTGATTGCTGTTATTTCCAAATGGGAAATCCTGATCTTTTGGACCGCCGTAGTTCGGATTACCGCCGCCCTGGCCGCCAGAACTATTCTTCGGCTCAAGGAATTGCACACTTTCAGCCTGGACTTCTGTCACGTAAACGCGCTTTCCATCCTGGCCTTCATAGCTGCGGGACTGAATCCGGCCATCTACACCTGCAAGACTTCCTTTTTTAAGGAAATTCGCTACGTTTTCAGCTGGCTTTCTCCATACCACACAGTTGATAAAGTCTGCCTCCCGCTCACCTTGCTGATTCGTAAAAGTACGATTCACGGCAAGAGTGAATGAAGCGACAGGAACTCCGTTCGGGGTATACCGCAAATCAGGATCCTTTGTCAAACGTCCGACAAGAACAACACGGTTCATCATCAGAATCAACTCCTCTCGGTAAAATGTCTATATCTATTATTTTTCGTCTTTAACAACGATGTAACGGATGATGTCTTCGCTGATTTTAGCTAAACGAGTGAACTCGTCAACAGCTGTTGCTTCAGCATTAACGTTCATAAGCTGGTAGTAGCCATCGCGGAAATCATTGATTTCGTATGCAAGGCGACGCTTACCCCAATCCTTTGATTCAGAAACCTCCGCACCATTGTCAGTTAAGATTGTGTTGAAACGCTCAACTAGGGCTTTTTTAGCCTCATCTTCAATGTTTGGGCGGATGATGTACATAACTTCGTACTTTCTCATCACTTTCACCTCCTTTTGGTCTAACGGCCCACAAAGGGCAAGGAGCAATATACATTACTCACAAGTTGAAATTATAGCACATTAAATATGCAAAAGCAATAACACTAGAGTGAATTGGAAGATGGAAGATTATTTTGAAAGAATCATTAAAAAAGAACCCCTAAAAATAGAGGTCCCTAAATAATTAAACGTTAAAGCGGAAGTGCATGACATCTCCGTCTTTAACAATGTATTCTTTGCCTTCTAGGCGGACTTTTCCTGCTTCTTTCGCAGCTGTCATGTTTCCTGCAGCGACAAGGTCGTCATAGGAAACTGTTTCTGCACGGATGAAGCCTTTTTCAAAGTCGGAGTGAATCACTCCCGCACATTGAGGAGCTTTCATGCCTTTTCGGAATGTCCAGGCACGGACTTCCTGTACGCCTGCTGTGAAGTAAGTTGCCAGTCCAAGCAGGTTGTAGGCTGCTCTGATCAGCTGATCAAGGCCGGATTCTTCGATGCCCAGCTCCTGAAGGAACATTTCTTTTTCTTCCCCGTCAAGCTCTGCAATTTCAGATTCGATTTTTGCACAGATTACGATGACTTCCGCATTATCTTTTGCGGCAAATTCTTTTACCTGCTGCACATATTCGTTAGAAGAAGGATCCGCTACATCGTCCTCGCTTACGTTTGCAACGTAAAGCACCGGCTTGATTGTCAGCAGGTGAAGACCTTTTACAATCTTCATTTGCTCGTCTGTAAACTCGACAGTACGGGCTGGCTTATCATTTTCGAACGCTTCTTTTAATTTCTCCAGAATTTCAAGCTCGATCACAGAATCTTTATCCTTCTGCTTAGCCAGCTTGCTCACACGGCCAATTCGCTTATCAACCGACTCAAGATCAGCCAGAATCAATTCCAGGTTGATGACTTCGATATCATCGATCGGGTCCACTTTCCCCGCAACGTGTGTAATATTGTCATCCGCAAAACAGCGGACAACCTGACAGATGGCATCCACTTCACGGATATGGGACAGAAATTTATTCCCAAGACCTTCCCCTTTGCTCGCACCCTTTACGATGCCGGCGATATCCGTAAATTCAAAAGCCGTTGGCACAGTTTTTTTCGGCTGAACCAATTCAGTTAGTTTATTCAAACGGTGATCAGGCACTTCCACAATTCCCACATTCGGATCAATTGTACAGAACGGATAGTTCGCAGACTCCGCTCCCGCCTGGGTAATTGCATTAAACAACGTAGACTTTCCGACGTTCGGCAAACCTACAATACCAGCTGTTAAAGCCATCCAAGTCACTCCTCAACATTATTTCATCTATTAAAAATACGATTGTTTCTCATTTAAACAAGCCTCTAACAATTATAGATAGTTGCCGGAGAAATGTAAAGAAAAGGTGACAGGCACCTATACCACTTTGCCTGACTGGTATAGGTGCCTGTCACCGCTATTATTAAACCTTCTCAATATTCACAAGGCAGTCATACAATGTGCTGCCAAGACCGTTGTCCGACTCCCTGCTGGATGTAAGGTTATTGACGGGGCCGCCTAATTTTGCCCAGATGCCTTCATCGATATTGATGGTATCCGGATGGGCTTTTTTCATAATATGGACATAGCCCTTCATTTCTCCGCGGTCATTCCACACTTTGACGTAATCGTTCTCCTGCAGGCCAAGCTTTTCAGCAATATTATCGGCAATTTCCACCTTTGCCTTAGGCTCCGGCTTCAACAGGTGATAATGCTGCGAATGATTGGAGCGGAGCGGATGAATCGTCAGCAGGGTAAAAGGAAACTGTTCGGCACGCTCTTTATCGGTCCACTTTGTTTCCCGGGGAAGAGCGAGTGTCAGCCTGTTTTCGGAACCCTTTCGGAACGAGGTAAATTCATACTTGCCGCTTGTCGTCTTGAACTGGCGGTCTCTCCAAGGCACCGTATCAACTGGAAGCTCCATATGATGGGCATTCCGTATGCTATCAAGCGTGATCCCCTGCTTTTTAAGCGAACCGAGACCCATGCTGATGAATTCTTCTCTTGTAAAATCGAAATCAGCTCCGAATCCGAGACGCTTGGCAAGCTCGGTCCACACCCATAAATCAGGCTTCGCTTCGCCTGGCGGTTCAGCCAGCTTCGGGCCATGGTTGACATAATGATGGTACATGGAAGAATAATAGAGATCTTCCTGTTCAAACACAGTTGCGACGGGCAGAACGTAATCTGCCATTTTAGCCGTGTCTGTCATAAACTGCTCCATCACGACAACAGTCTCAACAGTTGCAAAAGCCTCGCGTACCCTTGAAGAGTCAGGCACCTGGGTTAAAGGATTTCCGCACGTAACGAAGATCATCTTAATCTCAGGATCCTTTGCTGTTAAAATCCCTTCTGCCTGCCGCATCATCGTAAATTGCCTGAAAGCCGTTTTTCGCTCAGGGAGGGTGAGGGCAGCCGCATCAAAACTCTGTCCTACCTGTCTGTTGGCATAGTTTGCACCACCGCCCGGAATCCCAATATTGCCGCTCACGGCAATCAAAGCATCCATCAGCCGGATCGTGTTCCCGCCATTCTCGTATCGCTGCATGCCCAGGCCAAAGAAAGTGGACACGGGGCGATCGCCATACACCACTGCAAGCTCGGTCATCACTTCAGCAGGCACTTCCGTTTTCTCTGCGATTTCCTCAAGCGTTACACTTTTGAGCAATTCAATCAAATCTTCAAAACCAACTGAATAGCTATCTATGAAACTTCTATCTTCCAATCCCAGACGAAGCATTTCCTTCATGATGCCGGCCGCAAGCCAGCCATCCATCCCAGGCTTAATGGAAAAATAGCGGTCGGCCATTTTAGCCGTCGCATTATAAATTGGATCAATTACATACAACTTGGCACCTTGTTTCTTTGCCTCCTGCAGCCTTTGATACAGGTGCATATTGGTGCGGGCAACATTTCTGCCCCAGACGACAATGTGCCTGCTGTTTAATATATCTTCAGGCCCATGGCTGTACGCATCTCCGAAATCCGAGCTCTGAGCCTCGATGCCGGCTCCCCAGCAGATTGACCCCACTAATTCAGTCACGCCGCCATAACAGTTGAAAAAGCGCTGATCCAGGTTCGTCAGCAAACCGCCATTGGCATAATCATGGCTGTGCAGGATTGAAGTGGTTCCATCCGTTTCTTTTAGCTCCTTCATTTTCAGGGAAATATCGTGCAAAGCCTGCTCCCAGGAAATGGGCACAAATTCTCCATCTGCCTTTTTCAGCGGATGAAGCAGGCGTTCCGGAGAATTGGTTCTGCTTTCAAGCATTCTGCCGCGGCCGCAAATTTTCCCCTTTGTTATCGGATGGTCCGGATCGCCATCTACCTTTGTCACTTTACCGTCTTCAACTGTTACATGAAAGCCGCAGCTGTCCCAGCAGTTTAGGGGACAGGCTGACTTGAATGTTTGTGCCAACAACCTCATCTCCCTGCAGTTTGTCTCTTATTCCTCATGCTTAACAAGAATTTTCTTCATTTTGCGGGCGAATTCCCTTCTTGGAATCATCACGCTGTGTCCGCAGCCTTCGCACTTAATGCGGATATCTGCCCCCATTCGGATGATTTTCCATTTGTTAGCTCCGCATGGATGAGGCTTTTTCATTTCCACCACATCATGTAAATCAAATTCTTTTTGCTCCATGTTTATCCCTCCGCATTCAGTTTTGGGTTATCCTGTTCATTCCGTGTGTACATCACAAGGCGCGGGAACGGAATTTCAATGCCATGCTCATCTAAACAAAGCTTAATTTCCTTCCGCAGCTGGCGCGCAATATAAAAGTGCCTCATTGGCAGTGTCTCTGAAACTACACGCAGCATCACGTCAGCTGCCGCCATATTTTGGATGCCCAGAATTTCCGGCGGCTTGACCATATCCTCATATTTTTCCGGGAGCTTTTCGAATAATTCCTGAAGGACCTGTTCAACCTTCACAATATCGCCTTCATACGCAATGCTGACATCCACAAATGCCACACTATTATTTAATGAAAAATTAGTCACCTGCATAATGCTTCCGTTCGGAAGGATATGAACTTCACCCGTCCAGTTTTTAATCTTGGTGGTCCTCAACCCGATTTCTTCTACGGTTCCTTCAAATTGATCAATCCGGATATAATCTCCAACTGAAAACTGATCTTCAAAAATGATGAAAAATCCGGTGATAATGTCCTTTACAAGACTTTGTGCCCCAAACCCAACAGCCAATCCGACGATTCCGGCACCGGCCAAAAGGGCTTTTACATCAATTGTCAGCACCGATAATATCATGATTGCCGCAACGAAAAACACCACATAGGTGAGCATATTCTCCAGCAGCTTCAGAAGGGTGGCTTCCCTGCGCTCTGAGATTCGGAGCCTTGACGGCGTCCTCACCTTAAAAATATTGCGGATGGCCAGCTTGCCGATCCTGATCAGGATGCTCGTCACGATCAGAATCGCCATAACTTTAAAGATGCCTTCCCCAATGGTTATCCACGTTTCTTCATTCGAAATCTTATCTATCATGCCGTTTATCATTTTTTCAATAGGACTCATGGTTTCACCTGCTCATATTTAGTGAAAATAATCAGAAAGCAATTCAAGCCCATTGCTTGAATGAAATTATACTGCATCTTGCCCCTCAGTGCGAATCCCTCTGTAAAACAAAATTATTTTATCAATTTTTCTCATGGCTTAACAGTTAAAAACCCGATTGTTTAACGATTAAATAATACAGGTATGTATAGATTACACAAAAATTCCGTATACTGTTAAAAACGTATAAATACTTGTTTTTCGGGCATGGCAAGGATTAAAAAGGGAGTGGACCTATATGAACTTCAAACCAAACTTGTTTGACAAAAAAGGCGGGGCTTCTGCCAGAATCTCGCATGAAGAAACAAACTCTGCAGAAAAATTGGCTGCTGAGCTGAAGAATATTCTGCCTGCGGGCATCGGCTGCCGTCCGATCGTGTTTGTCTGCATTGGCACAGACCGCTCAACAGGTGATTCATTAGGTCCGCTGGTCGGCACACTCCTTGAGGAAAAATCCATTTCATCCTTCCATGTATACGGAACATTGGAGGACCCGATCCATGCCGTGAACCTGGAAGATAAACTGAACGAAATCAAAAAGAAGCATTTCAATCCCTTTATTATCGGAATCGACGCATGTCTGGGCCGCCTGAAAAGCGTCGGAGTCATCCAAATTGGAGACGGACCCGTCAAGCCGGGCGCCGGAGTCAATAAAGACCTGCCGGAAGTAGGGGACATGCACATCACCGGCATCGTCAACGTCAGCGGATTCATGGAATTCTTCGTCCTCCAGAACACAAGGCTCAATCTCGTCCTGAAAATGGCGAAAACCATCGCGGAGGGGATCTATGAAGCCAGCCTGACCCACCGGACAGCGCCGGCATGGCCTGCATTTAAGTGGGAACTGAACCGTGAGCAGACACCATAATAGAGTGGAAAGCCGCAGGGGAGTGAGCCTGCGGCTTGCCGTAAGAGGTGTAAACATGGAATTCACCGTTCGATTTTCCTTGTTATATCAATGGAACATTTTTCAATAAAATAACACATCAATTCACAGGTCATTTTTCAGTTATTGGAGGGCGTGTGATTTTTTGTGATTTAGTATATGGTTACTATCAAATTACTTGGATAAATATGTTAATATCGTAGACTTTGTGATGTAATGTACTTAAGCCTCTTTAAAAAAGGCGATTACTTTATCATTACATTGAAAAGTGAGGGAAAATAGAGTTGAATAAAATTTTGTTGCACATGGAAGGGCTGGCAGTTTTAGTGTTAAGTGTATATCTTTATGCGTTATATGAATACAGTTGGTGGATGTTTTTCATTTTATTGCTGGCACCTGACATTTCAATGATAGGGTATTTAATTAACAATAATGTTGGAGCGAAATGCTATAATATTTTTCATACTTATAGTTTGTCGATTACTATTGTAATAGCAGGTTTACTTCTATCGAATCAGCTGGTGATGGCGATAGGAGTAATTTGGTCAGCTCATATAGGAATGGATAGAGCAATTGGATACGGGCTTAAATATTCAACTAATTTCAAAGATACACATTTAAATAGAGTTTAAGTTTTTTACTCACAGCCAGCTTTAGCACATAAAAAAGGGTTTAGAACTCTCTAAGCCCTTTTTGCATGGTGAATAGTGATGTGAAATCATTTTCGCGTTCGATTTCATGGGGAAATAGGGCCAAATGTGAGATAAAACCCGAAACTTGTTAGATAAAATTCAAAACATGCTAGATAAATTCACAAACCTGTTAGATAAAACCCAAAACATGCTAGATAACATTCCCAGCCTGTTAGATAAACCGCCAAGCACGCTCCTTTTCCCGAAAAACAACTGATTTGCGCTCGGATCTCACGCACTAAATTCGTGAATTCAAGCGGTTCCAGCCATTTAAAGCACCTCACCGGCATAAATAATGCACCGCAAGCACACCAACATCCGTGCCCACGGTGCACATACCATTCATCTAAAAATAAATCCCATAAAAATAAACAACCGACACAATAATTCCCGTGACCACAATTCCCGGAAGCAGGTTCGCAACCCTGATCTTCGTAATGCCCGTCAAATTCAGTCCAATCGCAAAGATCATGATTCCGCCTGTTGCGGTCATTTCCTTGATAAAGCTGTCCATCAGAAGCTGGGGGACAAACCGGTCGATTTGGGTGGCAAAAAGGGCAATGAGTCCTTCATACAGCATCACCGGAAAAGCTGAAAAGAGCACACCGATTCCTAATGTTGTCGTTAAGATGAGGGAGGTGAAGCCGTCAATAATCGATTTGGTATAAAGCACCGAGTGGTCGCCCCGGATGCCGCTGTCAAGCGCTCCGATAATGGCCATAGCGCCAATGACAAAGATAAGTGTAGCCGTTACGAAGCCCTGCGAAATGCTGCCTTGTCCTTTGGAGCCAATTTTGCTTTCAAGCCAATCGCCAAGCTTGTTGAGTTTATCTTCGAGAGCAAAGTACTCTCCAATCACCGTTCCGAACACAAGGCTCAAAATCACCACGAGGAAATTCTCGCTTTTAAAGCCCATTTGCAGTCCGAGCACCATGACCGCAAGGCCAATCGCATGCATGACCGTTCCCTTCATGTTTTCGGGAATGCGATGGAGCAATTTCCCCAGCAGTGTTCCAATAATAATCAATAATCCATTCACAAGTGTACCTAGCAGAAACATCCTCTTCACCTTATTATTTCGCAATGCGAATTATTTTCTATTAAAATTACCACGAAAGGTCTGAGCCTACAATCTTTTTTTTATAAAATCCTGTAAAAAAATAAACCATCATAAAGATGGCTTACTGATGTGTTTCTAAAAGCTCCATAATACGTTCCAAATCTTCTTTTGAGAAAAATTCAATCTCAATTTTCCCTTTGTTTTTGGACTGTTTTATATGGACGGTCGTTCCGAATCGTTCCCGGAGGGAGGATTCGCGTTCCTTAATGAAGATATCCTTTTGAACTGCCGGCTTTTTCGTTTCACGTGAAACATCGTTCAGCTGCTGAATCAGCTGTTCAAGCTGTCGGACATTTAAGCCGTCTTTAACCGTTTTTTCAACAAGCGCCTGCAGTTTTTCTTTTTTTCGCAGCCCCAATAGCGCTCTTCCGTGTCCCATGGAAATTTTGCCGTCTGAAATCAATCCTTGAATTTTCGGAGGAAGGGATAGCAGGCGAATATGGTTGGCAATATGCGGCCTGCTTTTTCCCAGGCGCTTGGCCAATTCCTCTTGTGTCACCTTGAGCTTCTCCATCAGCAGCTGGTATGCAGCCGCTTCTTCAATCGGCGTTAAGTCTTCACGCTGAAGATTCTCAAGAACAGCGAGCTCCATCATCTGCTGTTCAGTCAGTTCTCTTACAACAACAGGAACTTTCTCCAAGTTAGCTTCTTTTGCTGCCCGGAAGCGGCGCTCCCCGACTACAATTTCATAGCCCTTGATGCTTTTGCGGACGATGATCGGCTGCAGAATTCCATGTTCAAGGATGGATTGCTTCAGCTCCTCGATGGCTTCCTTTTCAAACACCTTGCGCGGCTGATAAGGGTTTGGACGAATGTCCTTTATTTTTACTTCCTGTACGGTTTCTTCACTTTCGGTTTCAGCATTATTGAAAAAAGCATTCAGACCTTTTCCTAAACCTTTAGCCATTTGAAACCACTTCCTTTGCCAGTTCTAAATATACTTCAGCTCCGCGTGACTTCGGATCATAAGTAATGATAGGTTCTCCATGGCTCGGAGCCTCTCCCAGCCGCACATTGCGGGGGATGATTGTTTTATAGACTTTATCCTGAAAATACTTTTTCACTTCTTCAATGACCTGAATGCCGAGATTTGTACGGGCATCCAGCATTGTCAGCAGAACGCCTTCGATTTTCAAATCATGGTTCAGATGCTTCTGCACAAGACGAACTGTATTCAGAAGCTGGCTCAGCCCTTCCAGTGCATAGTACTCGCACTGCACGGGTATGATTACGGCATCCGAAGCGGTCAGCGAATTTATCGTCAGTAATCCAAGGGAAGGAGGACAGTCGATAATCACATAATCAAAGTTTGCCTTTACTTCCTCAAGAGCCCTCTTTAACCTGACTTCACGTGAGATCGTCGGCACCAGTTCAATTTCTGCGCCTGCCAGCTGAATGGTTGCCGGAATGGCATATAAGTTCTCTACCGACGTAGGTTTAATGACCTTGGATGCTTCCACATCATCCACGAGGACGTCATAAATGCAATGATCGACATCCGCTTTTTCAATGCCGATTCCGCTTGTGGCATTGCCCTGCGGATCAATGTCGACCAGCAGCACTTTCTTGCCTATGTATGCCAGGCATGCGCCAAGATTGACGGAAGAGGTCGTTTTGCCGACTCCGCCTTTCTGGTTCGCAACAGCTATAATCTTGCCCACAGTGTCACCTGCTTTCATCTATCAATATTCCAATCTATCTATCTGCGAATTCATTCGTATCATTAAATCACGTAGTCTATTTTATCACGAAAAACAGGACAGAATAATTTTTTGTAAAAAATAAGAAGATTCTAATAGTCTTTTTATCGTCCTTCAAGAAAAGCGCAAGCGCCTTGCCCACCCCCGACAAGCACAAGACGAGCCTCCCGGAAAGGCGTTCTTTGCCTTTTTGGGAGGATTGGCTTGTGACCTCGAGGGGGTAGGCGCTGGTGCTAGACAGTTATAAAAGTTCAAAAATTATATGCTTTCTCTTATCTTTCAAACAAAAAACGCGAAAAATAAAACAGGGAGCCCCCGCTTTATTTTTCGCGTAAAAATTTATTTCTTTTTAGGAATCTTGATCGTGATTTGATAAAATTCATCAAATTCTTCTTCTTCAGAATCAAGATTAATGCCGCTGTCAGAAACCATGGATAAAGATTGCCTGATCGTGTTGACCGCAATTCTCATATCCTTGCTGAAAGCCTTTCGTTTCGGCTTCGGTTTTGGATTTTTCTGTTCGAGAATTTTGACAACCCGGTCTTCCGTCTGCTTCACATTGAGATTCTTTTCCACAATCTCCTGCAGCAGGGCGACCTGCTTCTCCGGGTCCTTCAGCGGGATGAGTGAACGGGCATGCCGCTCTGTAATTGATTTGTTTAGCAATGCATCCTGGACAGGCTGCGGCAATTTCAGCAGCCGAAGCTTGTTGGCAACGGTTGACTGTCCTTTTCCAAGGCGCTGTGCCAATGCCTCCTGTGTCAGGCTATGCAGCTCTAAAAGTTTTCCATAGGCAACAGCTTCTTCAATCGGTGACAATTCTTCCCTTTGAAGATTTTCAATTAAAGCTACTGAAGCCGTTTCGGTATCGCTAAGATTTTTGACAATAGCAGGAGCTTCTTCCCAGCCCAGTTTTTTCATGGCACGGTATCTGCGTTCACCGGCTATGATTTCAAACTGGCCATCCTCAAATTCCCGTACGACGATTGGCTGGATGATTCCATGTGTATGGATCGTCCGGGAAAGCTCTTCTATTTTTTCATCATCAAATACCGTTCTTGGCTGGAAACGGTTGGGGACGATTTGATCAATAGGAATTTTCTTAACTTCTTCTCTGTCGCTTAAGTCTTCAATATCCAGCTGTTCTTCTGCTGGTTTTTCCGCTGTAACTTGTTCTCCCTTTTCGCCTAGGCCAAAAAAGCGTGAGAAAGAATGCTTCATCACCCTGCACCACCTTTACGAAACTCCCTATAACATATTCTCTATCATCATGACAAATCCTGCCGGATATCAGCAATATAAATATCTGGAAAAATCGAAACGTTTACACCATTATGTCATACAATGGCAAATTGCGCACCCTATTCAATTGGTGTTTTATTGGGTGTCCCCGGCTTTCGCGGGTACTTTTTAGGAGTGCTCTTTTCTTTTTTAATGATTAAAATATTGCGCTCACTTTCTTCCTCAGGGAGAGTGAACGTGTGGGAATCCACAAGTCTTCCGCCCAGAACCGAGACGGCCTTTTTGCCGGCATCCAGTTCTTCCTGAGCACTGGCGCCCTTCATGGCCACAAATGTGCCTCCTGTTTTAGCAAGAGGCAGACACAGCTCGCTTAAAACGGATAATCTGGCAACAGCTCTTGCGGTCACCACATCAAAAGACTCACGATATTCCTTGTTCTGGCCAAAAGTTTCCGCACGGTCATGGATAAAGCGTACATTCTCAAGCTCCAGCTTCTTCGCCAGATGCTCCAGAAAACCGATGCGCTTATTAAGAGAGTCAACGATCGTAATATGTAAACCCGGAAAAGCAATTTTAATCGGTATGCTCGGGAAGCCTGCCCCCGCTCCGACATCACAGACCTTTAGCGGCTGGCTGAAGTCAAAGTAAAAAGCCGCGCTAATGGAGTCATAGAAGTGCTTTAAATACACATCTTCCTTTTCCGTAATGGCTGTTAAATTCATTTTTTCATTCCATTCCACCAGGGTGGAATAGTAGGTGTCATATTGCTGCAATTGCTGTGGCGAAAGGGCAATCCCCTTCGCCGCCAGCATTTCAGTAAATTGTTCGGTATTCATTTAGTAATCCTTTCCGTTCTCTGACATAATCGGATTTTCCTCTTTACTCAGCTGAAACCCGTGCAATTCTCCCCTGTTCTAAATAAACAAGCAAAATGGAGATATCGGCAGGATTAACTCCGGAAATTCGTGAAGCCTGTGCGAGAGATAGCGGCCTTACTTCCTTCAGCTTTTGTCTTGCTTCGGAAGCCAGTCCATTAATATCATCATAATCGATGTTTTCAGGGACCTTTTTGTTTTCCATTTTCTTCAGACGATCTACCTGCTGAAGGGACTTCTCAATATAGCCCTCATACTTGATCTGGATTTCCACCTGCTCGGTTACATCCGGATCAAGCGCAGTTTCAGCCGGAACGAGCTGCCCGATATGCTCATACGTCATTTCCGGACGCTTCAGCAAATCTGAGGCGCGGATGCCGTCTTTCAGCTCGCTTCCGCCCTGGCTTTTGATCAACTCCTGCACGTCAGACGTAGGCTTAATGATAATACCTTTAAGACGTGCTTTTTCGTCTTCTATTGCCTGCTTTTTCAGCTGGAATTTTTCATAGCGTTCTTCACTGATCAGACCGACTTTGCGGCCAAGCTCTGTTAAACGCAGGTCGGCATTATCATGGCGAAGCAGCAGACGGTATTCCGCTCTTGAAGTCAGCAGACGGTAAGGCTCGTTCGTTCCTTTGGTTACAAGGTCATCAATCAGAACGCCAATATAAGCATCTGATCGGCTTAAAATAACTTCTTCCTTATCCAGCGATTTCAATCCGGCATTCATGCCTGCCATTAATCCCTGTCCGGCAGCTTCTTCATAGCCGGATGTCCCGTTAATCTGGCCGGCTGTGTAGAGATTTTTCACCTTTTTGGTTTCCAGTGTCGGCCATAATTGCGTTGGGACGATGGAATCATATTCAATCGCATAGCCAGCACGCATCATCTGCACCTTTTCAAGTCCAGGGATCGTTCTGAGAATCTGCTGCTGCACATCCTCAGGCAAGCTTGTTGAAAGCCCCTGCACATATACTTCCTGAGTATTTCGGCCTTCAGGCTCAAGGAAAATTTGATGGCGTGGCTTATCGTTAAAGCGGACAACCTTATCTTCAATGGACGGACAATAGCGCGGTCCTGTTCCTTTGATCATGCCGGAGTACATTGGCGAGCGATGAAGATTATTGTCGATCAGTGTATGTGTTTCTTCATTGGTGTATGTCAGCCAGCAAGGGAGCTGGTCTGTAATATACTTGGTCGTTTCATAGGAAAAAGCTCTGGGCACATCATCGCCAGGCTGGATTTCCGTTTTGCTGTAATCAATGGTATGGCTGTTGACGCGCGGCGGCGTTCCAGTTTTAAAACGGACCAGATCAAAGCCAAGCTCCTGCAGATGCTCTGAGAGCTTAATGGATGGCTGCTGGTTATTAGGGCCGCTTGAGTACTTCAGTTCACCAAGGATGATTTCTCCCCTTAAGAAGGTTCCGGTCGTAATGACGACAGCTTTTGAATGATACACGGCGCCTGTCTGGGTGACAACGCCCCTGCATTCCCCATCTTCAACAATCAGACGTTCAACCATTCCCTGAATAAGCGTCAGATTCCGTTCATTTTCCAGTGTTTTTTTCATTTCATGCTGATATGTGAACTTATCGGCCTGTGCTCTTAATGCACGTACGGCAGGGCCTTTTCCTGTGTTCAGCATACGCATCTGAATATGCGTTTTATCAATATTCTTGCCCATTTCTCCGCCAAGAGCATCGATTTCCCTTACAACGATTCCTTTTGCCGGTCCCCCGACTGAAGGGTTACATGGCATAAAGGCTACCATATCCAGGTTGATTGTAATCATTAATGTCTTTGCGCCGAGACGGGCCGAAGCAAGACCTGCTTCCACACCCGCGTGTCCGGCTCCGACTACTATGACATCATAACTTCCAGCTTCATATGTCATGATGCGGCCTCCTTTGCTGCAATCAGGCAAGCACAGACCCAAGCTCAGCAGAGGCTGGACCGGCCGATTGCAAAAGTTAAAAAATCTATTTCCGCTGCGTCAGCTGACACAGCCTGCTCTAATCTATTTTCCTAAACAGAACTGCGAGAATAACTGGTCAATCAGGCTTTCATGGACGCTGTCGCCAATAATTTCACCAAGCAGCTCCCATGTTCTTGTCAAATCAATCTGCACAATATCAATTGGTGTTCCCATCTCAACCCCCTGCATCGCTTCATCAATGGCATTTTGCGCCTGATTCAATAGAGCAATATGGCGGGTATTGGATACATACGTCATATCCCCGGCTTCGATGGAGCCTGCAAAGAATAAAGAGGCAATGGCTTCCTCCAGATCGTCGACCCCCTGGTCTTCCAATAAAGAGGTTGTAACCAGTTTATGATGCTTTGAAAGCTCGCGGACACGATTCATGTCGATCTTTTGATCAAGGTCGGTTTTATTGACAATCACAATGACATCCATGCCTTCGACCGCTTTAAATATATTTTCATCCTCAGACGTCAATTCATCCGAGTAATTGAGCACGAGCAAAATTAAATCTGCTTCCTTTAATACCTGCCTCGATTTTTCGACACCGATCCGTTCTACGATATCTTCCGTTTCGCGAATGCCGGCTGTATCCACCAGACGAAGCGGCACTCCTCTGACATTCACATATTCTTCAATAACATCACGGGTAGTGCCCGGTATATCAGTCACAATCGCTTTATTTTCGTGAACAAGGCTATTCAATAAGGAGGATTTCCCAACGTTTGGCCGTCCGACGATGACCGTGGAAAGTCCTTCACGCAGTATTTTCCCCTGCTGTGAGGTTTGAAGGAGCTTTTCGATTTCCTTTTTTACATAAGAAGCCTTCTCCATCAGCATATGATGGGTCATTTCCTCGACATCATCGTATTCCGGATAGTCGATATTGACTTCCACGTGAGCCAGGATCTCCAGAATTTCCTGCCGAAGCTTCTGAATAAGCTTTGACAGCCTTCCTTCCATCTGGCCAAGTGCCATGTTCATAGCCCGGTCCGTCTTGGCGCGAATCAGATCCATGACCGCTTCTGCCTGTGATAAATCAATCCGTCCATTCAAGAAAGCACGCTTTGTAAATTCACCCGGCTCAGCAAGCCTAGCACCATTATTCAGCAGAAGCTGCAGCACGCGATTCACGGAAACCAGTCCGCCATGGCAGTTGATTTCGATGACATCTTCCTTCGTAAAGGTTTTCGGTCCCTTCATGGCTGAAACCATTACTTCTTCAGCAATCTGTTCAGTTTTCGGGTCAACAATATGTCCATAATGAATGGTATGGGACGCCACATTCTTCAGCCGCTTGCCTCCTACCCCTCTGAAAAGAAGGTCCGCAATGTCAAATGCCTGATCCCCGCTCAGGCGGACAATGGCAATGGCTCCTTCTCCCATCGGCGTAGATATCGCAGCGATTGTATCGAATTCCAATTCATTCACCTCTCTTTTCTTTCATACTTCCATCTATATAAAAAATGAATCCTGCTTTCGATTCCCCAAATTAATAGAATATCACAAGGCTTTTTTTTAGAAAAGCATATCAGCCCGCATTTCCGGCTTGTCCATCAGTTCAGCATGTTACTTATCAACACCCCGTTTCATGGAAGCCAGCGAAAAAATTATCCACACGTCTCATAAATTAATATGCTCTATTTTAACTTATCCACATGTGAATAACAATAAAACCAATTGAGATTTAATAATTTGCGGGGCTCTGACAAAGAACGACAAAAAAATCCCAATCCGGAATGGATTGGGATTTTGCGAAATGCTACTTTGTTCTGGCTGGTGCAATGACGATATGGCGGTGCGGGTCATTGCCATCAGAATAGGTTTTGATTCGCTTATTATTTACGAGAGCGGTATGGATCACTTTGCGTTCATAGGAAGGCATAGGTTCCAGCGCAATTTCTTTTCCCGTCTTCAAAGCTTTTTGAGCAAGCCTTTCAGCCAGTTGAATCAGGGTATCCTGGCGTCTTTTCCGGTAATCCTCTGCATCGACCACCACATTTAAGTACTGCTCGGCATAGCGGTTGATGACCAGCTGTGTCAAATACTGGAGAGAATTGAGTGTTTGCCCTCTTTTTCCGATTAAAAGAGCAATCTTTTCGCCGGATAAGATAAATTGAACATTTTTTCCCTCACGCAATGTTTCAATTTCGATGGGCACGCCCATTTTTGCACTGACATCTTTGAGGAATTTTTCAGCTTCCTCAATCGGATCAGGCTTTTTAACAGCTTTCACCACGGCCGGCCGGGATCCGAAAATCCCGAAAACGCCTTTTTTACCTTCATCAACAATAGTAATCTCTAAGCGGTCTTCTGTTGTGTTTAATTGAGCTAAAGCTGACTCTACTGCTTCCTTGACGGTCTGTCCTGTAGCAGTTACTTGTTTCACTTTTTGGCTCCTCCTGCATTTCCGGCCGCTGCAGCTTTCAGGTCCGGACCTTTAATGAAATACGTTTGAATGATCATGAAGATATTACCCACTACCCAGTATAAAGAAAGAGCTGCCGGGAAGTTAATGGCAAAAACAACGATCATGATCGGCATTAGATAAAGCATCATTTTCATTTGTGCAGCCATTTGCCCTGTGTGCTGAGTGCCGGCCATCATCATTTTCTGCTGAATGAACGTTGTCACACCTGCAATTAAAGGCAATAAGTATATTGGATCCGGAGAACCAAGGTCAAACCAAAGGAAATTGTGGTTTGCAATTTCGCGCGTACGTGTAATCGCATGGTAGAAACCGATCAGGATCGGCATTTGAATCACTAGCGGGAAACATCCTGCAAGCGGATTAACGCCGTGCTTTTGGAATAAAGCCATTGTTTCCTGCTGCAGCTTCTGCTGGGTTTTCTGGTCTTTCGAGCTGTATTTTTCACGAAGCTTCTGCATTTCTGGCTGAATCGCCTGCATCGCTTTTGAACTTCTCGTTTGTTTAATCATTAATGGCAGGATGACCAGACGGATAATGATCGTCACAATAATGATCGATAGTCCATAGCTGCCGCCTGCAAATTCCGCTACCTTAATAATAAACAGCGAAAGCGGGTAGACAATATACTCGTTCCAAAAGCCTTTGCTTTCAGACGTAATCGGCTGGTTGATTTCTGTACAGCCCGATAAAAGAGCCATCACAAACACTAAACCGATTAGTAGGAATATTCGTTTCTTCAACCGTTTTTTCCTCCTTAATTGCTCCTGATAATAGTATGGATTTCATTTGCTCATCCCCCGGCCAGAGGGACATGCTCATATGTATCTTATTTTAACATCTTTTAAAATGAAGTGCTTCATAATAAAGATAGATAACGATTATTAGTTTTTAGTATTTCCAAGTCCCGGTTTATTCAAAACCCGCGAAACCTTCAATACATGGATCAGACTCTTTTTCACCTCATGAAAATCCATTTCTGCCACCGGTTTCCTCGCAATGACGATCAGATCATATTGCGGCTTTATTTCTTCCTCCAGTTCTAAAAATGCCTGGCGGATATACCTTTTGATCTGGTTCCTCATGACGGCATTGCCAATTTTTTTGCTGACAGAAAGCCCGATGCGAAAATGGTTCTGCTCCTCTTTTCTCAAGATGTAAACGACAAATTGGCGGTTGGCGAATGACTTTCCCTTTTTAAAGGCCTCTTGAAATTCTTTATTCTTTTTTACACGGAACTCTTTTTTCATGTCATCACCTACTCAGAAAAGCGCAAGCGCCTAGGGTCACCCCCTGCATCTTGAGGGGGCTGGCGCTGGAGCTGGACTATTATCTAATTTAGACATTTATCTTTACATGGAAAAAAAGACCACTGACGTTTCAGTGGCCTAAGCAGATAATACTTTTCTTCCTTTGCGGCGGCGGCGAGCTAGAACGTTACGTCCGTTCGGAGAGCTCATGCGGCTGCGGAAACCATGAACCTTGCTTCTTTTACGCTTGTTTGGTTGATAAGTTCTTTTCATATATGACACCTCCCTGAGGAATTGCTGTTAAAGACAGTCTTTCTAATTATATAGATGTAACTAGAAAATTGTCAACTATGCATATAAGTCAATCTGCCTTCAATGGCAAAAATATTCGTTTTGGCTCTTTCTTTCATAAATTGTTTTTCTTATAAAGTTAGTCCGTTGATTTCCGCTGCGGGCACTTGCTTTCCGCGGGGAGTAACGAGAGCCTCCTCGGCTTCGCCTGCGGGGTCTCTCGATCCCTCACTTCCCGCAGGAGTCAAGTACCCTCCGCTCCAATCAACTCAGCAGTTGAGATTTATATAAAAAACAACGTACGACAATATAAAAAAATTCTTTGCTGCTCTTTCTCTTTTTGCATATCTGAAAGAACCCACTCAGAAAGTTTACCTTCTTTTCGCCTGAATGTCATCCTAAAATTTCATTTTTCCACGTTTTTCTCATTTATCCATTGTAAAAGCTTTTCTAGGAGACTGCAAATTTTTCCGGACGCGGGATGATCTGTCCGCTAAAAAGGGCAATTACATTCCAAGTTCATCGGAATAGATTTCCCCCCAAAAAAAGGGCTGTGGATAAAATTTCGACAAGTTTTTTATTATCCACATCACATATTGACAGGTTTTGCACACAACCAGAGGCTGTGGACAATTTTTATGAACAGGGATGGGCATGTTGTGGATAAGGGTTTAAAAAGCATTGCAGTCAAAAGTATTATCTGTTATCATAAATGTGTTTTCACACTTAATAAATCATTGTGCATATCTTCATTATCCACAGATTGTGGATAACATGTGGACAGGTTATCCAAGGGGTTTGTAAAAGTTTGTCCACAGACAGTGGATACTGTCGAAATTCCACTTTACTTCCTTATTATATGATTTTCCACATAAACAGTTTCGTATATTTATAAACTTCAGGGTTATACAGCGTGTGTAACCTATCGTTTTTGTGGCGCGAAACAAAGAAAAAGCCGAGATGTCCATAGAAAGGCATTTGAGCTTGAACGTAATTTAAATATCAATTTTAGATGGAAAAGGAGGGATATCATTGGAAAACATTGCGGATCTTTGGAATAATGCTCTGGCCAATATCGAGAAAAAAATCAGCAAGCCCAGTTTTGATACATGGCTGAAGTCGACAAAGGCACATTCTCTGCAGGGAGACACTTTAGTCGTTAAGGCCCCGAATGAGTTTGCCCGTGACTGGCTTGAAGAGCGTTATTCCCAGCTGATCTCCGGAATTCTTTATGACATTACCGGTGAAGAATTAGGAGTGAAATTCATCATTCCGCAAAATCAGAGTGAAGAAGAAGTCGATCTTCCTCTTCCGCCAAAAAAGAAAAGACAAGAGGAAGAACAGCCGGAACTGCCTTTAACGATGCTGAACCCGAAGTATACATTCGACACGTTTGTCATCGGATCCGGAAACCGATTCGCCCATGCAGCGTCACTTGCTGTAGCAGAGGCACCGGCGAAGGCATATAATCCTTTATTTATTTATGGGGGAGTTGGACTCGGAAAAACTCACCTTATGCACGCAATCGGCCATTATGTATTAGATCATAATCCATCAGCTAAAGTCGTATACTTATCTTCCGAGAAATTTACGAACGAATTTATTAACTCGATCCGAGATAACAAAGCGGGCGATTTCCGCGATAAATATCGAAATGTGGATGTTCTTCTTATCGATGATATTCAGTTTTTGGCTGGAAAAGAACAGACGCAGGAGGAATTTTTCCATACTTTTAATACATTGCATGAAGAAAGCAAGCAGATCATTATTTCAAGTGACCGTCCTCCAAAAGAAATACCGACACTGGAAGACCGTCTCCGCTCCAGATTTGAATGGGGACTAATTACTGATATTACACCTCCTGACCTTGAAACGCGTATTGCCATACTGCGTAAAAAGGCCAAAGCGGAGGGACTTGATATTCCTAATGAGGTTATGCTTTATATTGCCAATCAGATTGACTCCAACATCCGTGAGCTTGAGGGTGCTCTGATTCGTGTAGTAGCATACTCCTCTTTAATAAATAAAGATATTAATGCCGACCTTGCTGCAGAAGCTTTAAAGGATATTATTCCAAGCTCCAAGCCAAAGGTCATTACCATTCATGAAATCCAAAGGGTGGTTGGGGAACATTTTAATGTAAAGCTTGAGGATTTTAAGGCGAAGAAACGGACAAAGTCTGTCGCATTCCCCCGTCAGATCGCCATGTACCTGTCCCGGGAATTAACCGACTTTTCTCTGCCTAAAATAGGAGAGGAATTTGGCGGAAGGGACCATACGACCGTCATTCATGCCCATGAAAAAATATCAAAGATGCTTCAGTCTGATTCACAATTTGAAAAGCAGCTGAAAGAAATCAATGAAATGCTCAAGGTATAATGTGTATAACTTGACCTAACTTACACACAGTCTGTCCACATGTGGATAGGCTGTGTTTCCTTTCAAAAAATGCAGTTATCCACATACTAACAGGCCCTACTAGTACTTCTACTATTTTTTTATAAAAAATATATATATTCAATACGCCATTAAAATATGCTTGGAGGATTTAAAAAATGAGATTTATAATCCAGCGCGACCAGCTGGTCCAAAGCGTCCAGGATGTTATGAAAGCTGTAACAAGCAGAACGACTATTCCCATCTTAACGGGGATTAAAATCGTTGCTTCTGAAGAAGGAGTTACATTAACGGGAAGCGACTCTGATATTTCCATTGAATCTTTTATTCCTAAAGAAGAAGACGGAAATGAAATTGTTGAGATCAAACAGCCTGGTGCCATCGTGCTCCAAGCGAAGTTCTTCAGTGAAATCGTTAAAAAGCTTCCAACTGACAGCGTGGAGATAAGCGTGGAAAACCATTTACAGACAGTCATCCGCTCAGGTAAATCTGAATTCAATCTTAATGGTCTGGATGCTGAGGAATACCCGCACCTGCCTCAAATTGAAGAAGAAAAAATGTTTAAGATTCCTACGGACCTATTAAAAGCAATGGTTCGCCAAACTGTTTTTGCAGTGTCCACCTCAGAAACACGCCCTATCTTGACAGGTGTAAACTGGAAGGTGGAAAACGGCACATTAACCTGTATTGCAACAGATAGCCACAGATTGGCTTTACGAAAAGCGCAGATCGAAACAACGGCCAGCGAAACCTACAATGTGGTTATTCCAGGAAAAAGCTTAAGTGAATTAAGCAAAATTCTTGATGACAACAATGATTTAATCGATATCGTTATTACTGAAAACCAGGTTCTCTTTAAAGCCGAGCATCTGCTGTTCTTCTCAAGGCTGCTTGAAGGGAATTATCCTGATACATCCAGGCTGATCCCTTCAGACAGCAAAACAGATGTGGTCGTCAATACTAAAGAATTCCTGCAGGCTATTGACCGTGCCTCTTTACTTGCAAAAGAAGGCCGTAACAATGTGGTCAAGCTTTCTACAATCGATGGCGGAGTAATCGAAATTTCATCCAACACTCCTGAAGTCGGAAAAGTAGTCGAAGAAGTGCAGAGCAAATCCGTAGAAGGCGAAGACTTAAAAATCTCCTTCAGCGCGAAATTCATGATGGATGCCCTAAAAGCGCTTGAAGGCTCTGAAATTACCATCAGCTTCACCGGCGCCATGAGACCATTCATCATCAAACCGTTAAACGATGAATCAATACTCCAATTGATTCTTCCAGTTAGAACTTATTAAGAAAAAGCTGCCGGCTGAGCCGGCGGCTTACTTTTTTATAGCTGATCTTTGATGCATAACCATTTTTCAATAACTGAGTTGATTGGAGCGTTGAGGAGGCTCCCGGCACTTTGCATTAGCTTAAAAGCTGCCAGAATATTGGCCAACACCAGGGGAATAATGAAAATAACGGGCTGCATGCGACTTTTCTTTGTGTATCTGAGATTTATTTAGTAAAATAGAATATTAGATACCATTCTGAAATTGTTTTGCCAAAGTGCAGAAAAAAACTGCAGCGCTGGAAGTCGGACAATGGGAAAGAGTGAAAATATGACGGAAATTCAAATTGATACAGAATATATTACGCTGGGCCAATTTTTAAAAGCCGCTGATGTGATTCAAACAGGCGGAATGGCCAAATGGTTCCTGAGTGAATACGAAGTCTTCGTCAACGGCGAGCAGGATCAAAGACGGGGAAGAAAGCTAAGAACCGGGGATAAAATCGAAATTCCGGATGTCGGTGAATTTACGATCGTCTAAACGCCGTTTTTAGCGTTAATATTTTAAAGGATGTAGCGTCTATGCATATAGAGCAGTTGCTGTTAAAGAATTACCGGAATTACGAAGAGCTTGAAGTCAATTTCGAAAATAAAGTGAATGTAATTTTGGGAGAGAATGCCCAGGGAAAGACAAATGTCATGGAATCGATCTATGTGCTGGCAATGGCAAAGTCACATCGGACATCAAATGACAAAGATCTTATTCGCTGGGATCAGGAATATGCTAAAATAGAGGGAAGGGTTCAAAAAAGGCAAGGATCCCTGCCCATGCAATTAGTCATCAGCAAAAAAGGCAAAAAAGCCAAATGTAATCATATAGAGCAGCAGAAATTAAGCCAGTATGTCGGCAACATGAATGTTGTGATGTTCGCGCCTGAAGATCTCCATCTAGTGAAAGGGAGCCCTCAAGTAAGGCGTCGTTTTATTGATATGGAGATTGGGCAGGTTTCACCTGTCTATTTGCATGATATCAGCCAGTATCAGAAAATCCTCCAGCAGCGCAACCACTATCTGAAAATGCTCCAGATCAAAAAGCAGACCGACCATACCATGCTTGAGATTTTAACAGAGCAATTCATTGAAATGGCTGCAAAGATTGTTTCAAAGCGCTACGAGTTCCTCAGACTCCTCGAGAATTGGGCACAGCCGATCCATGAAGGAATTTCAAGAGGGCTTGAGACCTTGAAAATTGAGTACAAGCCTTCTGCTGAGGTATCAGAAGTACAAGATTTGTCGAAAATGGTTAAAGTATACCAGGATAAATTCGAAAAAGTGAAAAACAGGGAAATAGACCGCGGCGTCACTATGTTTGGTCCGCATCGCGATGACCTGATTTTTCATGTGAATGGGCGCGATGTACAGACATTCGGTTCACAGGGCCAGCAAAGGACGACGGCTCTATCGGTCAAGCTTGCTGAAATCGAACTGATCCATTCTGAGATTGGGGAATATCCCATTCTGCTGCTGGATGACGTCCTCTCGGAATTGGACGATTATCGCCAGTCCCATTTATTGAATACCATTCAAGGAAAAGTACAGACGTTTGTTACTACTACAAGCGTTGATGGGATAGACCATCAGACACTTAAAGAAGCAGCAGCGTTCAATGTGGAATCAGGGAGAATCAAGAAGATTCAGTGAGGTGATCGCATGTACATCCATATAGGTGAAGATGTGCTGGTCCGGGCAAGGGATATTGTCGCTATTATTGATAAAGAAACAGTCCTTGCTTCCGAGTATGCAAAAGAGCATAAGGAGAGCCGGGAGGAGTCAGTTGTGAACCTCGCGAAGGGTTCCTATAAATCTGTGGTCGTCACAACAGAAAAGATCTATTTTTCTCCGCTATCCTCAGGCACGTTAAAAAAACGATCCCATAAATTAAGTGTTCATGAATTTTAAAGACCTGCCGGATCCATTAGGGAAAGAGGCAAGTCTGGTGAAAAATATAGTTTGGCTCATTCATATGCCAGGCTTTTTTATAGATTAGTGAAATAGAAAGTGCAGGTGACCGATGTGGCAATGGAGCAAAAGGCAGTGCAGGAACAATCCTATGATGAGAATCAGATACAGGTACTGGAAGGTCTGGAAGCGGTTCGGAAGCGTCCGGGAATGTATATCGGTTCAACAAGTGCCAAAGGGCTTCACCATCTTGTTTGGGAAATAGTCGATAATAGTATAGATGAAGCACTGGCAGGCTATTGTTCTGAAATCAATGTGATTATCGAAAAGGATAATAGTATAACGGTAGTGGATAACGGACGTGGTATCCCAGTCGGAATCCATGAAAAAATGGGGCGCCCGGCAGTCGAAGTCATTATGACGGTTCTTCATGCAGGCGGTAAGTTCGGAGGCGGCGGATACAAGGTTTCCGGAGGTCTGCATGGTGTTGGTGCTTCTGTAGTTAATGCGCTATCAACTGAACTGGAAGTATTTGTTCATCGTGACGGCAAGAAACATTATCAGAAATTTGAGCGCGGCGTTCCAAGTGCTGATCTTGAAGTGATTGGGGAAACCGATCACACAGGAACTACCATCCACTTTAAGCCGGACAGCGAAATCTTCACTGAAACGCTTGAATATGATTATGAAACCCTTGCAAACCGTATTCGTGAGCTGGCTTTCCTGAATAGAGGATTAACCATTACGATTGAAGATAAACGTGAGGAAAATAAGAAAAATCAATATATGTACGAGGGCGGCATTAAATCGTACGTTGAACATTTGAATAGAACGAAAGAAGTTCTTCATGAAGAACCCATTTATATTGAGGGAGAACGTGAAGGCATTACAGTTGAAGTCTCCATTCAGTATAATGATGGCTACACAAGCAATATTTATTCTTTTGCCAATAACATTAATACGTATGAAGGCGGAACACATGAATCAGGGTTTAAAACCGCTCTAACAAGGGTCATTAATGACTACGCCAGAAAAAGCGGTTTATTCAAAGATAATGATGCGAACCTTTCTGGGGAAGACGTCCGTGAAGGTTTAACGGCGATTGTATCTGTTAAGCATCCAGACCCGCAGTTTGAAGGACAAACTAAAACGAAGCTTGGCAATTCAGAGGTGCGTACTGCAACTGATACGATTTTTGCGGAAGCTCTTGAGAAGTTCCTGCTGGAAAATCCATCGGTAGCCAAGAAAATTGTCGAAAAGGGATTAATGGCCGCACGTGCCAGACTGGCAGCTAAGAAAGCCCGTGAACTGACCAGAAGAAAGAGTGCTTTGGAAGTATCAAGCCTGCCGGGGAAACTGGCCGACTGCTCATCTAAAGATGCTTCCATATCGGAACTTTACATCGTTGAGGGTGACTCTGCCGGCGGCTCAGCCAAACAGGGACGTGACCGTCACTTCCAGGCAATCCTGCCATTAAGAGGGAAAATCCTTAACGTTGAAAAAGCCCGGCTGGATCGAATTCTTTCCAACAATGAAGTGCGGGCTATGATTACTGCAGCCGGTACAGGGATTGGCGAAGATTTTGATATTGCAAAAGCCAGATATCATAAGATAGTGATCATGACGGATGCCGATGTGGATGGAGCCCATATTCGAACATTATTATTAACCTTCTTCTACCGTTATATGAGACAAATTTTAGAAGCGGGCTATATTTACATTGCTCAGCCGCCGCTGTATAAAATACAGCAGGGCAAGAAGATTGAATATGCCTATAATGAACGCCAGCTTGAAGAAGTTATGAGCACCATGTCCAGCCAGCCTAAGCCGAATGTTCAGCGCTATAAGGGTCTTGGCGAGATGAATCCAGGCCAGCTGTGGGAGACAACGATGAATCCCGAAACAAGAACACTGCTGCAGGTGAGCCTTGAAGATGCCATTGAAGCAGATGAAACGTTTGAAATATTAATGGGCGATAAAGTGGAACCACGCCGAAACTTTATTGAAGAAAACGCCCAATATGTAAAAAACTTAGATATATGATCAAAAGCCAGGATAGGATGACTATCCTGCTTTTACATAAGAAAGCGTCACTTTCTGAGTACAACGATAATCTAATAAATGTTTTACAAATTAAGAGGCTATGGGTAAATTCCAAGTCCCTCAAAAAGGGAGGTTCTTTATATGGCTGATACGCCAAGGTCCCAAATAAAAGAAATTAACATTAGCCAGGAAATGCGTTCATCATTCCTGGATTATGCCATGAGTGTAATTGTTTCACGTGCCCTTCCGGATGTACGTGATGGCTTAAAGCCGGTGCATCGCCGCATTCTTTATGCGATGCATGATCTCGGCATGCATTCAGATAAGCCTTATAAAAAATCAGCTCGTATCGTCGGAGATGTAATTGGTAAGTATCATCCGCATGGTGACTCTGCTGTTTATGAAACAATGGTGCGTATGGCACAGGACTTTAACTATCGATACATGCTGGTTGATGGACACGGCAACTTCGGTTCAGTGGATGGCGATTCTGCAGCTGCCATGCGTTATACAGAAGCACGTATGTCCAAAATATCAATGGAGCTTTTACGGGATATCAATAAAGACACCATTGATTATCAGGATAACTATGATGGGGAAGAGAAGGAGCCGGTCGTATTGCCTGCCCGATTCCCTAATTTGCTGGTCAATGGAACCTCAGGAATCGCTGTCGGGATGGCCACTAATATTCCTCCCCACCAGCTTGGTGAAGTAATTGATGGGGTTCTAGCCATAAGCAAAGACCCTGAAATGACTATTCCGGAACTAATGGATATCATCCCTGGACCGGACTTTCCGACTGCCGGAATGATTTTAGGAAGAACCGGAATCCGCAAAGCCTATGAAACTGGCCGCGGTTCAATTACTTTGCGTGCTAAAGTAGATATTGAAGAAAAGGCCAATGGCAAAGAGACCATTATTGTACATGAAATTCCATATCAGGTTAACAAAGCAAAGCTGATTGAAAAAATTGCGGAACTTGTCAGAGATAAGAAAATTGATGGTATTACCGACCTGCGTGATGAATCTGACCGTAATGGAATGCGAATTGTCATTGAAGTCAGAAGAGACGCAAATGCAAGTGTATTATTAAATAATCTCTATAAACAAACTGCCCTTCAGACAAGCTTTGGAATTAATATTCTGGCATTGGTGAATGGACAGCCTAAGGTTCTGAATTTAAAGCAGTGTCTTGAGTATTATTTAGAACATCAAAAGGTTGTTATACGCCGGCGGACACAATTTGAATTAAGAAAAGCAGAAGCCCGCGCACATATTTTAGAAGGCTTAAGGATCGCCCTTGATCATCTTGATGAAGTTATTAGTCTGATCCGCAGCTCACAGACAACTGATATTGCACGAGAAGGCTTAATGACCAAATTCAATCTTTCCGAAAAACAGGCTCAGGCTATCCTGGACATGCGTTTGCAGCGTCTGACAGGCTTGGAGCGTGAAAAGATTGAAGAAGAATATGCAAACCTTCTGGCCCTAATTGCAGAATTAAAAGCTATTTTGGCTGACGAAGAAAAAGTACTGGAAATCATCCGTGAAGAATTAACGGAGATCAAGGAAAGATTTAACGATAAACGCCGGACTGAAATAGTCGCAGGCGGCATCGAAAACATTGAAGACGAAGACCTGATCCCACGCGAGAATATTGTCCTGACACTAACTCATAAGGGATACATTAAGCGTCTTCCAGTCTCGACTTACCGCGCCCAAAAACGCGGAGGGCGGGGAATCCAGGGAATGGGAACAAATGAGGATGATTTTGTGGAACACCTCATTACCACATCCACACACGATACCATTCTTTTCTTTACGAACAAAGGAAAGGTTTATCGCGCTAAAGGATATGAAATACCTGAATTCAACCGTACAGCGAAGGGGATTCCAATCATTAACCTTCTTGGAGTGGACAAAGATGAATGGGTAAATGCGATAATTCCTGTTGAAGAATTTGCCGATGATTGGTTCCTGTTCTTTACCACTAAACAGGGGATTTCCAAGCGTTCACCATTATCATCCTTTGCGAATATCCGCAATAATGGCTTAATTGCTTTAAATCTGCGAGAAGATGATGAATTAATTTCAGTGCGTCTGACAGATGGCAGCAAGGAGATCATTATTGGAACCAGCCATGGCATGCTGATCCGATTCCCTGAAGAAGATGTCCGTTCAATGGGAAGAACGGCAACTGGTGTTAAGGGAATTAACCTAAGCAATGGCGATGAAGTTGTAGGCATGGAAGTTCTTGAGGATGACAGCCAAGTCCTGATTGTAACCAAAAACGGCTATGGGAAACGTACTCCTGCCGAAGAATACCGTGTTCAGGGCAGAGGCGGTAAAGGAATCAAGACCTGCAACATCACTGATAAGAACGGAAGCCTTGTTTCCATGAAAGCTGTCACAGGGGAAGAAGACGTTATGCTTATTACAACAGGCGGCGTACTGATCCGTATGGCAGTAAGTGATATTTCCACCATGGGAAGAAACACGCAGGGTGTCAGACTCATCCGCATAAATGAAGAAGCAGGCGAAGCGGTATCGACTGTAGCCAGAGTTGAAAAAGAAGAGGAAAAAGATGATGAAGAATTAACAAAGCCTCTTGAAGATGCGGATTCACTTCCAGAAGAAGAAGTAACTGGCGATAATAGCGAAGAATAACTGGAATAAATTTCGAGGAACACAGATTTGTGTTCCTTTTTTTTGTCCAAATAATGTAAAATAGTAAAAAAGACTCACATTTGGAGTGTGGTAACAGTGCGTGTACCCATACAGGAATTAAGAGAAGGCTGCATCTTATCGGAGGATGTTTTCAGTTTGACGAATCGCCCTATTATCAGCAAGAAAACAGTGCTGACGAAGGAACTGCTGGATATTATGAAAATATTTCTGATTGAGGAAGCAGAAGTTGAAACTACCATGGTCAGCGGAAAGTCAATGACTTCTGCCGGAAACATGGATGAAACCGAAATTGAAGTGGAATCAAGTTATATTAATACATTCCTAAAAGGCGTTCAGCATTTCAAAAGGGAATTCACATCCTGGCAATCAGGCCTTCCGGTGGATATCGCCAAAATAAGAAATATTATGATTCCGCTGATTGAAAAAATGGAGAAAAATCCCTCCATTATCTTTTCGCTGCATCATCTTTCAACAAATGAAGATTATTTATACCAGCATTCAGTAGCAGTGGGAATGATCAGCGCCTTTATAGGAAAAAAACTGAATTTTAATAAGGGAGAAGTTGTGCAGCTTGCCCTGGGAGGGTGCCTGGCTGATGCTGGCATGGCTAAAATAAACCCATCCATTCTGCACAAAAGCACTACATTAAACTCCGAGGAATTTGAAGAAATAAAAAAGCATTTGACCCTCAGTTTTAAAATGGTTCAAAATATCTCTTTGTTAAGAGAAAGCACTAAGATCGGCATTATTCAGCATCATGAGCGTCTGGACGGCAGCGGTTATCCGTTTGGAGAACAAAGCAGCAAAATCAATCAGGCTGGACGAATCATTGCTGTTGCGGATGCATTTCATGCCATGACTTCCCAAAGGCTCTACAGAAGGAAGCAATCCCCGTTCAAGGTGCTTGAAATGCTGATACAGGACAGCTTCGGCAAATTTGATATTCCATCCATCCAGGCGCTGGGCTCCGGCATCATGACTTTTTCCATTGGCAGCCTGGTGAAGCTCTCGGATGGCCAGACTGCAGAAATCCTTTTTATAGAAGATAAATCACCAACGAGACCCCTTGTAAAACTCTTAGAAACCGGCGATATTATTCATTTAGAGAAAAACCGCCAGATATTTATTGATGAAGTATTAAAATGACGGCATCCCGCGGTCATTTTTTTATATAATTCCTTTACTTTAAAAAAAATTAAGTTTCTATTAAAAAGTACTTGCAATTAATAGAGAAGGGCTGGTATACTTATTCAAGTCAGCAAGAGATAAACAACATCAAATTGATGAGAAAAAACTTGTTGACATTGATTATCAGAAATGATATATTAATTAAGTCGCCTAAAGCGGCAGATTGATCTTTGAAAACTGAACGAACAAAACGTCAACGTTTAAATCATTAGTCTTTTTCGAAAAGACAACTCGAGCTTAATCAACTCTTATATGGAGAGTTTGATCCTGGCTC
>NZ_MRTQ01000034.1 GCF_001956215.1 Paenibacillus sp. FSL R5-0490 | reverse complement strand
AGAGTTGATTAAGCTCGAGTTGTCTTTTCAAAAAAGACTAATGATTTAAACGTTGACGTATTGTTCGTTCAGTTTTCAAAGATCAATCTGTTCAGCTGCTATCTCTTAAAGCAACTTTATTATAATACCATTTACAGTCTTCCGTGTCAACAAACTTTAAAAATTTATTTTTTGTAAGATGTTTTGTGAAAGCTGTTCTTAAATAATAGCATTGTCTATGTTTCAGGTCAACGGATTATTCGTGGTATATTATTCCATTTGCTTTTTCTTTAATTCTCAGAAAGCCCTCATGAATGACATGAGTTAATTGCATGACGGGAACATATAATTATTTAATTTCCTGATTAACATTAGCAATAGTATAAGTATCACACTAAAGAAAATAGGATTCCAATAAGAGCTTATTTCTAAAATGTCCATCCTTACCATAATGATATGAAATGCAAAATCCGCAAAAAATAATAAAGTTAGCCATCTGAATCGATAATATTTTATTATAACAACGGTCAGCAGCATTGCATAAATAATCCAGATTAGCACACTGAAAGCTACATGGTCCTTATAAGGAGACTCAAACCAGCCGATTTTATATTGATGAGATCCTGCGATAGCCGTTAAACCAAAAGAGATTCCTTGAAAGATTGTGGTGATAGCCATATACACAGTTATAAATTGAATGAAAAAAGATGGGTCTTCGACTTTATTCCTCCACCATTTTATAACAAATACAGACGCAAACAATATTGCAGGAGTAAACCAGGATTTCCACCAGTTATGTTCATATATGCCAAGCCAAAGAAATAGCTCTTCTATTCCATAAATGCAGGCTATTATCAAAATTATCCACTTAAAGCGGATTCTAAAAGCGGCTATCGCCATCAATACACTAGGAATAAAAAATGCCTGTGAAATACTGGACCCAAAAACATCATCATACAAGTGGATTGAAAAGAAATTCGGATAATAGGAGTAAGCATCAAATAAAATTAAGACGATATATTCCATTAAAAAAGAAAGTCCCATGGCGAAGAAATAAACCGCCAGATTAAAACGAAAGTCAGTTTTTTTATAAGCTATATAAATAAGACCTATGCTTATGAGCACTAATCCAAGAAACCAAAGCAAATTTGACATTCTTCCACATCCAGTTTAGCTCGTTTCCATTATTTTGTTCATCCCGGACAAACATATACTTCTTCCCGGAACGAGAAAATTGTTCATAAAAAACGCGATATCCGAAATACAAGCGCCGTCTGCGGAACAAATATAAAACAGAGAAAGTATTTTAGTCGAGACTTTCTCATAATTTATTATGCAAAAATAAAAGGGCGATTAAGATCGCCCCTGCACTTATTTAGAAAATATGCTGTTATTGTTAACGACTTGCAATTCTTTAGTCGTTTCTTTCATTTCACTTTTGCAAATCGGACAAAGAGGTACCTGGCTGCTTTTGAAATTGTCCCTTATCCAGCAATTGCAGGCCTCAGATGTACACTCCCAAATTTTCACTTCTTCAACCTTGATTTCTTCCATGTTTTTTCTGCCAAATCCCATCGCCATTTAACGGCACCTCCCAAAGAGTAAGACCCTTACCCAAAATAAAAATCACTTGCTATATAAAGTGACGAACCACTGGCTCTATATAACAAGTGTTATGGGCAATATTATATTCTTTTAACTAAATTTAGTATAACATATTTAAAAGCTTCTGTCAAAAAGTTCTAAACCTGCAGCTGTAATCATTGAAAATCTTCAAAAAATCGATAAATACTATTAACCCAATCCGGGAAAAGTGTATAATGACTTGTACAGCAGCGATAGAAAGGGTGAAGTCCATGAACATTACAAGTTATACTGTTGAGTACATACAGGATCCTACTGGCATTTTAACAGGTGACCGCTACGAATTCTTTTTAGATATTGATGTGGATGAAGAAGATGAATTATATTCAGAAAATGGCATTAAGCTAAGAGTGCTTTATTTTAAAAATGGAGAAGACGAGAGGATTCTTAATTATCATTTTGTTGAAGGAGCTTCTGGAACGGTTTTGGATTTCGCTTTAGATGAAGATGAAGAGAAAACAGTTTCAGTTTTCTGCCGGGACAACCTTTCCCAGGCAGAAGAATAAGAGCAGGTTTCCCCTGCTCTTTTACTTTATTTAAATTCCCTTTCCCTCTTCAATAATGTGATACATTAAATGCGCTAAATGCTGTATAGGTGTATATGCCTCTTCCCTGTCCACATCATTTCCTTCATTAAAATCAAGGTCATTCAGATAAAGAGCAGTGAATTGATAAAAATCTTTTAATTCAAAAGCAAAGCATGCACTGGGCTCTTCCGATTCCCCTTCATATTGGAGAACCATATAAGATTCTTTGCCGTCCTTATCGAGAGCATCAAAAAATATAAAATAGCCAACATTTGAGTTCAATTCAAATAAATGCCTTGTTCCGCCTTCTGTATATTGCTCAAAGTCATTTTCATTCAGCTTCTGAACAACCATCTGCTGTATATTGTCTTCCTTATGGAACTTTACTGTGAAATTTTCCATTCAATCTCCCCCTTAATCCATACAATCCTAACATATTGCTATATTTATTAATATAAATTCAATCAGCATTCGTATGTTTTCAATTTTAGGACTATTCGTTTAATCCATTTTCTTATATTATTGGTTTATCCATTTTTTATACAGGAGGCCGCCTGATTGCTGACAAAAAAACAATTAGACGATATTCGATCTCTCCAGCAAATATGCGAAGAGACAGAGAATATCAAATTAAAATTGAATTGGGATACATTGAAATCAAGACCTGCAGATGAGAAACATGATTTTTTCCATTATGATAAAGGCGGAAAATTATTGGGGTACCTTGCTCTTTATAGTTTCGGAGGCCCGGTGGAATTATGCGGAATGGTCCATCCGGATCATAGACGCAAGGGCATCTTCTGCAGTTTGTTCAATGAAGCGGTAAAACAATTGACCCAGGCAAGCAAATTGCTTATTAATACACCAGCCTCTTCTGAATCCGCGAAAGGTTTTATAAAGTCATTAACTTGCAACTATTCTTTCTCCGAGTATCAAATGAAACGCCATAAAAGCGCGGAGATCGGATCCATAAACCAGGAAGTCACTATGAGGAAAGCAGTGAGCAGTGACCTGAATTTCATTAATCATCTGGATATAGTATGCTTCGATGTTCCAAAAGAAGAGGCAGAGGCGTTTAATAATAATATCTTGGGCAGCGAAAATGAAAAGACATTAATAATTGAATATAAAGGTGTAAAGTCCGGCAAAATCAGGATTCAAATAGAAGAAGATGCTGCCTGGATTTACGGCTTTGCTGTCGATCCTCTATTCCAGGGAAAAGGAATCGGCAGGAGTGCCCTTACTAATGCTGTTAACCATCAGCACAGCAAGGGAATCAGCTGGGTGCATCTTGAAGTCGCTGCAGAAAATGACCATGCTCTCTCATTATACAAATCATGCGGCTTCGAACCATACGGCACACAGGATTATTATGAAATTGACCTTGCTGCACTTAAGATTTAATGAGGATTTATTCCTTTGAATCGAAAAAAACATGATTGAATATTAACTCATCTGTAATTTCCAGGATGCCGAACGAATAGTTCGGCTGCCTGCGCTTGTCCGTTGGAGACCCGGGGTTAAAGAGAATAATCCCATTATGACATTTCTTGACCGGGATATGCGAATGCCCGAAAATAATAGCATCAACTTCTTCATCATTGAAAGCCTCAATACTTCTTTTTTCAGTTGTTTTCCCCTTTCCATGACCATGGACAACACCTATTTTAAAACCCTTTTTTTCAAGCAGAATTTTTTCCTTCAAAATAGCGCGCAGTTCATCATTGTCAGTATTTCCATATACCCCCTCAACCGGCGCGTGTTTCAGTAATTTCTCATAAAGTTCGATGCTCTGCCAATCCCCTGCATGAATAATTAAGTCACAGCCGTTCATTTCATTCAGCAATACTCCTGGCAGCTGTTTTGATTTCTTTGGCATATGGGTATCGGATAAAATGAGGATTCTAATCACTATCATCCCTTTCTCTTACTGTTGTACCTTATTTACCCCAAAATGAAAAGAGAGCCCCCATCTAGGGACTCTCTTTTCAATCATTATAACTTTGTTACATTTACAGCTTGCGGTCCACGCTGGCCCTGCTCTATGTCAAAGTTAACTTCCTGGCCTTCATCAAGGGTTTTGAAACCTTCTGTCTGGATTGCAGAGTAATGAACAAATACATCTTCTCCGCCTTCAACTTCGATAAAACCAAAACCTTTTTCTGAGTTAAACCATTTTACTTTACCTGTTGCCATGTAAATTTCCTCCTAATATCAATAACTCACAGAGTGATTATTACCCTGCATTTACTAATATGGGTAAAATCTTCAGTTTTTATAATAAAATATTCAAAAAGCAGTAAAAAAAATCTTTTTTTCCGCTATTCAGCCGCATTATCCCTTATTGCTATTGCTGCGTGGCTTACTGCTGCGTCTGTCGCGACCGCCTTTAAAATCTCTTCTATCGCGTCCGCCGCCTCTGGATCTGTCGCTGAATCTTCTTCCTCCGCGATCACCTTTTGGTTTTCTGGCACGGACAGGTTCAACCGCAGTTAATTTAACCGGTGTGACATCAGGACCTTTAGTCAGCAATTTAAAGGCTGCAGCAAGCAAAGTAACAGAATCTGTATCTTCAAGAAGATTTTCCGCCACTCTCTTGAAGTCTGCGTGTTCTTCTTTTTCAATAACTTCCATAAGTTTATTAATTGTCGCCTGCTGATTGCCTGCAACAACATCCTTAAAGGAAGGAACTGGCTTTTTCGCCATTTTGCTCTTTGTAACATTTTCAATTATTTTCAGGTGGTCAATTTCTCTTGGAGAAACGAATGTAATCGCAAGCCCCTTGTTTCCAGCACGGCCTGTACGTCCAATCCGGTGAACATAGCTTTCAGGATCCTGCGGGATATCGAAGTTATAAACATGGGAGACGCCTGAAATATCAAGGCCACGGGCAGCAACGTCAGTGGCAACCATGATATCAATTGTCTGTTCTTTAAATCGGCGGATTACCTGATCTCTTTTCGCCTGTGGAATATCGCCATGAATTCCTTCAGCCGAATATCCTCTCTTAATGAGTCCTTCCACCACTTCATCTACACGCTTTTTCGTTCTGCCAAATACAATCGCCAGCTCAGGTGATTGAATATCCAGAAGATTGCAAAGCACATCAAATTTTTGTTTTTCATGCACTTCCATATAATACTGTTCAATATTTTTAACAGTCATTTCTTTTGCTTTCACTTTTACCATTTCAGGCTCCTGCATGAATTTTTCAGCAAGTGACTGAATTCTTCTTGGCATTGTTGCCGAGAAAAGAAGGGTTTGGCGCTCACCTTTAATTTCACTCAGGATTCTTTCGATATCCTCGATGAATCCCATATTGAGCATTTCATCCGCTTCATCCAATACAACCATCTTGATATTGCTTAAGCGGATTGTTTTTCTTTCAATATGATCAATTAATCTGCCTGGTGTAGCAGCAATGATATGAGGGTGTTTTTTAAGCGCACGGATTTGGCGGTTAATATCCTGACCGCCGTAAACAGGAAGCGTCCGGACTCCTTTTACCTGTCCTATCCGGTTTAATTCTTCTGCCACCTGTACAGCAAGCTCCCGTGTTGGCGCAAGGACAAGACCTTGAATACCTTCATTTAAATCAATCTGCTCTAAAAGCGGTACACCGAAAGCAGTAGTTTTTCCTGTTCCAGTCTGCGCCTGGCCAATCATATCCTTCCCCTGCATTCCGATTGGAATCGCCTGTGCCTGAATTGGTGTTGGTTCCTCGAAGCCCATATTGGAAAGAGCTTTTACTATTTCATTACTTAATCCAAAATCTGAAAAAGTTGTCAAAATATGTGTTCCTCCTTGAATTATATATGTTATTAGGTTCTGAAAGACTTTTTTGTATAAAGACAATGACACTTTACTAGGCTTTCCAGTTTGCATCTCTTTTTTACATTTCCGTTTGCAATAATTTTAAACTTTTTGTAAGTGAAGAATTTTAATTGGGTGAAATGAAAAATACATATCCTAAAAGCAGGTGTTTCAGAAGATCTGTTTTGAGGAATGCTGAAGGCTACAAAGTGGATAAGCAAACATAAAAAGGTGATGCATGATTAGACATGCATCACCTCATTTAAGCAAAATTATGCTTTTGTTACGTTAGCAGCTTGAGGTCCACGGTTACCTTCAACGATTTCGAAATTAACGTCTTGACCTTCTTCTAAAGTTTTGAAACCTTCAGTTTGGATAGCAGAGAAGTGTACGAATACATCTTGACCTTCTGAAGATTCGATGAATCCGAAACCTTTTTCTGCATTAAACCATTTAACTTTACCTGTGTTCATTTGTGTTGCCTCCCAATAAGTTGTTTTTCACTATAATGTACCATATAAACTTAAACATAAAAAAGCCGCAGCTGCCAGAAATGAGGATGAACGATCGCCTACATTTCTTTGCAGCTACGTCTACTTATCCAAAAAGTATATTACGAACTTTACAGCGTTAACTTAATAATAAACGACACCCATCTATAAGTCAATCCTTTTGGAGGTCAATTTTTAATTAGGGATAAATTGACTATTTATGATTTTCTTATTAGTTAGCGTCTTTTCCGTAGCCAGAACTGTATGTTTCAAAAGCATGGAAATCGTAACAGGTCCTACTCCACCAGGTACAGGTGTAATAGCAAACGCTTTTTCGAAACAGCTGCCATACTCTGCATCTCCAATATTTCCTTCATTATATCCGGCATCAAGAACAATAGCCCCTTCTTTAATCCATTCACCCTTAACAAAGTTAGGTTTTCCTACAGCTGCAACTACAATATCAGCCTGCTTTACAATTCGGGGCAGATCTTGGGTATATGAATGGCAGGTTGTGACCGTTGCATTTCGATTGAGTAAAAGGGCAGAAACCGGCTTGCCAAGGATTGGGCTTCTGCCGATGACAACAGCATGCATACCTTCAGCATTCAATTTATAAAAATCCATAATTTCCAAAATAGCTGCAGGTGTACAGGAAGGATATTCACCATAGCCGAAAGCAGTTTGACCATATCCGAGGCTTGTAACACCATCAACGTCTTTTTCAATTGCAATGGCTTCAAAAGCTTTGCGTTCATCTATATGTCCAGGTACGGGATGCTGAAGAAGGATTCCATGTACAGAAAGATCATCATTCAGTTCTGCAATTTTCTCCAGCAGTTCTACTGTTGTTGTATCCTTTGGCATATGGATACGTTTTGATAAGATCCCCAGTTTTTCACATGCATTTCCCTTCATTCTTACATACGTTTCAGACGAAGGATCATCTCCCACTAAAATAGTAGCTAAACAAGGCTCAACACCCTTTACCTTTAATTCTTCAATTCGATTCTTTAATTGGTCTTTCACATGTTTTGCCACAACAATTCCATCAAGAATAATCTTTTTTTCCGCCATGCATATTCCTCCTATAGGAAAAGCACCTATTCGGCTTGCGGGCTTTTCCATTTTGTTATGAAAAAAAGAGACAAGGGTATCCCTTATCTCTGCCCAGACGACCGGCTATACATAGACGCAGCTCCCCAGCGGTTGATTCCGCATTGTCGTCAGTCACTGCGATTTTGAAAAGCTATTCTAATGAGTAGATAATAGCACAAAAACACAAATAATTAAACTGAAATTTATTAAAATGTTCGTGTTTTTTTAAAGTAAATAAAAAAGGACAGCATATACTGTCCTTATAAGTGATATATTTGAGTTAATTAATTATTACCTAAAACAATGAAAGCCCTTCCTCTCTTCCATCCTTACGGCTCCTAGACCGCGCCAGTGGGAATCAGGTTGGTCGGAATCCTTTCCGACTTAGATGCTCTCTGAGATTTTAATATTAAATGGTAAGAAACTTACTGAAGTAAAAATACGGAGAAGTGTCTGGTTTACAGAAGATGATTAAGAAGAACATTCAGCGTTAAGCTGTCCACACAAATTATTCTTAATTACAAACACATACTTACTCTTTCAAAATCCTAAAGAGCATAAAACATAATAAAAAGCCGCAGTTCCACTAAAAAGAAGGTTCGGATGCCGAACATTCCAAGTGAATTAACGACTTCAAAATATACCTCAAATACTTCAATCACTATAATATCTTATATGCTGTTATCTGTCAAGAAAAAATCTTGTCACCCTTAGGTTAGCTTTCTCCCTTGTACTCGGTTACATCAAAATAATCGGTTGTATCTTTATAGTCATTAAAGCCTATATCCAGATCATGAAAATACCGGTGCAGTTTGATTAATACGTCTTTTTCTTTGGTGCCTGACTGCACAGTTTCTGCCAGACTTCTTATTGTGCCAAGGTCTGTCTGAAGATTTTTATTCTCCGCTGATATTTTTTTAAGCGAGTTGACGATTAAATCAGCCTGCTCTCTTTGCTTAGACCAGTTGACTTTACGGTCTCTGCCCCAGCCAAGTGTTTCATTATAAAAAGTATGATTGGAAGCAATAAAGTCTCCTAAATTATCGTACATTAATCCCTGTGCGGTTACCTCCGTATTTGCCGAGGTCTTTTGCATCTTAGAATCATCCTTATTTAAAAAGACAAGCACACTGTATGCCAGGGCAATGGCTATGACCATTCCGAGAATTGAAAGAGTCATGTTTAACTTTTTATTTTTCAGCAATTCGAAAGCCTCCATTTGATTTTGATTAATGAGACGCAAGTTTGCCATTTTAATTATTTCGAAAGAATCTTCCACTCACCGCAAAGGTCTTCCATGTTAATACATTCTATGTGAACTTCCCATTCCCCTTCAACCCAAATAAAAAAGCTTTTAACACAATGTGTCAAAAGCTATTTCTGATTTTTCTGAGATAGGAAAACCTCCATAAAATCAATGACAAACCGTTCCATATCAAGTTCCATCGCAATATTGTCAAGTGTCTCCTGCGGTTCCTCTTCCGGCTTAGGCCTAAAATCTGCTATGCTTTTTCCTTTGGCCTTTCCAAACTGTTCAATTCTCACTCTTCGTTTAACATATTTGACGAGATCTGGATTTGTAAGAACACTTAAAACAAGAACATCATGGAGAGGTGCACCCTGAATTCCCGGAACAAGCTTTTGGTAAGCTTCGTAATAATAATCATAAGCAGGTTTGATTAAATCTTTAAAAGGTGACTGGGTATTATTTGCGATAAAATTAATCGTCTCAGGACGGATAATCGCTTTATTTGTTACATTCAGAGGAAATATATAAATGTTTTTTGCTTTTTCCAGCACTGAATCCGCTGCGATGGGGTCAGCATAAAAGTTGGCTTCTGCCTCTGGCGTTACATTTCCCGGAACCAGAAACGCACCTCCCATTAAATAAAATGCATTCACATCTTGATATGCATCCTTTCCATAAAGAATGAGCGGCAATGCCAAATCAGTCTGCCTCCCGACACCAACGATCACAAGGTTATTTTTGTATTGATTTACAATTTCAATAATTTTGTCTATATCATATACCTTTATTTTGCTGCTAAAATCCTCCGGAGGCTGAATGGGCCCCAAGCCTTCCTCTCCATGAATTTCAGGATAAAAGACAGCAGCCTCACCGGATAATGGACCGCTTGCCCCTGCTATAATGGGAATGTCCTCTCTGCCGGCAAGCTTCAGTAAATAGGCAGTATTATTAATGGATTCTTCTTTGGTTATGTTGCCATAAGCGCTGACAACACCAACTAAATTAATCTCAGGATGCTGAAGGGCATACATTAGGGCAAGTGAATCATCAACCCCTGAGTCAACAAACATGAGAACATTATACATAACCCACCTCCGCTACCTATTTATACTATAGTATGCCTGTGGAATGTCCCTATTGTTTATATTCTCCTACTAAAAAAACTCCCCGAATGGAGAGCTTTAGTCCTGATCAGCAGGCTTTATCGCAAAGCTTAGTTCCTGGTTCAGCTGATTCTCAAAATTACTTTCTGCAGCCTGGTCCCATTTAAATGTATCTGCCATAAATGAAATTACTTGCCTTTGATAATTTCTTACCGTTTCAATATCAAATAGAAGCGCTCCTGTTCTGCGGTTAAAAAAGTCAACAGGAGTGGCAGCCATTTCATATTCAATGGCATATTTCAGCTTTGCCCACAACACAATCGGCAGGCCATAATTCTCAGCTTCACCGCTGTCCGCTTCAATCATATTAAAAATGATGCCAACGTTAGAACCATACATTTTAACGAGGTGATTAGACTGTTCAGCTGATAGACCAATACTAGTTCCTTTATCAATCTGGAACATAATAAATTCCTGGAACTTGGTTGATCCCCCTACATTCCCTCCAGAAATGGGCAGTGTTTTTGTGATACTGCTGCTAAATGTCCTATTCGAATCCTGTTTAAATTTTTCAGCAAGCAAATCAACAATGGTTTCGGCCATTTTCCGGTACCCGGTCAGTTTCCCGCCGGCAATTGTCAGTAAACCAGTATCCGACTCCCAAATTTCATCCTTGCGTGATATTTCGGAAGGGTCTTTTCCTTCTTCCCAAATAAGCGGACGAACACCAGCCCAGCTTGATTCAATATCATTCTCCGCTATTTTCACAGAAGGGAACATAAAGTTAATAGCGTTAATAATGTAGGTTCTGTCATTTGCAGTCATTTTAGGATTTACAGGATCTGAATCAAAGAAAGTATCCGTTGTCCCCACATATGTTTTTCCGTCTCGCGGTATGGCAAATACCATTCTTTTATCAGGAGTATCAAAGTATACAGCCTGTTTCAATGGGAACTTGGATTGGTCGATTACCAAATGAACACCTTTAGTCAGACGCAGGGTCTTTCCTTTCCTGGAACCGTCTTTCTCACGGATAGAATCAACCCAGGGACCAGCAGCGTTAATGATTTTTTTCGCTCTGATTTCATGAACCTTGTCTGTCAGCTGATCTGCAGCAGCAGCTCCGCATACTTTACCTTGTTCATCATATAAAAGATTTTCGACCTTCAAATAGTTAACTGGAAGAGCGCCTTTATCTGCTGCAGCTTTCATTACCTCTATTGTAAGACGGGCATCATCTGTGCGGTATTCCACATAATAGCCGCCGCCCTTTAGTCCATCCTTCTTTATAAGAGGCTCTTTTGACAGTGTTTCCCGGACACTGAGCATATTTCTTCGTTCAGACTTTCTGACGCCTGCGAGAAAATCGTATACTCTAAGGCCGATTGAAGTTGAGAATTTTCCAAACGTGCCTCCTTTATGCATTGGAAGCAGCATCCACTCCGGCGTAGTCACATGGGGCCCATTTTCATATACAATCGCCCGCTCCTTTCCGACTTCGGCTACCATTTTAACTTCAAATTGCTTAAGATATCTTAATCCTCCGTGAACCAGTTTGGTTGAACGGCTGGAGGTTCCCGCTGCAAAATCCTGCATTTCAACGAGCGCTGTTTTCATTCCCCGTGTTGCCGCGTCCAGAGCAATTCCTGCTCCCGTTATGCCGCCGCCAATAATCAGAACATCAAATTCTTCCGCTGTAAGTGTATTTAACATGTCAGTACGATTTAAATTAGAAAATGTCATTGCTGTCTCCTCCTTATTGAAAAGGCTAGTAGTTGTAACTGCCCTTTTAAAGCAGGGAATTAGAAAAGCGTAAGCGCCTTGCCCACCCCCGACACCTCGAGGGGGTAGGCGCTGTAGCTAGACATAAAAAGAGACCACAAAATACATTATCGATAAGACGATAATGATTTTGTGGTCTCTCCGCATCTCCTGCCGAACTATTAACTTAAGTTTATTATAACATATAGGATATGATTTGTGCAGAAAACTTACTTCAGATTATTTAAATGCAATAGCTGCGTTTACAGCTTTTTTCCAGCCTTGATAAAGATCTTCACGGACTTTCTCTTCCATTGAAGGATGATAAGATTCATCAATTGCCCACTGCTCAGCAATTTCCTCCTGTGATTCCCAGAACCCGACAGCCAATCCCGCAAGGTAAGCTGCCCCCAGTGCAGTAGTTTCATTGATTACCGGCCTTTCTACGGGAACGTCCAGAATATCTGACTGGAACTCCATCAGGAAATTATTTCTCACGGCACCTCCATCCACTCTAAGTGTTTTAAGTTCAATGCCAGAGTCAGCTTCCATCGCAGAGAGGACATCTTTTGTCTGATAAGCCAGTGCCTCAAGTGTTGCACGAATAAAATGTTCTTTGGACGTCCCACGTGTGACTCCAAAAACTGCTCCCCTTACATCACTATCCCAATATGGCGTCCCAAGGCCAACAAAGGCCGGAACTACATAAACTCCATCTGTCGAGTCCACTTTTTTGGCGTAGCTTTCACTGTCCTTTGCATCTTTAAGCATTCTCAACCCATCTCGGAGCCATTGAATAGCAGAGCCCGCAACAAAAATGCTGCCCTCCAATGCATATTCAATTTTCCCCTCAAGTCCCCAGGCAATGGTTGTTAGAAGTCCATGTTCAGACTGCACTGCTTTTTCACCTGTATTCATAAGCATGAAACAGCCTGTGCCGTAAGTGTTTTTAGCCATTCCTTTCTCGAAGCATGCTTGTCCAAACAGCGCAGCCTGCTGATCCCCCGCCGCACCGGCGATCGGTACTTCCTTTCCGAAAAAGTGATAGTCAATGGTCTTAGCATACACCTCGGAAGATGGCTTCACTTCAGGCAGCATCGCTTTCGGGACTTCAAGAATATTCAGGAGCTCTTCATCCCACTTAAGTTCATGGATATTAAACATTAATGTGCGGGAGGCGTTGGAGTAATCGGTCACATGCGCTTTCCCTCCTGATAGCTTCCAGATAAGCCATGTATCAATGGTTCCAAACAATAATTTTCCCTGTTCCGCCTTTTCCCTAGCCCCTTCCACATGATCCAATATCCACTTAACCTTTGTTCCTGAGAAATATGCATCAATTAATAGGCCGGTTTTTTCTCTGAACAGGCCGTTATAGCCTTTCTTTTTCAAGTCATCACAAATTTCGCTGGTCTGCCTTGACTGCCATACAATCGCATTGTAAATCGGGGTCCCGGTTTCTTTATCCCAAACAACAGTTGTCTCCCTCTGATTTGTAATGCCAATGCCCGCAATTTGCTCAGGCTTTATGCCGGATTCTGAAAAAACCCCTGCAATCACCGATAAAATTGAACCCCATATTTCATTAGCATTATGTTCAACCCAGCCAGGCTTTGGAAAATGCTGTGTGAACTCTTTTTGTGCCGTGTGCACAATTTCTCCTTTTTTATTAAAAAGAATGGCTCGTGAACTTGTAGTTCCCTGATCTAATGATAAAATATATTTTTCCATAATATACTCCTCCTAATCTCGTTCAATACTCTTATTTATGCAGCCACTTTAGAAGAATCAACTTCTCCCTGCTGTTTTCTGCCAAAAATATACGAAAGAATTAATACTATTATATTAACACCCAGCACTCCCCATAACATACCTGAAGCCTTGCCATCGAACATCACCTGATAGAACGCTGATCCCATTAATCCCCCAAGGATTGGCCCGGCTACCGGGATCCATGCATATCCCCAGTTCGATTTCCCTTTGCCTGCAATGGGAAGAAGAAAATGGGCAATGCGCGGCCCCAAATCACGGGCCGGATTAATTGCATAGCCGGTTGTCCCTCCAAGCGACATGCCGATCACAACAATGAGAAGGCCAACAGCAATCGGATTTAACCCTTCAGTAAATTGATTTGCTCCTATAAACATCAAACCCAATACAAGAATGAACGTCCCGATTATTTCACTCAATAAATTTGAAAAAGTATGTGGAATGGCAGGACTTGTTGAGAAAACAGCAAGCTTTGCCCCCTGGTCTTCTGTTTCCTTCCAATGCGGCAGATAGTGAAGGAATACAATCACCCCTCCAAGGAACCCGCCCAGGATCTGAGCCAGAATATACCCGGGTACGTCCTGCCACGGGAAATCACCGCTAAGCGCAAATCCAATGGTTACAGCAGGATTTAAGTGTGCTCCGCTAATCGATCCTACAGCAAAAACCCCCATGGTTACAGCAAGTCCCCAGGCAATCGTGATAACAATCCACCCTCCATTAAAAGAGAAAGTCTTTTTTAAGTTCGCCCCGGCAACAACGCCTCCTCCAAAAACAATCAAGATCATTGTTCCAATCATTTCTCCCATAAAAGCAGACATCCGATAATCCCCTTTCCATTTTTGGCTGATCGGAAAACAAAAAAGGAGACCCACGACAGATTAAGCCTAAAAAGGCTAAACTGTGTGAATCTCCTAATCTCCGACACATAAATTAACTTGTTACTCCCAGTATACAAATCTATGAAAACGTTGTCAAACGATACATGAACTTCTTCATGAAAACTTTTCCCATAATTCAATTTTTGAAGTTGTAATGGCAACCGCTCCCGCATCAAGCGCATTCCTCACCTCTTCTTCTGAACGGATGAGGCCTCCTGCAAAAATAGGGGTATTCAAACGCTCATTCACTTCTTTGATCATCCATGGCATGGCTCCAGGCAAAACTTCTATATAGTTCGGACGGGTTTTCTCGACTAATTTATAACTCTTTTCGAGTGCGTGCGAATCGATGAGGAAAATCCTCTGGACAGCAATCACACCCTTTTGCTTTGCTTTCAGGATGACGCTGGATTTTGTAGAAATTAACCCGTATGGCTTGTATTCCTGGCAAATATATTCAACGGCATAGTCGTCGCTTTTTAAGCCATGAATCAGATCAACATGATAAATCATTTTTTTGTTATGTACCTTTGCCATCTGCGAAACATGTTTCAGCTGTGAAATATGCATATCGAGAAACACACCAATTTCAAAGGGACTTTTTAGGAACTTTTCAAATTCTTTCATATTGGATGATGCGGGCAAAATTTTTTGATTCATTCTTTCCACTCCTGTTTCGGTTATTTCCCTATGTTATTAAGAATGTGCGTATTTCTCAATACCTATTATATATTTTTGCGGTACTCATAATAGCGGAATGCAATAATCATGATGGTCAGCCAGACACCTCCGGCTGCAAAACCAGCTATTACATCACTTGGAAAATGAACACCTAAATAAATGCGGCTTAATCCTATCATGATGATAAAGCATCCCAGCATCACTGTCCATGCAGCCTTCCAGCGCTTTCGTTTTGCCAGATGGATGATCATATAGGCAAGTGAGCCATAAAAAATAAAAGATCCCATTGAATGTCCGCTCGGAAAACTGAACCCCTGCTCTTCGATCAGAGGTCTGATATCCGGACGTTCTCTTTTAAAGATCCACTTCAGCAGCAGGTTGAATAGTGCTCCGAAACCCGATGAAAGAACCATGAACGAAGCAAGTGATCTCTTTTTAAACAGGCACAATAGTACAGCGGCCAAAGTTACAGAAATAGCCAGCCACTTTACGGACCCTAAAAAAGTAATTACACTCATATACTCTGTGAGCCGGGGAGAAATAAATGCCTGTATATAATGGATCACAGACTCGTCGAAACGAATTAGCTCATTTTCCTTTAATTCGTCGACTATTTCAATAAATAACAGCATAAATCCGCCGAAAACTGCTGCCGCCAAAGCTAGGTAAAAGATATTTACTAATGTTAAATTCTTCAATTTCATTTTCAACAAATCCTTTTTCTTATAGAATTACCACTGATTCCTATAAGAGGAACATATTTTTGAAGGTTTTATTAAATTTTCTGCATTTGCAGCTTTCCAGTAAAAAACCGGGTTTGCATCTGCAAATCCGGTTTCAGTTCATCAAGCTTGCTTTTTAGCCTTTGTTTTTGTTGAAGCACGTTTCTTTTTAGCTGCAGGCTTTTTCTTTGTTTCAGCATCACCAGGCTTCGTTTTATCAATGGATGCCTGCAGTGCAGCCATAAGATCGGTGACATTTGCGGCAGGCTCTTTTTCAACAGGGGTGACGATATCTTTGCCCGTCCGTTTTGCTTCAATAAGCTCCAAAAGGGCAGTACGGTAGTCATCATTATATTTCTCAGGCTTGAATTCCGTGGTTAATTGATCAATCAGCATGATGGCAGTATCGATTTCCTTCTCTGTCACTTTGTCTTCTGCAGGCACATTTGGCACATCAGCAGCCTTCCGTACTTCATCCGGGTAATGGATCGTTTCCATAACAAGCGTGTTTTCATATACACGGACCACAGCCAGCTGTTCCTTGGAACGGATAATGATTTTTGCCAAACCGACTTTTTCAGAAGTCTCAAGCGCTTTTCTCAAAAGAGAATATGCCTTTCCTCCACCGTCCCCAGGAGACATATAATACGTACGATTATAATAAATAGGATCAATCTCCTGTATATTTACAAAGTCCATAATTTCGACAGCTTTATCCTCATTTTCCTGTTTAAGCTTTTCTAAATCCTCATCCTCTAAAACGACAAACTTTCCTTTTGTGTATTCATAAGCTTTTACAATATCCTCGTTCTTAATTTCCTTTTCACAAACAGGACATGTTTTCTCATACTTAATTGGCGAATGACATTCCTTATGAAGATTTCTCAGCTTAATATCCTTATCTTCTGTAGCCGAATGCAGCTTAATTGGTATATTCACCAGCCCAAAACTGATGCTTCCTTTCCACATCGTATGCATAGTCAGACTCCCATTCTTTTTAATGTATTACTCCTAATTTGTGTATTAACAAAATCGGAAATACGCTAAAAGAATTGGAAACTGAGTAGTTTTAGCGGCAAATGACAAAACTATAATGACGATTGCAAAGGAGGCCAAATGAATGAGACCTATGCTTCCTACATTAACTTTCGATGTTCCGGATGAGAAGGAATGGCTGTTTGAAGCAAAGTATGATGGATTTAGAGCGATCTTGCACTGGGACAAGGAACCTGCGCTGACAAGCAGGAACGATAAACCTTTATTAAATCTTTTCCCGGAAATTAAAGCTTTCCTGGAACAGCACAAAGATAAATTCGAACCATACCTTCCACTTATATTAGATGGAGAATTAGTCTTGCTGGAGAATGCCTATAAAGCTCATTTTGGATCCATTCAGGTCAGGGGCAGAATGAGATCTGAAAAAAAGATTCTTGAGAAAGCAAGAACAGCTCCCTGCCGTCTTCTTATTTTTGACATTTTGATAATAAATGGCAGAAAAATTGCCAATAAAGAGTACTTCGCCAGAAAAGCAGAGCTTGAAGCCTTATTTAAAGATTGTAATTTACCTTTAAAACCGGATGAGAAGGATTCCAGACTGATACAATTAATCCCTCCATACCGAAGTTTTAACGAACTTTGGGAAAAAATCGTTCTTCATGACGGTGAAGGAATTGTGGCAAAGCAGAAGAAGAATAAATGGGAAGAAGGAAAGAGATCCTCTTTATGGCTGAAATTTAAGAACTGGAAATACGTTTCCTGCTTTATCACTGCTTATGAAAAATCAAATGGCTACTTTTATGCCGGTGTCTACCAGGGAGATTCTGTGATTACAATCGGGCAGTTTCTTTTTGGCTTGAAGCCGGACGAAAAACAAGCCTTATTTCAAATAATCAAAGAAAATAAAGCAGACGAGAACAGCCAATTCATATATGTAGAACCTGCGATCTGTGTGGATGTTAAATATCTCGAGATCTATGAAGAGCAGATGCGGGAGCCGCACTTTCACCAGTTTCGTTTCGATTTGAAGCCTGATGCCTGCACATATGATCAATTTTTACAGCAGCAGAAAAACCTGCCTCCCGAGATAGAAATCACGCATCCGGAAAAACCATTATGGAAAACGCCGGCTATTCAAAAGATTGATTACATTCATTTTTTAAGAGAAATTGCACCTTATATGCTGCCTTTTTTAAAAAACAGGCTTTTAACCGTTATCCGCTACCCCCATGGGATTTTTGGCGAACCCTTCTACCAGAAAAATTGCCCGGAATACGCACCAGGCTTTGTAGAAACCGAAATGTCAGAAGGTATTGATTATATAGTCTGCAATCATTTAAAAACACTGTTGTGGCTTGGCAACCAGCTTGCTTTTGAATTTCATATACCGTTCAAAACGCTGGAAAGCTCCGGACCAAGTGAAATCGTTTTTGATCTGGATCCGCCTTCCCGGGACGCTTTTCCCCTGGCCATTAAAGCCGCTGTTTACATTAAAGAGGTGCTTGATCAGCTGAAATTAATTAGCTTCGTTAAAACATCAGGCAATAAAGGATTGCAGGTTTATATTCCTTTGCCGGAAAATACTTATACCTTTGATGATACACGGCTGTTCACAGAATTCATTGCCCAGTATCTCCTAAACAAAGACCCGGATTCCTTTACAATTGAAAGATTAAAGAAAAACCGGGGCGGGCGGCTTTATGTAGATTATATCCAGCATGCAGAAGGAAAGACGATCATAGCCCCCTATTCACCAAGAGGAAATGAAGCGGCTACGGTTGCCGCTCCGCTGTTTTGGGAGGAAGTTGGCGAAAAGCTGTCCATGGAAAGATTTCAAATAACCAATATGATCAAAAGAATCAACAGCGATGGCGATCCTTTTAACACGTATTTTCAAACAAAGGAAATTCAGCCTTTTTCACCAGTGCTGGACTTCTTAAAGCAGAACAATAAAAAAGGATAAGGCCCCATGCCTTATCCTACAACCATTCATTAAGTACTGCCTGAGCATATTCCTGAAGTTTAGCATACTGCTTAATTTCTCCAGTATATTCCTCTTTAGGGGAAAGTGAAAACTCTGCAGGGTTTTCCATGTTGATATCTGCTTCACAGCGGTAAACATAGCTGGCATTTCCAATTAAGTCAATAGATTGCCTGCCGTTCTCTTCATGGACTACACAGCGCACCTTTCCGCCATTATTATATACCTCTACAGGCTCTTCGATTTTATTCAGCCCATTCATGCAAGTGACAAGTGTCGAGGCGGACATGGCCGTACCGCAGGCATTGGTAAACCCGACTCCCCGTTCAAATGTTCGTACATAAATCTGCCCTTGTTTTAATGGCTTCACAAAGCTGACATTTACCCCATCAGGAAAAAACTCATTCGGCCCGTTCAAATATTCGCTGATATCTTTTTGCAGATCAGATGCTATTTGCTCCTTCTCCACAATCGAAATAAAATGGGGATTAGGGACTGCTAAGGCTGTGAAATCCAAATCCTCTGATATTCCGCTGACTTTTTCATTAATGACAGTATCTTTATCGAGAACTAAAGGAAGATCCTTCAGGTCAAATGAAACAGGTGAAATCTCAACCAGGTATGTTGGAATGTCCTCAAAGATGTCTTCTTGCTTTTTCACCTGTAAATCAGCTTTCATGGTCTCTATGATAGCTTCTTTCAGCCCAAGAAGTTCACAAACATAACGGGCAACGCATCTCAATCCATTTCCGCACATTGAGGCTTCAGATCCATCCGGATTAAAAACACGCATCCTGGCATCTGCTTTTTCGCTTTTTAATACGAAAAGAATTCCATCGGAGCCCAGCTCAGTGCTGCGGTCGCATATGGCTCTCGCAAGCTCAGCGCGATTATTTTCTGTAAAATGATACGTATTGGAAATCTCATCTATAATAAAGAAATCATTTCCTGATCCATGACATTTCAATAATTCAATGTTCAATGTAATACCTCCAGACCATTAGTAACTCAACTTATAGATAAGAGTGCCATAAAAGCTTTTATTATTCAATAATTGTTTTCTATATTATATAGACTCGGAGAATATAGTTCTACAAACCTTGCGGCCTTAGTTTGTGATCTTTTCAGGGTTCAGCAGCTGATTGGACCAGGCTAATGCTTCTGCATAGATCCTAAAAATAGTTTTTTCATCAACATTCAGCTTCTCGCACATTTCACTGATGCTGCTCCATTGTGCTTTCTCTACTGCAACAGCAAGATCTAGTATCTCTTTAAGATTATTATTTTCTCCGCGGAGGGCTTCACAAATATTATCCTGCAGGGGAAGCTCATCAAGAATTTGCTTCATCGGGATATTAAGCAATGAATCCATTAATGAAAACATTCCTGTCATAAAATAGCTTGACGAAACGCTTTTTCCCGTTTGAAGTCTGCCAATTTCCTCACACATTTTCGCGCGAGTCATTGATAACCTGATGGTCTCTTCAGCCATCTGAGAATTTTTAACGATATTTTCCCTTACTGCCAGTACATAGATCCATTTTTCAAGTTCTATCAGACCCAGGAGAACGATGGCCTGCCGGATTGAATTTATCTTTTGCTTAGGACGATAAGCCGGTGAGTTTATCAGTCTCAGCAATTTATAAGAAAGTGATATGTCACGTTCTATTAACTCGGTTATGCGGTCAAGACTTGGCTCCTCTTTTGACAGGTTTTGAATCATCTCATAATAGGATTGAAAATATGCCGGTACATCATGTGTAGACATAATAACAGGCTTCGCAAAAAAGTAACCCTGAAAATAATCATATCCCTTGCTTTTGGCTTCCTCGTATTCCTCTCTGGTCTCAACCTTTTCAGCCACTGTTTTTATTTTAAGCTGGTTAACAAGCATTTCTATTTTTTCCCGCATATCCTTTGGGGTGTTAAGAAAATCCACCTTAATGATGTCTGCATATTTCAGCAATTGTCTTGCAAATGGATTGGTTAGATTGAATACATAATCATCCAATGCTATCTGATAGCCAAGCTCCTTTAAATCCCTGCATATCCTGACAAGATCTGCGCTCGGTTCCACCGTTTCAAGGATTTCGACAACAATTTCACGAGGCCTGAAATAAGCAGGCACCCTGAGCTTCAGCAATTTTTCCGTGAAATTTATAAAGCACGGTTTTCCATCAGATAGCTGATCAATACCGATATTTAAAAAACTATTAATAATAACCTCAGCCGTAGCCTGATCTTCGTCTATATCAGGGAATGCATTTACCTGATTATTTCTATAGAGAAGTTCATAAGCGAACACTTCTTCCTTAGAGTTAAAAATCGGCTGTCTTGCTACAAACACTTCCATTGACATACCTCCGAAAACGCCTATTACTATAGACCTATTCTAACTCAGGTTAGTTATTACGCGTGTCGAAACTTGTTGAATATATAGAATTTTTTTATTTTATTTAGAATTTTCCTTTTTTCGCAGTGTATTTTTCTATTAATGTTGTCCGTTTATTTCCGCCCCAATCAACTCAGCAAAGAATATACATAAAGCAGCAAACCTTGCGAAAAACAGTTTTCCACAAAAAGAAAAAGGATGCCCCATATAAAGGCATCCCATTATCTATATTAACTAATCACATGAAAAACAAAGTTGAATAAAAACAAAGCAGCTATTACATATAAAGCAAATGAAACTTCCTTTGCTTTGCCTATCGAAATCTTTAAGATTGGATAAAGAATAAATCCAATGGCAATGCCGTCCGCAATACTGTAAGTGAACGGAATCATGGCAATGATAAAGATAGCCGGAAAGCTTTCGCTCATATCCTTTAAATCAAGATTGCGGATGTTTTGAAGCATCAGTCCGCCAATAATGATCAGAATAGGGGCAATCGCGCTGTTGGGGATCAACTTAATAACAGGAATAAAGAATGCGGATAGCACAAACAGCATCCCGGTTGTAACTGCTGTCAATCCTGTACGTCCCCCGGCAGCCATACTTGCTGCACTTTCAACCGTTGCAACAGTCGGGCTTGTCCCAAAAATACCGGACAATAATGCTGAAACAGAATTTGCCTGAAAAGCACGCTTAAACTGTTCCGGCCTGTTAATAAAACCAACATGACCATGGACTAATCCGATATTTTCAAAAACCAGAACCATTGTCAAAGAAAAAATGGCAATCCAAAAAGTGACGGAAAGCAAGTTATCAAATGACATTGCCCCAAATACTTCCATATAATCAGAGAGTGCGAACGACTTTTCATCAGTCTTCTGCACATCTATCAGCCCAAAAGCCCATGCGATCAGTGTTCCTGCCACAACAGTAATTAAAAAGTTGCCAGGTACGTTCCGCATGAATAAAATGATGGCCAGCAGGAACGTTAAGATGGTTGCAAGCACTTGCGGGTCGCCAAGCTCACCTAAAGCAATAATGGAGTTCGTCCCTTTTTCAACGATACCGCCTTTTTCAAGTCCAATCAGCATCAGGAAAAGCCCCAGTCCCACTGTGATCGCTTCTTTCAGTGAATTTGGAATCGATTCACTTAATGTCTGTGCAAATCGCGAAAAAGCCACGAAAACAAAGATCAGACCGGATATGAATACTACAGCCAATGCTTCCTGCCAGGATAAGCCCATGGACTGGACCATAGTATAGGAGAATAAAGCATTGATTCCCATTCCAGGCACAAGGAGGATCGGTACATTTGCCCAAAACCCCATAATCAAACAGCCGACAACCGATGTTATAATGGTTGCAAAAATAGCTGCTTCCAAAGGTATTCCTGCTTCAGAGAGAATTAGAGAGTTAACTGCAATAATATAAACAATCGTAAAAAAGCCGATTGCCCCAGCCATAACCTCCCTTTTAACAGTTGTTCCATTTGAATTCAGCTGAAAAAGCCGGTTAAACCACTTATTCATAAATACTACCTATCTATTCAATTAGCCCTCTCCCTACCCGCTCTCCCCGCAGATATAAACACGGGTGAGCCACAAGCAGTATTTTATCAAAAAAAATTCATTCTGCCAATAGAAAGGTCAGACGTCTGCTCATATTTATTTTTAAAAAAATCAGCGTGAATTCTCACGCCGATTTGATATGCCGCTCCCTATCTTTCCAACAACCATACTTAATAAGATATGAAACCTTTATTCACCATCTGTTAACTGTCTATACAGATTGCCCATTTCAATAGCTCCAACAGCTGCTTCCCATCCTTTGTTTCCTGCTTTAGTGCCAGCACGCTCAATAGCCTGTTCAATCGTGTCAGTTGTCAGAACTCCGAAAATAACAGGGACACCGCTCTGCAATGCTGTCGCTGATACTCCTTTTGCCACTTCGCCGCTGACATAATCAAAATGTGGAGTAGCTCCGCGGATTACTGTGCCAAGTGTAATAACTGCATCATATTTTCCGGATTGGGATAGCTTTTTAGCTGCAAGCGGGATTTCGAATGCTCCAGGAACCCATACTACTGTCACGTCTTCTTCACTCACTCCATGGCGCTTAAGTGCATCTTCCGCTCCGCTTAAAAGCTTGCCCGTAATGAATTCATTAAAACGCGACACGACAATTGCCATTTTTAATCCTGTTCCTACTAAATGTCCTTCGATTACCTTTTTCATCTCAAATCGCTCCCTTAAAATTGTAATAAATGCCCAAGTTTCGTTTTCTTTGTTTTTAAGTAATTCTCATTTTCAGATTTGGCAGGCATTTGAAGAGGAACCCGTTCGGCTACCTCCAGGCCATAACCTCCTAATCCTGCAATCTTGCGGGGATTATTGGTTAGGAGGCGCATTTTTTTTACCCCCAGATCCCTTAGGATTTGTGCACCTACCCCATAGTCGCGAAGATCGTCCTTAAATCCGAGCTTATGATTTGCCTCAACGGTATCATATCCCTCTTCCTGAAGCTTATAGGCTTTCAATTTATTAATCAGGCCGATGCCGCGTCCTTCCTGTCTCATGTATAAAAGAATTCCCCGGCCTTCTGTCTCAATCTGTGCAAGTGCTGCTTCAAGCTGGGGTCCGCAGTCACAGCGGTTAGACCCGAATACATCTCCGGTCAGGCACTCAGAATGAACACGAAGCAATACGGGTTCATTTTCATCAATTTCTCCTTTTACAAGAGCAACATGGTCTTTTCCATCAACAGTGTTTGTATAGCCTACTGCTTTAAAATCTCCAAATTCTGTTGGAAGCTGAATCTCCACTTCTCTTTTTACAATGGAGTCATGTTTCAGTCGATACTCGATCAATTGCTGAATCGTGATCATTTTTAAGTTAAACTTTTCTGCCACTTTTTCAAGGTCATCTACGCGCGCCATTGTTCCATCATCTTTCATGATTTCACAGATAACCCCGGCAGGTGCAGCACCGGCAAGACGAGCCAGGTCAACTGCCGCTTCAGTATGGCCAGCCCTCCTAAGGACTCCTCCTTTTTTTGCAACTAAAGGAAAAACATGTCCCGGACGGGAGAAATCTGAGGGCTTAGCGTCACCCTCGAGCATTTCTTTTATTGTGAAAGCACGCTCAAAAGCACTTATGCCTGTAGTGCTTTTCACATGATCAATACTGACTGTGAAAGCTGTTCCATGGCTGTCAGTATTGACTTCTGCCATCGGATTCAGTTCCAGTTTTTCAGCCAGCTCCTCAGTGATGGGTGTACAAATCAGGCCTCTTCCTTCTTTGGCCATAAAGTTGATGGTTTCCGGTTTCGCATATTCCGCGATTGCCAGGAAATCCCCTTCATTTTCCCTGTCTTCATCATCACAGACAATGATGACTTTTCCTGCTTTTAAATCTTCCAAAGCCTCATTTATTTCACTGAACATGGTTTATTGCCCCTCCTTTTGCAAATTATAAAAAGCCATTCTCCTTAAGGAATCCTTCTGATATTCCTTCTTTAGGCGGTGTGTTCTCCTGCTGCTGCCTGTTCATGAAGGAATATAGGTATTTGGCAAGCATGTCAAACTCGAGATTGACAATGTCTCCAACTGTTTTGAACCCTAGTACCGTTTCACTCGCTGTGTGGGGAATGATCGAGACGGTAACGGTATTGTCTTCATTGCCGAATACAGTCAGGGAAATCCCATCCACAGCGACAGAACCTTTCATAATAAGCAAATGGCTTAAGGCAGCCGGCACAGATATTTGTATATAAATAGCATTTTCACTCGATGTCTTTTTGAGGATCTGACCTGTACCATCCACATGCCCTGTCACAAAGTGCCCGCCAAAACGGCCATTTGCCGACATCGCCCTTTCCAAATTGACTTTTGTTCGTTCTTTAATGGCTGAAAGCGAAGTACTTTTGAACGTTTCAGGCATGACATCTGCTGAAAATTCATTTTTTGCAAATTCCGTAACCGTGAGACACACGCCATTTACCGAAATGCTGTCCCCCAATTGGACATCTGATAAAACTTTGGAGGCCTGAATCGTCAGTTTCATCGCCTTGCCTTGCTGGACTACTTTTTTTACGGTTCCAAGCTCCTCAATAATTCCTGTAAACATTATTGCCTGGCCTCCCTCAGCGGTTTTGCGGTTATTCGAAGGTCTCCGCCAATCCTTTTGATTTCTGTGAATTCCAGTACAGGGGAGTCTATTACATAGTCGGCACCATCCCCGCCAATAAATGGAATCGCCTTATTGCCTCCAATAATTTTAGGAGCCATATAGAGGATCATCTGCTGAAAGAAACCTTCTTTAATAAATGAAGCATGGATCTCAGACCCGCCTTCAACAAATAAAGTCATGATGTTTCTTTCACCTAAGTTTTTTAATACTTCTTTAATCGGCACTTCATTAGCAGGAAAAGAAAAAACTTCTGTTTTATACTTCCTTATTTCCTCTGCTTTTGTCGAATCTATTTCACAGCCGGTAAAGATGATGGTCTTAACTGACTGATCTCGGATGACATTTGCGTCTGCCGGAATTCTGAGATTTGTATCTAAAACAACTCGAATGGGATTTTTTCCGCCTTGGGGCAGCCTGGCGGTTAAAAGGGGATTATCGTGAATGATCGTATTTACACCTGTAAGTATTGCGTCATGTTCATGCCGTAGACGGTGTACATCCTGCCTGGATTCTGGAGAGGTAATCCATTTGCTGTCACCGGTTTTTGCAGCTGTTTTCCCATCAAACGATGAAGCTGCTTTAATGGTTACGTATGGTGTCTTTGTTTTTATAAAATGGAAAAATGGTTCGTTTAAGGCATCTGCTTCCTCTTTCAATAAACCGGTCACCACGTCAATACCGGCATCCTGCATCCTTTGGATTCCTTTGCCTGACACCAGAGGATTTGGATCGGCAGAAGCAATAAAAACCCTATTAATTCCTGAATTAATAATTAAGTCTGCGCATGGTGGAGTCCTGCCAAAATGGCTGCACGGTTCAAGAGTGACATAAATATCAGCGCCTTTAACCTCATCGCCAGCCGCAGCAATCGCATGGACTTCTGCATGGGGAGTTCCCGCTTTCAGGTGAGCACCCATCCCCAGAATTTCACCATTTTTAACAACAACCGCACCCACCTGCGGGTTAGGACTTGTTTGTCCTTTGGCTGCCGCTGCCAGACTGATGGCTAACTTCATATATTCCTGGTGGTTCAAATTATGTGAGTCCTCCTTCCTTTATAATTTCTCCAAATTAAATATGAAACGGCAAAACCCCGTACACCAGAAGGTGAAACGGGGCAAAAAATCATGACGAAATAAGCGTTTAAAAAATGAAATTTTAAACGCGTTACTATACTCATTCCTTCTCCCATCCAGACTTTCACTGTCGGCTTTGGAATTTCACCAAATCCACCGCTATTATTAAGCACCTATCTCTGCTAATAAAACCGGGTCACGGACTAAGAGGGCATACCCTCATCACCGCCGGTTGGGAATTTCACCCTGCCCCGAAGGAAATCCTATTCTATTAAAAGAATCTTACCATGAATAGCCGGAATATACAAAGAGAATTGGTTATCACAGATTTGAAACTTTTGCTTTAACCAGCCGTATACTTAAAATATAGAAGAAGGAAAGAAAGGGCGGTACTAATGATTGAACCGAAAGAACAGCTTATAAATGAATTAAAGAAATGCGAAGAATGGGAAAAAGACCAAGGTGATTTGTGGTTTTGGGAGAAGCTCGGGAGGCTTCCTTTCAAACTTATTGATAGATTCACACCGGAGTTCATACAAAAAAAGGTTGGAGTGATTCTTGATGAGCTTGGCACGTATATTCAATCAGGAGGAAGATATTTAAGTTCAGCAGCAGCTTTAAAGAATTATTATCCTGGACAGAATATACATACCCTGAAGGATGTAGAAGCCCTGCCTATAGTTAAGATGGATGAAGCCGCGGAAAAGCTAACCTCAAACCGAAAAAGAACCGCTGCATTGCAGGGTGCGGGAACAGGAGTCGGAGGGATTTTCACCCTGACCATTGATATCCCCCTTCTCCTCGGCATTCAATTAAAAACACTGCAGGATATTGCGATTTGCTACGGCTTCGATCCTGCAGATAAAAATGAAAGAATGTTCATCGTCAAAATCCTTCAATTCGTTTCCAGTGATATTGTTGGAAAAAAAGCTATTCTGCAGCAGCTTACCATGTTTGGTTCTAAAGAAGAAGGACCGAAGAGGGAAGTCGTTTCTGAGCTTCAAGGCTGGAGAGAGGTTGTGTTTTCTTACAGGGACCAAATAGGCTGGAAAAAACTATTTCAAATGATTCCTATTGCCGGATTGCTTTTCGGGGCATTCATAAATCGCTCTGCCGTTAATGATATTGCAGAAGCCGGCATTATGCTATACAGAAAAAGGGTAATCGTTAATCGACTTCACCAGGATATGATTGCAGATATAAAACCGGAGAGCTAATAAGGCTCTCCGGTTTGTTTATGGAAGCTTTTTGATTTCCTTCTCCATATATTCTTCATTTAAGGCTCCCAAAACTTTTTCTCTAATAACTCCATCAGAGTCAATAAAATAGCTAGTAGGATAGGCCATAATATTATAATCCGCACCAACAGTGCCTTTTACATCCATAGGGATTGTAAAAGTCAGACCCAGCTCTTTCACGAACTTCTCAGCGTCTCCGTTATTCTTTTCAGTGTTTGTTAGATTTACGGCAAGAATATCGAATTTTTTATCTTTGTACTTTTTATACAGCTTCTCCATATGCGGCATTTCAGCGCGGCATGGAGGACACCAGCTTGCCCAAAAATTCAGAAGTACAGATTTGCCTCTGTAGTCACTGAGTTTCACTGGATTTCCTTCCATATCTGTAAGTTCAAAATCTGGAGCAAGGCTGCCTTTCTCCAAACCAATAGGCAAATCCTCAGGATCATCAATTTTATCGTATTTTTGCATTTGTCCAGCTTGCTCTACTACTCCCTTTTCCTTAAGAATGGTCTTGTCAACAATGAACAGTAAAAGGACAATAACTGCAGCTGCCAGTAAAAACTTTTTCATTCCAACACCTCTAAACTGATTTCCCTATACTTAAGCTGAATTTATCATACTATATGGGGAATGCAGAATCTATAAATGTGCACATGGCTTTAATGATTGCGATAAAGAAACAGTGCCGCAAAAATGGCATAAATTCTGCACTTTTCTTTTGCATCCAGACTAATATTGAAGGATAGGACAGGTGTGTTTGGATCCTTAAAGCGCTTTCCCCACTCAAAGGGCATCCACCCTTTGCGAAGACGTGCAATTCTATTCGATTGATCATCCAAAACCTGCAGATCTGTGTGTAAAAAGGTTTTAGGAAGGGCATACTGCATATCTCCATTCTGAAACAGCAGAGTGTTTCCATCCTTTTTAGATTCGATTATTTCCCTGCAGCGGCCATCTGATGACAAGATTTCGATTCCCTTTTTACGGATGATGATTGATGCCTCAAGATTTTCAGTATGGTCATATATTCCCAGCCTTTTTGGAAAGAATCGGTCAATAAAATAAGGAAGGAACCAGCGAAGCTTCCGCATTTTCATATCTCTGATTTCACCTATCAACATTCCTTCGGGATCAAAAATAACCATTCTGAGAGAAGGAGCCGGCAAAAAAGCGATCAGCACACTTGACTGCTCTAAAAACGATAGTGGGGCTTGTCCTTTATAGTAATAATTACTTGCAGCTGCCTCGGCTGCCCTTTGTTTATTCAGCAGATACATTTGATGACACAAAAAACTATAAATAACAAAAGGGATTAAAATAACAATGAAAATAGCCCCCGGAAATTTGTTAAAGAATAACAATAGAAAGAAAGTTGGGGGCATAAGTGCTGTAAGGCTTGCATTCAAAGAGATGTCAGCTGTTTTCTGGTAATAGTGCTGGATATTCATCAGTAAGTCTCCCCTGCATTATTTAATTCTCTCTATATTCTATTAATCAGGTCCAATAAAAATGAATTATGAGAGGATTTAATTATTGGGAGCTCTTTATAATTCACTCAAAAAATAAAGCTGATGGAAAGTTTCCGCCAGCCTGATTGATAGAATTATTTTAGCGCATTAACTGCATTTTTTTCATTTTATTCAAATTAAGGATACCGGCAATTTTTGTTATACGACATATCCCCGCACCCTGATAGATACGGTTAGAATTGATTGATTCTATCAAATGATTTTCTTGCATCATCATATCCCTGGAGATATAACTTTTCCAATTTTTGAGGATTCCGTTCCATCCGACCCACTGTTAATGGCTCCTGCGGCTGGACGACAAGAACTGTCCCCTTCTTTTCTTCCTGCTCTACATAGCGAAGGGTCTCGTTATAGGTCAGGTACCGTTCTGACAGTGCTTTTTGCAGCCCGGTATAATGGGGATATTTCCTTTTTACCATAAAAGCAAATTTAGATGGCTTTTTGGAATAGCCCCGGTTTCTTGTCAGGATTACTATATTTTTATTGAATCCATCCTGCTGTGCTTTTTTGATTGGTATGGGATCGCTGATTCCTCCATCAAGGAGGACCCTATTATTAAAAGCGACCTCAGGTGCAATAAAAGGCAGGGAACTGGATGCTTTTAAAACCTTCAGCACATCTTTCCCATAGTCTTTTCTATTGAAATAAACAGGCTTTCCTGTATGGCAATCTGTTGTTCCAATTACAAATTCAGACTGGTTTTTATAAAACTCTTCGTAGTGATACGGGACAAGCTTATTCGGTATTTCATCAAAAATAAAATCCATTCCGAAAAACTGACGCGATTTAAAGAAATTCCGCCATGAGATATATCGCGGATCTGTTACATAATCCACGTTTACAATTTTGTTTCTGCCCTTTTGTTTGGACAAATAAGAAGCGGCATTGCATGCCCCTGCAGAAACACCAATAACATAAGGAAAGCTGAGGTCCTGTTCAAGAAAATATTCGAGAACACCTGCTGTATACACTCCACGCATTCCTCCGCCTTCAAGCACCAGGCCCGTTTCACTGATCACCTTTCATCTTCCTTTCTATCTTTTAAAGCCATACTACCAAAATAGCACACTCCGATATACAAATATGCCCAAAAGGAAGGAACTTGCATGAAATCAGGCAAGTTCCCTTCGTTTAAATATCGCAATGGATGCAAGTATGGAAAACGTAATGGCAATTACAGAAACAATGATACTCGGCAATAATTCATCAGGGAAGTTACCGCCCATGATAAAAGTATTTGTATAAGCAGACAGAAGGGCCGGACTCCACTCCAGCAGATGAGAAAGCGAAGTGCTCAATAAAGTTACTATGACTATAATGCCAATTGAGATAAATCCAACTGCCCCAGGCGATTTCACAAAGGTATTGAAGAGGATGACTATAGTGATTATAAGGGTAAGCCAGATACCATAAACAAAGAAGGATTGAAGAAAATCCGCGAAAGGAATAAATTCAAATAATATGCCCACATAGTACCAGGAGAGGAAGTAACCCAGAAAATATGATAACCATATGAGTATCATCAAACTGGTCCACTTAGCTGTTACAAAACCGGCGTACGATACGGGTTTTACCAGGATTAGTTCTGCAACACCGCTTTTCCTTTCACCGGCAATGCTTCCCATTGTAATTAAAACAATAATAAGCACACCAAGCGTATTGAACTGACTAAGACTTGCAGCAAGCGCTTCACCGGCTGAAGGAACAGGAAGCTCGATGACCGCCCCTTCAGGCAGCCCGCCAAGTGAATCAACAATTTGAGGCAAATAATATAAGGTCAGAGGCTCTTTTACAGCTATCAAAATAAAAGTTAACGGCACCCAGATCCATTTGAAGTTTCTGGCCAGCTCGAGCATCTCTTTTTTTAATAATGTTACCCATTGCTTCATTTTTTCACCACCTTCATGAAAACATCCTCAAGGCTCGTTCTGCTGATTTCAAACTTAACCAGCGGCCATTTCTGTTTCGCAATTTCAGCTAGAAATAAATTCCTGGCATCCTCAATATTCTTCACCAAAAAGCTTGCCCTATCTCCATTCACTTCCATTGAAGAAACAGGCGGAAGCAGAGATATCTCTTCAGCATATTCACCAGTATTCGTTTTAAAAACCAGGTCAATCTTAGCCTGCTGATGCCTGGTTCTAAGCTCTGCCAATGTCCCGGATTCAATCAATTCACCACCATGGAGGAATAAAATTTCATCACATATTTCTTCTGCATCATTTAGAATATGGGTGGAAAACAGAATTGTCGTTTCTTTTTTCAGCCTGTTCAACAGCTCCAGCACTTCCCTGCGTCCAAATGGATCAAGCGCTGAAACCGGTTCATCGAGCATGACAAGCTTGGGGCGGTGAATGATCGCCTGAGCAATGCCAAGCCGCTGCTTCATACCTCCTGAGTATTTTCCAATCCGGCGGTTTTTAGCTTCGGATATACCGGTAAGTTTAAGAAGCTCCGCTGCTCTGTCTTTTGCTTCTGCTTTGGGAAGTCCTGCAAGCTGACCTGCGTATTCAAGAAATTCCCTGCCTGTCATCCATTCATAAAAAACAGGAAATTGAGGAAGATAGCCTATTAATCTTCGAAAATCCGCTTTTTCTCCCCCTTCATACACAATCGTGCCGGAATCCGGCTTCACCAGGCCGGCAAGCATCTTAAGTGTAGTTGTTTTTCCTGCTCCATTTGCTCCCAGCAGGGCAATACATTTTCCTTCAGATAATTGAAAATCCAGACCTTTTATTACCTCCTGATCCTTAAACTTCTTTTTAAGATTTGTTATGCTTACAACCGGCATATTCAGCTTCTCCTTCCGAAAATAAAGTAAATGATTGGCCCTAGCAGATTAATAAATAAAATGACGAGAGCCCATACCCATTTCGGGCCATTTGCTTTTTCTATTTTTACGAGATCAATAATCGCAACGGCCATCAATATTAGCTGAATAATGACAATGGGTGCAAGAATTGCCCAGTTAATGCTCTCTAAAATTTCCATTTCGATGTCCTCCCTTATTGTACTGTCATTCATATGACGTTTAAGTACAAAAATCGTTCATAGGGATTTCAACTATTTTTCTAATGAAAAGACACCCCACTATTGGAGTGTCTATAAGTTTAATAGCTGAGATTAATCCATTTCTTTTTCATACACAGCCATCATATTTTTGATTTCGTTTGTTACCTGATCAATAAGTGAGGATGGTGAAAGCACCTTGGCCTGATTACCCCAGTTGAGGAGCCATTTGACAAGTCCATCACTCACAATGGCTTTTGCTGATAAAACGAAATGGTTCTCATCCAGTTTTCTTATGTCTGCATCCCGCCCAAATTTATCAATTATCACGTTGATCAAATCGTTGTGGAATCGGATTTTTATCCACTCTTCAGATCCGGCATACATATGAAAGGTTGAACTCACATACTTGGATACATCAAAGGGTTCATATGCGAATTGTTCTTCCGTTATATGAACATTGCGTAGACGGTCAATCCGATAATGGCGGATTTCTTCTTTGGCAAAATAGTAGGCTATTAAATAATAAAAGTCATTTACCCATGTGAGCGCCAGCGGTTTGACCCTGTATTGCCCTCCATTATGGCTTAAAACAAATTCCTTGTTGAGATTATATCTTCCATATTGAAATGTGACGATTCTCCGCTCGGAAATGGCTTCATGCAAGTCATTGATAGCCAGCCGAACCAGTTTACTTTCACTTTTCACAGAGGAATCGATCAATATTTCATTATGGAGCTTTTTGGCATGATGAATGCTTGTCAGCTTTTTAATTTTCCGGATCAGCTGTCTTGTCTCATCTTTTGTGATGAATCGTGCAGAAGCAACGGCATCAATCAGCATGCGCAATTCATAAAGCTCGAATAGACGGTATTGATGGCTGTAGAACTTTGGCATTCCCTCTTTTTCCTGGTTAATGGTAATATCAAATTTAGCTTCAATCAGATGTTCAATATCGTCTCTCAATGAATTTTTGTTTAATTTCACATCCGGTCCATATTCCTTTTTAAAGCATTCAGTTATATCGTCCAGTGTATATTCATTTTCTTCATCTGTCTGCTCTCTCAAAATATCCATAAGCTTGAGCAGCCTTTGTTTGTTATCAAGTCTATTCATCACATCACCCCGCGACCTTTATTATCCATTAAAAAAAGCCCAGCGGCAACAAGCCCTGGACTGTGTTCATCATTTTAATATCCTGAAAACTAAAGGTATTCTGTATTCCTTTCCTTCATATGCTTTGACAGCAGCTACTACTGTAAAGATAAAAGCAAGGATTCCCACGATCCAAATCGTAATGACCCCAATTAATATGATCATTAGCACTACGCTGATTGCGCTGTAGATTGAATAGGAAATTAAAAAATTCAAATATTCCTTTCCATGGTAATCTACAAACTCCGAGTCATTCTTTTTCAATAGCCAAATGATCAGCGGTCCGACAAAAACGGTAAAAAAGCTGGTTACATAGATTGCTGCTGCTATAAGCCTTTCATCATTGGAAGGCATTTTATAATCATTCATCCTGTTTCCTCCTAGGCTAACCTCAAATATAAATGATGTTTCTTTTATATTATTTACGATATTCACTGTAAAAGGTTTCATGTATTTTTATATTTTTTTATATTCCCTCTGCAGCCTTAATTTCCTGTTCTCGATTGGGACAACTTGAATACACATGTTAAAGACAGGCATTGCGCATCTACCTGTGCCTATTCTTAAACCTGCCTAGGAAGGTGATATACAGATGATGTCAAAGCTGGAGGCTTTCATTCTGGGAATCATCCAGGGGCTTACCGAGTTCCTGCCTATTTCCAGTACTGGACATTTATATTTGGGGAGACATCTATTTGGCCTTGATGAAGCAGGCCTCTTCCTTGATACAATGCTGCACATAGGAACTTTACTGGCAGTCCTTGTCGTATACAAAAATGAATTGCTTCAAATTATTAAGAAGCCCTTCGGCAAGCTATCGATGCTTCTGATAGTCGGGACGATTCCGGCCGTAATCGTGGGACTCCTGCTGAGTGACATGTTCGATTCAATTTCGAAATCCGGTGTTACAATCGGCTGGGAATTTCTATTTACAGGGTTCATACTCTGGATTGCAGATGGTGTTAAGAAAGGCGCAAAAAAAATGGACAGCATCACGTACGGAGATGCCTTGTTTATCGGCACCTTTCAGGCTGCTGCCATTTTTCCGGCAGTTTCAAGATCCGGCTTAACCATTGCAGCAGGCCTCTTCAGGAAGCTTGACAGGGAAACAGCTGCCTATTTTTCATTCCTGTTATCCATACCTGCCATCGCTGGCGGCATTGTCATGCAATTTGGCGAATTGATGTCCGGTCACACAGAAGCCATAACCCTTGGCAGCATGTTAATGGCGACATTGTCATCAGCAATTTTCGGTTATGCAGCAGTCGTGTGGATGATTAATTTTCTAAAAAGAAAATCCCTGAAGATATTTGCTGTCTACGTTTGGATTTTAGGGTTCTCAATTATAATCCTGCAAATGACCGGAACATTTTAAAGGGGAGGTATTAGAATGGATGAAATAATTGCCGGCATTTTTGGACTGCTATCCCAGCTTGGTTATGCCGGCATTGCACTTGGGTTAATGGTTGAAGTGATCCCAAGCGAAATTGTTCTGAGCTATGGCGGCTTTTTAGTAAGTACCGGGGATATCCATTTTCTAGGGGCCCTCCTTGCAGGGATTGCAGGCGGAACACTTGCCCAACTGTTTCTTTATTGGCTGGGCGCGTATGGCGGACGGCCTGTTCTTGACAAATATGGAAAATATCTTTTGATTCAAAAAAAGCATTTGGATAAATCAGAGAAATGGTTCGAAAAGTATGGGACTGGAGTAATTTTCACGGCCAGATTTATACCTGTAATACGGCATGCCATTTCAATCCCAGCCGGAATAGCCAAAATGCCTTTATCGGTCTTTACTGTTTATACACTAGCAGCTATGGTGCCTTGGACGGTTCTCTTTCTATTATTGGGGATGGAGCTTGGTGATCACTGGAGAGACATCAAAGAATATGCAAAACCATTTATCTTGCCGATCATTGTTATTGCTTTGGTCTCCGGCGCTATTTACTTGTTTTATATGAAGAGGAAAAGTTAACTTAGAAAATTTACCAAAAGTGTAGAATTCCAATTTTACACTTTTTTTATTTGAGCTAAAGATGTTGAGAAAATTCTTCACACTTTCGATTCATTTTTGTAAAATAAAGCAAATACTTAGGTTCAAAGGACGATATAGATGAAAATTTTATTAAAAAATGCAGTCATATATCCTGTGACATCCCCCTCCTTCCATGGGGATGTACTAGTAGAAAACGGAAAAATACTAAAGATGGGCAAGAACTTAAAGTCTGATTCCAATGTAAAAATTATAGACTGCCATAGCCACCACCTGTTTCCGGGCTTCATTGATGTCCATACTCATCTGGGTCTTTATGTTGAAGGCACCGGATGGGCAGGCAATGATGCCAACGAAACAATTGAACCCTTAAGCCCGCATATTAGAGCGATGGATGGTGTATATCCTCTTGATCCCGCCTTTTATGATGCAGTGAAATATGGCATAACAACTGCCCACATCATGCCGGGAAGCGCCAATGTAATTGGAGGAACAACCTCTGTTATTAAGACATCCGGGAAAAACATCAGCAAGATGATTATCCAGGAAACAGCCGGCCTTAAAATTGCCCTAGGTGAAAATCCAAAGAGGATTCATAGTCATGGCAACAAGGATTCCATAACAAGAATGGGGATAATGGGAATGCTGAGGGAAGCCTTTTATGAGGCTTTACATTGCGATAATCCCGACTCTCTAAGATTTGCACCGCTTGTCAGGGCGCTCAAAAGAGAAATTCCCGTCAGAATACATGCACACAGGGCAGATGATATTATTTCTGCCATCCGCTTTGCAGAAGAATTCAATCTCGATCTTCGAATCGAACATTGCACAGAAGGCCATTTAATTGCAGACGAATTGGAAGGCTTAAATTTAAAGGTATCAGTGGGGCCTACGCTAACAAGAAGATCGAAAGTGGAACTGAAAAATAAAACCTGGAAAACGTATCAGCAGCTGACAGAGCATGGAGTGGAAGTCTCCATCACTACAGATCATCCATACACACCTGTGCAATATTTGAATATGTGTGCAGCTATTGCAGTCCGGGAAGGCCTTTCCGAGCAAAAAGCCCTAGAAGGAATCACCATTTTGCCGGCAAGAAACCTCAGAATCGATCATCAGCTTGGAAGCATAGAGGAAGGAAAAGATGCTGATTTAGTTCTATGGAATCATCATCCATTTCACTTTCTAGCCAAGCCAAAATGGACAATGTCAGGCGGAAATTTTGTGTACAGGGAGTCATAGAACGGTGTCGAATATTGCTGGTGATATTTGACATAAAATCGCAAAAAAAATAATCAAAAAACCTATTTCCTTTTTGAAATTTTTTTAGTATTATACCTAAAGTGAAGTGAAATTTTTGCTTCCTATATGACAGACAATCAAATATCGGAAACGATAGTAATAGGGAAGGCAAATGGTGCGCCACCAGTTATCTGGTTCTAGTGGGTTCGATTCCCACCCCGAAATTTTTTAGCAGCATAATAAAAAATTTCGAGGGTGGACCGAAGGCTCTATTTGGCATGGAGTAGGACTGCCCTCAATTGGAGGGATAACCTATGCTCAAGAAACGTGATCTTCACGACTGCCATGCTTTATTTGATTTAATGACGCACCCTGATGTCTTCCCTTTTGTTCGCCAAAAAGCCAATTGTTATGATGAGTTTATATTTATTACAAAGCAGACAATCGAATCCGAAGAGCGCGGTGAATTAATTTCACGCACAATTCTTGATGAATGGGGCTCTCCGATTGGGACGATTAATTTGTATGACATCCAGGACAATGCCGGCTTTCTCGGCACATGGCTTGGCAAACCTTATCATGGCAAGGGGTATAACAAATTAGCAAAAGATGCTTTCTTTGAAGAGCTCTTTTTTGAAACAGGCATAGAAACCATTTTTATGAGGATCCGCAAGGAAAATATCCGCTCGCAAAAAGCTGCAGAAAAGCTACCTTATGTCATTCTTGCAAATGAAACGAGAAAGTCTGTGTATGATCAGCTGAATGCAAATGGTGATATTTACAATCTGTATGAGATCCCAAAAGATTTATATACTCTTCATGTAATGCGTCATGGAGCAGCAGTCCAAGAATCGTCCCAATTATTGGAGGCTTAAAGAAAAGCGGAAGCGCCTTGCCCACCCCCGACACCTCGAGGGGGTAGGCGCTGGAGCTAGACAGCTCTCGAAGTACAAAAGTATATACTCTATAAGTAATAAAAACGCTAAGCACTTGCATAGAGCAAGTGCTTTTTATTTTTTCAATTAATAATATTGGTTTCCGGTTCATCTGTTTTTTCTCTTATTCCGTAATGGGACAGCAATTCATCCAGCTCTTCATTGGTAAGAGTTTCAAAACGCCCGTCCACAAATGAAACTTGTGTCTGATTGGGATTAATCCTATTTATATTGAAGCTCATCTTTCTGCCTCCTTCAGCCGTGTTTTGGAAATGGCTGTTTTTACTATTTATACTCGCCGATTGAAGGATTTTTATTCCCGTTATGCAAAAGTTCACATAATTGAAACATTTATTAAGGACTCACTATACTGAATAAAAGACCTGCTTGGGGCCGGCTTCTCTTTAGTATGATATAATTCTCTAGTCACATTATAGGAAGAGGAAAGATTTATGAATCAGACATACAGCAAAAAACAAAAACTGCATCAGCTGCTGGTTATTTTAGTTCCAATACTAGTAACCCAGCTGGCTATGTACTCCATGACATTTATTGATACTTTAATGACCGGCCGCTATGATTCACAGGACCTGGCAGGTGTAGCGATTGGATCTTCTCTATGGGTTCCTGTATTCACCGGGCTCAGCGGAATACTCCTTGCTGTTACCCCGATTGTGTCCCACCTCGTGGGAGCAGGAAAACAGCGTGAGGAAGTTGCTTTTTCTGTTATTCAGGGCGTTTATCTGTCCATCATTATGGCCGTAATTGTTTATGCAGGAGGAGCACTCTCCTTAAATCCAATCTTAAGTGGAATGAATCTCGAGAACAGGGTCGAGGATACAGCTTTCAACTACCTTGCTGCCTTAAGCACAGGGTTGATTCCCCTGTTTGTCTACAATGTATTAAGATCGTTTATTGATGCTCTTGGAAAGACCAGAGTCAGTATGATCATCACCCTTCTAACACTGCCAATCAATGCTTTTTTTAACTATATACTTATATATGGCAAATTAGGTTTTCCGGAACTCGGCGGAGCAGGTGCAGGCTATGCTTCATCTATTACTTACTGGCTGATCATGGTTATTTCGATTAATATTATTCATAAAAATTCCCCGTTCTCGAACTATGGAATTTTCAGAAGAATGCATGCTGTTTCTATCGGCAAATGGAAGGAAATCCTTCTTATCGGGATCCCAATCGGCTTATCGATTTTTTTCGAAACCAGTATCTTTTCAGCAGTTACTTTATTAATGAGCACATTTGAAACAGCCGTAATCGCAGCTCACCAGATTGCCCTCAATTTCGCATCACTTCTTTATATGATCCCGCTAAGCATTTCAATGGCATTAACAATCGTTGTAGGCTTTGAAGCGGGGGCTAAGAGATTCAGGGATGCAAAAGAGTACAGCTGGATCGGTGTCGGCATTGCTGTATTTATGGCATTAATTTGTGCAGCTGTTCTTTTGGCTTTCCCAAAAGAGGTGGCATCGATTTATACAAAAGACGACCATGTATTGCAATTAACAGCTGCATTTTTAATATATGCCATGTTCTTTCAGCTTTCAGATGCCATTCAGGCACCCGTACAGGGAGCGCTGCGCGGATATAAGGACGTGAATGTCACCTTCATTATGTCGCTTATTTCTTATTGGATCATCGGACTGCCGTTTGGCTATTACCTGGCCAATCATACGGATTGGGGAGCCTATGGTTATTGGATCGGTTTAATTACAGGACTTGCAGCTGGGGCCATTACTTTAACAAGCCGGCTGATCTATCTGCAAAACAGAAAATACCCTGCATATATGGAAGCGAAGTAAATATAAAAAGGCAGAAGAATACGGTTCTTCTGCCTTTCGCTTTCATTCCTGATAAATCTTCCCCAGGACGTCTTTTCCGCCAGTAACCGGGATTATGCCGCCTGTAATAAAATCGGATTTTTCATCGGTCAGAAAACTGATTACACGGGCAATATCCTCACCTGTACCCGGCCTTCCGACTGGTGATGCATGATCATGAACCTTCGCAGCTTCTTCGATATTTCTTTCCTTCCATTCACCGATAATATCTCCCGGACAAACCATATTTGCGGTAATTCCGTTACCGGCCTCTTCAAGTGCAATGGATTTCGTTAAAGACGCTGCCCCCGTTTTTGCAGCCGCGAATGCAGAACGGTATATCCACCCAGATGCTGATTCTACACGGTCAAAGCCTATCGTGATAATTCTTCCCCATCCATTTTCCCTCATTTTCGGTATAAACAACTTGGATAAATAAAAGACCGCATTTAAGTTTCCATTAATAAGGTAATTCCATTGTTCAAAAGAATAATCCAGCATCTCTTTTCTTTCGTGCACATAAGGACCGGCATTATGAATGACTATGTCGATGACTTGAAATTCATTAAGAGCTTTTTCGGACATCTTTATACAGTCCGCCGGTAAAGAAATATCTCCCTGCAAAGCAATATTTTTAGTGCCGAATTTTTCGGTCAGTTCCCTGCACAATGAGACAGCTTCCTCTTGACTGCTACGGTAATTGATCACCAGATCGATGCCTTTAGCGGCAAGCATATTCGCCGTTCTTTTCCCGATCCCTGTTGCCCCTCCCGTGATTAAAGCTGCTTTATTTCTCACAAAATTACCCCTCAGTATTTAATTATTTTATATACATTGATATCAATATAGTAGTAATTACAGTGTATTAATGCAAATAATAAGAAGCTTTCGCCCATGATTCAGCAGACAAGCAAGAGAGTCCATTATTAACAGATAGGCGTTTATCTGCATAGAATATATGACTCAGTATTGAATCATTAGCCGTTGCGGCAGTTTAGCAAGGAAAGGATGAGAAGGATGTTCCCGTGGAATCTTTTTCCGTTTAATAAAGATATGAAGAATCCTCCCAGCCAAATGAAACCGGAGGAAATTGATAAATATATTAAAAATATCATGGGGCAAATGTTTCCTCAGAATATGCAGGGAATGACTGGAGCACCGGATTTTATGAAAGGCTTTAATGCTGCAGCCCCCGGAACTAGTCAACAGTCAAATTATTCTGCACCACTTAATTCATCCGTCTTCGAAACCCATGATTATGTTTTTGTGAGATTTCCAATAAAAAACGAGGAATGGCTAAAAGAAATGAAGCTTTACCACACTTCTAACCAAATGATTATCGAGCATATTCCCGAAAAAGACGATAAACATATTATTACCCTCCCTGCCATTGTCAGGAAAAAAGGATCATCCGCCAGCTGCAAAGAGGGCTATATGGAGATAAAAATACCTAAAAATGTCGATATGCAATATTCAGAGATAGATGTAACGGAAATATTATAAAGGAGGCCTCCTTATGGAACTGGAAAAATGGAAGGATTTAATCAAAATGACCGCACATTATCAGGATCAGGGTTTCTGGGAAACGCTTATTTCACCTGGGGATTCCAATCACAATAAAAAACTTTCTTTTTCAGGTCTGGAGCAGGAAAAAATAAATCATTTTCTTTCAAATCAGGAAATTTTTCCGCGCTGTGACATGTATGAAAACAATGGCAATATCAAAATTGAAGCAGAGCTCCCCGGTATAAGCAAAAATGATATTAAAGTATCTCTTGTTCAAAATGAACTAATTATTAAAGGAAAATGTTCATCATTTCAGCAGCACTTGCGCTATTTTCTGAAAGAAAGACATAGCAGATCTTTTGAAAAAGTTCTGACCCTCCCTATGCCTGTTGATAAATGTTCGATAGAATCCTCATTTGAAAATGGGATACTTTCCATTTCTCTACCCATCTTATTCGAAGAGGAAGAAATAATACCCATTATTGTAAAGAATGAAGAGCAGCTTTAATCAAGCAGCTTATCATAGCAGTAAAAAGGATTTTCCCGATCCATGAAGATTGTACCCGCTTTAACATATCCATTTTTCTCAAATAAACTTTGAGCTTTTTTATTCAGCGAGTATGTATCTGTTCTCATATACGATATACCGTTATTCAATGCATGATCTTCAGCAAATGCAATTAACCTGCTCGCAATCCCCTCGCCTCTTATCTCAGGATCTACGGCCAGACGGTGAAATACAAAGCAGGGCTCATCTATTCTCCATGAGGCATTTTTATATTCCTCCGCCTGGATTTGATCGACAGTAATGGAACCTGCGACATTTCCTTCAAAGATGGCAGTGTGCAAAGTGCCTGCTTCCACATCAGCTAAAAAATCTTCCTTCCGGGGATAGGTCCGGTTCCATTGATCATTCCCCTCAGATTCCATAATACTGACCGTCCTCTGGACAATTTCCATTATTTCCTTCAAATCGTCTTTTGTTCCTTTTCTAATTTCCATTTAAATCACCTGTTGTTTTTCATTTTGAGCAGCTATTACTAATGTTCCAAGGAATGATTGAATACATACATGGAGCGGAAGTTCATACTATATTGAATAATAATGCAAAAAAAGACAGCCTAAAGAGGCTGCCTTTCAGACTGTCGACAAACTCGATTAAAATCGTGCTTGTCTTCAGTCTTTTTTGTTTTACAATAGAAGTAATACAATGCTTGAGGTGATTAAAATGCTTTCCAAACATAATCCAATTCAACGG
>NZ_MRTQ01000033.1 GCF_001956215.1 Paenibacillus sp. FSL R5-0490 | reverse complement strand
ATCTATTTGTAATTTCGGTTGGTCTATTTGCGGGCTTGCTCATCTATTTGCAGGTTCCGGGTTTCTATTTGCATTTACCTATCTATTTGCAAGTTGGGCTGGTCTATTTGCAAGTTCGCTCATCTATTTGTAATTTCGGCTGGACTATTTGCAAATTTGCTCATCTATTTGCAGGTTCCGGATCTCTGTTTGCATTTTACCTATCTATTTGCAAATTCCACTATTCTATTTGCAAGTCCCCTCTTCTATTTGCAGATTATAAAAGCAGCACCCCTCCACACAAAAAAAGTGCCACATCAATGGCACTTTTTTACAACACCCCTGAAAACAGCCGGGCAAATGATTCCTTCGACCTTTCCGCCAATCCCCGTTTATAATATTGGACGGGACTTAATTTCACACTTTCTTCCAGGTCCTCTTCATAGTGGGCGACAAGATCGCGGATGGAGCTTGTGCCGTATAAAAAGACATTAACTTCAAAGTTCAAGTGGAAGCTGCGCATATCCATGTTTGCCGTTCCAATGGAAGCGAGGATTCCGTCCACGATAATAATCTTCTGATGGAGAAAGCCTTTTTTATAGGAATAGATCTCGACACCATATCGAAGCAGTTCCGCAAAGTAGGACCGGCTTGCGTATTGCGTCAGGAAGCTGTCATTGATCTCAGGGACCAGGATGCGCACTTCCACTCCTTTAGCCGCCGCCACCCTCAACGCCGTACGAATCGATTCATCAGGGACAAAATAAGGTGTGGCAATCCAAATGGACCGTGTCGCGCAGGAAATCATTGAATAATACAGATCACTCATAATTCCCTGCTGTGTGTCAGGACCGCTGGCCACCACCTGCACCGCACCATCAAGCACATCATCATCAATCGGATACTTTACATCCCGGTATTCCTCCAGCACATCTTCCTTGCTGACATATTCCCAGTCCAGGAGAAAAACCGTATGCAATGTATACACTGCCTCCCCCTTGAGGAGCATGTGAGTATCACGCCAGAAGCCGATTTTTTCATTTTCGCCCAGGTATTCAACTCCCACATTCAGTCCGCCCACAAAGCCGACTTTCCCATCTATAACAACAATTTTGCGATGGTTTCTAAAGTTGAATTTCTGATTAAAAAAACCGTACTTCAGCGGAGAAAATGGCTTTACCTTAATGCCTGCATCCTCCATGGACTGCAGATCTTCCAATGTCATTCCCATGCTGCCTGCCGCATCAAAAATAAACAGCACTTCCACTCCCTGCCTGGCTTTGTCGATCAGGATATTGATGATTTCCTTGCCAAGCCTGTCAGACCGGAAAATATAATATTCCATATGGATAAACTCTTCTGCTTCACGCAGCTTTTTCTTGATTTCATTAAATGTCTCCTCGCCATTTTTAAGAATATTTGCCCGTGAATTGGTGCTCAGCGGGGTCAATGCCACATTATTGGCGAATTTAGCAAAGCAGTGCTGGCTGTCCTGCAGGAATGAAATATCAGGTGTTTCTTCCCTTTTCATCAGCCTTTTCCATTCATCCCTGTCCCGGCTTCTTTTGCTTTTAAATAAATAGCCTTTCAAATATAGCTGTCCGGAAAACAAGTAAAACAGATAACCGGCAACCGGAAAAAACACCAGCACATACATCCACAGCAAGGTCTGGTTAGGGCTGCGATTCTCGAGCATCAAGGAAATAGCGCTGATAAATATAACAGCTGCATAAAGCAGGACAGCACCGATTTTAATGGGTGAGGGTGCATCCGTGAAAAATATCATATACACTGATGCAATCAGGATAAATACAAATAAAGAGTCCACTCTTCTTTTTTTCATAGGCCACTTCTCCTAAAAAGGTTACAATATGTATGTTTTCCTTATACCCTTTTTGATGCCATATAGAAACCAGGCAACCTTAGCTTTTCCCATTTTCAGGTTAAGAAAGCATGATCCGGAAAAAAAGAAGAGCCTTGCTGAAATCGCAATGGCTATTGTCCCCCTCCGGTATAATGATTATCACCCATCGTATAATTCGAGCTCTCCCCCGGTTTTTCACTTGGGCTGATCCCTTTTTGCATTGTATTGTTTATCGCAGTCTAACGGGCAGTAAGACCCCCACTTCAAGACTCAGAGGAATCAAAGGAGGAAAGCGGGGGTCAAACTGCCCGTAAAGGCCCGATTGGTGAGATACAGTGAAACTTGCCGATGCGCAGCAGAGGCTTAGTTGAACCAATCGGGTTCGTAGTGTCGATTGATTGAAGCACTAGTGGAGATCTTAGCGACACTAGAACGCGACTAACAATCAGTGGGGGATAAGGAACACCCCCACTGATTGAAGTTTCACTTTATCTTCTTTCTTCTGCGGTCAATGCAATAGGCGAAAACCAGAGTCGCAATAATTAAACCAAACAGCACTCCCATTCTGCTTCCCCCTTTTTATATGTATATTCAATATGCGTAAACCATTGCTTACAATTCAGCCTTAAAAAAAGAGAGCTACTCTTCATAGCTCCCTCTAAAAAATTACTTCCTCATATTCTCCTGGTCCTTCAAACGGTTTTGCTGATCCGGCTTACGCTCCTGATCTTTTAACGACTGTTCTTGCTGCTGCCGGGAATCCTGCCCTTTTACAATCTCTTTTAAGTCCTTGTTGTTATCCTGTGTCATACTGATCCCTCCTGTACTTTTTTATCCTGTTCCCTTATCACAGCAAAGAAAAACAATTTTTGCTAAAGGATTTCGTCACAGTAAAGAGAATCTAAGGGTTAGGAAAAAATAAAGGAGTGAACCTGATGGAAATTAGGCTTCTGCGCCCGGATGATGCTGAAATATACAAAGAGTTAAGATTAGAGGGATTAAAAAAGAATCCGGAAGCATTTGGTTCAAGCTATGAGGAGGAAGCGGGGAGGCCTCCTGAAGTGTATGGAGAAAGATTTAAGACAGAAAACTCCTATCACTACGGCGCATTTGAAGACGGGAAGCTTATAGGTGTTGTCAGTCTAGTGAGAGATACCGGGTTAAAAATGAAGCACCGCACCAATATATATGCGATGTACGTGACAGAGTCCGCCCGAAAGAATGGTATCGGCAAGAGCCTTGTCAGCAAGGCTGTGGAAAAAGCCCGCTCATGGGACGGGGTGGAACAAATCCACCTGGCCGTCATGTCTGAAAATATACCTGCTAAAAAGCTTTATGCATCTTTCGGCTTCGAGGTTTACGGCAAGGAGAGGCATGCACTGAAGATTGATGGCAAGTACTATGATGAGGACCTGATGGCATTGTTTTTATAAGAGGCAGCTTCCCCGCAGGATAAAAAGAATAGCACCTTATCAGCAAGGTGCTATTCTCATAAACTCTATTTTCTTTTTCCTTTCCCTTTCAAATCAACGCCAATGGCAGCTCCATTGCGGCTGGAGTCTGCTACACCTTTGAAAATACCTTTATCACGGTCAATCAAAATACTTTGGACGTTTCCAATTGTGGTCGGACTCGGACCGAAGTTATGCCCCATTCCGTTTAGCCTATTAATAGCTTCTGACGGAATGCCTTCCTCATAGCGGTAGGAATTCAGGTTATTGGTATAGATCCGCGGTTCCTCAACTGCTGCTTTTAGCTCCATATCATATTCAATCGCATAAAGGATGGTCTGCAGTACTGATGTAATAATCGTTGGGCCTCCTGGTGAACCGACTGTCAGGACAGGCTCTCCATCTTCAAAGACAATCGTCGGTGTCATCGAGCTTAAAGGACGCTTGTTTGGCTGGACTTCATTTGCCCCGCCTGGCACGGCATCAAAATCTGTCAGCTCATTATTCAGCATCAGCCCGTAGCCCGGAACCATGATTCCTGTTCCGAATACCTGTTCAATGGTTGTCGTATAAGATACAACATTTCCCCATCTGTCCGTTACGGAAAAGTGGGTAGTCTCACCGTATTGGCGGTCATTCGGCTGTTCAGCCGCTTCATAATTGGCTTCACTGTTCTCATATTTCCAAGGATCTCCCGCTTCAGGATTTTTGTTGACTTTATCCAGGCTGATCAGTTCCTGGCGCTCCTTAATATAATCAGGGTGAAGGAGCCCATTGACCGGGACATTTACAAACTCCGGATCCCCTGCATATACTGCGCGGTCTGCATAAGCAAGATGCATGGTTTCAGCAAGCAGGTGATATTTTTCCCAGGATTTTAAATCATATTGTGATAGATTGAAGTCATCCAAAATCTTCAGCATCTGCAGCAAAAATACTCCGCCAGAGCTTGGCGGCGGCATGCTCGCAATTTCATACCCCTGATAGTCTCCCCAAATAGGCTCGTCAATAGTTACATCATACTTTGCCAAATCTTCCGGTGTCATCGATCCTCCAAAATCCTGCACCACACCTGCAAGAGCGTCTGCTATTTTCCCGTTATAAAACGCGTCAGTTCCGCCAGAACGAATCATTTTAAGCGTTTTGGCAAGATCCTTCTGTACTAAACGGTCCCCTTCTTCAAGAGGTTCACCCTTAGGCAAAAACACTTTGCCGGCAGCCGTTCTGTCCAGCTTGTCCTGATTATCGGCAATCGCATCGGCTAATACAGAATCAATCGGAAAACCTTTATCTGCCAGCTTAATCGCAGGACCGATCAGCAGCTGCATAGGGCGTGTTCCCCATTTTTCAAGAGCTGTTTCCAGCCCTTTCAATGTGCCCGGCACACCGACAGCCGTACCGCCAGTTGATCGCTCCGCAAATGGAATCGGATCTCCGTCTTCATCCAGGAACATATCCGGTGTGGCTCCGGCCGGGGCACGTTCGCGGCTGTTAATGATGGTGGTTTCTTTCGTTTTTCCATCATAGACCATCATGAAGCCCCCGCCGCCAATTCCGGACATCATCGGTTCCACCACATTGAGGGCAAACTGGACCGCGACAGCCGCATCGATGGCATTACCGCCCTTTTTCAAAACATCTGCCCCAATTTTTGATGCAAGCGGATGAGCTGAAGCCACCATTCCATCCCTGCCTACATCAACCTGGCTATATCCGCCATAGCCATCATCATGCTTCGGCTTTTTCGCCTGCCCGGTTAACGGCATGGTTCCGGCAACCAGTAAAATACTTAAAAGCATGAGAATACTAGCTTTCAAAAATCTTTTCATAATCTTCCTCCTTCAGTATGGTTCTACACGTCTAACTTAAGAGGAAGGAAAAGGATAATCAAGAAATAAGAGTTAATATTCTGAAAGTTAAGTCTATTTTACTAGATGCTGGTGTGTAAAAAGGTGGAATTATTCTTCCGGATGGGAAAATATGAGGGGGCAGTTTTTAATCGGGGAGAAACGCTCCCCCCGATATTCTGTTATAGGTTTTGTTATCTACCAGGGCAGGTCTGCACCATAGGTCTTTGCTCTGGCTTCACTGTCCTTTCTCCGCTTTTTGCGGAATTCCGCCCGTTCTTTTGCTGTTTCATATAAGCTCTTTTCTTCGTCTGTCTCAGGCACGACTGCCGGCACCGGAGCAGGCTTTCCATTCTCGTCAACCGCAACCATTGTCAAAAAGGACATCGCACACACATTTCGATCGCCCGTCAGCAGGTCTTCTGCAATTACTTTTACGAAAATCTCCATAGATGTCCGGCCTGTATAGGTCACAAACGCCTCCAGGCAGACTGAATTGCCTTCATAAACCGGATGAAGAAAGTCAACAGAGTCTGTAGATGCGGTTACGACATTTCTTCTTCCATGCCTCATCGCCGCGATGGCTGCCACATCATCAATATAAGCCATTAGCTTGCCGCCGAATAATGTTCCATATGTATTCGTGTCCGGCGGAAGCACGATGCTTGTTTTTACCGTAAAAGATTCTCTGCATGTTTTTGTTTCATTCATGTTGTTCCCTCCTGTTTTAATAAAGCATATCAAAAGCTGATGGCTAATAAAAATAATTTGGATAGATATTAAAAAAATATTGCCAAAAATACCCTCTTTATCATATAATTTTATTGACCAGTGTTCAATAACGAAAGGTGATTCCATGAGCCCAAGAAAATCAGCCCAAGACGAACTAACAAAAGAAGCAATTATTTCTGTAGCACGTGATCTGTTTGTTCAGGAAGGATATGCCGCAGCATCCATGAGAAAAATTGCGGACACCCTTCACTGCAGCCATGGTGCCATCTATTATCATTTCAAAAATAAGGCTCAATTATTTTACGAAATGGTTGAAGCCGATTTTCAAAAGCTCGACCAGGTCCTCGACAGTGTGCTGAAAGAATCTGCAGATACCAATGAACAGAAGCTTTTCAGCATTTTTTACCGTTATATTCAATTTGGCCTGACCCATCAAAAGCATTATGAGCTGATGTTTTTAATTCGGGATGATGATGTGAAAAGCTATCTGAATGAAGGACCAAATAAAAGCTACATGCATTTTGCGCAAGCGATTAATTCACTCGCTCCAGAAGCTCTTTCCATAAAGGATATTTGGTCTGTATTTTTAAGCTTGCACGGCTTTGTCACGCATTATTGCAGATCGGAAACGACATTTGAAGAAGTGAAGGAACTCGCCTCTTCACATGCGCAATTTTTGATTAAAGCCATTTATTAAAGAAATGACATCCATTTCTTTAATTTTTCCCTTTAATTGAACAGTGGTTAATAAATTAAAAAGGATGATGAAGAATGATAAAAACAGCTGCGGTTTTAGGCGCAACAGGCGGAATGGGCTATGCTTTAACAGAGGCATTATGCCGCATAAATATAAAAACTTTTGCCTTTGCCAGGTCTGAAGAAAACCTGCTTAACTTCAAGGAAGACTGGGGACCAAATGCTGTTATCCATCCAGGGGATGCACAGAATCCAGATGATGTTGAAAAGGCAGTGACAGAAGCGGATGCCGTTTTTCATGCCATTAATATTCCTTATCCTGACTGGAATCCCGCACTCTCAATTATATTGGATAATATCCTGCACGCATGCCGCAAACATCAAAAGCCTTTTATTTATGCTGATAATATATATTCCTATGGCCTTCAATCCAGCCCTGCTGCCGAAGTTTCTCCCAAGAATCCGCACACAAAAAAAGGCAAGCTGCGCCAAACCTTAATTGAGATGATAAAAAACTCAGGCGTGCCATACATCATTGCCCACTTCCCTGACTTTTACGGCCCACATACAGGAAACACACTCTTACACTATACACTCAGCCAGATTATTGAAAAAAATAAAGGCATGTTTGTCGGCAAAACCGATATTCCAAGAGAATTCATCTATATTAAGGATGGAGCAGAAGCTTTAGCCGAACTTTCATTAAATGAAACCTCATACGGCGAAGTCTGGAATATCCCTGGTGCAGGGACCATAACTGGTGAAGAAATAGCCAGTATTGTTTCTAGCCATCTAAATAGAGGCGTTACCTTCACACCTGTCCATAAGTGGATGATTCGTGCCATCGGTGTTTTTGATCCCATGATGAGGGAATATACGGAATTGATGTATTTGAATCAGACTCCTGTTATTTTGGACGGCAGTAAATATGAAGCGAGAATCGGCACTCTCCCTCAAACACCATACGAGACTGGAATTAAAATGACACTGGATCATTTATTAAACGAAAGGAATGCCGTTGTTTAACGGCATTCCTTTATTTGAAGAATGAATTTTTCTTCTTTCCCCTCAGGATATCACCCATCCAGCCTTTTTTCACGAGCATGATATAAAGGGCTGCGGTAGAAGCAATGATAATGATAATGGAGAACAAATAACCATACTTCCATTCCAGTTCGGGCATAATTTTGAAGTTCATGCCCCAGAGCGCTCCCCAGGTTGCAATCGGAGTCATAAGAGTGGTAATAACAGTGAGTGTCTTCACAATTTCATTTCCCCTGTGCATGGATACCATCTCTTCAAAATTCACGAGGTCATCAATTTCTTGCTGAAACTCACGCACCAGCGTATACCCTCTTTCAATCCGCTTGCAGGTTCTTTTAAATTCAGTTCCTTCTGTAACATCTTCACCAAAGGTTTCTTCTACACCAAGCCTGATTTCCTTAACAGGAATCATAATATTTTTCCACACGAGAATCTGGTGGCGCAGCTCATAGATTTCTTCCAGGCGATTAATATTATTCTTATCTTTTATTTTCCATAAAAGGTCATTTAAACGTACTTCAAACTTATCAATCTTCTTAATGTTATCGCTCAGGATTTCACCTAAAATCACAAAAAATCCATCAATGGCGTTGTTCGTATAATCCATTTTATTTAAAAGCAGTGATTCATCAGACTGAATGACAGTCGAATCAAAGTCCACAGTGAGGAGAAAATCCCTTGTCAGAAAATAGTGAAACAAACTATTTTCATGCTGCTCGTTCGTTGTCTGCTGATAAATGAGTGAGCCGCTGATAAACTCCTTTTTGCGGACGCAGGTATCTATTTCCATTACATTTGTTTTGTTCTCGGAAGTGTTTTTGGCCCATTTCTGCAATGCTTCTTTATAGTCGCCAGCTTCATTAAAGTCTATTTCATCCAAATGATCGTAACGGTGCCATGTCCAATTATCCTCATTATATTCTTTTTCCATCCCATCTTCCTCCTAAAACGCTCTTTTATCTATATCATCATACTTCCCTGCTTAAAGGCTGAATAAAACCTTGTTGAAAGAGTAATTTCTTCTAGTATTGGAAACAATGTTAAAAGTACTTCATGTTTGCTTCTGATTATGCCGGGTAAATATAGAGCAAGAAAGACAATCAAATTTTTTAGAGGAGGAGCATAAACATGAATTCTCGTCCATTAAATCCATATCTGTTAGCCGGTGTTGGAATTACAAGCATTTTATTACTAGCAAGCAAAAACAATCGAAATAAAGTTCAGTCTCTTGCAGTTAAAATGAAAGGCATGCTGCCTGAACGCTTTTTAAACGAAACAGTGCCAACAGAAAAGCTGGGTCACCCGGACCCTCATAATATTGAAGATAATAAAATGGTTGATGAAGGTGCCATGTATTCAGTAAATTACTATAATGAAACTGTTCAGCAATGACCTAAGGACTAACTCCTTAGGTTTTTTACATAAATCTGAATTTTCGGAGGAAGCAAGATGGGTGTTCTTTTCATCCTGATTTATTTGGGAATCGTATTAGCTGTTATTGAAATCCATACTCTTATTTTCACCTATACAGGGCTTGATAAGCATATTGCCAGATTTCAGGTGATCAGCATGCTTACAGGCACCGGCTTTACAACCGGGGAATCGGAACTCATCATTGACCATCCGATCCGCAGAAGGTTCGGAGCTTTTCTAATTTTATTTGGCGCCTTTTCATTGGCAGTCATTATTTCTGCAATCAGCAATATCCTTTCAGATGAATTTTATACTTCCAAGATCTCATTCGTGGCAGCAGCCCTGGTCCTAATTATCATTATTTTAAGGCTCCCCAAGGTACGGGATTATCTTCCAGGTAAATTGGAGCATGAACTCGAAGAACATTATGATTTTCGTGATCTTCCGATAAGGGAGGCTCTTCTCACGGAAGATAATGATCATGTCCTGGACTATTTTATTGACGAAGAATGTGAGTTTATTGGTAAAGAGCTGGGGGATATTATCGACGAGGATGAAGATATTAATGTGCTATTTATCCAGAGAGGCGATGTAAAAATCAGAAAAGAGCGGCTTGTTACGGAACTGCAGGAAGGCGACCATATTGTTTTATATGGAGAAGAACAAACAATTGAGGATAAGTTTGGTCCTAAACAGGATAAAGAAGATTAAAGCATCCCCATCGTGGAGATGCTTTTTTGCCGCTTCAGTTAAACTGCTTTGCCGGCGACAGATAGAGTGTCAGGCCAATTTTTTTGCATACTGTTACATAATGCATCATCGCCAGGAGAACAGCGCCCATATTCATTCCCACAATAATTCCGTCCATCTGCAGGCTGTGCATCGAGCCAAGCACAAACATGGCCGAGAAAGAAACAACGGTTGACCAGACGGAATGATAGAACGCATCCTTCATCAGACCCAGTCCGATTAAATAGGCCTGCATCGGGATAATGAAAAAGTGGAGCAGGAAGAATGGCCAAAGCAGCTGTAAATATACGGCTGCATCTGTGGAGTGAAAAAACATCTCGGTCAGCGGCTGTGCAAAGAAATAGAAAAAAACAACCGATGGAATCCCATATAAAAAGGTGACAAAAAACACCTGCTGAAGAAGTCTCCGAAGCTCCCCCAGATTATGATCAGCATACTCTTTGGAGACTGTCGGGATCAGCATGATTAAAAAGGAATGGGCTATAAAGGATGGAAAAAAACCAATGGTCATGGCGACACCGGCGAGCATCCCAAAATGTTCTGTTGCAACTTCGCCGGGCACTCCTGCTTTTAAGAGAGCCGCCTTGATTAAAAATGGCTGAACAGCATGTGTCAGGGCATGAAAGACCCTTAAAGCCGTTGTCGGAACAGACACAGAGATTAGATTCTGCCTCACACTTTTTCCGCTGACATAGTCAGATGGCTCTTTTTTAATCCGCTGATACTGAATAATAAACATATTCAGCAAGTATAGAAAAACAACAATCTCACTTCCTACAAACGTACAAAAAGCAATAAAGACCGCTGTATTGACATCAAATTGAAAGGCCTGATAAAGCACGACGAGCAGGAGGAGCTGAACGGATTTGCGCAGAAAATTGGATGCTGCAATTTTTCCCATTTGATGCTTGCCCATGAAAAAGCCCCTGGCAATCGAGGAAAAGGACACGATGGGGATAAAGCCGATCACAACCCATCTCAAGAGCGGATGGTACTCATCAAAGACACTGATAAACGGAATTATAATCGCTGCGGCCGGCACCAAAACGGCTGTAAAGATAATGGTCAGCTTGATGACATGATGAAGCATGCTAAGATGATACCTTTTATCTTTTTCGGCAATGAATTTGGAAATCGAGATCGGAAGCTCAAAACTGGCCAGCAGCACGATCAGAAATATGGTCGGCAAAATCGACATGTACATGCCGAGTCCCCTCTCCCCCAGTTCCCGGGCGAGCACCATATTCACCACAAACTCTATACATTCGCTTGCAAAAGCAGCCAGTGCAAGCAATATGACTCCTTTGAAGAATTTACTCATTGCGCCTCTCCTTATATAATGCAGATTCTATATAAGATATGAGACATGCCCCGATAATATATTGCCCTTTTGGAACTTTTGAGAAAATTAATATAACGAAAAAAGGAGAGCTGGCAATATGCCGCCCCCCTCTCAGCTAAAATACAAAAACATGTGCAATCAGTACAATAACAGGTAAAGTAATGATCGTTCTTTCGATAAAAATAACGAATAAATCCATAAAGCTCAGCGGAATATTTGAACGCAGGATCAGAATCCCGATTTCCGACATGTATACTAATTGTGTTAATGACAGGCCTGCCACAACGAACCTTGTCAGCTCGCTCTCAATTCCGCTTCCGATAACAGCAGGCAGGAACATATCAGCAAAGCCGACAAGCATAGTCTGCGCCGCAGCACCTGCTTCCGGCAATTGCATAAACTCCAAAACCGGAATGAGCGGGTAAGAAATAAACTTAAATGCAGGCGTGTATTCCGCAATGATCAGGGCCGCTGCTCCCAGGCTCATCACAAGTGGAATCAGGCCCATCCAAATATCCAGAACAGTTTCAATGCCATTGGTTAAAAGCTTTTTGGGACCCGGAGCATTCCTTGCTTTATCAATTGCCTGCTCCCATCCCCATTTCAATTTCGAAACCCCTTCCGGAATGGTTTCATCTATCTGCTGTCCTACCGGCTCATAATAAGTATCCGGCTTCCGGGATAATGGCGGTATTCTTGGCATAATCAATGCTGCCACGACACATGCGGCAGAAACGGTTAAGTAAAAAGGGATGAATAAATGGCCAAGACCAACAACATTCGCAACGACAAGACTGAAAGCCACAGACGCAATCGAGAAGGTTGTCGCAATGACCGCTGCTTCTCTTTTTGTGTAAAAGCCTTCATCATATTGCTTCGTTGTTACCAATACACCGACTGTTCCGGCACCCATCCAGGACGCGAGGCAATCGATGGAGGACCGTCCGGGAAGTGTAAAAAATGGCCTCATAAATTTCTGGACAAGCGCCCCAATGAACTCCATTAAACCAAACTCCACTAAAAGCGGCAGAAGGATGCCGGCAAACAGGAACCACGTAAGCAAAACGGGAGCCAGGTCGTAGAGAACCACTCCGCCTGTATTCCGCGACCAGATAAACTCAGGACCGATTTCATAAAAAGTCATGATTCCCACTGCGAATCCGAGGACTCTCATGGTCAACCCAAATTTCCCGGTATCAAATAACCCTTTTAAAAACTTATTATCCAGTATAAATGCCGGCTTTGCTGTTTTTGCCAGGATGGAAAGAAAAACGGATAATCCTAAAATAATAATGATAATGGCAGGCATCTGCTCACTGAACGCTTTGCCTAAAAGAGAGGCTAAAATACCGACACCAATCGTGACGTCTCCCTGAAATTTAACTGGAACCAGAAATAGGAGCGACCCAATTAAAGATGGGATAATAAATTTCCAATACTCTCCTGTGACGGCTTGCGGCTTAACCCTTGTCTCAGCTTTCATTCTATTACCTCCTTATGATTTGGAAACAACTGCTTCATGTTCCATAAGTGCTTCTTCCAATATTCTCAGACCCTGATCAATTTGCTCCTTTGTCACAACAAGCGGCGGAATCATCCGAATTACTTCCCCTGAATTTCCGCAGAGATAAAAGAGGACTCCCTTATCAAGAGAAGAATTCAGGATGTCCATTACCGCGTTTCCATCCGGTTTTCCGGTTTGCGGGTCGATGATTTCAATGCCGATCATCAGCCCCAGACCTCTGACACTGCCAATTGCAGGATGTTCGGCTTTCAAAGCCTGTAATTTCTGTAATGCATACTCTCCCATTTGCTTTGCGTTTTCCAAAAGATTCTCCGTTTTTAGGACTTCAAGAGAGGCCAATGCTGCAGAACAGGCAATCGGATTTCCGCCAAAGGTTGTTCCATGGGCACCCAGCGGCCATTTTTCCATCAATTCCTTCGAAGCTGCAGTTGCGCTTAACGGCAGTCCTGCCGCAATTCCTTTTGCAATCGCCATGATATCCGGCACCACATCAAATGCCTGGGCGGCAAACCATTCCCCAGTACGCCCAAAGCCGGTTTGCACTTCATCAAATATCAGCAGGATTCCATGCCGGTCACAAATTTCCCTGATCTTCTGCAGCCATTTCTTCGGAGGAATGATATAGCCGCCTTCCCCGAGAACCGGTTCAATGATCATGCAGGCAACCTCTTCCGGGTCAACCTGATGCTTGAAGAGTGTTTCAGCGTCCTTTTCCAGTTTTCTTGGGAAGTACTCCTCAGGATCTTCGCCAAAAGGACAATCCCGCTCATCCGCATATGGAAGCTGATAGGTCAGCCAGGACGGCTGCTGAAACTTGCGGTATTTGCTCTTGGATGTGGATACACTCAGCGCTCCCATCGACCTTCCATGGAAACAGCCTGTGAAGGAAACAACATAGGGCCTCCGCGTGACATACTTTGCAAGCTTAATAGCTCCTTCGATTGCTTCAGTCCCGCTGTTCGCAAAGAAAAAGCAATCCAGATTTCCCGGTGTAATTTTTCCAAGCTCCTCTGCGAGCCGCAAAATCGATTCATAGATGATAACGCCTGACGGGCCGTGCACCAAATGGTCTGCACTGTCTTTAATGGCCTGTACAACCTTTGGATGGCGATGCCCGACATTTTCCACTGCAATGCCTGATGTAAAATCCAAATACTCTTTTCCATCGACACCGTAGTAATAGCAGCCTTCCGCCTTGACCACCGGCAAATTCGGATGATCCTTTGCCATGCTTGGCGCCAATAGGTTTGAAATGTTTCCGACAAGATGACTCCAATTTTCTCCGTTCATACTTTTCCCTCCTGAATACTGCATAGATGTAATTGTTATGTTTTCTCTGCTATTCTTTAATGCAATATTCATGCCAAAGTATGTATTAACAATCATATTTTTTTAATTTTCTTACTACTGAAGGCTGACTGATCCCCAGGGCAACTGCTATTTCAGTAGTGGTCCGGTAACGTTTCCTTGCATTGTTTAATACTTTTTTCTCTACATCTTTCAATATAGCGGGAAGAGTTTGTCCCTCATAATCTATAAAACCCTCTTTTTTTCCTTGCATATGGTATTCATAAGGCAGGTCGTCTTTCGTAATCATCAGGCTGGTGCTTGTTACGATAAGCCGCTCCATCAGGTTTTCAAGCTCTCTTACGTTTCCCTTCCACTCAAGCTGCAGCAGGTGATCGACCAGGGATTTGTCCAGGCGCCTTTCCCGATTATGCCGCTTGGAGATAGAGTGGAGAAAATAATGAATGAGAGCAAATAAATCCTCTTTCCTTTCCCTGAGCGGCGGAATCTTTAAGGGCACCACATTCAGCCGGAAGAATAAGTCCTGCCTGAAATCCCTGGATTCCACTGCTTTTTCAAGATCCTTGTTCGTCGCTGCCAGGAGCCGAAAGTCTGCATGAACAGGCTTTGTCCCTCCTACTCTATAAAACTGCTTGTCTTGTATGAATTTCAGCAGCTTTGCCTGCAGATGGGCTGAGAGTTCGCCAATTTCATCAAGAAATAGTGTGCCTCCTTTTGCCATTTCAGCAAATCCCATTTTGCCTTTATTCTTTGCCCCTGTAAAAGCACCGCCTTCATACCCGAAAAACTCAGCTTCAAAGATGGATTCCGGAATCGCACTGCAGTTTACTTCAATGAACGGGCCGTCTTTTCGTATACTGTTTTGATGAATCCATTTGGCGAGAGCCGATTTTCCGACTCCTGACTCACCCAGGAGCAGGACTGTGACATCTACATCGCGGATTCTTCTGATGGTTTCGGCAATATTTCTCATTGCCAGGCTGTCTGCTATCATGCCATCCATTTTAATGCTCTTATTGCGGAGGAGATCCAGTTCACTCTTCACCCTGGCCATTTCTTCTTCAACACTGTTCAGATATTCTTTTATAACAAGAAGTTCTGAAACATCGTAGGAATAGCTGACAATATGATCGATATTCCCAGTTTCATTGAATACAGGAATACCAGTAACCAGGATCTTTTTGCCTGAGCCGGCTTTTTGCACCAGAATGACTTTTTTCTTTTTCTTTAATACTTCTGGAGTAATCGCAGGCTTAAACACGCCTCTTCTTTCAAGTTCATATACAGATTCACCAAGCAGAGTATCCGGTTCGATGCCATAATGCACACCGCTTCCTTTACTGACCTTTATAATTATGCCGTCTGCATTGGTGACCATAATGTCTTCTTCCATTGAAGATATGACTTCTCTGTCATTATTCCAGTCCATGAAAAAGCTGTTCATCAAGTTCCTCCCGCAGATTATTCATTATTGAATAATCATATTTCTAAAAAAATTGTTGTATTTCAGGAGATTCACCCTTAGATTATTCAAATTTAAATAATTATTCAGATTTGTATAAGACTATACATCATTTTAGTGGAAATGAAAAGATGCTGATGGGATAAATTAATAAAAATTCGTATTTTAGTATAAAAATAAAATTAAAACTTTCAAAGATTATAGCTGCATTAAAAGTGGAATATATACTCTTATAAGGGAAGGAGAGGTATTTTTGATTCTACTTTTTGAAATAGCGGCCTATTTGGTCATGATTGCAGTAAATGCGCTGGCAAACATTCTGCCTTTGAATGGGCAGACAACAGGTGAGATATCCAACAAGCTGGAGGTTCTTTTCACCCCGGCAGGGTATGTATTCAGCATTTGGGGATTTATCTATTTGCTGCTGGGTGTCTGGCTGGCAAGGCAAGTTCCAAAGAAGCGAAGGAATCTTCCTATTTACAGGCAGACCAGTCTTCTGTTCATTGTGAGCTGCATGTTAAACAGTCTATGGATTTTCGCCTGGCACTACGAGTATTTTCTTTTATCCTTACTCATTATGATTGCACTTCTTTTTACTCTCATTTTTTTATACAAGAATGTCAGGAAATTTGATCCTGAGTTTCTGGATATTGCCCCATTTTCCGTTTACTTAGGCTGGATTTCTGTAGCGGCGATTGCAAATATCAGCTTTTATCTTACCTATATAGGCTGGGATGGATGGGGTCTTAAAGATAGTTTGTGGACATACATCATGCTCTCAGTGGCCACCGCCCTCGCCCTTGTGTTCCGGATTAAGAATAATGACTGGGTTTATCCGCTTGTGTTTGTTTGGGCATTTATCGGCATTGGCGTCAGGAATATGGAAAATGACCCAAATGTGGCTTTTGCCGCTTACTTCGCTGCCTTTTTTACAGCGGCAGGGATTCTGCTGACAAGGAAAAAAAGGTAAGACATTAAGAAAGGAAGCCTCATCACAAGGCTTCCTTTTCTCATCATTTCCATGTCTGGATTTGGTCTGTTTCAAGTATTCCGAGCGTTACGTCACTAATATCAGGGTCATCAAGCAGCTGATTCCTTACACCGATTTTTATATCATCCGCATCCGCAAGGGTCAGACCTTCAACCAGCTCAATGTACCCTTCCACATGATATCTTCTTCCCTCCTGAATCAGACGCAGCTGTTTAATATCCACGACCTGGGGGTCACCAAGAATAATATCGGCAATACGGTCTTCGATATCTTTTGGCGCGGCCACTCCAATCAGGCCAAGCGTATTTTCAAATCCAATTTTCACAGCGATTCCCACCAGAAGCAGCCCAATTAAAATCGTGCCCACTCCGTCCAGGAAGTAAAGCCCTGTAAAATGAGCGATCAGAATCGAAACAAGGGCAAGCAGCGCACCAAATGTCGCGATAATATCTTCATAAAAAACCAGTCGTGTTGGAGGAGAGGCAAGCCTGACATTTTTAAAGGCAACAGGAATAATGTCAAATCCTTTAGCAGGATTCCTCGTTTCATGGCCGATTTCCTTCATGGCTTTTACTAAAATAAATCCATCAACGGCAACTGCAAGTATCATTACTCCCACATTGAGCCAGAGGTCGGTTGATTCCTTTGGATGCTGAATCAATTCCCAGCCTTTATGTAAAGTTTCATAGGCCATGATGGAAATGACGATAACAGCAATTAATACAAACAGGTTGATCACCCGGCCAAATCCAGTTGGGAATCTTTTGGTTGGCGCCTTTTCCGCAAGCGCGCTGCCAAAGAACACAAACCCCTGATTCAATGCATCTGCAAGAGAATGAAGGGTCGTGGCAAGCATGGCCCCGCTCCCGCTTGCAAAAGCTGCCAGGCCTTTCGCAATTGCGAGTGCCGTATTTCCGATTGCTGCCATTCCCGATGATTTGTTTCCTTTTTTCAATAAAGCAATCACAGACATTACATCACCGCCAAATATTTTTGTTTGGTTTTATTTTTACCCTCATCAGCAGATTCTGAATCATTTTTAGCAAAAATAAAAAGAGCTAATATCATGATTAGCTCTCCAAAGACATTATTTAACAAGCGAGTGCTTAAAGGCATATATGACAGCCTGGGTCCTATCCTGCACCTGCAGTTTGCTTAGTATATTGCTCACATGTGTTTTGACTGTTTTTAAGGCAATGAAAAGCTCGTCGGCGATTTCCTGGTTCGTTTTTCCTTCTGTCATTAGCAGGAGGATTTCCATCTCACGGCTTGTCAGCTCTTCATGGGGCAGCAGCTGGTTTTTCTGCCTCATTTTCACCATCATTTTGCCGGTTACTTCCGGTTCAAGCACTGACTGTCCATGATAGGTCGAGCGGACTGCCTCTGCAATTTCACTGGCTTTGGAGGTTTTCAGCATATAGCTTGTCGCCCCTGCTTCCAAAGCCGGATACACTTTTTCATCATCCAGGAAGCTTGTCACAATGATGATCTTAGCTTCCGGCCATTGTTCGATGATTCTTCCGGTCGCCTCGATTCCGTCCATTTCCTTCATAACGAGATCCATCAGAATGATATCCGGCCGCAATTCAAGTGCCATATCAATCGCTGTTTTTCCGTTATCCGCTTCTCCTATAACCTCAATATCCGGCTGTGCCGTCAAATAGGAAGACACTCCAATCCGAACCATTTCATGATCATCCACAAAAAGTACTTTAATCATTGGCCTCACCCTCAGAATTTAGTCTTGCCCAAGCAGACAATATTTACATAATCGGAACCTTTACTTCAAGGCGGGTTCCTTTATTTTTCACACTGATGATTTTCATGCTGCCGCCAACTTCCGCTGCGCGTTCATACATATTCTGCAGACCATAGGAGCCTGCCTTTGTTTCCTCTACATCAAACCCGACTCCATCATCAGCCACCCGGAGTATGGCATAATCATCTCTTTGAATCAGAAGCACTTCAAGATTTTGCGATTTGGAATGGCGGAGTGTGTTGGACACTGCCTCCTGAAGGATCCGGAATAAATGGTCTTCCACCCCTTTATCAAGCGGAAAACTCTCCACCTTCCATTCAATCTCCATGGAAACTTTCTGAAGCAATTCGACCAGAAGCTCTTCAATTCCTTCCTGAAGGCTTTTGCCCTTAAGTGCAGCCGGACGAAGGTGTAAGAGCAGGGCACGCATTTCGAGCTGTGACTGATGGATCATTTCCTCCACCATTTTCAGTTGTTTTGCCTGCCTGTCTTCCGGATCCTGCTGGGTTTCAGTAATGGCGGACATCATCATCGATGCTGCAAACAGCTGCTGGCTGACAGAGTCGTGAAGCTCACGGGCAAGCCTGTTCCGTTCCTGTGAAACGATTTCCTGCATCCTGTTCTCGATATCTTCCGCTTTTTCATTTGCCAGCTTTTGAGAGATCTTTGCCTGTTCTGCTATATTTTTTTGAATCTTCTCGGCTCTGACTGCTATGGACTGCAGTTCTTTACCCGTTTCCGGCACATCCAATTGCCTGCCTTCTTCGACCTGGTGGAGCATAGTGTCTACAGCAAAAAGCTGCCGGCGCCAGTAAATGCCTGACAGCAGACCAAAGATCAGGCCTATGGCCAGGCTTACGCTCGGCACAAATAAGATAAATGGAATATCAAGTATTTCCGTTTCCCAAAGATCCCGCCAGCCGGGAATGGGGAACATCGTAAAAAAAGAGGCTGTCAGGACAGCAAGAATGAGGAGGGACATGCCCGCTCCCCATGCAATTTGCCGCTGAATGATACTCATACGCGCTTCACCTCGATATCCCCGGCTGCAAAAGAAGTGAAAATTTTAACGCGCTGTCCTGACTGTTCATAGCCAGGCGTCTGAACGTGAAGATGCTGATTAAACATCTTTGATTCTTCGTACTCGAATATCCGTGCCTTACCGGCTATCGCTGAATGACTGACAGTAACCTCCACATCATAGGGAACAAGCACCTGTACATTTCCGATAAAGTTCCGGATAAAAATGACGGTTTCTCCCTTTGGAATAACTGTATAGCTTAAGTCGATAACCGTATCACCTATGCCGGTCTGGATATTGATATCGTTCCATTCATACACCTGCTCAGGCGTTTTTTGCTGGCCGACAAATATATTGGAAAAAAGAGGATTCTTTTTTATGAACGTTTCTTTCTGGAGATTGACTGCCGGTTCCTTTAATTCCGGCTGAATTCGTTTAGGTTCTTTTTTGGATTGCCAAAACTGAATCAGCAGGTGAACCAGAATCGCCAGCAGGAAAAATTTCAGCGTCATCATGCTGAAAATATTGATGAGCAGAAAAATTAGTCCAAGCCAGAAAAGCCATTTACCGGAGCTCTTAGGCATCCACTTTCTTCCGATATATACCATTCCAATTGGCACAAGAAGAGAGAATACCACGCCGCTGTTAAAAAAGGCTATTTCCACAAAGAGAAAGACAATGCCCAATATGATGATCCAGCTCATATAATCGCTTTTGTTGTTCGTGTTCATGAGGCATCCCCCTTTTGTGTAATATGGAATGATTGATTAAAAGGCGCAGTATTTCTACGCCTTTTTAGAATACCATTTTTTGTTCATTAAGTAGAAAGAGTTTTTATCTTTTTTGGGAAAAAGATCATACAGACAGGGTTTATTTTACTCTCTCGTTAATTTGGGCTGCTGCTTACGAAATAACCGCTACAATACAGGCTTCTTCTCCATCTCTTTTTCCAGCTGCGCGATGCGGGCATCGATTGTGCTGCGGTGATAGGAGCTTTTCACCTGATGCTCAAGACGGTCAAGATAGGATTCGATTTCCTGGAACTTTGTAAAGGATTTATCATTGTTTTGATCCAGCACCTTATCCATCCGGTGGTTGGCACGTGTGATGTTTTCACGGCCCATCAGCTCCATGCGGCGGATGTGCATATCCTTTAGTTTATGCTTCATTTCCTCATATTTTCTTTCAAGCTCACCCATTTGCTGTACTGCCTGGTTTAGGAGATCCTTTAAACGGCCGGCACGCTCTTCATACTGAATTTGCTCCTGTGAGGCGAACTGATAGAGTTCCTCTTCACCTGCCTGTGAGGCAACCTCTGCCTGGCGTTTGCGTTTATCTGCAAGGTTCTTCGCCTGCTCGTATTCCCGGGTGAATTCTTCCTTTAATGTATATTGACGTTCCAACAGCTTGCGGACCTTTTCAGTTTCACGCTCACAATCACGAAGGTATTGGTTTAAAAGGGCAATTGGATTCTTTTTCTCCTTTTTATCCAATGCATCATGAAGGTCTGCCATTACTGTATCTTTAATTCTTGTTAATAGGTTTGCCATATCGATCTCTCCTCTTTTTAGTTTCTGTTTAATTCTGCCCACTGCTTTTCAAAGCTGGCAAAAGGGTCATTATCTTCTTCCATTACACGTGAGCCTGAATCGTTCCATTTTTTATAAACCAGGTAAAGAACGTATGCAGCTGCAAGCCCCAGGATTGCCGGGAAGTTGGAAGCTGTGGCCATCAAAGCAATGAACCCGATGATTCCATAGCCGATCTTTGCCATCGTGCTTTCTGCTTTTAAAAATTGTTTAAACACAAAGTATAGAATTGCAGCACTTACTGCCAGACCCACGATCGGGCCAAGGTTTGAAATCAGCACCATCGCCGCAATACCACCTGCAATCAATAATCCAAGTTTTTTCATTTTTCGTTTCCTCCTTTCTTGATTTCATCTTACCTGTTATACGTAAATGCTATAACGAGCCTCAGCTTTATTTTCAAATAAGACCTGAGACGTAGCAGTTTGTCGGCCTCTTTCAATAAAGCTGGGAAATCTGGAAAAAGAATGTACGTTAGAACGACAGACCGGGGGGTACACATGGGGTATGCAAACAAATAATAATGATGTCTGCAATATGCAGTTTTTGATATACATCTATTGAAGTGGAGGTCTTCCCATGTTTGGGTATGATGATTTTATGAAGTTCATGCAAGCTTTTTTTGTGGTATTCCCTATAGTGACACTCATTCATCTATTGGGTCATATATTCTTTGCAGCCATCTTTGGCGGGAAAGGAATCCGGGTTATTATTGGCACAGGTAAAATCCTGTTTTCAACGAGGTATTTGGAGGTTAGGCGGTTTTACTTCTGGTATGGGGGATGTGAGTATACATCTTTAACACACAACAATAAACTGACCAAATCTCTTATCTTTTTAGGAGGATCCATTTTAAACATTGCCAGTATTTTTCTTGTGAATTACTTGATTCGAATTGGTATTCTGGATGCTAATATGCTGTGGTACCAATTCGTCTATTTTTCTTTTTATTATGTCTTTTTCGCCCTGCTGCCAATGGATATGGCAGATGGCACGCTTAGTGACGGGAAGGCCATGTACAAGCTCTGGGTTGATAAAAATGAAGATGATTCCTCAGCAGACTGCCAGCTGGTTGATGAAAAAAGATAATAGGCATTCACAAGGAAGCCCCAATCACCGGAGCTTCCTTTTTGTGTGTGTTTCATTCCATAATTGCTTCTTGCAGCAAGCGGCCAATGCTGATTGAAATTGCCTGATAAACAGTTCTTTCGGCACATGAAAGAATTCTTTCCTGCCAATACTAATGGCGGAGGTGAAGTGTGATATGTATTTCTCATGGATATTAGGGATTATGATAGTAGCACAAACACAGACTGCTGGACCCCCAGAAAATTTATCCATCGAAAACGACGGCAAATCCATTTCAACTATCAGCAGAATAGACTATCAAATACCTTTTCCCGGGCTTCCTCTGGTAGATAGTGAACGGTTCATTCAGCTGCTTGAGACATTGGATCGTCAGACGTATATTCCGCCTATGAACGCTTATATAGGCGATAGCGGGCGGATCGTTGCTGAGAAACCCGGCAGAATACTGCACCGTAAAGCATTCACAGATATTTTTTATTCCTATTTTTATCATAAAGGGCCGGGCAGAATTGAGATTCCGATGCTCCCCGTTTATCCAAGAGTCGACCGGGACCTTCTTTCCCATATCCGGGTTAAAATGATCGGCCAGTATGCTACATACTTTAATCCGAATAACACCTCACGCTCTCATAATATTCAGCTTGCAGCCGAAGCTCTTGATAATACTGTTGTGTTTCCGAATGAAATATTTTCTTTTAACCGTGCTGTCGGCAAAAGAACGGCGGGTAAAGGCTATATGCGCGCTCCGGTGATCGTAAGAGGGGAGTTGTCAGAAGATATCGGCGGCGGGATCTGCCAGGTTTCCTCCACTCTGTTCAATGCAGTTGACAGGGCAGGCGTGAAGGTGCTCGAGCGTTATTCCCACAGCAAGAAGGTTCCATATGTACCGCCCGGCCGGGATGCAACAGTAAGCTGGTATGGTCCTGATTTCACCTTTAAGAACCGTTACAGCTTTCCCCTGCTTATAAGAGCAAAAGCCCTGCACGGCCAGATGGTGATCAGAGTATACTCATCTGATGAAATAGACTATGAGCCCCGCCAGGTCCCGAAGGCTTCAACAATGCTGCCGGAAGAAATCAGCATTGAAAAGGAAGCGGTTAAGGAGGATTGAAAGACTTTATTTCATTCGAAATTACTACAGTCTATAAAAATAGACCAAGGAGCATTATGACCAGCCCAAATATAGCAGAGACTCGCTTCACGCTCCTGTTCTGCCGGGGCTTCAGGAATAAACTGATCACAAAACCAACCGGCAGAACAATGCCATTAAAACTAAAAGTAAATGTTCCTAATAGATAATAACCAATCAGCTTCAGCACCAAGTGTTCTTCTTCCTCATTCCTGCTGCGGAACAAAAGATAAATGCCGGCTGCCCATAAAAGCAAAAAGATGATAATCATGCTGTGCACCCCCTTTAGATACGGTATTCTGTGTTAAGCAGGAAAGTGCCAAAGATAGAAAACACCCGCTCATAAGCGGGTGTTCAACTTTAAATAAGCGGTACAGAAGAGACAATCACTCCATCTTCATCTGCATATACATATTCACCCGGCTTCCAGTCAATCCCGCCAAATGTAACAGGAATGCTGCGGTCCCCTTTTCCTTCTTTTCTGCTCTTCAAAGGATTTGAGCCAAGTGCCAGGATGCCAGTATCCAGTCTTCCAAGCTCCACAGTATCCCGAACGCATCCATAAATAATCACACCGGCAAGCTTTCTTGATTGAGCTATCTCACCAAGCCTGTCCCCCATTAGTGCGCATCTTTTTGAACCTCCGCCATCCACCACCAGGACACTTCCCTCCGGAATGGACTCCAGCGACTCTTTGACCAGCACGTTATCTTCAAACACTCTAACCGTAGAAATGGGGCCGGAAAACTTTCTTTTTTGCCCATAAGATTTAAACTCCTGCTGGCAAATACGCAGCTCCTGGCTGTGTTCATCACATAAGTCTGCCGTTTTAAAATCCAAAAGAGATCTCCTCCTTTAGCACTTTTGGCTGTAAACCTCATTATGCCATCTTTCAATACTTCGATATGCAGCAGCCTGTTCCCTTCCTTTTTTCATAATCGAAAGGGAAAGATTGCAGATTTCAGGCATATATCTTTTAGTAAGGACATTCTGCGCTAATAGAAAAGGGAGGTTAAAGGATGGCTTTAATGTGGGCTATTACAATCGGTTTTATTGTTTCATTGGGGCTGGTCGGATTTATGCTTGTCCATTTTCTAAAGGGTGCAATGGATTCCCGCGATTCCACGACTGTTGACAGGATTCAGAGTGATTCGAAAGAGTAGTGAAAAGAGGCTGCCGGAATTGGCAGCCTCTTTTCTAGCTTTGACAGTTTGCACAATAGAACGTTTTTCGTGAAGATATTTCTTCTTTCACTATAGGGCTGCTGCAGCGGAGGCATGGTTCTCCTTCTCTGTCATAGACCCTGCACTGCTCATTATACCCCCCGGTTTTGGCATCTCCTTTAAATAAGACCTCTTCCATATACCCCCCAAACTGAATGGCACGGGTTAATACGCCCTTCATGGACTGATACAGGATTTTTATTTCATCCTCATCCAATTCATGCGCTTTTTTCATTGGCAGCAGTCCAGCCTCAAAACAGATTTCATCGCTGTAGCAGTTGCCGATTCCGGAGAGAAACTTCTGATTGACAAATGTCGTTTTCAGCATTCCTCTTCTGCTTCCGATCAGTTCCCGGAAGGCCGGAAATCCCAATGTGTGATCCAGAGGCTCCGGTCCCAGATGGGAAAGCTCCTTATCCAACTCTGCATCTGTCAGCAAATGCAGATAGCCAAGTCTTAATCCAATAAAATAAAGCTTTTTATCACCAAAAGAAATAATAACCTGTTTGGTTCGGTCAGGATTGTCCGCTTCGCTGCCGATATACATCCAGCCCCCAAGCATAAGGTGCAGCAGCAGGTTTTTCCCGGAGCTCAGCTTGAAAATCAGGTGCTTGGCCCTTCTTTGGATTTCCGTTATTTGCACATTAATCAGCTGACTTTCGAATTGGGCAGGCTGCACATTTATTGATTTTTCGCGGTTCACCTCTACATCAGTAATGACGTTACGGACCAGTTTCTCCGTTAACAGCCTTCTGTAGGTTTCCATTTCCGGAAGCTCAGGCATGGTGTCAGCTCCTTCCTAAAATACTGTTACCTTAGTATTTAATGGAAGGATTCACTTCATTCCTGAAAACTGTACAATCAATTTTTTTCGTTTGTTCAACGTTTCGCAACAATAGTTTTCAATATTTTGATGTTAGAAATGTTACGATGATGATTAAGGGAGGTTTTTCCATATGCAAAAGAACCGTTCCAGCAATCAGGCTTTAATGTTTTTTATCGTTTATATTGCGTTATTAGGCAGTTTAATTTTTGCGGCTGTCTCATTCAAACCCGCTTTTCAACAGCCTTCAGAAATTTCTTCTGCTTTCTCCAAAGAACTCCAGATTCAAAAGCACAATCAGGAAAAGAAGGCAGCTGAGAACGAAGAGAAATGGCAGCCATCCAATACGTTTATGATCACAGCCATTTCCATCGGCTCTTGTCTTGATATCATCGTTGTACTTCTCTGGGCCCGTCATGAAAATAAAAAGAAACAGCAGGGGCATTTCTCCAATCCAAATAGGCTGACCAATAAGAAGTGGTTCTGGTACTTGGTTTCATTGGGCATTGTTTTGCCCAGGGATGGCAAGTTGACATTCAGTCTGAAAAACTTCATCTTAACTGTTATCTTTTTGGTTTTATTGAAGTTTTGGCTGTTTGACCAGCTCGAGAGCGTCTAAGATCCTCACAGACTCCGATTAACAGCCTCATTCAGCTGTGCAATAATATCATCCGCATGTTCAATGCCAATGGATATCCTTACCACCTGCTTAGTAATGCCGAGCTCCCTGCACACTTCAGGAGGCAATGCCCGGTGGGATGTTGTCAGAGGATGGGATACGGACGTTTCAACACCCGCAAGTGTCGGCACAATTTTTATCCATCCAAGCTCTTTGAAAAATTTATTCACATTAGCACTCTCAGACAATTCAATCGTGACGATGGCGCCGAACCCTTCTTCACCGTGCTGAAAAGGATAATAGACCTTTTTTACTTCCTGATTTTGTTCTAATGCGATTGCCGCTCTTCTGGCATTGGCTGACTGCTGCTTCATTCTGAGAGCCAGCGTTTTCGCTCCCCTGCAGGTCAGCCAGGCTTCAAACGGACTCAGATTTGCCCCGAGGTTTACAATTTTGCCGCGCGCTTTTCCAACCAGTTCTTCATCTCCAGCGAGGACACCTGCGGTGATATCACTGTGTCCGCCTATGTATTTGGTTGCACTGTGGACGACTAGATCAATGCCTTTCAAATAGGGCTGGCAATGATACGGAGTGGCAAATGTATTATCAATCAGGGTAACAAGATGATGCTTCTTCGCCAGGCGGACGACTTCTTCAAGGTTTTCCACTCTCAATAAAGGATTTGTGATGCTTTCTGAGTATAGAAGTTTTGTATTCTCCTTAATGGCTCCCTCCACCTGTTGAGCATCAGAAAATGGCACAAAGGTTACTTCTATACCGAGCTGTGTCAGCTCTTCCTTGATTAAATGGAAGCTGCCTCCGTACAGGTCATCAGCTGCCACAATATGGTCGCCGCTTTTGACCACAGCAAGTACTCCCGAGAGGATGGCAGATAAACCGGAGGAGGCAGCTGTCCCGGCCGGCGCTCCTTCAAGGCCGGCAATTAACTCACCAAGCTCATCTGTATTCGGATTTCCGACCCGGGAATAAAGATAGTTGCCGTTACCCTGATAAAACCCCTCCAGCTCTTCAAGATCGCTGAAAGCGAAAGCGGAGGTCTGATAGATGGGTGTGACTTTACTTTTAATAGTGCGATTGCCGCTATTTTTTCTATGCAGAACAGAAGTCTCGAAATTCATATGGCCTTTCCCCTTTAAAAGAAATAAGTCTGGAAACATGCCCAGACCTTAATGATAATTAGCTGAATATATAAAAAATTATATCAATACAGCTTTTATGCGTCAATGAATGAAAGGATCTCTATTCTACTTGACTTCCTTCAGAAAGCTTTTAGTCCTGATGCCCGTCCGCCGAATGATTAATGTTGTGTCTACATCTATATCCGCATCAGCAAATTTTTCATCCCAGTTCTTCAGGACCTTTTTAAAATCCTGATAATCCTGCCTCAGCACAACCTCGCCAAAACCAAAAATATCGGTGCCATATTCCTGCTGAACCTTCTCAATCGTTTTTTTAACCATAGCATTAATCTGTTTTTGGGCAATTTCACCATTTTCTTCATATGTCTTCGCCTTATCAAACTGATCGTTGCAGTGAGTCCCGTCAATATATGCCTCTGCTCTGATTTTTAAATTAAGTCTTGCTTTTCCATGTTCGAGTTCCCCTTTGATTTTTGTCCTTGTATCATATACTCTAAGCCCCATATACTGACTTTCGCTGCATTTTACGGTAATGGATGTTTTATTGATTTTATTCTGAATCCATAAGTAATTTCTTGAATCCTCCAGTGTCAGAAATCCTTCCAGCTTATCACCTTTGAATATAGCCAAAGAGTCCAGGACAACAAGCGCATCAGGGGTGACCTTCATCATATTCTCCACACTTGAGCCAGCATCCGGGTCACCCTTGATTCTGACAGCGGCCATAACAGGCTGACGGCCCGGAGCAGTCCAGGCTGTTATGACGTCATTCATCCTCACTCCCGGGTCTCCACCCCAATCCTTCATCATCGTGTCCAGCTGAGTGTGCAATTTTAATGAAGTAGATTTCTGAAATTGATACGTCACTTTTAGAATATCGGAACCTTTAGCTTCCCTTGCAATCAATATATTAAAATCATCACGGATTTCCCGGTTTCTTTCCAGAAAATCAATGAAGTCAATAATTCCCTCTTTTGCAAGCTCCTCTCCGATAATCAGTGTGCGCATGTGTGAATAAATCAGATGTCTGGACATCCCTTCATTCACTCTATAGGTCAGCTCTGCCAGAGAATTCCCTTCCGCAGAGTAAACAATGGATGGAGCAAAACCGCTGGCGGTACGGTTATTCAATTCAGTTGCATTAATGCCTTCCACAGTCAGAATATACTTATCGTTTTCTCCCTTATCGACAGCCATTCCTGTCACAACAGTAATTTCACCCAGTTCTCTCTGATCCCAGCATCCGGACAGCAGTATTGCCGCTAATAAAATGGCGGACATTACACCAAAATTTTTCAATTGGGCTGATCTCCTTTCATTGGAGGAGGAGAAGGCGACCCTGTCTTTGGAAACTTTTCCGGATTCTGCGTCTTTAAATAAGCCGGCCTCTTCCTCATGCTCCAGATCGGGAATCGGAAAAATACATCCTTCTGCTGCTCAATGATAAACGGGGCCACCGGAGAAAGATATGGAATGCCAAAAGACCTGAGAGAGCTCAAATGGGCCACAATAAAAACAAGTACAATCAGGACGCCATACAAGCCCAGTATGGCCGACACAATAATTAAGAGAAACCTTAACAGCCTTGCTGCTGCAGCAAAACTATAAGTGGGCGATACAAAATTGGCGATGGCTGTAATAGCGACAATGATGACCATAATATTCGATATAATCCCTGCCTCTGCTGCAGCCTGTCCAATCACAAGAGCCCCTACAATGGAAACAGTCTGCCCAACAGCCCGCGGCATCCGGACACCGGCTTCCCTCAGAATCTCAAAGGTAACTTCCATCAATATCACTTCAATCACTGCCGGGAACGGCACTCCTTCCCGCTGGGCAATAATCCCGAGAAGAAGGGGCGTGGGCAGAAGCTCATGATGAAAGGTTAAAATCCCGACATATAAGGAAGGCGTAATCAAAGCAATCATAAAGGATAAATACCGGATTATTCTTAAGAAGCTTCCCATCATGAAGTTTTGATAATAATCTTCTGCAATGGAAAAGAAATCGACCAGTACAGCCGGAACCACCAGCACAAAAGGTGTGCCATCCACAAGGATGGCAATTTTCCCTTCAAGCAAATTGGATGCCACTGCATCAGGCCTCTCACTGTTCAAAGCCAGCGGAAAAGGTGTCGCAGATTTATCTGCAATCAGCTCTTCAATATTTCCGGATTCAAGTATGGCATTCACCTTTATCCCGCCAAGCCTTTTGCGAACCTCTCCAACGATTTTTTCATTCGCCGTGCCTTCCATATACCCGATGTATACAGTAGTGTTCGTCTCAGAACCAATGATGAATTTTTCAAAACGGAGGTTTCTGTTTTTTATTCTTCTTCTCAGAAGGCTCACATTTGTTGTGATCGACTCCACGAACCCATCCTTAGGCCCCCGTATGACCGTCTGAGTGCTTGGCTCTGATATGGACCGGTCTTCGCCGATACTCATGGAAAGGGAAAGCGCCTTTTCCATATCTTTAAATAAAATGATGATGTTTCCATAAAGCAGAGAGGTAATAATCTCATCGAATGACCCCACCAGCTTATAGCCGTCACCTCCGAATTTCTCCTTGCATAAAGACTTTAAATCATCCTCTGTTGTTAATTTAAAACCATCCTCTTTCCCGCTGATGGATTGCAGAATCGTTTCCTTTAGCAATTTAGTATCAATCATAGTAGTAAGATAGATAAGCAGCGCATCTTTGCCTTCTGTTTTCAGCTCATCCATGCTTAAATCAATCGTGCTCCCAAACTCTGCGTTTATTTTTTTCTTCAACTGTTCCAGCTTCATGCTTTTAAGATCCGGACCCTGGTCTGCGGTTTCCTCAATTTGTACAGTGTATTCCTTTTTTTTGCGCATTTTTAAAAGTGATTTAAGAATACTCAAAACTTCATCCCCTTCGTGCCGGGTTTAGACTTTTTCTTTCGCCTCTTCCATAAAACTGCGAATAATAGAAGTGAAGGCAGTCCGAACTGCATCGGCAAATGCAGGAAATACGGGACCATCTCAAGTCCCTCCTGCCAATGGTCACCGAAATTTACTGATATCAATACAGAATAAGCTGAAACAATCATGGCAACAGGCAGGGAAAAATACCGGTATGGAAGTCTGAAGGTGTATTCCAGGCCCTTCAATCCTGCAAACATAAACACAGACCCCTTTACCAAAATCCCCAGCATCATGATAAAAACAACGAGCGCATCAATTCTTTCAATAAAATTACCGATGGAGACCTCGCGGGCTGAACTGAGCATGGGAAAATTGGAACGCTGCAAAGCATCAGCTCCAAGAGTCACAATCATTAAAAACATCGCAAATAATAAAAGCGCACCCGCAATTGCTACTCCCAGCATTGACACACGCAGGCAATATTTAAAGTTGGTTACTACCGGAAGGATAAGTGTAAATGCAATAAGCTCGCCAAAAGGAAACACGATTAAAGTTGGAAAAAGTGCCTTCAAAACAGGCTTTAGCCCATCTCCGAGCACGGGCTTTATTTCATATAAATTGGCATTCCCGCTTGCAAATAAAAGGATGGTCAACAGGAATAAAAAGCCGAATAAATATGGGGTAAAAATTTCTGAAGTTCTGCCAAGGACTTCAAGACCAAGATATAAAATATAGGCCATGGCAAGACAGATGGTCAGCGAAATGATCTCAATTGGCGTCGACGGCAGAATGGCCGACGCAATTAATTCGCCAAAATCCCGGACCACCCTGCTGGCAAGGTACAGAAAATAAACTGCATATAGATTAGAAAAAATAATGGCAATTGGTCTCTTAAACCCAATTTCCATGAGCTCATACAAATTTTTTCCGGGCACCCTGCTGATTAGGAAATAGTAGAATAGCATGATCCCAAACCCAAACATAATCGAAGCAGCAATGGCAATCCAGGCATCTTTCCTGGCATCCCCGCCTACTCCCACAACAATGGCGCTTCCTAAAAGGAAATTGATCATCAATGTCAGCAGCTGGCTGAGAGAGATATTCTCTTTTAACATTCCATCACCAATCCCTTGTGTACGTCAATTAAGCAAGCGTTTCTATGATAGCCGCTTCTTTTTCTTCGCTTTCAAAAGGCGGAAATCAGCCACTGCACTTGAGGCCAACCCAACCAAAACAGTAAAAATAATAATCATTCTTCCAGTGGCAATCTCTGAAAACAGCAGATTCTTCAAAGCTTCCCAAAACGTATCATCAAATATTTTCATATCAAATATAGTGCTCAATATAGCCAAGAGCAGAAAAATGGTCAGATAGCTAAATGTAATCATGACTGTACCCCATTAACATTGGATATTGTATATCTTTTCTCGGTCTGCCCATTTTATCCAGAATTAAAGAAAAAACCGTCCAGGTTCCAATTTACCAATCCACCTGATTAATTAAAAATTATTTGGGTATGGTTAGAGAAGGAGAAATTGTATAGAAATAGGGTTTACAGGAAAAATTATGTACGAATATAAAGTAGGAGGACAAAGATGACGACATCCAACCACAACACACCCCAATATCCTGAGCCATATTGGAGGGAAGAGGAACTTCCTGTCTTTGACAAGCTCAGAGAAGATGCTCATACGGACATTGCGATTGTCGGCGGAGGCATTACCGGGATAACGGCAGGGTACCTTCTTGCCAAGGAAGGCTTTAAAGTGGCGATTGTTGAAGCAGGCAATATCCTGAACGGCACCACTGGCCATACAACAGCCAAAGTGACGGCACAGCATGGCTTAATATATGATGAATTGATCAGCCACTTTGGCGTGGAAAAAGCCAAGCTCTATTATCAGGCTTCGGCTGATGCACTGAATTTCGTCCGTAACACAGTAACTGAAAAACAAATTGAATGCGACTTCAGTAATGAAGAAGCAATCATTTACGCTGTATCGGAAGAGTATGCACAAAAAGTCGATAAAGAGCGGCAAGCCTATGAAAAACTCGGAATCCCACACGGAATGAAGGAGAGCATTCCGTTTAACATCAACACGACAGCCGTGCTTTCCATGTTTGATCAGGCCCAGTTCCATCCGGTTAAATACTTGAAAAAGCTGCTTAAAGACTTTGTGGATTTGGGAGGAATTGTTTATGAAAATACCACAGCAGCAGATATTGAAGAAGGCAGTCTTCCTGATGTCGTAACCAGAGACGGCCATCGTCTGAAATGCAAATATGTCATTGCGGCTTCCCACTTCCCATTTGCGGATATGAAAGGGTTTTATTTTTCCAGATTATCTCCGGAAAGATCTTATGTACTTGGCGTAAAAATCAAAGAGGATTTCCCTGGAGGCATGTATTACAGTGCCGATTCACCGACCCGCTCGCTCAGGTACACACCCTATAACGGAGACAAGCTTATTTTAGTGAGCGGCGACAGCCACAAGACAGGCCATGGGCCGGATACGATGAAGCACTACGACGCCCTGGAAGTCTTTGCGGAAGAGGTGCTTGGCATTACCGATTATCCTTATCGATGGTCTGCCCAGGATTTATACACACTTGATAAGGTCCCTTATATCGGCCCGATTACGTCCAAACAGAAGAATATCTTTGTCGCAACAGGCTACCGGAAATGGGGTATGACAAACGGGACAGCAGCTGCCATGCTGATAAAGGATCAGATTATGGAAAGAGACAATCCTTATGCCGAACTGTTTACGCCATCCAGATTTCAGGCTGACCCAAGCATCAAAAAGTTTATCGCAGCCAATACAGATGTTGCCGGACAGCTGATCAAAGGCAAGCTTGAATTCGTGCCAAAAGAAACAGGAGATCTGTCAAATGATGAAGGCGGCGTCGTGATGATTAAAGGCAAGCGGACAGGTGCATACAGGGATCCTGAAGGCAGCCTTCACCTTGTGGATACAACCTGCACTCACATGGGATGTGAATGTGAATGGAACCATGGCGACCGCACCTGGGACTGCCCATGCCACGGCTCCCGCTTTTCCTATGATGGAACCGTTGTGGAAGGTCCGGCAGCCAAACCGCTTAAAAAGGTTGAAGAATAAAGAAAAGAAGGCAGTCTTCCTTGGGAAACTGTCTTTTTTGTGGATTTTAGGGTAATTTTATTGAGTTCACCTCTTTTATGTGCGGATAAGTTTTTTTCTGTGTGGATAGCTCAATTTTATGTGCGGTTAGACTTCTGCGCTGTTACTATGGCTGCCTAATAGATGTTGAACTGCTTGATAGCCCGCTTTTACTTTCGGATAACTGGATTTTACTTGCAGATAGCACATTTTTATTTTCGGATGGCTGTTTAGGCGAAGTTTGTTGCTATTTGTATTAAATTTACTGAGTTGATTGTAGCGGAAGGTGCGAGACTCCTGCGGGAGTAGCGGGACAGGTGAGACCCCGCAGACGCGTAGCGTCGAGGAGGCTCAGCGCACGCCCCGCGGAAAGCGAGCATCCTGGAGCGGAAATCAACGGACAACATTAATAAGCGAAAACAACAATTTATACGAAAAGAGCCTTTCGGATAAACTATTTTACTACCGTTTAGCACATTTTTATTTTCATATAGCCGGCGGCAGCAAAAAATCCCCCTTTAAAAAGGAGGATTCGGCTCAATCAGTCCTGCACGTTGTTTTCTTTCTTTTCTTTGCTTCCGGTTGTAAATTCTACAAGCTCTTCGCTTGTGCGCTGCGGTCTGTGTTTATTATTATTGCGCTGTGCATTGCCGTTTCCAAGTTTGGTTCTGCCCATGTTCTCATCTGCTCCTTTTTTGTATTATCAGGAGTAGTATGAGTAAATTATGGAGCACTTATTCTGATGCCGGCACTCCAAGTTCAGGTGCTTTTCTATGCCTGGCAGCCTGTTCAAAGGCATAAGCAAGCTTGATCAGGAGCGGCTCACTGTATGCAAGTCCTGTAAATGTGATGCCCACCGGCTCTCCTTCCGTGGTATACCCGGCCGGTACTGTGATGGATGGATATCCCGCTTTTGCAGGGATGCCTGCTCCATAATTATTCGGGAACACGATGGCATCCAGATTATGCTCCTGCATTACGCAGTCAATGCCCTGTTCTCCTGAAAAATAAATATCCTTCTCTAAAGCTGATAAATACGCTGATTCAATCAAATTTCCGCTTGTTTCCTCCGCTTCAATCAGAATGGATTGACCGTATTTCAAGCACTTTTCGCTGTTTTTTTCATTAAATCCAATGACATCGGACAGGGTGCGAATATGCAGGTGCGGTGCGACAGTCCGCAGATAGGCATTCACATCCGCTTTAAATTCATAAGTCAGGACATCGTAACTCCACTCCATTTTAGTGGAAGGAATCACTACTTCGTCGACAACCTCTGCACCCAGTTCATTTAACCGGGCTACAGCTTGATTCATAACGGCGAGCTTTTCAGAACTTAAGTAGTCAAAATAAGTATCTCTGGCAATGCCGATTCGTGCTCCCTGAAGTCCATTTTTATCAAGGAAGATGGTAAAATCCTTCTCCTGAAGATCCTGATTTGTCAGGGTAACCGGATCATTTTCGTCAGAGACTGCCAGCACGTTTAATAAAAATACAGCATCCTTTACCGTTCTCGCCATTGGCCCGGCAGTATCCTGGCTATGGGCAATCGGAATAATCCCGGTTCGGCTGACAAGTCCGACGGTCGGCTTTATTCCGACGAGAGAATTCTGGCTGGCAGGACTTAATATGGAGCCTGATGTCTCCGTTCCAATGGCTGCAGCTGCAAAATTAGCGGCAATAGCGGCACCGGATCCTGCGCTCGAACCTCCCACATCAAATTTCCCCGGCCCATAAGGGTTTAAGGTCTGTCCGCCGCGCGAACTGTACCCGCTCGGCATCCCTTCTGCCATAAAATTGGCCCATTCTGTCATATTCGTTTTTCCGATAATGACGGCTCCCGCTTTTCTTAATTGAGAAGCCACAAATGAATCACTTTGTGCATAATGACCCTTCAAAGCAAGTGACCCTGCAGTTGTCTGCATTTTGTCTCCTGTATCGATATTATCCTTTAACAAAATGGGTATTCCGTGAAGAGGGCTGCGCGGCCCCTTCTTTTCTCTTTCCGCATCAAGAGCAGCTGCAATATGCAGTGCATCCGGATTGAGTTCTAAAACAGAATGAATGTTTTGATCAAGCTGTCCAATTCGGTACATATACATCACTACAAGTTCTTTGGAGGTAATTTCCCCATTCTGCATTTTTTCCTGTAATTCATCTATCGTGGCTTCAAGCAAATAGTCATCATGAAAACTCTTTAGTCTTGGATTCTCCATCACTGACTTCCCCTTATTCTTTAGTGAAATAAAGCTTCACTTACTAATTCGCTTAGAAAAGGAGAAATTCCTTTTTATAAAAAAATGCCAGGCACCAATTGATATAGGTGCCCGGCACTTGATTTTTAAACGATTTGGCCGCCGCGCATGACTTTCTTTTCGGCAGTGAGGCCCAGTTCTTTCGCCATTTTTTTAAGTTCGCGCTCTTCTCTTTCAGTGACGAGAGAAATAACGGTTCCGCCTGCGCCGAATCTTCCTGTCCTTCCCGAACGGTGGACATATTGATTTATATCCTTCGGGAAGTCAAAATGTACGACATGGGTAACTCCCTTGATGTCCAGCCCTCTTGCCGCAACATCTGTGGCAATCAGCATATTCGTATTGCCCGTGCGGAAGTTCTTGATGGCTTTCTGCCTGTCAAATTTGGTCAGGTCACTGTGCAGAGTGCTTGAAGAGATATTTTTAAAATCAAGCTTTTCAGCCATAACGGTCAGGTTGCCGATATCTTTAACAAATACCAGTGCCTTAATGTCTTCAAGCCTTGAGATCTTTTCGAGCATTTTGATTTTATCCCGCGCTTCTGCCACAAAATAAATATGGTCCACACCTGCAGCCTGAATGGTTTCATCCTTCTCGACACGAATGACTTCAGCATCAGCTGTCAGTTCTTTTGCAAGCTGCTCAACAACCGGCGGCAGTGTCGCTGAAAACAGCAGGACCTGGCGTTCTTTAAGTGTAGATTTAACAATGTTTTGAACCGTCTGAGTGTGTTCCTTAACGAGAAGCTGATCGCCTTCATCAAGGACAACGGTTTTGACATCATGCATTTTCAGCTTTTTCTGTTTAATCAGCTCCAGCACCCGTCCCGGCGTTCCTAAAGCAATATGCGGATGCTTCTTTAATTTTTCAAGCTGCCTTTTCACATTGGCTCCGCCAATAAAAGAAGCTGCTTTAATCCCGCTGCCTTCAGCCCATTTTTGGATCTCGCTTAATATCTGCATCACAAGCTCCTGTGAAGAGGCCAAAATAACGGCCTGTACCGCCTGTTTATCCGGATCAATTTTTTCCAGGACCGGCAGCAGGTATGCAAGTGTCTTGCCTGTTCCAGTCGGAGATTCGGCAATAATATCTCTGCCTTCCAAAGCCGGAGGAACCGCCTCTGCCTGAATGGTCGTCGGCTGAGTAAATGCAGACTTTTTCCATGCCTCCTGGATAAATGGTTTCATATCTTGAATGATAGATTGTGTCATAAGTTACTCCTTTAACTTTAATGCGTGTAATCAGAAAGTTATATTTAGTATAGCCGAAAATCGGAAAAAACTAGTATCGGTAATGATACTAGCTTATAGGCTGGAAGTTGTCCACCCTTAACAGAAAAAGGCGCGAAGCCACTTCTGGCATTCGCACCTTATTACTTACTTATGAATCCATACAGCTCCCGCAGAGTTGTCTTTGGCTTCACCGACCACTTGGAATTTCAAGCCATGTTCAGGAACAATTCTTCCTGCATCAGGAATCATACTGTTGATGTATTTGTTAGAATCATCAAAAACTGAAATTCCTTTAAGGCCAGGGTAGTCATAATCCCCGCGTGTTGGCGAACTTACTTCCCATGCTGGTGCTTTATCCAGGGAGAATGCAGCATCCGCAATCTGATATCTTGTGCTTTGAGATACTGTTTCTTTGCCGTCTAACAGACCGGTAATGGCTTCCGGATGTGAATCCACCACTCCAAGAAAACCTTCTCCCGGATGAACGCCAACCCAGTTGTCTGTGTGGCTGTCATCAGCATACCAAACAACTAAACCAGTGTTGTATTTTACACCTCTTGAATGGGCAAGAGCCGTATCGGAGCCTGCGTAATTTCTCCACTCAAGGTAATAATGGTTTTTGGCAAAGCTGATCCCGTTGGAAACAATGAATCCGTCAAGTGCCATCTGAGAGGCGCCTTCAGCATCGTCTGAGAAAATCACATTTTCATCAGCTGTTACATTGATTTCATCCATCGCAAATCCGTCCAATGCTAAGCCGCCATCTGTTACATATTCAAATGTCAGGCTAACTTTTTTACCGGCAAATCCGCTTAAGTCATATTTCTTATCCACCCATTGTCCTTTTGAAGATTCTGCACGGGCATCGCCGTCTGTATCATCATCACCAATTGTATCTATTACTTGTTCTGTGCCATCGGATGCTTTTGCAGTAACTGTCAGATAATCATAATCAAACTCAATATCATAATAAACTTTTGCATTGAAGGCAGCTGTTTCCGCATTTGTTAAGTCTAATTCAGGCGTCGTCAAAGTGGTATGAAGGTCATCACCCTTCGTGCTGTAATAGTATTTCTCGCCAAACGCAGGTGCGATCCCCTTCACTTCTTTTTCTGGAAGATTAACTTTTACAATTCCAGGGTTTTTAGATTTGGTTACACTTTGGTCAATAACCGTTGCCAAGCCTTTTTTATCAATATCTTCATAATTTACTTCCATAATATTGGCCCAGTTTCCGCCCATGCCTTTTTGGAAAAATTCTTTATTTTGCGGTGAGAAGCTGGTTGGCTCTGTACCAGCTATTTTGCCGTTCCAGCTGCCTCCGCTCATGATGGACCAGGAAGCAACCGGCTCACCTTGACCGGTGTATTGCGTATCATACTCATCCGGCAATCCTAAATCATGTCCGAACTCATGGGCAAACACCCCGACAGCTCCATCTTCAGGCTGAATCGTATAATCAAATGCGCCCATTTTTCCGCCCCAATAATCTACCTTGGCAGTTGTATCCGGAACTGCAAATACTCCGCCAAGCGTCCAGCGGTGAGACCAGATGGCATCATCACCGAGCGCACCTCCGCCAGCTTCCTGTCCTGTACCAGCGTGGATAATCATTAGATGGTCAACCAATCCATCAGGCTCGTTAAGGTTTCCATCTCCATCTAAATCATATAGATCAAATTCATCGTAATCTGAAAGATCCATTCCAGCGTCTACAGCTGCTTTTAATGCCTCTTTTACTAAGTCGCGAGGTCCTAGAGGAGATAAATTGTCATGGCCTCCGTTAGGGTTATCATCACCATAATCGCCCGCTTTTCCAGGGACCGTCAGCCATTCAGACACAGTGCCGTCCACCGTGTAGCTGCCTCCGGACTGCTCTTCATAGAATTGCTTAAATGTTTTTACTTTGTCTCCATTAAATAATTCAAATTCAGTATCGCCAAACATCAGTTTTTCATAGTGCTCTTTGCTGAAATCATCAGCGTACATGTAGCCCTCTTCCTGTGTTACATTGTTATGCTTGAAATCTTCAAATTCAGTTAAAAGCACAAGCACTTTGTCTGTTCTGACATCACCATTGTAGTTTGCTTCTTTGGCCGGATCTACTTTTACATATCCGTCCGGTTTGCCCTTTTTAAAGTTTTTATGACCCTTATTCAGCTGCTTTGACAGCTTGTCTTTTTGTTTGGTTAAAAAATCTTTTGTTTTTTTGTCAAACTCATCCTTATGGCCATGGCTATTCTTTGTACTTCCAGGCTGCTTTTCACCTTGTTTTTCCTTTATGTATTCCTTTACTGCCTTTTCTATTTCTTTCGAAGAAGCATCCTTTTTAACTAATCCTCTTTCTTTTAATGCCTTCCCCAGCCGGTCTTCGTTCACAATATTCAAATCAATCGGTGCAGAAAGTTCCTCTGCTGAAGCTTTTGAAGGAGCTGCTGTTGTCCCGGCAAAAGATCCCGCAAATAGTGCAGCTGCCATCATCGTGCTGGCTGTAATGGAAGATACAACCTTAAAAGGTTTATTCTTATTACTCATTCTTATAGCCTCCTATTTAGTTTTTCTGAATTTCCGAAGTGCGAGATTAATTCTATCAAACTAACACAAAGTTTTTAATAGTCTAACAATACTGTTATTTTAATATTTTGATAACATTTTAGTAGGTAATTGTGTTTAATTTATTCAGCACAAAAAAATAATTGGGTATTAATGCTTATTTAGGGGGTATAAAAATAGAGCATCAGACTGCTCTGATGCCCCTTTACTTTTATTTATTCAATTTGGTAATTCTTCCTTCAACCACTGGGTTTACTTTCCCGCATTCAATCCGGCATTAAATGTATCAAGCTGGCCATGGAAATCATTGATGCCCAAAAGCTGGACTTCAAAAGGCTTTGGCTCCGGAAATTGAAGCGAATACTTCGAAAAGCCATTGCCTGCTTCACCGGCATAGCCGATTCCGCTGCCTTCAGCAATTGCATTCTTTGCATCCGGTGAAGATTCGAACGTTACATTTACTTCACCGGCAACCGGTGCAAAAGACCAATTGGCATCTGCAGAAGGATCGATGGTTTGTTCTTCACGGATATAATCAATGATTGCCTGGCGGTTTTCATCCGGATAAAGCTCTACTGCTGTTTTGTTTCTGACTCCAGGGAAAGTGCCGCTGGCCCGATAATTATTTGTCACAACGATGAATTCCTGATCTGGATCAATAGGTGATCCGTTATACTGAAGATTTTTGATTCTGTTTGCATCAGCATTAACCTGCTTGCCATCCTTATCATACTTAGCAGGTTCTGTTACATCGATCTCATATGTCACACCATCGATTACATCATAGTTATAAGTAGGGAAATCATTATTAATGAGTGACTGTTCTCCTGCTTCATTTTCTTTTATCTGATTGAACTGTCCTGCAGACATTTCAAGCCATTCTTTCACATCTGCTCCTTTAATTTTTACCGTAGCCACAGTATTCGGATACAGGTATAGATCAGCTACATTCTTGATGGCGATTGTGCCTTCAGGAATATATGTGTAATAGCTCGCCCCGTTGCGGCCGCCTGCTTTAAAAGGTGCTCCCGCTGAAAGCACTGGTGTATTTTCATCAGGTGTTCCTTTTAATTGCTTCTCGATATACCACTTTTGTGCATTCGTTACAATTTGAATGGAAGGATCATCTTTTACAAGTGCAAAATAGCTGTGGATATCCGCTGTTGTTTCCCCGACAGGCTGGCGGACATAATTCACGGTACCTTCATGCTCTTCCTTTACAGCTTTCAAAATAGCAGGATCTGCATCTGCAAGGCTTTCTTTGACGGTCGCGCCGGATTCATTTTTATAGCTTCTAAAAATAGACCTTAAAGATGACTGGGAATCCTTAACCTGCCACTTTCCCTTTACCTTGGCAATGGTCAGGTCCATAACGCCAAGCTGGTTGCCCCAGCTGCCCGGCATGATGAACGGCACCCCGTTGACCGTTCCCTTTTCTGTATCTACTCCGGGAAGATCGGTGAAATCTCCCGGAAAATTCTTATGGTTGTGTCCGGAAATCACCGCATCAATGCCTTCTACTTTTGTTAAGTCGTAGGCTGCATTCTCTTCCAATTCCGCATATGCCGCATCCCCCATGCCGGAGTGCGCGAGTGCAATGATAATGTCTGCCCCGTCTTTTTTCATTTTAGGAACATTAGCTTCTACTGATTTTACAATGTCTTTTGTGATGATTTTTCCATCAAGATTGGCTTTATCCCATTGTGTAATCTGCGGAGTCACAGCACCGATTACCCCAACCTTAATGACCTGTTTTCTGCCGTTTTCGTCAACCACTTTTTTCTTGATGATTTTATATGGCTTAAAATAATTTTTATCGTTTTTCGGATTTTGGTCGTGGTCTTCTTTGTAGACATTGGCATTTACATAAGGAAATGGCGAATCATCCAGGACCTCATCCAGATAATCCAGCCCATAGTTGAATTCATGGTTTCCTACCGTAGCGGCATCATAATCTAATAGTTCCATAGCCTTGAATACAGGATGCACTTCCCCATCCTCAAGCTTATCTACTTTTGCTTTATAATCGCCAAGCGGATTTCCCTGTATTAAGTCGCCATTGTCGAATAATAATGTATTCTTTGCTTCTTTTCTCGCCTGTTTGATTAAGGTAGCTGTTTTAGCCAGACCAAATTCAATGGTTTCTGCATCTTTATAGTAATCATAGTTATAAAGGTGTGTATGTATATCTGTTGTTCCCAGTATCCGAAGGCTTACTTCATGGCTGAATTTATTTTCAGGTTTCCCTGAATGATCAGGCTTTGCTGCCATTACAGAATCATATGAAACAGGAGCTGCCAAGACAGATAGGGACATAGTTGCAGCAAGAATTGTTTTACCTAATTTGCGCGCAGGATTTTTCAAATGGATACATCTCCTCGATATTAGTAGATTAGGATGATAACATTCATAATTCTATCTATTTTTAGACTTATTTGAGAATGAGCAATTAGGAGCAATTCGTGTGGCAATTTATTAATTTTTTGTAAAAATCAATTTCTAAATACCTAAAAAAAACAGCACCCTCAAAGGATACTGCATCATTTTAAATAGTTATTATCATAGAGATTAATAATTCCTATCTCCGCCCTCAGCCTTTTCCTTCAGCTCATTTGCAAGAAGGGACAGGCTTTCGGTTGTATGATTAATTTCCTGAATGGACTGTACAATGCTGTCGAGATCTGTTTTATTGCGGCCGAACATGTCCAGATACTGTTCCATTTCCATTTTTACAGTAACAAGCCCGCCTTTAACCTGCTGAATCTGAGCTTGTGATTCTTTTGTTGAGAGATTCATGGAGTTCATCGTATCAACCAGCACGCTGATTTGATTGTCGCTTTTTTCGATTTGTTCCTTGATATGGCTGCTCATCTTCTTAGAGTTTTCTGCCAGCTTTCTCACTTCGGTTGCCACTACAGCAAATCCACGTCCTTCATCACCCGCCCGGGCCGCCTCAATCGATGCATTCAGTGCCAGCAGATTCGTCTGATCGGCAATATCCTCAATCCCTTTTGTCATCGTGATAATTTGCTCCGAGATTCCTTTTAAAGCTTCAATTCCGCTTATAGACTGCTCCACATCCTGAAGGACTTTATTGAAAGCATGAACCATCTCATCCATTTGTGTTTGGTTGAGGTTAGTCAGGTTCAGCAGATTTTTGCTGCTTTTTTGCGTTGTTTCGGTTTCACTGCGGATTTGATCAGCTTTTAAGCTTGTCTCATTGATCGAAGCTTCCGTTTGCTGGACCGAGGCTGCTACTTCCTGGCTGATAGAATTTAATTCTTTCTGCAGATTAGCATTTGAAGCATTTAATTCATTGAGTTGATTCATTCTGGCCTGCAGATAATTTTCGACAACCAGCTGGGAATCCAGATTGATGATATGTGTAAGAGCCAGCAGTGCGTTCGTCAGCTTCTCAGGATCCTGGTGCAGTTCCGCGACGACCTTAGGCACCAATAATGAATTAATGGCAGAATATGTGGCCAGAAACCACTCAACTGGAAGACCAGCCCCGTTATGGGTATTGCCAATCCTCGTTCTCATCGCAAAGTATTCATCATCCAGATTGCCGCTTAATAAGCTCTGGAAGTAACGGACATATACGCCATAGAGCCTATTCCTGCTTGTATTATTTTCAGCAATTCTCTTTAATGGCGACTGTTTATAAAGATGATCCAGAACTTTCTGGAGCAATTCATCCAGCAGGGGTGAAATCACCGGGCTCAGATCCTGAAGTGTTTCAAGATGCTTTTTTGAAAAGCCCATATACCACAATCGTTCAGTAATACGCTGATCTTTTACGTCAACTGTTTCCTCTAATTCTGGAAAGTTCATTTCCGGCTGAAAAAATGAAGATGGATTCTTCTTTTTTAACTGAAATAGCATAATAGTTTCCCTCCGGCTCTTTAGCCAATTTGTACATATTTTGTATATATTATGTATAATTAATAGGTAAAAAGCAACCATTAACTCTTTATTTATATCGGGACAATAGTCCTTAATATAAAGTGAAACTTCAATCAGTGGGGGTCTTTCTTATCCCCCACTGATTGTTAGTCGCGTTCTAGTGTCGCTAAGATCTCCGCTAGCGCTTTGATCAATCGACACTACGAACCCGATTGGTTCAACTAAGCCTCTGCCTGCGCGTCGGCAAGTTTCACTGTATCTCACCAATCGGGCCTTTACAT
>NZ_MRTQ01000032.1 GCF_001956215.1 Paenibacillus sp. FSL R5-0490 | reverse complement strand
AAGGCCCGATTGGTGAGATACAGTGAAACTTGCCGACGCGCAGGCAGAGGCTTAGTTGAACCAATCGGGTTCGTAGTGTCGATTGATCGAAACGCTAGCGGAGATCTTAGCGACACGCGACTAACAATCAGTGGGGATAAGGAAAACCCCACTGATTGAAGTTTCACTTTATGCTATTGGATAATTTTGAACAAATGGATGAAGAACGATTTCGTCTATCATCATGTGTTTCGGTGCTGATGCCATGTAAACAACAGCATTTGCGATATCCTCGACCTGCAGCCAATCTTTTTTCTCTTCGAGTCCCTGCTTGGATTCTGCAAAAAACGTATCAACCATTCCAGGATTTATGGTTCCGACACGGATACCATATTCTCTGACTTCCTGAGCTAAAGATCCCGAGAAGCCTTGAACTGCATATTTTGTTGCCGTATAGGCTGATCCATTCGGGATAGTATACCTGGCTACATCTGATGAAATGGTAATGATTGTACCAGATTTCCGCTCTTTCATATGCGGCAGTACTGCCCTGCTTCCGAGAAAAACTCCCTGCACATTTACTTCAAAGACTTTTTTCCACTCATCCAGTGTCGTTTCATCAACCTGTTTAAAAAAGCCCATACCTGCATTGTTCACAAGAAGGTCAAGCTGCTGCCCGTATGTCTGAAGAGTTTTTTCAACTGCTGCCTTTACTTGTGCTTCATTTGAGATATCCGCCTGAATGGGCATTACATCTGAAAATCCCATTTTATTGAGGTCTTCTGCTGATTGATGTATTTCCTCTGAACTTCCAATCAGGGTTAGCTTCATGCCCTGCTGAGCCAGCTTAACAGCGATTTCCTTGCCGATCCCTCTGGATGCACCTGTTACTATTGCCGTTTGTCCCTTTAACATTGAATCTTCCTTTCTGTTGACACTTCTGGGTGTGAGAATTTATTTTGATACTGAAATCCCCATTCTTTCTTCGACGATGCCCATAAATGCTTTTTGAACGGAATCCAGTTTTTCTTTGCTGCCGGCTAATGAAGAGTCATTAATTCCAAAGTAAAATTTAATTTTCGGTTCTGTACCTGATGGCCTTAGGCAGATCCAGTTCCCTTCTTCGAAGAAATACTTAATAACATTGGACTTTGGCAGGCCGATATTTTCCTCTGTTCCATCTGCTTCCGTTCTGATTCCTGTTAAGTAATCTTCAACAGCCTGAACTTTCATGCCTTCAAGTTCCTTTATCGGATTAGTGCGGAAAGATGCCAGTGTCTGCTGGATTTTTTCAGCTCCTTCAATTCCTTTGAGAGTCATTGAATTCAATCCTTCAAGGAAATAGCCAAACTCATCAAATAAGCTGAGCAATGCCTCATAAAGGGACATGCCTTTCTTTTTATAATAAGCCGCCATTTCAGTTGCAAGCAGGGCTGCCTGGATAGCATCCTTGTCCCTTGCAAAGTCGCCGATTAGATATCCATAGCTTTCCTCATAGCCAAACAGGAAGCTGTATTCACCCGACTCTTCATATTCCTTGATTTTTTCTGCAATGAATTTGAAGCCAGTTAAAACATCAATGGTTTCTACTCCAAAAGACGAGGCAACCCTGCGGCCAAATTCAGATGTAACAATCGTTTTTAGCATGATGCCATTGTCAGGCAGTGTATTCTTTTCTTTCTTCTGAGAAAGTATGTAGTGAAGCAGCAGCGCCCCTGTCTGATTTCCTGTCAGAAGAACATACTCACCTTCTTTGTTCTTCGCTGCGATTCCAAGCCGATCGGCATCCGGGTCTGTAGCAATTAACAAATCTGCATTGGTTTCTCTTCCATCTCTCATTGCCAGCTCAAAAGCATCTTTTTCCTCTGGATTAGGACTCTTTACTGTTGAGAACTCAGGATCCGGGAGCTCCTGTTCCTTTACCACATGCACATTTACATAGCCCAGCGCTGACAAAGCCTCTCTGACAGGCTTGTTGGCCGTACCGTGAAGAGGCGTAAATACTACGCGCACATCCGCTTCGTTTGCGGCACCGGGATTTTCGGAGATGGTAAGGAGCTGCTTCTGATAGGCCTGATCAACTGTTTTGCCGATCATGGTGATGAGCCCTTTTTCCTTCAACACATCTTCATCCATTACTTCTATCAGCAATTCGTTTTCTAATTCATTTACTTTGCTTATAACAATGTCAGCTTCTGCGGGAGTCAGCTGAGCCCCATCAGATCCATACACCTTATAACCATTGTATTCCGGAGGATTATGGCTGGCTGTTATGACAATACCTGCATACGCATGAAGGTACCGGACTGCGAATGAAAGTTCAGGAGTTGGACGAAGCTCGTCAAATACATACGTCTGTATGCCCCTGCTGGCAAGTGTTTTAGCCGCTTCCATTGCAAATTCCGGAGACATGTGGCGTGAATCATAAGCAATAGCCACTCCCCTGTTTTTTGCTTCCAGTCCTTTTTCCTCTATGTATGCCGCTAATCCTGCAGATGCCTTTCGGACAGTATAGATATTCATGCGGTTTGTTCCCGGGCCAATTTCCCCGCGCATGCCGCCTGTTCCGAATTCCAGTCCCTTATAAAATGCTTCTTCAAGGAGCTTTTCATTTCCCTGCAAACGTTTTAGCTGTTCTAATAATTCATTGTCCAGATCCTCATGGTTTATCCATCGTTCTGCTGCTGTTTTCCATTCCATTGTATGACCTCCTAAAAAAAGCTTCTGCATATCCTTTTCGAGTTCCAAATGGATATTCCTTTTAAAAATATCCGAGTTATTTTGACAATTTCCACCCAGAGATTATGTATGCCCGATAAATGCGTTTGAGCGCCAAGTGAAAGGCGCTCAAGCTGCAACTATATATTACTTCTTATATTTAATGCTGTAAATATCATGCCGGCGGTCTTTTAACTGGCGCACTGTGCCATCCTGCCTCTGGCGGCGAAGGATTTCCAGATCAACATCACCAATCAGAACCATTTCAATATTTGGATTTGTTTCCCCCACAATACCATCCCTTGCAAACTCAAAATCGGATGGTGCAAAAATGGCAGATTGTGCATATTGAATATCCATATTCTCTGTTTGCGGAAGATTGCCGACCGTACCTGAAATAACCGTGTATATTTGATTTTCAACAGCCCGCGCCTGAGCACAATAGCGTACCCGTAAATATCCCTGGCGATCTTCGGTGCAGAAAGGGGTAAATATTATTTTGGCACCTTTATCTGCCGCAATTCTCGCAAGCTCAGGGAATTCGATGTCATAGCAGATTTGAATGGCTATTTTTCCGCAGTCAGTATCAAATACCTTTACTTCATCTCCGCGGCTGATTCCCCACCATTTGCGCTCATTTGGCGTAATATGGAGCTTATACTGCTTTTCAATTGTTCCATCCCGGCGGAACAGGTAAGCAATATTATAAATCTCATCGTCATCTTCTTTCACAAAATGAGAGCCGCCAATGATATTGATATTATATCTGACTGCCAAATCCGTAAATAACTCGATGTATTGCTCAGTGTATTCTGTCAGCTTTCTGACCGCAAGGCTTGGTGAACGTTCTTCCAAAAAGGACATCAGCTGGGTGGTAAATAACTCGGGAAAAACCGCAAAGTCGGACCCTGAGTCAGAAGCTACATCTGTAAAATATTCCACCTGATGGGCAAATTCATCGAAGGATTTTATCTGCCGCATTAAATATTGAACCACGCATATACGTACCGGGTAGCTCGTTTTATAAAAGCGTTTGCTCATTGGTCTGTAGTCGACATTATTCCATTCCATCAGGGTTGCATATTTATTTGACTGCACATCGTCAGGCAAATAGTTGGGATTAATCCTCATCAGGGTAAATCCATTCAGGAGCTGAAAGGATAAAACCGGGTCATAGATTTTATGAAGCGACACTTCGTTAACATACTCTCGCGGGTTCATTTCATTGGAGTATTTATGATAGTTTGGAATTCGTCCGCCTATGATGATGCTTTTTAAATTTAAAGACCTGACAAGCTCCTTCCTTTCTTCATACAGGCGATGGCCGATTTTCATTCTGCGGTAATCAGGATGAACCATTACTTCAATTCCATAAAGGTTATAGCCTTCCGGATTATGGTTCGTTATGTATCCTTTATCTGTCACATCATCCCATGAATGACGGTCATCATACTCATCAAAATTTATAATAAGGCTTGAACAGGATCCAATAATTTCCCCGTCATATTCTGCAACAAACTGGCCTTCAGGGAAAATTTCCAGATGGCTTTCAAGCTGATCCTTCTTCCAGGGAACCATGCCGGGAAAACATAACTCCTGAAGGGCAATGATATGATCTATATCTGAATGCCGGGTATTTCTGATAATCATTTTCTTCTCAAATTTCGTTAAATCAAGCTTTGTCAATGGTGGTGCACTCCTTTGGAAATAATAATTATCCTGGGAGCTAAATGGAGCTTAGTCTCTCAGTAATATTCAAGTCTTTTCCCTTTTTTGCTGCATTCGTAACTTCTTAAGTAATTTCCCTCTTATTATCTTGCGTCTTTTCCTTTGTATATATTTCTATAAAGGTGTTAAATGTCTTCTTTTTATTTGTAACCTGTTAATATCTTTGCCACAAAAGCCCCATTTCTGCTGATTGTCTGCACATGTTGATTTACAATGGATGTCCAATAGCTTTATAATTTTAGAGTACATATTAATAAGGAGATTATTATGGAGAAAACACAAACAGACGGGCGGGAGAATTTGCTGTTTATTGCCTGGGCAGCTTCGATTCTTGCTATGTTCGGCAGCCTTTATTTTTCTGAAATCAGGCAATATGAACCGTGCGAGCTTTGCTGGTATCAGAGGATTGTCATGTATCCCTTTGCTGTCATACTAGGATTGGCTGTGGTTAAGAAGGATTATCGCATCAGCTTATATACAATGGTGTTATCTGCTGTTGGAGCCGGCATTTCCATCTACCACTACTCCATTCAGAAGATTTCATTTATGGCTGATCATGCAGCAGCATGCGGGAGAGTTCCCTGTACGGGGCAGTATATTAATTGGCTGGGATTTGTTACAATTCCATTTTTAGCATTAACAGCTTTTATTATTATTTTTATTTGCAGTTATCTTGTCTGGAAGAAAACGAAGGAGGCAGCAGAATAATGAAAAAGGTCATTATATTTCTTGCCATTATCGTTGCATTATTTGCAGCAGTTGGAATGTTAACTAAAATGCAAAACGAAGAAAAAGTGTCAGAGAAAAATCCGTATGGAAAGGATTCGCTTCATCCTGAAACAGTCAAACAGCTTGAAGACCCGAATTATCAAAACCTGATCCTTCCCGAAGAATTGGATAAAAAGTTAGATAAAAAAGAAGATGTAACGGTTTATTTTTATAGCCCGACATGCCCTCATTGCCAAAAGACTACTCCTGTGGTGGCTCCGCTTACAGAAGATATGGGTATTGATCTGGTGCAATTCAATCTGCTTGAATTTGAAGACGGCTGGGACAATTACGGAATTCAGGAAACTCCAACAATCGTTCAATACAAGGACGGCAAAGAGGTTAACAGGATTACCGGTTCTCAGGAAAAAGAAGTTTTTGAACAGTGGTTTAATGAGAATTCCAAATAACCAAAAAACGCCTGCAGCAGCAGGCGTTTTTTCATACAAGCATTTCATTTGCGGCTTTAGCATAAACACTGAATACATCACTCCGGGGCATTCTCTCTCCGCAAAAATGGCTGTAATCAAACGGAAATGATAAGCCGAATTCTTGAAGTATTTGAACATTTTTGAAGAATATCGTTTTATATTTGCCGCTGATTGGGCGGGATTCAAGAATAGCCATAAGCGTCTGCAGCCCTGCTATAACCTGATATGCCTCCTTTAATGTTCCAAAGTATTCAAAGTGTCTGGTAGAAGTATGTAAAATCTTCTGCTGTTCAAAATCTCTTATATCATCGTCTGTGAAATATAGAGGAAACACATTTGAATAGAATCTTCCTATTAATTCTTGAATTTTTTGTTCCTGATCAGGAGTTGATGCAAATACAACCTTCACTGATAACCCACCTTTGTAATCCTTGTAATCAGTTCGTAATATATACTTAAGAATATCATATTCTAAAAGCCCTTTAGGGTGGTAATTATACCCATGGAGCAGGGATTTGCTGGTATTTATTCCTCCTCCGGAAATAGATGGAACAGGAATAATGCAAAATAATTAGTTCTAAAGGTCTATAATAACCTCATTTCCAGTAAAATAAAAGGTGATTTTTAATATTACAATAATTTTCGAGGACCACTATTCCTTTTATCAGCTGTCTTTAAAGGCTAAAATATTATTGTCATTAATTTATATGTAATAAAGGTAAGATTATTCAATCTGGATAAGGAGTAATTTATGGTAAAACTAAAAAGGTTTGGTGAATGGTGTGAAATAGAAGTACCTGCCCACTGGGAAGGATATTCAATCGAATATATTGTCCGGACATTATGGGGAGCACCAAAGAAACAAACACACAATATGAGAATGAAAAAACAGGTATTATCCAATGATGATGCTGCTAATTGGACAAAACCTGTGCATACAGGAGATAAATTAAAGTTTCAATTTTTCGAGGATGAAGATCCAGGCGTTATTCCATCATATTACGAGATTGGTGTTCTTTTTGAAGATGACCATATGCTTGTTTTGAATAAACCTGCCGGCATGGACACGCATCCTAACTCACCGGATCAAACGAATACCCTCGCCAACGCCGCAGCTTTTCATATGCAAATGCACGGGGAATATAGAGGCATAAAACATATACATCGCCTGGATCGTGATACAACCGGTGCCATATTATTTGCGAAGCATGCATTAGCGGGTGCAATTCTGGATAAAGAGCTGGGTGAAAGAAGAATTAAGCGCACCTATTTGGCTTTAGTTCATGGCAAAATTTTAAAGAACAAAGGAACCATAAGGGAACCAATTGGGCGGGACCGGCATCATCCAACCAGGAGAAGAGTATCCCCCGGCGGTCAGCCTGCTTCAACGAACTATGAATTAATTGAGTACTATCCTAAACAAAATCTTTCACTTATTAAGTGCCGTTTGGATACAGGCAGAACACACCAGATCCGTGTTCATCTAAGCCATATTGGACATCCTCTTGCGGGGGATACTTTATATGGCGGGAAACCTGTTTTTGCACGGCAGGCACTGCACGCAGTAAAGCTTGAGATTCCGCACCCATTCTTAGAGGAGCCTATTGTCTGTCATGCGCCTTTCCTGGATGATCCCGGGATTTTCAAGGGAATTGACCCATATCGTTTTTAACTTAGAGCTGCCCTGTCTTAAGGCAGCTTTAGTTTTCTGCTGAAAAGCAGAGTGATTAATGCAAAAAAAGAAGCCCCAAACGGGACTTCTTTGGATTAATTAATTAGTCATGAGATTTACGCATAGCCTTCATGATGAAGCCTACGATGAATACAAGCACGATAGCACCAATTAAAGCAGGAATAATAGCAAAGTCAGCTACGACTGGACCCCAATCACCAAGAATTAATGAACCTAACCATGCACCAATGAAACCAGCAATGATGTTACCAATAATTCCGCCTGGAATATCTCTTCCTAAAATCATACCTGCTAACCAACCAATGATACCACCTATAATTAATGCCCATAAAAAGCTCAACATTGAAAATCACTCCTCGTTATAATTTAATTTAGCTTTTGCTCAGATAAAGAATTTCATTCAGCTGCGCAGCTTTTGGTGATCTTATCTGCTTGTATAATTAAATTACCCAGGATTCATTATCTAAAACCAAAAATTTAAAAACTATTCTTCTGGAAAAATTTTATAAAACAAAAAACACCCGTTAGGATGTTTTTTTCAAGGGGAGTTTAAAAGTTAAAATTGTCCGGATCGGCTCCAAAGCGATGGTTATTATTTAATGCATTCATTTGTCTGATGTCGTCTTCAGTTAATTCAAAATCAAAAATATCTGTGTTTTCCCGCAGTCTCTCTTTTTTCACCGATTTAGGAATGACCATTATGCCGTTTTGGAGATGCCATTTAAGAATAATCTGGGCTGCGGATTTACCGTGCCTTTTGGCAATTTCTTTTATGGTATTGTCCTCGAGCACTCTCCCCCTGGCAATTGGAGACCAGGCCTGTACTTTTATATTGTATTCACCGCAAAATGCCCTCAATTCTTCCTGAGAAAGAAGCGGATGCAGCTCAACCTGATTGACTGCAGGCTTTTCAGAAGAGTTTTCCAGAATGTCCTTTAAATGATGAATTTGAAAGTTGCTCACCCCTATGGCTCTTACCTTTCCATCCTTATAAAGCTTTTCAAGCGCCCTCCAGGTTTCCACGTATTTTCCCTTAACCGGCCAATGAATAAGGTATAAATCTATGTAATCCAAACCCAGCTTTTTCCTACTATTATCAAAGGCATGAAGGGTCTGATTATATCCCTGATCCGTATTCCATACTTTTGTCGTAATGAACAACTCTTCTCTGGGCACTCCGCTTTCTTTTATTGCCTTTCCAACGCCCTCCTCATTTTCATAAAAAGCCGCAGTATCAATCAGCCTGTATCCTATGTTAATGGCATCTTTTACTGTTTTTTCAATCTGCAATCCCTTTTCGACTTTATATACTCCGAGCCCGAATTGAGGCATTTCAACTCCATTGTTTAAGGTTAAAGTGCCGCTGATATCCTTCATCTGATGGAATCATCTCCTTCCATGTTTTAATTCATTTTATCATTTCCAGGAAAAGGAGACCTACTGTTTACACTTCAATACAAAAGCGATTGCCTTAGAGAAGCAATCGCCCATCTATATAAACGGCAGATGCCGGGATTTTTTCATTCCGCATCCCTTTCCATTTTTTCTCATATAAAAATGATTTTCCCGGTGAAAAATTGTCCTAAACAAAGGACAGGATTATTTCCCCCCATAAAAATAAGCAGCTGACAAATCAGCTGCTGAAGTTTTAAACTACTATGAAATTGCCTTGTTTCAATCCAAAAAAATATAATCGGTGAAGAGGCCTTGTCATGGCGACATAAAGCAATTTAATGTCCAGTTCAGAATTTCTGGAAAACTCCTCTTCCATGGACAGAATCATAACGGCATCAAATTCAAGTCCCTTGGCCAAGTATGATGGCACGATGACGATTTCATCCTTCGGTATGCTTTCCTGTTCCTGCAGCAGTTTAAAAGGAAGCCTGGCATGCTTTTCAAAAAGGGTGTGAATGAGCTGACAGTCCTTCATCGTTTTCCCGATCACCGCAAATGTTTTATAATCTTCTTCTTTTAAGGAAATGACCTGTTTTTCAAGCTGTTTTACCAGCTCGCCCCCATCTTTCCTCCTAATAAACTCAGGATTTCTGCCATGGCGGACGACCGGCTCCACCTCGGGAAATGAATAAGGGAGAAGTTTAAGTAATTCATTTGCTTTTTCCATAATTTCCACTGTAGTACGATAGCTTTTTTGAAGCTCTGTATATGTTGCACGGGGAAAAATATAGTCCAGAACCTCCTGCCAGCTTGTGAGCCCCCTGTAGGAGTGAATTCCCTGAGCAAGGTCCCCCACTAGTGTAAACATATCTGTATCAAGTGACTTTTTTAATGAGAGAAGCTCCATAAAGCTGTAGTCCTGGGCTTCATCAATGACGATATTCTTCGCCTTCAGCTCTTTGGGAATGCCAAAAAGGCTTTCCTGCAGGTAAAGCATCAAAGCTAAGTCTTCCCTCTCATACACTTTTTTCCTGAACAACTCCCGGCAATATTCACAAAGTTTATGTGTATCATCAACAGGCAATTTTCCGCCTGATAACCTTGAAAGACGTACAGGATCTTCAAATAGGTCTTTGTAATACCGGACCAGACTTTTCTTCGGGAATTGCTTCATGTATTTTGGCACAGCTGTCCTGAAGCTTCTTTTTAGTTCTTCCATTCTGGATGCTTTTTTATCAAGAGCATCTGAAACATATTGTCTTCTTTTCTCAGGATCCCTGCCTCTATAGAGGGCCCTTTCGATTCTCTCGTCATAATATATTTCGATTTTCTTAATGATATTTTTCTTTTTCTTAGCAAGATCGTTTTGAAGCACAGCCTTTAACTTTTCCAGCCTTCGGTATAGAGGCATGTAATTGTAATCCTCCAAAAAAAGCTGAAAGAATTTTTTGCTGCTGAAAAGCCTGAATTTATCTACCATAAAATCATCACTGGGGGAGAAGCTATTATATATTTCTCTGAGGTAATTAGTAAGAATGGTGTGAAATACAGGCGAACCTTTAATGGACGATGCCCAGGCTGCAAGGTTTACTTCTTCACTTCCCTGGTTTTCAAGCAGGTTCACAAGCTTGCTGTCAGCAGCCATTTTTAGATCCTCGCCAAGACATGCCAGAACATATTCCTGGTAGGTTGTCTGACGGACTCTCTCCACCCCAAGTTCAGGGAGCGCCTCTGAAATATAATCAATGAAAAGCCTGCTCGGCGCCAGTATCATCAGCTGTTCAGGGGCAAAATTTTCTTTGTACTGATAAATGAAATAACTTATTCTATGCAGGGCAATGGTTGTCTTGCCGCTGCCTGCCGCCCCCTGCACAATGATGGGCTTATTCAAATCGGCACGTATTATTTTGTTCTGTTCTTCCTGTATGGTTGAAATAATTTCAGTGAGGCGGTTGCTTGAGCTTTTGGACAATGATTCCTGAAGCAATTCGTCTGTGGTCGTGAGGTCAATATCCCGTATTTCATCCAGAATCCCGTCTTCTATCATATATTGCCTTTTCAACGACAGGTGTCCCGTAAAGCTTTCTTCATAGGAATGGTATTGAACCTCTCCCAGCCTGCCTTCATAGTATAGATTGGCTATCGGAGAACGCCAGTCAACAATAATCTGCTCCTGATTTTCCCTTGAATACAATGAAGTTTTGCCTATGTACAGTATCTCTTCTTCGTTTAAATCCTGCCGCAAAAAATCAATTCTGGCAAAGTAAGGCTTTTTCCGGGCTTTTTTCAGCAGCATTAATTCATCTTTGGACATTTCAAAAAAAAGGGCATTCGTCAGGAGAGAAGAGTAACTTAAACTGGATTCAAGCCAGTCAACGTCCTCGAAAGCTTCTTTCATATTTTCCTGAAACTTATCCTTGCTGGATTCCGATGTTTTAATCACAACATCAATATAACGTTTCGTAAATTCAAGCCGCTGAACTTCCTTTTGAAAATCGGGGTGTTCAAATTCAGATGACATATGTTTCTCCTTTCAAATTTTTTCAGCCGCAATGGAGAAATACATATGAGCGTACGCGTGGGCAGAAAAATATATTATCAGAAAAGTCTGCAAGAATCAAGTGGTGACAGGCACCGCCCGATATTTGTCGAATTGTGCAAGTGTATACATCGGCATTCATTTTAATTTATAATATAAAAAAATACATTTTAGGAGGTGATGGGAATGGCCATTGCAGCTGCAAGGCCTGATAATGCAACGTCTCATGCAAAGCCTGATATTGGTGGCGATACTTTGCATGAGGCGGTAATGGACTAAATATTATCGCCCATTCAGCTAAAACCATTTCTGATATCGGCTTTGCACCTTATTCATTTTTATTATCAAAATAAATAAGGAGCTGGCAGAAATGAGTTATGTAAAAGCTAATGCCGTTTTACCGGAGAATCTAATCGCAGAGATTCAAAAATACGTTCAGGGTGAGGCTATTTATATTCCCAAACCGGAAAAGGACTACCGAAAATGGGGTTCCCGCTCTGGAGCAAGAAAAGCTCTGGATGAAAGGAACCATTCTATAAAAGGCGCCTTTCAGAACGGCAAAACCATCACCCAATTGGCGGAGGAATATTTTCTTTCCGCTGAAACAATCAAAAAAATAGTTTATAAAAAATGAATTTTCCGCACTGAACTTTGTTCAGTGCTTTTTCATATGCCAAGTTCGTTTCCTAATCATTTTATCCATTTACATTTTTATGCCATTCTTATAAAGTGAGGTTGATATATAAAGGTGCTGAAAGTATAGGAGTGTGTATAATGGAACCTTTTATCAGGAATGATCAATATAATTTTATTAAATATCAGACGCAAGTGCTAATTAATGGCCATGCATCTGTCAATGATACAGGGGTGCTGAATGCACTGAAATCACTTTCTGCTGAAAAGGTATTGGGTCTTTTTGCAGAGCTGAGTGAGGAACAAAACCAGCTTCTTTCCCCAGTCAGTGATATTAAAGAAAGAGATCAGGCAGATGCCTTCTTAGCGCATATAAAGGAATATGTAATACCCTTTCCGTCTATAACTGAACAATCGATCAAAAAACTGTTTCCCAAGGCAAAAAAACTAAAAATGCCAGCACCTGAAAATATCGATTTCAGGGAAATAAGTTACTTGGGATGGGACGATAAAGGTACAAACAGGAAATATATGATCAGCCTGCTGGATGGCAAGCTGACAGGAATATATGGAACATTTAAACCGCTAGGCAAAAAAGGAATCTGTGCCATCTGCTACAAACTCGAAGAAACAGGCATGTTCTTAACTGAGACTAAGGGTTCTCAGTTAGGCACCTATACCAAAAAAGGAAATTATATTTGCCAGGACAGCCGCAAATGCAATGAAAATTTGATTACACTTGATAACCTGCATGATTTTATTGGAAGGCTGAAAGGGTAGATTGTCATTCCCCCATAATTAAGGCACCGCCGAGTTTGGCGGTGTCTTTTTTTCAGCTGAAAATAGTCTTTTCGTTTATTCTTATTAAACTAGGGAATATTACTGTAATAAAAAAAACTATCATATTTTGTCGATTTCGTATAAAATAATTACGTTTGATTGAAGTTTTCCTAAAATATTGGGGGTAAAAAAATGGTTTTTAAGAAAAAGGACAAGTTTAACACGCTGTTAAGCAATATTTCCATGAATTTAAAGGATAGTGCAATTTATTTTGCCGACTATAAGATCAACAATGTCAGTGATTTAAAAACCTTTTCAAAAACTATGAAGGATTATGAAACAAAAGGCGATTCCTATGTCCATGAAGTCATTAAGGAGTTAAATAACGCTTTTATTACGCCGATTGAAAGAGAAGATATTCTTCACCTCGCCATGAGCATGGATGATGTGCTGGATGGATTTGAAGAATGTGCTGATTTATTTGAAATGTATTCCATGACACAGGCTGATGAATTCATGCTGAAGTTCGTGGATGCGATTAAGAACTGTGCAATTGAAATTGAAAAATCTGTTGAACTTCTTTCAACTAAGAAATTACTGCAAATAAGAGATCATGCAATCAAAATCAAAGATTACGAATCCAAATGTGATGGAGTCCGCCGCCAGTCAATCAAGCATCTGTTTGCCACAGAAAAAGACCCTATCCGCATCATTCAGTATAAAGAAATTTATGAAACACTTGAAGATATTGCGGACAGCTGTCAGAATGTCGCCAATACGCTTGAAACCATCATCATGAAAAATGCTTAAGGGGCGATAACAATGGATGCAGTTTTAATTATAACAATCCTGATTGTCATTGGAGCTCTGGCATTTGATTTCATCAATGGATTTCATGATACGGCAAACGCAATAGCAACCGCTGTCTCCACTAAGGCGCTTAAACCAAGACATGCAATCATTTTGGCGGCAGTCATGAACTTTGTTGGTGCCATGACATTTACTGGGGTTGCCAAAACCATAACAAAGGATATAGTGGACCCCTTCACTTTGCAGAATGGTTCTCTTGTCATTCTGGCAGCTTTAGTTGCTGCGATATTCTGGAATCTGCTGACTTGGTATTATGGCATTCCAAGCAGCTCTTCCCATGCAATCATTGGTTCGATTGCCGGAGCTGCGATTGCGGCAGCAGGATTTTCAGCTTTAAATTATCAAGGTTTTTTAAAAATTCTGCAAGCACTTATCTTTTCGCCATTAATTGCTTTTGCAGTCGGTTTTATCGTATACAGTATTTTTAAGATTGTCTTTAAACATAACAACCTTACAAAGACAAACCGGAATTTCAGAGTTTTCCAGATTTTCACAGCTGCTCTTCAATCTTATACACATGGAACAAATGATGCGCAGAAAGCCATGGGGATTATTACAATGGCGCTTATTGCAAACAACTATGTCACTACAGATGATATACCATTTTGGGTACAGTTTTCCTGTGCATTAGCAATGGGGCTCGGGACATCCATCGGCGGCTGGAAAATTATTAAAACAGTCGGCGGGAAGATCATGAAAATCCGTCCAATAAATGGAGTTGCAGCAGACTTAACTGGTGCAATGATCATTTTTGGCGCAACCTTTATTCATTTACCAGTAAGTACTACACATGTTATCTCTTCTTCTATCCTGGGTGTAGGATCTGCCCACAGACTTAAAGGTGTTAAATGGGGAACTGCACAGAGAATGCTTATCACATGGGTAATCACATTGCCGATATCAGCAACATTAGCGGGTATTGTATACTTAATCTTGAATGCAATTTTTTAATTTAAGAGGAGCGGGCTTAGCCTGCTCCTTTTTTTATCTGCCGCTTTGCTCCATTATCAGTTCATCAATGGGTATTTCAGAAAATGCCTTGTACCGCATAACCTTCTCATGAAAGGAAAGAAAACGCGTCACATCATTAGGAACAGCCACACAGTGCATTCCTGCCTGAACAGCAGCAATTGACCCATTTACGGAATCTTCGATGGCCAGACTTTCTTCCGGTTCAACGCCCATGTCTTCAAGGGCTTTTATGTAAAGAGCAGGATCAGGCTTTACCTTGTCAACATCCTCTTTTGTTTTGACCGTTCGGAATAAAGCCTCGATTCCAAAATGTTTTAAATAATGCTTAACCCACTCTCTTCCTGAGCTGGACGCGACTCCAAGCTTAAGGCCTTTTTCAATGCATTTGTCTATCAGTTCCTGAATCCCTTCTCTCAGAATTAAAATATCCCTTTGGCTCTGGAATGCTCTTTCTGTTTTTTCCTGTATAGATTTACGATTAACTTTAATACCTAATTTATCATCAATATAATCAAATAGAATATCATCTGTGGTGCCTATGCCCTTCGCAAAATCCTCCAGTCCAAGTTCAAATCCGTAATCTTCAAACAGGATTTGTTTAAAGACCTCATACCATAAAGATTCTGTGTCTACAATAGTTCCATCAAAATCAAAAATTACAGCCTTTATCATTCTGTCACCGCCCCCGAATTCTCTCCATACATTAGACGCCATTTTCCAGTTAAAGTTACTTCTGACTCCAAAGGCGAGAAACTCAATTTCCCGGCTTTTCAAGGATTCTTTTTGTAAGCTTTCGGATAACCTCAGGCAAAATGTCAAATGTATACGGTTTATAGACCCGCTCAGTCCACTTGTGGCCAGCTTTGCCATAAACACCAAGGTTAATTACAGGTATATTCAAATCCCTCATCGCCTTTAATGGAATCGGAAATAGGCTGTTCAATGCCGGAAAATTCTTTTTAAGAGATTGTATGTCCTCATCCGAACCGTCAAAAGATAAAAAGCTTCCATCCGATAAGTAAGGGAAATATTTACGCACCTTGAATGTCTCGCCTGTTTTCTTAGCCTCTTCAGCAAGAACTTCCTCCAGACAACTTTTTAAAAAGATGCCTCTTTCTGCAGTCACATCAATCGTGTTGGCAGGAAGAAAGGGTGTTCCATAGAAAAGAATCACCCTGGGTTTCTTCTCAGGGTCTGATTGGTGGAGAGCTTCTACAATATCAAAAGCAATCATTCTGGCATCAGTTTCATGAAGCGAGCTCTTTTTCCTTGCTTCTTCCATAACACTTGCCGTATCGATGCCCTTTTCTTCAAGATAGACAAGGAATTCATCTAAAGCCGTCACTTCTGTTCCCCAGTCCAGCTGTCTTTCCGGCAGCTTATTGACGGTCCGAAAGTCCTTATAGGCACCTTCCAGTCGGTGCTCAACAGCGATGGCCGCATCTTCTGCAATCATTCTAAGTTCTTTCGAAAGCTGCTTCAGAGGTTTCTCATAGAAAAAGTAATTGAAGTAAACCCTGCAGCCAACTGCCGTCTGAACGTCATATCGTTTTTTATCATCCCTCATATATAAACAGCTTGGCGGAAGCACAAGTTCTCCTTCCAGCTTCTCAGTCAGCTGAAAATTCTGGCTGATACGCGCAGTCAGCTCTGCAGCAATCAATGTAGGATCAATTCCCGCAAGACTTTCACCGGCGTGGGTCTCTCTTCCGAAAATGGAGAAACACGGCAAAATCTTGCCTGCTGTACCCGTGTAGATATACTTAGTGGCATCTCCGTCATACAATGGAGAGATAAAATCATTATTTATGGCAGCCATATATTCCAGGTCCATTTTTTCTTTCAGCCTCAGCAATTCCGAAAGGGCTGCTCTGCTTCCTTTATGCTCACCCTCCTCATCAGCGTTGAACATAACCAGCAAATTCCCGTCCAATTCGCCGGGATTTTCCGAGAAATACAGGAGATTGGCCAGATGGACAGCAATTCCGCTCTGCATATCCAATGCCCCTCTACCAAAAAGCCACTCATTGGACCGGGCATCTTCCTGCACTTCCGGATCAGAGCCGTATTGTTCAAAAAACTCCTGCAGCTTATCGGGATCATGGGCCATGCCTTGAATGGGACCAAAATCCTCTGTGCCAACGGTGTCCAAATGGGCCAGATATATAATGGTCTTTTTGCTCACCTCCCTCCCCTTGAGGAAGGCAAACACATTCTTGCGGCCCAATTCATCTCCGGGGATTTCCTGGGTCCATACTAAATGATCATTATCCTGAAAAGATGGATACGAACAGATGACTTCCTTTAGAAAGTCAGCTTTATGCCCTTCTCCATCTGAATGGTTATAGCTCTCCATCTGTACAAGGGCCTTCGTTAAATATTCGGCCTGCTGACTAAGCTTCATGGTTTTAAGATTTGCAAACATTGGCCAACCCCATTTCGTTGTCGTTTGACCTTAGTGTATAAGTATACTCTATTGATAATCAACACATTTTTATCTCGGAAAGTAAATTTCCGCAGCAGTAATAGGGAAGCTTTTTTCTATATATTAGGATGAAACAGCCAATATATAGAATAATAATATTAAGGTCTTGAAATTTTCATCAAAAACGAATATTATATTATTTGTGCTTTCTAAACGTTCGTATTTATCAATTACACATATAACCTGAAAGAAGTTATAGTTTATGGGGGACTTTTTATGTTCAAATTAAAAGAAAATCAAACAAACGTAAAGACTGAGGTCTTGGCAGGCATCACAACTTTCTTAACTATGGTTTATATTGTGGTTGTAAACCCTGTTATCTTATCTGATGCAGGTGTGCCTTTTGAGCAAGTCTTTTCTGCAACCATTATTGCAACTGTCGCAGGTACTCTATGGATGGCACTGTTCGCCAATTATCCGATTGCCATCGCACCGGGAATGGGCCTGAACGCCTATTTTGCCTACTCTGTTGTCGGCACCCATGGAAATATTGATTACATGACTGCATTCTCAGCAGTATTTATTGCTGGTATTATCTTCATTATATTGTCACTTACGCCTTTCCGGGAAAAGCTGATTATTGCAATACCGGATAATTTAAAGCACGGAATTACTGCCGGAATCGGATTATTTATCGCTTTTATCGGCTTGCGCTTAACCGGGCTGATTACAAGCCACCCAACAAATCTTGTGGCACTCGGAGACTTGCATTCTCCTCAATCCATTCTTGCGCTTATCGGTCTTGCTGTAACATTGATTCTCATGACGCTCGGGATTAACGGAGCTTTATTTTTCGGCATGATTATCACTGCCCTGATTGCCTTCTTTACTGGACAGCTTTCTTTTGAACAAGGATTTGTTTCATTGCCTTCGCTTCCGGATGGAATCATCATTTTAAATCCATTTGAAGCAATTGGAGATGTTATCCAGCACAGTTTATACGCCGTTGTTTTCTCCTTCCTGCTTGTAACGATTTTTGATACGACTGGAACGATGATCGGCGTAGCCCAGCAGGCCGGATTAATGAAAGGCAAAACGATGCCCAGAGCACGTGAGGCCCTTTTGTCGGATTCCATCGCTACTTCTATCGGTGCCATGTTCGGTACAAGTCCGACTTCGGCCTATATTGAATCTTCAACAGGTGTGTCAGTCGGCGGAAGAACTGGATTAACAACCTTAACTGTTGCAGGTTTGTTTCTTCTTTCAGCTTTCTTTGGACCTCTTGTCAGTGCGGTATCAGGTCTTGCGGCCATTACTGCACCTGCCCTGATTATCGTTGGAAGCCTGATGATGGGCAGCATTTCTCATATTAAATGGAATGAACTTGATGAAGCATTCCCTGCATTCCTGATTATCTTAAGCATGCCGCTGACATCCAGCATTGCAACAGGTATTGCACTTGGCTTTATTGCTTATCCGCTTATGAAAGTGGTAAAAGGGAAATGGAGAGACGTTCATCCCCTTGTATATTTATTTGCAGTATTATTCTTTTACCAGCTTGCGTTCCTGCCTCACTAACCGGAAGCCCCAAACTGAACCAGATCAAAAGCTTGTCCAATCCGGACAAGCTTTTTTTGCATGAAACCGCTTCTATTTCATCCCTATCCATTCATATTCTAGAAGTAAAGAATGGACAAGTTAGGGTGATAGGCTTATGTTTGAAAAGCTGCTTGTAACTTTAATAGGAAGTTTATTATTAGGCATTGGCATTAACGGCTTCCTTGTCCCCCACCATTTACTTGACGGGGGCATTATTGGCATAGGGCTGATCCTCCATTATTACTACGAATACCCCACTGGGTTGAGCATGATTGTCCTGAGCATTCCATTATATGTACTTGCCTGGTTTTATGAGAAAAAATACTTCTTCTATAGCCTGCATGGCCTTCTGATTTCATCCTTCATTATTGATTTGCTTTCTTCTTTGCGAGGGCATTTTGAGCTTTCCATATTGCCCAGCTCCATTTTAGGAGGCTGCCTGGTGGGTTTTGGGATCGGTCTTATGCTTCGTTATGAAACCAGCACAGGGGGCACAGACCTGCTGGCACAGCTGATGACAAAGCTCCTTCCTATTAACATCGGCGCTTTAATATTTGCAATTGATGGATTGGTTATTTTAAGCGGAATAAAAATAGTCGGTATTGAAAAATTCCTGTACTCGTTTATAACCATATTATTTGTGGGCGCCATGACCTCCTTAACGGTTATAAAAAAGACGGTCAAATGAAAAAAATCGACAGGTGCCAGGCACCTGTCGATTTTTCTTATGCTTCTGCTTCTATTTTTTCATTCATATCGTTATAAAGGTTTCCATCCATTTCACCTGTGACTCTGCTCGTCAGGATACCGGAGGTCATGGATCCGCTGACATTAAGGGCTGTGCGTCCCATATCGATTAGCGGTTCAATGGAGATCAGCAAGCCAGCCAGTGCAATAGGCAGGTCAAGGGCAGATAATACCAGGATCGCTGCGAATGTCGCACCGCCTCCGACCCCTGCCACACCAAAGGAGCTGATCGCTACAATAAGAATGAGAGTAAAGATAAATCCCGGTGACAGCGGGTTAATGCCCACAGTCGGAGCAATCATTACAGCCAGCATGGCCGGATAGATACCCGCACATCCATTTTGGCCAATGGAAAGGCCGAATGATCCTGCAAAGTTGGCAATTCCTTCTGGAACACCGAGTGACTTTTGCGTTTTAATATTCAAAGGCAACGCACCGGCACTTGTTCTTGACGTAAAAGCAAAGGTCAATACCGGAAATGCTTTTTTCAAATAAGTGATTGGATTTAATCCGCTTAATGTTAAAAGCAGCAGGTGAATCAGGAACATAATGGCAAGTGCGACATAAGAAGCAATAACAAACTTACCTAAATTCAAGATGGAGTCAAAGTCACTCATCGCGACTGTTTTCGTCATAATTGCCAAAACTCCATATGGTGTTAAGCGTAATATTAATGTTACAACTCGCATGATGATTGCATAGAATGCATCCACAATTTTCGCAAAGAGTTCAGCCTGCTCTGGTGATTTCCTTCTCACACCAAGATAAGCAATCCCTAAAAAGGCTGCAAAGATAACGACTGAAATCGTTGATGTTGGTCTTGCCCCTGTAAAATCAAGGAATGGGTTGGCCGGAAGCAAATCAAGCATTTGCTGCGGGAACGTTCTTCCTTCAATGCCCTGATATGTTTCTTCAAGCTGCTGCCCGCGGGCAGTCTCAGCGTCGCCTCCGCTGATTTGGACAGCCTCCAGGTCAAAACCGACAGCTGTTGCAATTCCGACAGCAGCAGCAACTGCAGTGGTACCTACAAGCAGTCCAAGGATTAGCACACTGATTTTCCCAATATTATTTGTTAATTTAAGCTTAGTAAAAGCCCCTAAAATTGAAATGAAGACAAGAGGCATGACGATCATTTGCAGGAACTTCACATAACCTCCGCCAACTAAATTAAACCAGTCTGCAGATTTGGCAATAACCTCAGCACCAGGTCCATATATCAGCTGAAGTGCAAAGCCAAACAGGATCCCTAAACCAAGCGCTGTAAACACACGCTTTGAGAATGAGATATGCTTTTTCTGCATAAAGAACAATGCGCCTAAAAGCAGAAGCATTACAATAATATTTAAAATTAAAAGTCCTGTACTCATCGGACTGAATCCTCCCCAAAAGATGTTATTATAATGACTTACTATAATACATGTATTCCTATGAGTCAAGTCGGAATTAAAATTTAAATTTTCTTATTATATATTCCATTTCGCTGCCGAATGTTCTTGTTTTTCTTTATTTTTGTGCCTAAAACCATTGAAGAACCCGGCATTATAAAAGTGCCGGGTCTGGAAAAATAATTCTTGTCTAATTATTTTTCCGGGAAAGTGCCTTTGTCTTTTCAAAGCATTGTTCCATCGCACTCATGACCGCTGAACGGAACCCTTTTCTCTCCAGTTCTGCAACGGCTTCTATTGTTGCACCTCCCGGAGTACAAACCTCATCCTTCAATTCCGCAGGGTGTCTGCCTGTTTCCAGCACCATCCTGGCTGCCCCCAAAATAGCCTGTGCTGCGAGCTCATAAGATTGATTACGGGGCAGTCCGGCTTTTACACCGCCATCTGCCAATGCTTCAATGAACATATAGGCATAAGCGGGCGAAGAACCGCTGATAGCGGGAATTGCGTCCATCATCTTTTCTTCCATAACCGCTGCTCTGCCAATACATGAAAATATTTTGATTACATCTTCCATCTCCTCAGGAGATTGTGATTCATTCGCTGAAAGAACGCTCATGCCTTCACCCACCAAAGAAGGAGTATTAGGCATGGAACGGACTGCTTTAATCTTTCTGCCAAATGACTTTTCCAGAAAAGAAAGACTTATGCCGGCCGCAATCGTTATGATAATGGCATGTGATTGGATGCAATCTTTAATTTCGTCAATAACTGCAGCATGAGCATCAGGCTTAATAGCCAGAAACAGTATATCAGCTTCCTCCGCTGCCTCACTATTAGAAAAGCGTGTTTGTATATCCCACCTATTTTTAATGTCAACAAGCGTTTTCTCCGTTTTCGCTGAAGCAATAATCTGCCTTGCATTCACCAGATCAGATTTTAATATACCCCCGATTATCGCCTGAGCCATTTTTCCGCTTCCGATAAAACCGATATTTTTATTCATTAATGCACACATCCTGTCTTGTAATCCTTTTGCTATTATACTGCAGGTATGGTTATGAAAAAATAGCACAGGGTAAAAACATAAGACCGAACCTCATAAAATACTTATTGGAGAGATTGACTATGAAAGAGATAACACAATATGCTCCTCTTCCAGACAGCTTTTACCGGCAGCCGACGCTTCTGCTGGCTGAAGCTCTTCTGGGCTGCTTATTGATCAAAGAAACTGAAGAAGGAATTGCCTCAGGCTATATTGTCGAGACGGAAGCTTATATGGGCCCGGAGGATAGAGCAGCACACAGCTTTGGGAACAGGAGAACAAAAAGGACCGAAATCATGTTTAATGAACCAGGTTTTGTCTACACTTATGTGATGCATACCCATTGCCTCGTTAATGTTGTGAGCGGTCAAAAGGAAAAGCCGGAAGCTGTATTGATCAGAGGGATTGAACCTGTCGACGGAATTGAGTTAATGAAGAAAAGACGTAAGATGGAAGATCTTAAAAACCTCACTAATGGGCCAGGTAAATTAACTAAAGCTCTCGATATAACAATAGATGATTATGGCCGCCATTTTACCAGCCCTCCTCTAATGATTGCTAAAGGAATCCCTCCCGGGGAAATCAAACGGGGAACACGAATAGGCATTGATAATTCCGGTGAAGCACGGGATTATCTCTGGAGATTCTGGATGTCCGATAGTCCTTATGTATCACGGAACAGAAAATAACAGCTATATTAAAAACGACCGGAAAGCCCCCTTCTGATTGGGTTTTCCGGTTATTTATCTGCCTTAACCTGCTTAGTTTTTTTATTTTTTCTTAAATTGGATAGGATAGGAATAACTGTGCGCTCTGGGAAGAGGTGAATGGAATGAATGCTCTATATGCTTTTTTGTGGATTTTCGCTCTATGGAAGTGGGGTGACTGGAGAAATTGGAAAATGTATTATCCCACCATCCTTTTTTACATATTAGGGGACTTTTTATATTTATATCTGCTCTCAGACTTTTATCCGATGTGGACATATGATCCACAGGGGGTCGATGAGAAGGTGAATCTTACAAATACCCATGTCAGTTTTTCCATTATGGCTGTAAAGTATCCGGCAACTATTTTGATCTATCTATACAGATTCCCTGGAGGAAAATTTATTAAGAAACTGCTTTATATCTCAGGCTGGGTCCTTCTCTATACGGTAAATGAGGTGGTTGATATCAAATTTAATCTGATAAAGTACGATAATGGCTGGAGTTTAAAATGGTCGATTCTTTTCAATACTGTTATGTTTACCATCCTTTGGGTGCACCACAAGCGGCCAGCTGCCGCATGGGGACTTTCCATTCTTTTCATCCTCTTCCTATGGAGGCAGTTCGATGTGCCATCAGCTGTTTTTAGATAAGTGTCTAATTTCATTGCAATTTGTCGATAAAAAAACAAGCTATTTTACTGGACTTTTTTTATTAAAGCGTTTATTTTACTATAAAAAGGCAATATTCTATGTATAAGTTTCAATAAATTGGAATGGGATGGTGTTACGATGGCAAACAAGAAAAATGTTAAATCTCCCGGCAAAGATCTCAATATTGGTGCGAATGTTTCATTAAACGGCCTGGTAACAGCTGTTTTTGATAATATGGTCCATGTCCAGATTGGCGCTAAGATAGTAACAGTTCATGTTAAAGACCTGTATTCCGGATTAAATAATCCTTTATTTAATAAACAGCAGGCTTAGTATCCACCATCTCTAAACATACTTCAGGAGGGGCAGCTCAAAGGCTTGCCCCTTCTGTTTTTCAGACCGTCTGTACCTGCTTATACTTCCCTGCCGTGACTGCATAATCTCCAAGCACTTGATAAGCCTTCAAATCGGATTTGTCTAATAATGACACAGCCTCTGCAGCTCCCTTAACGATCAGGGCCTGCTCTGACACTTTGCTGACGATTTCAACTCCCTCAAGGAATTCATATCCTTCAACATCACCCAATATAACCCAGAGCTGCTGTTCAGGGACCTTCTCTTCCAATGCAGCTTCCTCATATGCTGAAGGGAAATCGGCTTTGCCCACATGAATTAAATCTTCAATAATCGCACTCGCTGTCGGGAACATGCCTGCTCCAGGTCCCTGCAGACTGATATTCCCGACAATATCCGCATCGATTGAAACGGCATTCTGCACGCCTTCTACTCTGTATAGAGGATGCGATTCACCTGTCAGGACCGGCTTTACTGTACAGCGGACAGAATCTTTTTCCCTATGAATCGATGCTGCATGCTTGAATTTCAACCCCAGCGAATCAGCCAATCGGATTTGCTCAATCGTAATATCAGTAATGCCTTCTCTTACAGAGTATTCCTGTGCAGGCGCTTTCCCGAATACAAGCTCGCTCAGAACAACTGCTTTGTAAAAGGCGTCATATCCTTCGATATCATTTTTAGGATCGGCTTCTGCATAGCCTTTTTCCTGAGCGATTTTCAATGCTTCTTCAAATGATAAGTTCTCTTCGCGCATACTTGTCAAAATGAAATTGGATGTGCCATTTAAAATTCCTTCAATCCGTTCGATCCTGTTGGCATTCAGCAGCTGCCTGATGGTCTGAATGATGGGGATACCGCCGCCGACTGTTGCTTCATATCCCAGTGATACATTCTTTTCTTTTGCCAGCCTCGCAAGCTCACTTCCATGAAATGCAAACATCTCTTTATTCGCTGTAATGACATGGCATCCTCTCGATATGGCCTGGCGCAGATACGTATAGCCCGGCTCCCTGCCAACAATGGCATCAATTACGACATCAAGCTTTGGAAGCTCAATAATATCCTGAAAGTCATCTGTTAAAAGCACCTCATCATCAGGCAAAGAATGTTTATTTACATTTTTGACCAGGATAGCGGAAACCTTCACTTCTTTCCCGAGTATCGCCTGTAGCCTTCCCTGATGCTTTCTGATTGTTTCATACACTCCTTTTCCAACAGTTCCAAACCCCAATAGCCCGATCGTTATTGCTGACATTATTTATTCCCCCTGGATAAAATTTATTGTGCCTGCCTTAAAAAACAAAAAACCCCTTCCGTCCATTACAGACAAGAAGGGGTTTGAATTAATATTCCGTTCATTCCGCCTTCTTATCTTCGGAAAATGTATTCCTCTGAATTTGGCACCGTGCATGAATGCTGGTTGCCGAGGCATCATAGGGTCAGTCCCTCCGCCTCTCTTGATAAGAAGTTTCTAAGTATTCAATTTATATGAATCATAAACATTTATCAGGACTGCGTCAACCTTTTTGAAAATTATTTTCTTCAGACGCTTTCACTTTCATTGAAATCTTCTGTTATGATCTCAAGAAAATGTTTAAGGATTCTGGCAGTCAGCCCCCAGATGACCTTGTCCTGGAAATAGTAAAATACCTCTTCCGCTCTCCTTGTCTGCCAATTGTAATTTTCACCTCCGGCAATTAAATCAAAAGGAAAATTTTCTTCAGGCTCTACTTTAAAATTTACGTGATATGTTTCAGGCTTTACTTTTTTCAGAAATGAAAGGGGGACGGTAAAAACCTCTTCTACTTCATCAGGGTTCGGGACAATCTTGTCCGGGTTTTGGATAATGCCTGCATAAGGGTAAATAATTTGACCGAAGGAGATCATGTAATCCAGCGGGGAAACATTTGTGATGCTGTCTTCGCCCACACCGAGTTCCTCAGAGGTTTCACGGACGGCCGTATGCTCTTCATCCCTATCTTCCGGATCTATCCTTCCGCCGGGGAAACATACCTCCCCAGGCTGCCTTCTCATTTTAAGTGAACGCACTTCAAATAGGACATGTACCTCATTATTGATTTCAACCAGCGGAAGCAAAATAGCGAACTTGGAAAATCGCTCACTTCCCAAAATAATTGGGGTTCTGTTCCCTAACCTTTTAGCCAGTTTCTCAATCTCCATATCTGCCCACCTCCAGCAGCAATTCAATTCAGTTATTATACCTTTATCATACTGTATTCTTTGTGTTTTATTAATTTATACGGCTTGTGCCATATAATGATTCAGGACTAAACGCTATTGCATCCAGCCCTTCAAAAGCAAAAGAACGTTTCTCCGCCAGCAATTCAGGGAAATAAAAAAATATCATACTACACTGGGAGTGAAAAATATGCAGAAGAATATATTAATAGGCGGATTCGATACTCAGCAAGAGCTTAAAGAAGCCATTGAAGGTGCAGGGTCAAATGGATATCAGAAGGAAAATCTTGTGATCGTCTCAAAGGATGGCGCAAATCTTGAAAGCTTTGCAGACAATTACGGAGTGAACTTGCGGATAGTCGGTTCCCAGGAGCTGGGCAATCAGCGTTTTCTTGATTCTGTTAAAGCTCTATTCATGGGGGAAGATCCGGCCACAAGTTCAGGGATTGATCCCGATAAAAAAGATGGTACACGATTTGATGAACATGACCTGGATCGATACGCAAGCATGGTTTTTGACGGAAAATATGTCTTAATCGCTGACTATTATGGGAAATATCCAAACTCCACGCAGGACAATCAGAGAATCACTGCCGAAAACTCTGAAGGATATATGGAGAGTGCTTCAGCCCGGGAGGTTGTCCATGAATCGGATATCAAAACACTGGCAGATAAATCCGCTGATCCATGCTGTGTCAGCGAGAATCCCAGTCGTGTTCAGCATTCACATACTTCAGCAGAGATGAAAACCAGTGAAGTAAATCGGCAAGAATTGCTTACAAAAGACAGGCTTAAATAGCATCAGCCCCCTGAAAATGGGGGCTTTTTGCTGAAATAAAAAGAGAGGTTTCCCTCTCTTTAGGCATATTTCTTCTTATCCTCTTCCTGTTTGAAAAAGCTTTTCATCGCATGGAATACATCTGCTTTTTGCTTAAGAATATAATATCGGAAATCATCATTTTTGATATTTTTATAGGCGGACATCAGAGTCGAGTGGCGGTTGTACTGGTTGACCTCACCGTATCCAAACATATTGGACACCTTCATCAGGTCTTCCACCAGCTTGACACAGCGGGCATTATCAGAGGTCAGGTTATCACCGTCTGAGAAGTGGAAAGGATAAATATTAAATTTACGCGGATCGTACTTGGCATCTATCAGCTCAAGCGCTTTTCGGTAGGCAGATGAACAAATCGTTCCACCGCTTTCTCCTTTTGAAAAAAAGTCCTCTTCTGAAACCACTTTTGCTTCTGTATGGTGGGCAATAAATTCAATTTCAACTGTCTCATATTTGGTTCTCAGGAACCGCGTCATCCAGAAGAAAAAGCTTCTGGCCATATACTTTTCCCAGATCCCCATCGATCCGCTCGTATCCATCATCGCAAGCACGACAGCCTTCGAATCAGGCTTTACAATTTCATTCCAGGTCTTAAACTTCAAATCTTCCTTATAAATCGGGTGGAACGCTGCCTTGCCCTTCATTGCGTTGCGCTTGAATGCCGACATCATGGTCCTTTTCTTATCAATATTGCCCATTAAACCTGTTTTTCTGATGTCATTAAATTCAATATCCTCTACAACATTTTCATCCTGTTCTTTTCTCTTTAAATTAGGCAATTCCAATTGTTTAAATAAAGCCTCTTCAATTTCCATGAGTGATACTTCTGCTTCAAAATAATCCTCGCCTGCCTGGTCGCCTGCTCCTTGCCCCTTTCCGGGTCCTTTCTGGCTGCCGGATCCGTCACGGGCCACTACATCTCCAATCTGGCTATCTCCATCGCCTTGGCCGACATGTTTGTTTTTATCATAGTTATAACGGATTTTGTATTCATCCAATGAGCGAATCGGAATCTTTACCACTTCCCGCCCATTCGACATTACAATGTTTTCTTCCGTTATCAAATCAGGCAAATTGTTGCGGATTGCTTCCTGGACTTTATCCTGATGACGCTGCTGGTCATCATAGCCTTTGCGATGGAGGGACCAATCTTCTTGGGAAATCACAAACTGATGGTTATTGACATTCGTCATGTTAACCCCTCCTTTTAAAATAAATTTCACACATTACAGCTTTCCAACATACAATATCGCGAGTGTCAAAAAAAGATGAAACATCCCCATTTCAGCAGTCTGCCTTCATTTCATAGATTCATTTCCCGGCAGTGATTTTAATATTCATGCACCAATACAAAGAAATGTTTATTACTCTATCATATGCGGGAAGACAAAATAATTTACAAATAATTTTGACAATAAGACATTCGAAGCATCTTTTAGACAAGCCCATTTTTTATACAAAAATAAACCTCCGCGATCAGCGAAGGTTCTTGTCTTTGTTTTTATTCTGAATGGGATCCGGATATTTATCGTAATCCTCTTTTAATTCTTTATTGGTCCGCATATTTTCCATCTGCTTGCCCAGGTTTTCCATTTCTTCAATATTTTCCGCCATTGAGCTGTTTCTCGGTGTATAATCCTTATCTAATTCTTTCTTTTTCATGAATATCACCTCTGCTGTATTTATACCCCTAATTGGGCCAATCTAAACTTTTATAATAGTTCTGAAGCATAAATATGGCCAAGTGTAAATAGGATTATACAAAAGGGGGGATTTTATGAGCGAAATCCTTTGCTGCAGCTGGTGCGGTGAATTATCGATATTTGAGCGGACCGTTTACCTTGAAAATAAGCCAGTCTGTCAGGAATGCCAGAAAAAAAAGAATGAACCCGCATTAACAATAGACAAAAATGGATGAAGAGGCTTTTCGAAGCCTCTTTTTTATATTTATTAAATCTATTAATTACATACTAAAAAATAAGCCTGGCATCAATACTGCCAGGCCCTTCATTTATCGATTCAGCAAGCTTCCCACATAGCGGAGCAGTTCGTTTGCTGATGTGGAGTTATAGCCATGTTCGTCGATCAGACGTGCTACTACCTCATTCACCTTCTTCAGCTGCTGCTCATCCGGCGTTTTTGAAGATGTGGTGATTTTCACAACATCTTTCAGGTCAGCGAAGAGTTTCTTCTGGATGGCTTCGCGCAGGCGGTCATGCGAATTATAGTCAAAGCGCTTGCCTTTTCTGGCATAAGCGGAGATGCGGATGAGGATTTCCTCCCTGAATGCTTTCTTCGCATTCTCGGAGATGCCGATTTGTTCTTCGATTGAGCGCATCAGCTTTTCATCCGGACTGATCTCCTCACCGGTTAATGGGTCGCGCAGCTTCGCTTTATTGCAGTATGCTTCAACATTATCAAGATAGTTTTCCATAAGCGTTTTTGCAGATTCTTCATAGGAGTAAACAAATGCCTTTTGGACTTCTTTCTTGGCGATATCATCATACTCTTTGCGGGCCAGAGAAATAAAATTCAGGTATCTTTCCTTAAGCTCTGGAGTGATGGATGGATGCTGATCCAATCCTTCTTTAAGCGATCGCAGTACATCCAGCGCATTGATGCTTGTGATATTTTTGCGGATGATTGTCGAAGAGATCCTGTTGATGACATAACGCGGGTCAATGCCGCTCATGCCCTCATCTGCATGCTCTTTTTTCAATTCTTCCACATCTGCTCTATTATAGCCTTCAACACTCTCACCATCATACAAACGCATTTTCTTAACTAAATCAATATCGCCTTTTTTCGGATCCTTCATGCGGGTTAAAATCGTAAACATCGCTGCCACTCTTAAAGTATGCGGTGCAATGTGCACATTGGAAACATCGCTTTCACGGATCATTTTATCGTAAATCTTCTCTTCCTCTGAAACCTTTAAATTATATGGGATTGGCATAACGATAATCCTGGAATGCAAAGCTTCATTCTTTTTATTGGAAATGAATGAACGATACTCTGTTTCATTCGTGTGAGCGACAATTAGCTCATCTGCCGAAATCAGGGCGAAGCGTCCGGCTTTAAAGTTGCCTTCCTGAGTCAGGGACAATAAATGCCATAAAAACTTCTCGTCACACTTCAGCATTTCCTGGAATTCCATCATACCTCGGTTTGCTTTATTCAGTTCCCCGTCAAAACGGTAGGCACGAGGATCGGATTCTGAACCATATTCAGCAATAGTTGAAAAGTCAATGCTTCCAGTCAGATCAGCAATATCCTGGGATTTCGGATCTGAAGGGCTGAAAGTTCCAATCCCCACCCTGCGATCTTCGGAGAAAATGATTCGTTCAATTAAAACATCTTCTATGCGGCCGCCATACTCCTGTTCGAGACGCATACTATTCAATGGCGATAGGTTTCCTTCAATTCTTATTCCATACTCATCATAAAAGTCCTTGCGGAGGTGATGCGGAATTAAATGAAGCGGATCTTCATGCATTGGGCAGCCCTTAATAGCATAGACCGCGCCCCTTTCAGCGTGGGAATATTGCTCCAAACCCCTCTTTAGCATTGTCACTAATGTTGATTTACCGCCGCTGACCGGACCCATTAATAAAAGGATCCTTTTACGGACATCAAGGCGTTTGGCAGCAGGGTGAAAATACTCTTCTACCAGCCTTTCCAATGCTTCTTCTAATCCAAAGAGCTGGTTGCTGAAAAATTGGTATCGTTTTTGCCCTTTCACTTCTTCGACACCGGCATCCTTAATCATATTATATACCCGCGAATGTGCTGACTGGGCAACCCATGGCTTCTCTTTGACAATTTCTAAATACTCTCCAAAAGTCCCTTCCCATTTAAGCTTTTCTTCCTCGTGTCTGTACATCTCAATTTTTTTTAGAATATCCATAAGGACCTCCCCCTGTCGCATTATCAGAGACGATTAATATACTCTATGCGCACCTGCAATCGAACATGCGTAAACTATTGAGAAGTTTGGTTTGTACTTTTTCCGGGGATCAATTAATATTAGAATTCCTCGAGGCGTCATCGAACTGTAAAAAAAACTCCATACTTTTCATTCACAGTATTTCATTTTTGGGCTATAATAAGCTTATATTTACATGCATGCTTATTGAGATAACACTAAAGGAGGATTACATATATATGGGTACAATTATTATTATCGGTGTAATGGTTACTTTCCTTGCTGCTATTTTCACTGCCGGCTATGATGACAAGCCAGGCGTAAGCAAAAAATAAGCTGCTGATCTATTCAGCAGCTTTTTTCTTATTTCCATATACTCCTACCTTAAATCCATCTTGTTCTTCTGTACAAAATCCTTCATATACATGCGTGTCTGCTTTTCGAGCATGCCGGCAATTTGACTGGTCCAAGTGTCCTTCCGCTTGCCGCCTGTACGCTCATCATAATACTCGGAAATGATTTTATTATACACTTCCAGCTCTTGGCGGTAGGCTGTTTCATCCTGATTATACTCATTTTCATGATAAATGTGCTGAAGAGGGAGCCGCGGTTTTTTATCGTTCTTTTTAGAAGGGCAGCCAACAGCCAGTCCAAACAAAGGAATCACACGGTCTGGTGTTTTTAATAGCTCAGCCACTCCCTCCAGATTGTTTCTTATTCCGCCAATATAGCAGATTCCAAGTCCCAATGATTCTGCAGCAATGGCAGCATTCTGCGCAGCCAAAGCAGCATCAATGACAGCAACCATAAACTTCTCTGTGCTTTCGATTGATGCAATTACATTTTTATTTTCCATATGTCCGATGACTTCATGACGATGCAGATCAGCACAAAATACGAAAAAATGGCCATTTTCAGCTACATAATTCTGATTGCCTGCCATTTCAGCAAGCTTCGCTTTCTTTTCTTTATCTGTCACTCCGATTATTGAATAGGCCTGGACAAAACTTGAAGTGGAAGCAGCTTGAGCAGATAGTACAATTGTTTCAATCTGCTCTTTTGACAGAGGCCTGTCTTCAAAATTCCGGACGGAACGATGGTCCATCAGCAAGTTGGTAACTTCATTCATTACATCTCATCCTTTCCATATGTACTTTTTCATTTTACCCAGAGAAGAAAGTTTTCTCCAAAGAAAAAGGCCTGATAATCATTCAGGCCCTGTGTTTTCCTATGTTAAATGTAAGTATTCCTGCTGTCGCAGTGCTTCATAGACAAGAATGGCAGCAGTGTTGGATAAGTTAAGCGAACGGATATTATCGTTAATTGGAACCTTTAATAAGCGCTCTTTGCTGTTTTCAATAACAACATTGGGAAGACCGGTCGTTTCCTTGCCGAAAATAAAATAATAATCCTTCTCGACTTTGCTATAGTCAAAAGTGGAATATGACTTGGTGCCATCCTTCGTTAAGTAGAAGTATTCCCCATGTTCAGTGCTTTTAAAGAAATCGTCCAATGAATCATGATAAACAATTTTTACAAATTGCCAGTAATCCAAGCCTGCCCGCTTCAGCATTTTATCATCTGTTGAAAAGCCGAGCGGCCGGATCAGATGTAATGTCGTATCAGTAGCCGCGCAGGTACGGGCTATATTGCCTGTGTTGGCCGGAGTTTCCGGCTGATATAATACTACATGCAATCCCACTTTTTTCACCTCTAAAATTAAATCTGCATGTGTTATTATATCACGTTGAAATCACCATACAAATTACTGATCATCAGTAATTGTCAAAAATTTATATTTAATATTTGGTGTATAAGCTGTTGAATCTTCATAAGCCCAATAGCGCATTCGGCTGTTATAGGTGTGGGCATTGACGAGGGGCATTCCTGAAGCATCTTTGCCCGTCACGATCGTGGTATGGTCAAAGCGCCCGTCTCCCTGGAAATCATAGCAAATGACATCTCCTATTAAGAGCTGATCCGGACTGGAGACTTCCTCAGCCCTCAGCCCTGAATTTGAACTGGGCAGATACCACCGCATTGAATTCGCTACTGTCCAGCTGTAGCTCCAATTCCCGCTTCTCATCCACCAGCCTTTACCGCGGTTGGGATATCCCCTCATTGGGCCTCCGCCCACATGAAGACACTGGGAAATATAATTGGTGCAGTCCACCTCAAATTTCTTATAAGCCGGATTATAGCTGTTCCACCATTTTTCTGCATACTGTACTGCCTTCATGCGGTCATATTCATACTCGTATCTTTCTTCCTCTTCAAATTCCCGGGTTGGAAACGCTTCTTCCTTGATAATTTCTTTAAAAGGATTTTTCTCCCGGTCTTCAACAAATACTCCTTTATAGAAGTCGGCTATCCGCTCTTCAATCTCTTCTTCCAAATAAAATATGCCTTTTTGTTTAATTAGATATTTGAAGTGAACTCTATATTCGACCGGAGTCACATCTTCCTTCTCCTGGCCGACTCTGATCACATTTCCGGTTGCCTGTGCTTTCACAATCTCACCGGAGCGGCCGGAAAGAGATTCTTTCTTTTTTTCAATCTTAGGGCATGTATGAATTGAACTTCTTGAATGGGAAACGCACTGCTGCACCCTTTTCCTTAACAGCTCATGAAGCTGGTCCCTCACGCACCTCACTCCTCTCCTATTCAATACATATGAGAGGAAGCAAAGGACATTGCTTAATTTTTCGCGTAATCCTGCAGTAAATCCGTCGGGCTGGCCAGTTTCTGCGTTCATAAAAGAAAAAGGCCATAAAAAAGGAGGGAGTTCCCTCCCCATCATCATTGTTCAAAAAAACTCAAACCTTTTTCAATTTCAGCAATGACTTCTCCGTCTTTCTCCTGCTGCAATGCCTGTTTTAGTGCAGGGAGTGATTTTTCCCCGCCTATTTTCCCGAGCGCCCATGCGGCCGTTCCCCGTATTACCGGCCTCGGATCTTCTTTCATAACTTTAATCAGGTCTTCTGCCGCTGTCTCATCTTTGTAGTGAGCCAGGGCGATGATGGCATTTCGCTGGATCGGCTTTTTCCCTCTCCAGGAACCTGAGACCGGGCCATATTTTTCTTTGAAATCACGGTTGCTGATAAAAAGAAGCGGCCTTAAAAGCGGCTTTGCCACTTCCGGATCCGGCTCCATTTCATTATGAAGATGAAAATCCTTGCCTTTATTTTCAGGACAAACAGTTTGACAGGTATCGCACCCATAAAGCCTGTTCCCCAGTTTTTCTCTATATGGCTCTGCGAGAAAGCCCTTTGTCTGTGTCAAAAAGGCAATGCATTTCTGTGCATCAAGCTGGCCTCCCTGAATTAAAGCTCCTGTCGGGCAGACCTCAACACATTTATTGCAGCTTCCGCATCTGTCTTCCATTGGCTTATCAGGCTCAAAAGGCAGATTTGTTATCATTTCTCCAAGATAAACATACGAGCCGAATTCCGGTGTGATGATAGAACAGTTTTTTCCGCTCCAGCCGATTCCGGCACGCTGGGCAACGGCCCGATCCACCAGCTCACCTGTATCCACCATGGATTTGCATATTGCCTCAGGAATTCTTGACTGAATGAATTCCTCAAGCTTCTGAAGACGTTCTCTCAGGATATGATGATAGTCCTTCCCCCAAGAAGCCCGACAGAAAATCCCCCTTCTTTCACCTCTTTTGCTGACAACCCTTACCTTCATTTTGGAAGGGTAAGCAACCGCAATGGAGATAATGGATCTGGGCTTGTCCATTAGAAGGCCGGGATTTACCCTCTTCTCAATATCAGGCTCTTCAAATCCTGACTGATAGTGAAGCTCCTGCTGGCGAATCAGCCTATTTTTCATTTCATCAAATGTGCCCGCTGTCGTAAAACCGATTTTATCAATGCCAATTGTTTTGCTGTATTCAATCACTTCCTGCTTGAATTGTGCAAAGTCCATTGTATGACCTCCTTTCGCCCGAAAGTAAATGTATCGCAGTCTAACGGGCAGTAAGACCCCCACTTCAAGACTCAGAGGAATCAAAGGAGGATAAGCGGGGGTCAAACTGCCCGTAAAGGCCCGATTGGTGAGATACAGTGAAACTTGCCGACGCGCAGGCAGAGGCTTAGTTGAACTAGCGGAGATCTTAGCGACACTAGAACGCGACTAACAATCAGTGGGGGATAAGGAAAACCCCCACTGATTGAAGTTTCACTTTATATGAAAGTCTTTAATTTATTGAATCACCGATTATTATGATAAACTATTTTAAAGTAATTTTGGAGGTGGAAAGCTTGGAAATTATGATAGATCCAGAGCTGTGCAAATTATTGCCCCATTTTAAAGTCGGATTTATTACATATAAGAATATCGAAGTCGGACAATCTCCTCAAATGGTAAAGGGCAGACTCCAATTATTTCAGGAATCTATTTATTTTGACTTAGAGGACAAGAGTGTTACAGAATTTGAAGGGATCAAAGAATGGCGGCAGATCTTCAAAACGGCAGGCAGGGATCCCAACCGCTATCGCCATTCTGCAGAAGCACTGTACAGAAGAATTAAAAAACAAAATTATCTGCAGCCGGTCAACAGCTCCATCGATATTAACAATTTCTTTTCCCTGGAATACCAAATACCAATCGGCGTATATGATGCCGATAAGCTTTCAGGCCATCTGACTATCAGGTTAGGCAAAGTAGGCGATGAATATAACGGCTTAAACGGAAGACCTAATTCGCTTGCCAATTTAATAATCAGTGAAGATGCGGAAGGGCCATTTGGCAGTCCGTTTGTGGATTCTGAAAGGACAGCTGTCACCGAACAGACTAAAAATGCCGTTCAAATTGTTTATTTGCGCCCTTCTCTGGAAACGGATAAGGCTGAAAAAATGACAGAGTCATTAATGAACATGTACACTCAAGTGCATGGCGGAGAAGGCAGCTTTAAGGTAATTGAATGTTAGTCACTTCTAAAGAAATCGAGTGGAATCTGCGGATGCCGCCCGATTTTTCATTTAATAGCCAAAGAACATGAAAAAACGCAATACCTCGTTCTTTTTGAACGAAACACTGCGTTGGCTATGTATGGAGCGGGTGAAGGGAATCGAACCCTCATCATCAGCTTGGAAGGCTGAGGTTTTACCACTAAACTACACCCGCATTTATATATAATTATCAGCTGCTGACTTCTTTCCCGTTCTTGCATGCCTCTTCCTCTAAAAGCTTACTCATGGTAGCCTATGCGTCGAGGCAACTCGAAGCTGATTCATGAATGTGTCGCTCGTGGCTGAGGTTTTACCACTAAACTACACCCGCGTTTATGAATGTATATTCAATCACAAATGCAAATATGAATCTGCATTTTGTCGAATCAACTATTTAATAGTACTAAATTCAGCGTAAATGGTCAACCCTTTTTGAGAAATTTGTCGAAAAAACAGAGAGGGGCCAGTTCCCCTCCCTGTTTATACCCACCACATTTCCGAAGGCTGCTCTTCGATTAAGATCGATTTAAGGTTCCTTACTGCTCTTGTAAATCCTTCTTCAATCGACATAAGCGGATCTTCGTGCTCAATGCTGACAACATAGTCATAGCCAAATGTGCGCAAAGCGCTCATCATATCAGACCATTCCTGCAGGCTGTGTCCGCACCCGACTGACCTGAATGTCCACGCCCTGGTCTGGACATTGCCATACGGCTGCATATCCGTTAACCCGTACATATTCACATTTTCCTGATCAATATAGGTATCTTTAGCATGAAAATGATGAATGGCATTTTCTCTTCCCAGTATCTTGATTGCTGCCACGGGGTCGATGCCCTGCCACCATAAATGGCTTGGATCCAGATTGGCCCCAATGGCGTCACATGTTTCTTCCCTTAATTTTAAAAGTGTGTAAGGAGTGTGCACTAGAAATCCTCCATGCAGTTCGAGACCAATTTTCACATTATGGTCTTTGGCAAATTGTCCTGCTTTCTTCCAGTAAGGAATGAGCTTCTCCTCCCATTGCCATTTCAGCACTTCTCCATACTCATTTGGCCACGGTGCAACCGGCCAATTCGGATGCTTTGCCCCTTCCCCGTCACCAGCAGTGCCGGAAAAACAGTTAACAACCGGAACATTCATTAAGCTGGCTAACTTAATCGTGTCGTATAATACACGGTCCGATTCCTCTGCAAATGCTTTATCAGGTGAGATCGGATTGCCATGACAGCTGAATGCACTAATTTCAAGCCCCCTCGACAAAATCTTGTTCAGGTAATCATCACGGAGCTCGTTGCTTTCCAAAAGCTCCTGCAGGCTGCAGTGAGCGTTACCGGGATAGGCTCCCGTTCCGATTTCGACAGCCTTAAGTCCTGCAGCTTTCACATGATCGAGCATATCTTCAAAATTTTTATCAGCAAATAATACGGTAAATACGCCGAGCTTCACAAAATCCCCTCCCTAATATAATTCTCGTTTGCTGCTGCTGTAAATTGCATCAATAATCCTGGTTGTCTGCAGTGCTTCTTCTGCTTTAACCATAAATTCTTCGCTGCCCAAACAGCTGTTGATAAAGTTCCGTGCCTGTGTTAAAGCATAGTCTTCCTCTCCCGGGAGCCACTCTGAATGTGTATTCAGGAGCATCCCATATTTAGATTGATTTAACCTGAATGGAAATAAATCAATCCCTCCATGCTGCCCTGAAAGGCTGAGGCTTTTATCATCCCTTTCAATATTGGCTGACCAGGAAGTCTCAAAAAGAAGGGAAGCGCCATTTGCAAATTTTATGTAAGCTGTCACATGATCGTCTACATCAAAGGATTGATGGTCAAAGCTGCCCCATAGATTCACCTGATCAGGCATTTTGCTTAATGTATTATAAGCTGTACCGGATACCTCCGTTTCCGCCGGGTTTCCCAGAAGCCAAAGAGAGAGGTCGAGCAAATGGCAGCCGTAATCAATCAAGCTTCCGCCTCCCTGGAGTTCCTTATTGGTAAAAACACCCCACCCCGGCACCTTTCTTCTTCTCATCGCTCTTGCTCTGGCTGCAAACGGAGTGCCTATTTCATTTTCTGAAATTAGTTTCTTGGCAGCCTGTGCCTCTTTCATAAACCGGTAGTGATAAGCAATGGCCAATACCTTCCCGGACCTGTCTCTTGCATCGATCATTTTTCTGCATTCTTCTTCTGTCATGGCCATCGGCTTCTCACACAAAACATGCAGCCCGGCCTCCAGCGCAGCAGCAGTAATTTCAGCATGAAACTTATTCGGTGTACAAATAACCACGGCATCTGTTTCATTGAAAACTTCTTTATAATCTGTAAAAACGCTGCTAATCCCAAACTTCTTTGCAGCCTGCAGTGCAATATCCTCATTCACATCGCAGATAGCTGTTATGGAAGCACTGTCCGATAATTTCATTAAAACGGGAATATGCCGGGATTGGGCAATTCCTCCAGCACCGATAATTCCGATCCGAAGTTTCTTCATGGATGCACCTCAATTAATTTTGACAATCTGCTTTGTTTCGCTGGACTCCAGGGCAGCAAGAATCACTTGGAGCGACTTCATTCCCTCGGAACCGGAGATCACAGGTTCCTGTTCATTTAAAATACTTTCAATGAAGTGGTCAATGACACCTGAACTCTTTTGCCCGCCTTCTTCATTTGTCTGGATTCCGCCGAGCTCGTACTTCACTGTTTCACCGTTTGCATAGTGAACAATGAGAGAGTTCACCGGATCATCCTCCAGTCTCAAAATCGCTTTCTCACCATAAATAATTGTAGAATTGTCTTCTTTAGATACGTAAGACCAGCTTGCAGCCAATGTACCGATCACACCGCTTTCCGTTTTTAAAACGCATACGGCTGTATCATCGACATCAGCACCGGCTTTGGCACTCGTTTCGACAAATGCTCCGACCTCAGCAAACTCTTCACCCAGCAGGTAACGCAAGAGGTCGGTCTTATGGACACCAAGGTCACCCATCGCACCAATAAAAGCCTGATCCTTTTTGAAGAACCAGCTTTCTTTGCCATCTGCACTCCATCCCTCCGGCCCGCCATGACCAAAAGCTGTCCGGAAACTGTAGATTTTTCCTGCATCGCCACTTACAATCAATTCCTTTGCTTTTTTATGAGACGGAACAAAGCGCTGATTATGAGCAATCATTAATTTCTTCCCATTTTTACGTGCTGTTTCAATCATTTCAAGCGCTTCTTCCTTAGAAGTGGCCATTGGCTTTTCACATAAAACATGCTTGCCCGCGTTCAATGCCGCAACTGAAATTGGGGCATGCAGATAATTCGGAGTGCAGACACTCACTGCATCTATATCCTTGTCAGCTAACAATTCCCTATAATCGGTGTACGCCTTCGCCTCGTAAAGATCAGCAAATCCTTTTGCACGCTCTTCATTAATATCACATACCGCTGCAATGACAGCACCGCTGCTTGCATGATATTCAGGCATATGCCGATGTTTGGCTATACTTCCGCATCCAATGATCCCGATCTTAAGTTTTTTCATCTTAATTCTCCACTCCTTCATGTTTCACACTGATTCTCTCAAGCGGTTTCGCATTTCCATAGACCGGTACCGGAAGATCAGCCTGCTTCGCCCACTTAACAGCATTTTTAATAACCTGCTGAACGTCCTTATGATAATAGGTTGGATACGTTTCATGTCCCGGGCGGAAATAAAAGATTTTTCCCTTTCCCCTCTTGTATGTACAGCCGCTCCGGAAAACTTCCCCGCCTTCAAACCAGCTCACCATTACAAGCTCGTCCGGTGCAGGGATATCGAAATGTTCTCCATACATCTCTTCTTTTTCCAGTTCAATATATTCTCCAAGTCCTTCTGCGATCGGGTGGCTCGGGTCTACAATCCAAATTCGTTCCTTTTCATCCGCTTCTCTCCACTTTAGATCACAGGAAGTTCCCATCAGCACTTTGAAAATTTTAGAAAAATGGCCGGAATGAAGGACAATCAGCCCCATTCCATCAAGAACTCTTTGTTTTACTTTTTCGACGATTGCATCCTCAACTTCCCCATGCGCGAGATGCCCCCACCAGACTAGTACGTCTGTTTCCTGTAAAACAGCATCACTGAGTCCATGTTCGGACTCATCCAATGACGCTGTCTTCACCTTAAAATCTTCTCCATTTAAAAAATCCGCAATGGCACCATGGATGCCATCTGGATAGACTTCCCTTACCTTTTCATCCTTTTGCTCATGGCGATTCTCATTCCAGACAAGCACGTTAATCATGGATCTTCCTCCTTCTTAATTCATACTTCTATATTCATTTGGGGAAATTCCCTCTATCTTTTTAAAGACTTTGCTAAAATACTTTTCATCCTGATAGCCAACCTGAAAAGCAATTTCATAGATTTTCAGTTTATGGTTCTGCAAAAGCTCCTTGGCCTTGTTCATTCGGACATTCGTTACAAAGTCTGTAATAGTAGCCTGATATTCCTGTTTAAACTTCCTGGAGATGTACTCCCTGCTTAAATAAAATTTGTCTGCAATTTCCTGCAGGTTAATATCTTTGTAATAGCTTTCCAGCAGAAACTGTTCTATTTGCTGGATCACATTCATTTCCCTGTTTTGCTCCTGATGGCATTCTACTGGAGAATTTTGCTGTTTCCATTCATTAATGGCTTTCTCCAGGATTTCATTCAAAATGTCCGGATCGATAGGCTTTAAGATATAATCAAAGCTTTTATAACAGATGGCATTCCTCATATAGTCAAAATCATCATAGCCGCTGACAACAATCGTCTTGCTGGATAGATCTGAAGAATGTATCCATTTTAATAGGCTTATGCCATCTCTCTTTGGCATGCTCATATCTGTGAATATGATTTCCGGGCGATGCTCTTTAATCAGCTTTACGGCCTCATTACCATCTGCCGCCTCCATGATCGTGTCAATTCCAAAGCGGCTCCAATCTCCAAGAAGCATTAAGCCTTCCCGCACATGCTGTTCATCATCCACAATAATTGCTTTCATCTTTTCCACCTTCCATCCTTTTTGGAAGTTTAATAGAAACCAGCAGCCCGCCCTGCTCCAAGTTCTTAAGCTGCAGGTAAGCCCGTCTGCCATAATAAAGTTTTAACCGGACATAAACATTCTTCAGTCCGATATTCATTGACTCACCCTTTTGCCCTATCCTGTCATTCATCAAATGCATCCGGATTTCCTCCAGCCTGCTCTCCGAAACGCCTGTGCCATTATCCTCAATAAGAAGATCCAGGTAAAACTCATCCTGTCTGCAGGTTATTTTAACCTCTCCAGTTTTTTCTCGTACATCAAAGCCGTGTTTAAAGTAATTCTCCACTAATGGCTGTAATATCATTTTCGGAACAGGAAACCCCATTGCTTCTTCATCAAGCTGAAAATTGAACTGAAGCTGTTCACCAAATCGTTCCTTTTGGAGCAGAAGGTAGGCCTTGGTATGATCAATCTCTTTTTGAAGAGGAACCATCCCCTCCTCCATATTCATGCTGTACCTCATGATTTTTGAAAGGCGGGTAACAGAAGAATAAATTTGCGGGCCCTGATTTTTCAAGGCCGCAGTTCCAATTGACTGCAATGCATTGTATAAAAAATGCGGATTAACCTGTGACTGCAGAACCTTAAGCTGATTTGTCCTGTTTTCAAGCTGAAGCTTATACTCCCGATTAATCAGATCATTAATTTTATCGATCATTTGCCTGAATCGATCACCGAGATAACCAATCTCATCATTGCCGAAAGATTTAAAACGGACATCAAGATTTCCCTTTTCAACCTGATCGATATTTTTGAGGAGAATTCTGATGGGAGAGGTAATTCTGACAGAAATAAATAACGTGGCGAGAATAACCAGGCACAGCCCGATTACGCCAAACATGATATTGATTTTCGCCACACTGAATGCACTTTCATATAAAGTGGTATATGGGACTCGCTTGACAAGATACCAGCCGCCTGAATTTTGCGATAATTGATCGTATATCATTACACCGCTGAATGTATCTTCCTCCCATTCAGTCGTGCCATTTTCTTTATTCGTCCCTATCACCCAATGAATCCAATCAGGCGTTTTGTCTCCTTCGTCAGCTTCATCCGTTGAGCGGTAGATCATATCACCTTCAGGAGATATAATATAAAATTCTTCATTTTCCCCTGAATAAAGATTACGGCTGATATTGGTTATTTGATCCGGTGAAAACTCCAATGAGATATAGGCCAATAGATCATCTGCTGGAATATTGATTAAAGCCCGGTGTAGCGTAATTACATTCTCAGGCTTCTTTTCATCAGGATCCTTTATCTTATGGACGGGCTCAAGAAACATATTGTTTGGACTTTCTTTCGCTTTTTCGTAATATTCCTGATTGGCATTTGTCAGCCTCTTTGAAAAAACAACAGTAGAGCGGCGGGACGCTGTTATGAGCCGATCTTCCTTTGCAACGGCAATATTAACCCGTTTGATATTTTCCTCAGCATACAATATGGTCGAAATTACATTTCTAACAGCTTCGACAGCCTGATAATTATTTTCCTTCCTGGGATCTTTTAAAAAATTTATAAAACCTGGATTATTGTAGAGAGATAGTGTCAGCCCATCCAATTCATTTATGTACCCCTCCAGGTTCACTTTTCCTTGATATAACAGGTTGCTATTTTCTTTAATGGCCTGGTCCTTCAAGGACTCGGCTGTATGGTAGTAAGTGATGATAATGGACGCCCCAAATGGAACGATTGTGGCAACCATTAATAGAACAATCAGTTTATTCCTAATGCTCCTTTTGAACATTTACATCCCCCGCTGCTATCTCTTTTACAATAGTATAAAGCAACTTCCCTTTTTGGGGATGCCTTTTTTGATATGAGATTTTCCAGATTATAAAAATAGAAAACAGAAAGCATATCTTTCGCAGACATGCTTCCCGTTTCACCAAATTTATTTCAAGTTATCCCAGGATGCCTGGAAGCGTTCGACAACCGTATCATAATCAATCTTTCCGGCAGCATATTCCTGGATTGTTGCAGCAAACTCTTTGTTTGCACCATCCGGCCATCTGAACCATGTCCAAGGAATCGTTTTCTCTGCCTTAGAATACTCAAGAATGTGCTTTCCAAGTGGCCCTAAACCGGTTGGCTCAATATTGTCAAAGGCTGGTATGAAAGCAAACTCTTCTGTGATATAACGTTTGCCTGTTTCAGATGAAACCATCCAGTTAAGGAATAACTTGGCTTCTTCAAGATGCTCAGAGTTTTTGTTAAGAACCCAGTTGTTCGGTACGCCTACTGGTAAACGGTCTGCCTCAGTTTCATCATCAGTCAGAGGAATCGGGAGGAATCCCATATTAATGTCAGGGTCAATTTCAAGAATCATGTTCTCTGTCCAGTTCCCCTGCTGAAGCATAGCTGTTTTGCCGGAAGCAAATAGTGTAACTTGCGTATTGTAATCAGTTGTTAACGGATTGTCATTTCCGAAGTTAATTTCAGTATCAAGAACTTCTTTAAATTCTTTAAATTTATCATTGCCGGTTAACTTTTCAGATCCATTGTATAAGCCTTCGATAAAGGCAACAGGATCCTCCTGCTGTGCAAATGGAATGTTTAACAAATGCTGCCCAATGACCCACCACTCACCGTAACCGGCAGAGAAAGGGGTAATTCCTTTATCTTTGAGCTTTTTAGCAGCATCCTTCAGTTCAGAAATCGTATTAGGCGGTTCAGTAATTCCCGCTTCTTTAAATAAATCCTTGTTATAAATAAACCCGTATCCTTCCAGGTTTACCGGCATTCCATAAAGCTTGCCATCTGTATCGGTCGTTGGAACCTTACCAATTGGAAGCACATGCTCTGCCCACGGCTCATTTGAAAGGTCAGCAAGATGCTCTTTCCAAAGCTCCAGTTCCTTAAAACCGCCATTGTTAAAAATGTCAGGCTGTTCTCCGGAAGCAAACTTCGCTTTTAATGCGGCACCATAATCAGCTCCGCCTCCGACTGACTCAAGTTTAATTTTAATATTTGGATGCTCTTTTTCGAATTCGCCAATCATTTCCTGAAGCTGATCGGCAATTTCCACTTTAAATTGGAACATGTTGAGTGTTACCACTTCATCACCATTTTTTGAATCATCCTTTGGCTTTTCATCCCCTGAAGAGCTGGAAGAAGAACAGCCCGCTATAATGCCGGCCATCAGAATCAATGACAGCAGTAATAGAGCAAAGCGTTTCATTTTGTTTCCCCCCTGAATAATTTTATATAAACTTTCACAGCCTCTTTGGATGTAAAAGTCTCTACCGCTACTTAATGGAGCCTTGTGCAATGCCTTTTATAATATGTTTCTGCAGGAACAGGAAGAAAATGATGACCGGTGTAATGCCCATCACAAGGGCAGCCAGTCCCATATCCCACTGCTTTGTATATTGTGCGAAGAATGAGCTTGTGGCCAAAGGAATCGTCCTTAGCTCTGCATCCTGAAGCACCAGAAGCGGAAGCAGATAGTCATTCCAGATCCACAATGTATTCAAAATGACAACCGTTACAGTAATTGGCTTCAGAAGCGGAAAAACGATTCTCCAAAAGACGCCAAACTGGCTGCACCCATCAATTCGGGCCGACTCTTCTATCTCGATTGGAACTGTTTTAATAAAACCGTGATAAAGGAAAAGTGATAATGGTACACCAAAGCCAAAGTACATAATGATGAGTCCAGGTATGCTGTTTGTCAGATTCAGCGTGCCTCCGAGTTTCATCAGAGGAATCATAACTGTCTGGAATGGAATAACCATCGCAGATACAAATAAAACAAACAGGATTTTGCTGAATTTCCCCGGAGTCCTGACCATTTTCCAGGCAGCCATAGAACTGATGACAACCAGTCCAATATTGCTGATTACCGTTATTATAAGCGAATTCCAGAAGGCCCGAGGGAAATTAATGATATCCCATACCTTCAGATAATTGGAGAATAAAAATTCCTTCGGCCATGCTGCAGCATCAATCAGGATATCTGCAAAACCCTTTACAGAATTAATAATCACGAAGTAAAAAGGAATGAGGAATATGATTCCTAATACGATTCCGATGATCTCCAGCAGCAGCGTAACCTTCGTATATCTGGGATTCATTATGCCTCAACCTCCCTTTTCTTCGTCATCATCACCTGAACCGTTGTGAAAATAGCTACCACAAGGAAGAATAAAATCGATTTTGCGGTACCAAGACCATACCGGTTATTCTGGAATGCCTCCTGATAAATGTTAATCGCTACCGATTGTGTCGAGTTAAATGGCCCGCCGCCTGTCAGTGAAATATTCAGGTCAAAAATCTTAAATGCCATTGATATCGTTAAAAAGAAACAAATCGTGAATGCCGGTAAAATAAGCGGAACGATTATTTTTGTCAGCAGTGTCCAGCTTGATGCTCCATCGATTCTTGCCGCCTCAAGCAGTGTCTGATCAACCCCCTGCAGTGCTGCAATATAAATAACCATCATATATCCGCTGATCTGCCAGGCAAACACAATTACAATGCCCCAGAATGCTGTTGTCTCATCTCCAAGCCATGGAAGCTTAAAAACTGAAAGATCCGTTAGATTACCGATAGCTGCAAACCCTTTTACAAAAATAAACTGCCAGATGAACCCAAGCAATAATCCCCCGATAACATTCGGAATGAAAAACACAGTCCTCAATAAATTCCTGGACTTCAAGGCTGCGTTCAATAATAATGCAAGTCCAAATCCTAGTAAATTACTAATAATAACCGAAGCTAACATAAATTTAGTAGTAAAAATAAAGGAATCAAAAAACTTAGGATCACTCTTAAAAATCTTTATATAGTTTTCAAGCCCAACCCACTCAACCACAGAACTAACGCCATTCCAGGACGTAAACGAATAATAAATCCCCATCAGGAAAGGAATGATCTGTATCACCAGGAAAAAAATTAATGCAGGCCCTACAAAAGCAAGGTATGTTAAAATCTTTTTCAAATTTGCTTTTTTCCTGGAAACTGTTTTAATCTCTGACTTAATTGCCGGTTCCCCGATCTCAACCTTTGTCTCCAATTCTCTTCACCGCCTCCTCATTTCCTGCAAACGCTTTCCTACATTATATTTGAAAGCGTTTGCCTATATAGGTGACTGAATTGACTAAATGGTGCAATATTTTGACTTTTTCAAAAGGTCAATCGCCTTATCCTTGTTTCGGAGCAGCCTTCCGAACAGTTCAGAACCCTTATTCGGAACCACCCTCTGAACCGTCCGGAATCCTGTAGTGATGATAAATGCACGCCAAATTTCCCAGGGATATACTTTTTAAACACAAAAAAAGGTTTCCCATTTGGGAAACCTTTTTTTCAGATACCGGTGGTCGGGGTCGAACCGACACTCCAGAAGGAACACGATTTTGAGTCGTGCGCGTCTGCCAATTCCGCCACACCGGCATATTAAAATGTTATAAATCTTGTGGTGCCGAGGACCGGAATCGAACCGGTACGGTAGTCACCTACCGCAGGATTTTAAGTCCTGTGCGTCTGCCAGTTCCGCCACCCCGGCGTATATCAGCGAATCAAGATTTAGATTATGGAGGCGGCAACCGGATTCGAACCGGTGGTAAAGGTTTTGCAGACCTCTGCCTTACCACTTGGCTATGCCGCCGTAAAAACAATGAAAGTCTGGAGCGGAAGACGGGATTCGAACCCGCGACCCCCACCTTGGCAAGGTGATGTTCTACCACTGAACTACTTCCGCAAAATGGCTGGGCTAGCAGGATTCGAACCTGCGAGTGACGGAGTCAAAGTCCGGTGCCTTACCGCTTGGCTATAGCCCAATGATC
>NZ_MRTQ01000031.1 GCF_001956215.1 Paenibacillus sp. FSL R5-0490 | reverse complement strand
GGGACGACAGGCATAAGACGGTTCCTGTAAGAAGGCGTTTTTCCTTCTGAAAGGAAACGGCTTATGACCCCGAGTCCCTAGGAGCCGCAACAAGACAAGCTTGTGACCTCGAGGGGGGTAGGCGCTGGAGCTAGACAGTTACCTAAGTTCAAAGTTGTACTTTCTTACAATTTAGAAAAGCGCAAAACGCCCTTATGCGCTTAAAGTTTATTCCTTCTTTTCATTAAAATAACCCCAAAAGCAGGTGCACCGATTAAGGCTGTAATCACACCGATCGGAAGCTCGGCAGGGGCAATGATCGTCCGTGAAACCAGATCGGCAATAATAAGGAAACCTGCTCCCACCAGAATGGATAGCGGCAGCAAATGCCTATGATCCGGCCCCCATAACATCCTGGCCAGATGGGGAATCACAAGTCCGACAAACCCGATCGTTCCAGACACAGCAACAGCCGCACCGGTTAAGATGGAGCCTGCTATCAGGACCATCATCTTTCTCTTCTGAACGTCCACCCCGATATGCCGGGCCTTTTCCTCTCCGAAGCTCATAGCATTAAGCTCTTTGCTGTTCACTAACAGAAGAACCGCACCTATCACAAAGAAGGGAAGGATAATGTTAATATACGCCCAGCCTCTCATCGACACACTTCCAAGAAGCCAGCCGATGATCTGTCTTAGCTCTTCACCAGTCAGAGCAATCATCAGAGAAATTAGAGCGCCAAGAAAAGAACTGAAGATAATGCCCGTTAAAATAATCGTTTCCACTTTCATGGATCTTTCAATATTTCTCGCAAATAGCAGAACGGCAAAAATGGTTAAAAAGGAAAAAAAGATGCTGAATAAAGGCAGCGTAAACATTCCTGCAAAGGGAATGGATAAGCCAAAGAACAAGGTTAAAACTGCACCGAGTGAAGCCCCGGAAGAAACTCCAATGGTATATGGATCTGCCAGCGGGTTTCTTAATAAACCTTGAAAGGCGGCTCCCGCAATGGCAAGAGACGCCCCAACCAAGCCTGCCAGCAATACGCGCGGAAGCCTGATGTCCATAATGATATTTGCATGCATGCTATCTGTGTTTTCCAATGAAACAAAGGGAAAAATCTCAGCGCTTATTACTCTGATGATCGTCATGGGATGAATGGACACTGTTCCAATTGAAATCCCCATCAGCATGGCACAAAGCAGGAAAGCTGCTGCTGTTACATAAGCCAGTAATTTATTATTTAAATACGTCCGGATATACTGCTTTTGCAAGTTCTTCGACTCCTTCAATAATACGAGGGCCAGAGCGGGTTACCATATCGGAATCAACATCGGCAACCTGCTTATTTTTCACTGCGGTAATATCCTGCCAGCCATCCCGGCTTAAGACATTGCCGACAGCATCTTCAGTGTAATAGCCATGAGTTGTGATGATCACGTCCGGATTTCGTTCGATAATCGCTTCCGGATCCATCTTCGGCCATCCTTCTTCCGAAATAATATTTTCCGCGTTGATGGCACTCAGCATTTCGTCCATAAATGTCTCAGTGCCTGCTGCATAGATTTCTGGAGCAGGTGAAACTTCAACCATTACCGATTTGCGGTCCTCTTCTTTTATCCCATTCGCTTTTGTTTTGATTTCCTCAAGCTGGCTCTTCATGTCTGACACAAGTGTTTCTGCTTTTTCTTTCTCTCCCGCTGCCGTTCCAATCATTTCAATGGATTCAAAAACCTGATCAAAGCTCTTCGCGTCATTGACAACAAGGACGGTCACACCCGCATCCTTTAATTGCTGAAGACCTGCTTCCGAACTTTGTGCGCTTGAAGCATGGGCAAGAACAAGGTCGGGGTTTAAAGAGATCACTTTCTCTACATTAAATTCCAAGCCTCCAACCTTTTCCTTTTCTGCGGCTTCTGGCGGGTAGTTATCAAAGTCGGAGACCCCAACCACTTCTTCTCCCAGCCCCAACTCGAATGCTATTTCAGTGTTACTTGGAATCACGGAAACGATTCTTTCAGGCTTGGCTTCAATGACCACTTCATTATCCAGCGCGTCATTTATCGTTACAGGAAATGCAGCATTCTGCCCTTCCTCAGCCTTTTTCTCTTCTTTTGGCTGTTCAGCACTCCCGCCGCAGCCTGCAAGCAATCCTGCAGCAAACAGCATAGTTAATAAAAATGCATAAAACTTTCTCATTCTCAGCAATCCTCCTAGAACTTTCGACAGAATTCGGGTGGTGCCTGTCACCACCGTTTTAAAATAAAAAAACATCCCCTCGAACGGCAAGGAGATGTTGGTATGGTCATTTAAAAAATGCAGAATAGATGGCCGGACCAAACACCTCCCTATCCTCGTAGGTTTATGGGTGCTTAAGAATCAGGCAGGTCTCCTGGCTCATGGTCAATGCGTTCTGCTCCTTCCCATACTTGGGTGTACAGTGGATTTGCAGACAGCTACCATTTACAGTGGCGGGACCGCGCTGGAATTTCACCAGCTTCCCTATTAAGTCTTCAAAAGAGCTTGCTTTAAAGCCCTTTTGAGAAGACACCTGTTCTATTGCGGTTATAAAATTTTCTATTTCCGATTATACACCATCCCGCAGAAAAAGTAATAGAAATTTGCTGAATGTTGTAAAAAAGTTCAGAATTCTAACGCGAGTATATTTTCCATTCCCGTGTCTTCTTATCGAACACAATCTTCGCCTCACATGGCTCTTTCACTATGGCTTCATACTCATCATACATATCATCCATATTCGCAAAATCACCAATAATCCAAATAGGAATCTCAATCCTGACCCGATTCTGTTCAATATCCTTAATGGAAAGGACCGCTCCTTCTTTCATAAGGGGCTTTAATGAAAGCAGGACATCTCTGGTGATTGGAGGATACGTCTTTTTCTTTTTAATGCCAAGGAGCGTTTTTTCTACCTTCATCTGTCCCATTTTCCCGGGGATCACTTCTCCAAGCATACGGTAAAAATCGTTCAGATCGCGGTAATATGTGCGGTTAAACCAGCCATCATCATGAGCAAGGTACACATACCGGTTGCTCAGATAATTGTAAAAAGGCAGCTTAAGATGTTCTTTGACATGGCCGAGATAAAGAAGTTCCGCAATGGTCTGGCCGGGAAGCTCATTCACCGCTTCCTCTTCCTCGAAGTCGATCCAGCAAAAATCGCCATAGCCGTATACATCATCCCCAACCAGCCTGCCCAGCTTGTCCCTTGATACATAATCGAACATCGTGTGAGTATTAAAGTCCCCATGTTCAAAACGATGCTTTAACAGCAGCAGATTATTAATAGAATCTGAAAGAGTCTGGGCAAACTCTGCAAACTCAATTCCATAAGTCATCACATACTGATCCTGTTCATTAAGGTGGATGTAGATGAGATCACGAATAGTTTGATTCCTTCTTTTCAATGACGAAACCCCCGAACCGTAGCCTAATTGATAAAAGACAGCTTCTTATGAAACTGTCTGCCAAACTTCCAGTATTTTATCCTCTTATTGTAGCAAAAATATCTGAAAATATCTTTCCAGATGAGAAAAAATTTTTAATCCGTTTTTTTTGAAAATACAGGAAACCAACATCATAATATATTCGTCTAACTAGTGAAATCTCTTTCTCCATTGTAAGGTTAATTTTTCCTTTGATAGGATAAAGTGAAACTTCAATCAGCAGGGAGTGCTTTTCTCCCGGCTGATTGTTAGTTGAGGCCCACAGGAAGTGGGTCACAAAGACGTTGCCACAGGATGTGGCGTTTTTAGTCTTTGTTCTTCTTTTCGGGCCTTTACGGGCAGTTTGACCCCCACTTATTCTCCCTTGATTCATCTGATTCTAGATGTGGGGTCTTACTGCCCGTTAGACTGCGATAAAAATGTAAAAAGGTAAAGAAACCAGGTGTATATAATGAACCAGAATAATAGATTCTCAGACCGATTCGATTGGACGTTATGCTTTCTTCTGCTGCTGTTTTTTCTCATCAGCTGCATTGCGATTTACAGCGGACAATCCTCCAATCAATATGATGGGAATTTTGTTATCTCACAAATCAAAAATTATATTGTAGGTGCCGTCATTGTAGGGATTGTCATGTATTTTGACAGCGAGCAAATCCGGAGACTCACATGGCTGCTATACGGTTTAGGCATCCTATTGCTTATCGGGCTATTCATTGCACCGGAAAGCATTGCACCAGAGCGCAAAGGGGCTACATTGTGGTATATCATTCCCGGACTCGGTTCAGTGCAGCCTTCAGAATTTGTAAAGGTGTTCCTTATTATTGCCCTCAGCAAAATCATCGCTGACCACCATCTGAAGTATCAGGCTAAGACAGCCGGAACGGACTTTTATCTCCTAATTAAACTAGGGGCAGCCACATTGCCTCCATTAGGATTGATTATTATCGAAGACCTGGGTACTGCCCTTGTCATCATCGCGATATTAGCAGGAATCATCCTGGTATCCGGAATCACCTGGAAAATTCTTGTTCCGATTTATGGAATCCTGGGTGCTTTAGCAGGAACGGTTCTATACCTGGTGATCATAGCACCGGAGATTTTAGAGAAATACCTTGGGATTGACCCCTATCAGTTCAGCAGAATTTATTCCTGGCTTGATCCGGTCAATCATAAGCAGGGGGCCGGTATGCAGCTGTATAATTCCATGCTCGCTATCGGCTCGGGATTAATTTCCGGTAAAGGCTTTACCGACAGGCAGGTATATGTGCCGGATGCCCACACTGATTTTATCTTTAGCGTCATTGGCGAAGAGTATGGCTTCTTCGGCGCCAGTGTCGTAATCAGCCTTTTCTTTCTGCTTATCTATCATTTAACGAAAACCGGCCTTGAGACGTCTGATCCTTTTAATACCTATATTTGCGTAGGGGTCATCAGCATGATCACCTTCCATGTTTTTCAAAATATCGGAATGACCATTCAGGTTCTGCCAATCACCGGCATTCCGCTGCCGTTTATCAGCTACGGCGGAAGCTCACTTATGGGAAACATGATGGCCATGGGACTGATATTCAGCATTCGCTACCATCATAGAACCTATATGTTCTCAACCGATTCAAATTATGTTGCAAAATAATTCCAGCCGCGTATAATAACAGTAATATATTTAGTGTCTATGATGAAGAGAGTAGCAAAGGGCTCTTTCCTATAAGCGAGACAGGGCCGGTGCAAGCCTGTCGGAAATCCTATTTGTGAAGCGCACTTCGGAGATGCATAGCTGAAAGAAAAGTAGGCTGTGCCGGGTAAGGAGTCCCGTTACCAAATCCCTAAAGGAATGTGTTCTACTAATATGAAACGTCCTTTCGCAAGAGGTCCTTTGGACAATCAGAGTGGTACCGCGGGCAGATTCAGCTCGTCTCTATATTTATATAGAGGCGGGCTTTTTTATTTTTCAGGGGGTGTGTGTTTTAAATGATGGATTTCAAAGCAATATTCGCAGCACAGCTGGCATCTGTGCTGAATGGGCATCTTTCTGAGGAAGCCATTTCAGACTTAATCGAAACGCCAAAGAATCCGGTACATGGTGATCTTGCTTTTCCCTGTTTCACACTGGCAAAAGCATTCAGGAAATCCCCTGCCTCCATTGCAGAAGAGACCGCTTTCCAGATAAAAGGATCGTATATTGAAAGAGCTGAAGCTGCCGGGCCATACATTAATATCTTTTTTTCCAAAGGTGCTGCAGGTGCAATCATACTGGAAAAAATCCTGAAAGAAGGAAAGGAATTTGGACTGCTGAAGGATGGTGCAGGCAAAACAGCCGTGCTTGATTTCTCTTCGCCCAACATCGCAAAGCCTTTTTCCATGGGTCATCTGCGATCAACCGTCATTGGAAATGCCCTCGGAAACCTCGCCGAAAAATGCGGTTATACAGCGGTCAGAATTAACCACTTAGGCGACTGGGGCACACAATTCGGCAAGCTGATCACCGCTTATAAAAAGTGGGGGAATCCGGATAAAGTGAAGGAACATCCGATCAGGGAGCTGCTCAGCCTTTATATACGGTTCCATGCAGAAGCAGAGGCAGATCCATCCCTTGAAGATGAGGCACGTTCCTGGTTCAAAGAGCTTGAAAACGGAAATAAAGAAGCACAAGCCCTCTGGAATTGGTTTAGAGATGAATCATTGAAAGAATTTCAGAGGGTTTATGACAGGCTTGGCATCCATTTCAACTCATACAATGGGGAAGCTTTTTATAACGATAAAATGAAACCCGTCATAGATGAGCTGATGGCAAAAGATCTGCTGGCTGAGTCTGATGGTGCAGAGGTCGTTCAGCTGCCTGATGAAGACCTGCCTCCATGCCTAATCAAAAAATCCGACGGAGCGACTCTTTATGCAACACGCGATCTGGCTGCGGCTTTTTACAGAAGGGAAAACTATCAATTTGATCACTCCCTATATATTGTCGGCCAGGAACAAAGCATCCATTTCAGGCAGGTCAAAAGCGTGATCAAAAAGATGGGCTATGAGTGGGCGGACAGTATGAAACATGTTCCGTTCGGCCTCTACTTAAAAGATGGAAAAAAGATGTCTACCAGAAAAGGAAGAGTCATCCTTCTGGAGGAGGTTCTGGATGAAGCAGTTCTTCTCGCAAAGAACAGTATCGAGGCTAAAAATCCCGGTCTGGAAAATAAAAATGAAGTCGCTGAAGCAGTCGGCATCGGAGCCATTTTGTTCCATGATCTGAAAAATGACCGCATGAACAATATTGAATTTTCACTTGAAGATATGCTGACATTTGAAGGAGAGACAGGTCCTTATCTGCAATATACCAATGCACGGGCCTATTCCCTGCTCCGCAAGGCAGATGATATACCATCTGCCGCAAGCGGGCTATCCGATCCTTACAGCTGGGAAATTATTAAGCTGCTCTATCAATATCCTGAGAAAATCAGACAATCTTATCGGCAGCTTTCCCCTTCCGTTTTCGCTAAATTTCTGATTGATGTTGCCCAGGCTTTCAATAAATATTACGGACAGGTAAGAATACTGGAGAAGGATGCCGGCATCCAGGCAAGACTTGCCCTCGTCAAAGCAGTCACCATTGTTCTTACAGATGGAATGCAGACACTCGGCATGAAGGTGCCCCGGCAAATGTAAAAGGAGAAGCCGTTATGGCCTCTCCCTTTTTGCCTTTGTCCGGGCTTTGGCTTTCTGCATTTTCACAAGGCTTCTTACCAGAAATCCGCCGACAAAAATGGCCATCAGCACTAAACCGGTATAATTCAAATGTATTAATTTCAGAATCACACTGGCGACTGTCGCCATATATAAGGCACCAAGCATATAAGTAATCTCTTCGTTCTCAAAATAGGAGGTAAGTTTCGCACCAAACTGTGAGCCAATGAGCCCTCCTCCTACGAGTGAAAGGCCAATCCAATAATCAATGCTGACAGTGGAAACGTAGGACAGGAAGCCTGCGGATACGATTAACATGACAGCAAACAAGCTGGTCCCTACCGCATTTTTCGGCATCATCCCTAAATAGGCGACCGATAAAGGCACCATAATAAAACCGCCGCCCACCCCTAATGTAGTAGAAACAAATCCTGCAAAAAATCCAATCAGCACCATCTTCACAATGGAAGGCGAATGTTCAGAAGAGTGAACAGCATTGGCTGATTTTTCCCTTCTTTTCAGCATGCTCAAAGCAAAATAAGACAGCAATATGATATAAAAAACGGGCACGGCCCACGTGTCCCAGCCTTTATTCTCAAGAAACAGAACAAATGGATGGGCGGCCTGAGTAGCTGCCATTCCGCTTAATCCAAGTATCAGCCCCTGCTTAAGCCTTATATTCTTCAGCCTGATATGAGCGGAGATGCCTGAAAGGGACGTCCCAATCGAAAACAGTAAACTCGTGGTGATCGCTTCTACTGGAGAAAAACCAAAAAGCATAAGCGTTGGAGTAAGAATGAATCCCCCGCCTACCCCAAAAAACCCCGAGAGCACACTGATAAGCGCTCCGAGAATAATAAAGAAAACATATTCCATTTATATTCCTCACTAACTGTCTCTGCTATTAATCCGTACTATATCACTTTACCATAATTGGCAACGGTTATACTGTTGTTCTTTATTTATAATAATTATAAATAAGTATTGATTATAATTTAGTATTTGTTATAATTAGTATATAAATTACTTAGGGGGAATTACGATGGAAAAATTATATGATGCATTAAACGTACAAATAGCTAACTGGAGTGTCCTATATACGAAATTGCACCGCTACCACTGGTTTGTAAAAGGCCCTCTTTTCTTTACCCTTCATGAAAAGTTCGAAGAATTATATAATGAAGCGGCGGAAGTTGTAGATGAGGCAGCGGAACGCCTGCTTGCAATCGGCGGTTTACCTGCAGCAAGCTTGAAGGAATTCCTAAGCATTACGACTCTTGAAGAATCTAATGGGGAAAAGAAAGCAGAAGACATGGTTGCTGCTCTTGCTTCGGATTATAAACATATTAAGGAACAATTAATCTCTTTAGCCCAGCTTGCAGAGGAACGGGAAGATCAAGTGACAGCCGATTTCGCCATCGGGTTAATGGAAAAATTGGATACGCATATTTGGATGCTGCAAGCCTACTTAGGAGAATAATCGATTTTGGCAAGAGAGTCAGTGAGAATGATCACTGGCTCTTATTTTTGTGCTGAAAAAATTTTTGCCCTTTGGACACTCTAAGGTGTTATGATTTATCTGATTGCTTCATTTTTATTTCGGAAAGGAGTCTCCATAATGGCAAACTTAAAATATTCATTCTTTATTTTTCTCGGCGCATGCAGTTACGGCGTTCTGGCATCCATTGTTAAACTGGGACTTCAGGCCGGCCACTCTGTTCCCGAACTGACCGGAAGCCAATATTTAATTGGGCTCCTTTTATTATTGCTTTCTTTCCCATTTATCAAAAGAACGAAAATCACCCTTACACAAGCAGCAGCTTTGTTATTGACCGGTGCCTCCTTAAGCTTAACGGGCATTCTGTATGGAATGAGCCTTGATCGGAACCCGGCCTCCATCGCTGTTGTTCTTTTATTTCAGTTCACCTGGATTGGAATTCTTTTTGAAGCATTATATGAAAGAAAGATGCCCAGCAAAGCAAAAATCATTTCTTCGATCCTGCTTATTATAGGAACGGTATTTGCAAGCAACCTGATTAATTCCGGGTCACATGCTATTCAAGCAGATGGCCTGATTTATGGCTTATTATCTGCGGTTACATTTGCCGTGTTCATTTTTGCAAGCGGTAAAGCAGGCAAAGGAATTCCAACCATACAGAGGAGCATCTTCATCACATTTGGCGGACTTCTTCTGGTTGCAGCTGTTTCAGGTCCCGTCTTAATAAGCGGCGGCATTCAGCTTGGGGGCCTATGGAAATTCGGACTGCTGATGGCATTGTTTGGCGCTATTTTCCCTATTGTCTTCTTTGCAATCGGTTCACCCCACTTAGATTCAGGGCTTGCCACAATTGTAGGCTCTGCCGAACTTCCGGCAGCTGTTGCTGCCGCTATGCTGATCCTTGGGGAAAGGATATCAGAAGCACAGACTTTCGGGATTGTGCTGATCCTGATTGGAATCAGCATACCGCAGTTTTCATTTAGAAAAGCAGCAAAGGATCGTTTGAGCACGTAGGATTTTTTATGGCGGGATTCGCTGGGTACCGCCTGGGGCGGCGACCTGCTTGACGAAAGGAGGCTTTGGATGTCATTCCAGGGTCTTTTTTCTTTGTAAGCCGGTGTTTTGCGGTGGGTTATTGCTGGTGAAGCTGGGTTCGGACTTTGGCTTGGTCTTTTCTGCTTTCTGTGTCTATAGTTGGTCCGGGTTCTGACTCTGGCGCTCCTCTTTCTGCTTTCTGTGTCCGAAGTTGGACCCGGGTTCTGACTCTAACTCGCTCTTTTCTCCTTTCTGTGTCCGAAGTTGGACCGGGTTCTGACTCTGACTGGCTCTTTTCTCCTTTCTGTGTCTGAAGCTGACCCGGGTTCTGACTCTGACTGGCTCTTTTCTCCTTTCTGTGTCCGAAGTTGGGCCGTGTTCTGACTCTAACTGGCTCTTTTCTCCTTTCTGTGTCTGAAGCTGATCCAGGTTCTGACTCTGGCGCTCCTTCTTCTGCTCTCTCTGTCCAAAGTTGAATCGTACTTTTTATTTTCCAGGCTTTTTCTCTTCACAAAATCAAACAACTTCAGTAAACTATTAATACCTATAAAACCAATGAGAAAGGTCGGAAAATAGATGGCAAATACACCCGTTTCGATTCCCCGTCCGCTCGTAAGAACCAATCAATGGTCAATCGTATTAAGTGTTTTAGCTTCGTGGTTTACCGGAGAAGCCTGGATTCTCGCCATTCCCCTGCTTGCAGGTACAATGGGCCTATTGTTCGGTTTCAATCCGATTATGCGTACAGCAAGGTATTTTCTTAGAAAAAGTCCTTCTGAGTACATTCCCGAAGACTGGGAGCAGCAGCAATTTAATCAGGTGATTGCCGTTGCCTGTCTCGCACTTGGGCTGATCAGCTTTCTGCTGGGATGGACAGCTGCAGGGTATGTTTTTACAGCTATGGTCGCTCTTTCAGCATTTATTGCCATTCTGGGATTTTGCATCGGCTGTTTTATCCGCTTTCAGCTTAACCAATATAAATACCGAAAATCGTAAGGCAGCCATCGAGGCTGTCTTTTTCTTTTCCTTTTTCACCCAGCTAGTTTCAAAGGACTTTTTAAGGGGTACATATTTCATAAGTAAAATATTCTGAGGTGAAAAAATGAAAACTGCCAGTAAGTTTCTTTTAACAAAAGAAGATATGACTAACCCCGAAGTTGTGCCTGAGTGGGTTATTCAAGAATATAAAACATTTCATGATACAGTTACAGATAAAACCTTCCCGTGCTATTTTGGAATGACTGCCGAAATGCGCGGCGAATTGAGATATGCCTATATTACAAAGGAAGACTGGTCTAATTTGCCAGGGGCTCTTGAATCCTTTATCGAGCTCTTTGACGCACCAAAGCTTATTCGTCATGGCCTATTTGTATTTGTGGAGCCGGAAAAAGATGAAAAGCCGCTTGAGCATTATAGAGAAAATTTCTGGAATATCCTTCAGTATTTGCATAAGGTTGATACTAAACCGTGGCCGAAGGATTATCCGACAGATCCGGACCATCATTTATGGGCGTTTTCTTTTGCGGAGGAGCCATTCTTTGTGTTTGGCAATGCACCTGCATATAAGCAGAGAAAGACGAGGGATCTGGGCAATAGCCTTGTGCTCGGATTCCAGCCGCGCCGCATTTTTGAAGGTCTCGAAGGCACCACGAAAGGCGGCGTCATGTCCAGGGAAAAAGTAAGGGAACGTGTTGAAAAATGGGATGGCCTCCCTACCCATCCAAACATCAGCCACTATGGGGATCCCGAACACCGTGAGTGGAAACAATACTTCATCGGTGATGACGTTAAGCCAATTGAAGGGAAATGCCCTTTTCATCATAAATAATATGGCAGTCTCGGTGCAAAAACTGCACACATAAACAAGGAACCGTTCTAAGTGAGCGGTTCCTTATTTATGTGTCATATATTGATTAATGCGGCTGCCGATTGCGGACAGTACTTCTTTGCCGGCTGCCTGATTTTGGAGCCTGTCCACAAGTACTGCAGCACAGACTGTTTTTCCTTTATGGGTAAATATGGCGCAATCATGCTCTATGCCGGGAAGTTCTCCTGTTTTATTGGCAACCATAACCTTTTCCTCGTCTATCGTGTTGGCTAGTTTATTTTTAAACTGCTGGTTTTCCAATATATACAGTGCTTTTTCAGTATACTTCCCTGATAAAAGCTTTTGCTCTGCCAATGCCTTTAGCCCATACGCCATATCCCTGGCAGTCGTGGTGTTGTCAATGCCGTTTTTCAGTGCTTCAAAATCCATCATCTTTCTGTTTAATGATGTATGATCAAACCCCAGACTTTTGAAAAGCTGATTGATTTTCTCTATACCGAGCAGCTCAATGATAAGATTAGTCGCTGTATTATCAGACACAATGATCATTAGTGTCATTAGGTCTGTCACCTTGATCATCAAATCTCTGGCCATGGCTTGCAATACACCCGAACCGCCAACCCGGGCTGAAGCAGTAACTTCCACTTCCTCCTCAAGCTGAAGCAGCCCTTTCTCCGCCTGTGAAAGTCCCGCAAGTAAAATCGGCACCTTTATTAAGCTGGCTGAAGAGAAAACGGCATCGGCATCTTTTTCGATGAAACCATCCTCAGTATGGATATATACGGCAACGCGGCCTTCACAGCAGCTGGCCAATGTAAGAATTTCCGCCTTAAGAGTATGAAAGTCCATTTTATTTCGCAGCCGCTACTTGAGGCCGGTTATGGTCGCCAGTTACTTTTTCATTATATAAATGGCAGGCCACAAAGTGATCCTTCTCAATCTCCTGCCACTCAGGCTTCATGGAAGCACAAGCCTCCATCGCATAAGCACACCGCGTGCGGAATACACAGCCGCTTGGCGGATTCATTGGACTTGGGAGCTCCCCTTCCAAAATGATTCTTTCCCGGTTATCCTCGACATCAGGGTCAGGGATGGGAATCGCCGACAGCAAGGCCTGTGTATAGGGGTGAAGCGGATTTTTATATAAGTTTTCGCTTGTGGTTAATTCCACCAGATGCCCTAAGTACATAACGCCGATTCTGTCGCTGATATGCTTAACCATTGAGAGATCATGGGCGATAAATAAGTAGGTCAGCCCTTTTTTCTTCTGAAGCCCCTTAAGCAGGTTCACCACCTGGGCCTGTACCGATACATCCAGTGCTGAGATCGGCTCGTCAGCAATAATGAATTCCGGGTCCAGCGCAAGAGCACGGGCAATTCCAATTCTTTGCCTCTGTCCGCCGCTGAATTCATGCGGATAACGGTTGGCATGATCGCGGTTAAGACCCACATCCTCCAGGAGCTGATAGACCCGCTCAAGCCGTTCCTTCTTATTCGGATATAACCCATGAACCTCCATGGGCTCGGAAATAATCTCCTGTACGGTAGAACGCGGATTCAAGGAGGCATACGGATCCTGAAAAATCATCTGCATCTTCCTGTGAAAAGCAAACCTCTCTTTTTCAGTCATGTTATGGACATTTTTCCCGTCATACAGGACTTCACCTTCTGTACGGTTATATAAACCAATGATGGTACGCCCTGCAGTTGATTTTCCGCAGCCGGATTCACCGACAATCCCGAATGTTTCTCCCTGTTTGATATGAAAGGAGACATCATCAACAGCCTTCAGGGTTTGTCCTTTTCCCATTGAAAAATGCTTTTTAAGATTGTTGACCTGTAAAAGTGCTTCTTTTGCCATGTTTATTCCCCCGTCTCTTGCCAGTAACGTCTAGCTGCACATAGTTCCTTTTCATAGATGGTATCTTTCAAGTCGATAATTTCGATGTTTTTACCGGTATTAGGAGAATGAAGCAGCTTGCCATCACCATAATAGATGCCTACATGATGGAGTTTGCCTTTTCCTTCTTCATAAGCAAAGAATAATAGGTCCCCGGGTTCAATGGCGTCCAGTTCGACCGGTTTCCCTGCTTCCGCCTGATCATGGGCATCACGGGGAATGATCACTCCATTTGCTTTGCACATCGAATAGCTGAACCCTGAACAGTCATATCCATAGCTGCTCATGCCGCCCCATAGATAGGGAAGGCCTATAAATTGTTCACCCGCAGCAATGATGTCTCTGCCGCTGCCTTTCCGTATAGCCCCTATTGATTCAATGACCTTTACGTCAGCAGATTTCAAGAATCCTTCTCCTTCAGGTGTCTGCACCCGGATCCACTCCGCTTCTTCTTGTAAGACCGGAAGTACAGTTTGATAACTTAGAAGTAGTTCGGGCTCTCTGTCAATCGAATAGAGTGTTGCTTTTTTGTTCTGGATGACAGCAGCTTTTTCACTATCAAGCTTCCAATCTTCATTCTGAGTCAGCTGGGCCTTCGGCAACCAGCCGGGGTATCCTTTCTCGTCCTTTGAAGAAGGCTGGCTCGGGACTACAACATGTACCCATCCATCTCTCTCCTCTAATACAATCACTTCTTCTCCGTATAGTACTTGTGATTGCACCAGATTCCCGTCGCAAAGCTCCAGCCGGGGCTCATAGGTTAACTTTTTAAGCCAAGCGTCCAGATTAACTGGATTAGTAATGGCTTCAGTGTCCATTTCTCTTGATGAATCACTTGCTGTCCACAAGGTCGCAGCCGGAACCGAAACCAGCCATTTCTGCTTAGTTGCCAAACCGAATTCCTCCTTTTTAAAATTGTCAGGATGTCAATTCCTGCTTGTTCACTGCCAATGATACATTTCTAATGCCAAGGCCAGGTTCAGATGGCAGGGTAATTTTGCGGCCGGAATAGCGGATTCCGCCTTCCACAATTTCTTTTGCCATCATCAATGGGGCGTCAAAATCAAAGCGGGTTATATTCTTTTTGCTGGCTGCAAAATGGGCTGCGGCCGTAATGCCGATCTTGGTTTCAATCATGCTGCCTACCATGCATTCCATCCCGCATACTTCAGCGAGCTGATTAATGATCTGCGCCTGATAGATGCCCCCTGATTTCATCAGCTTGATATTAATCAGGTCAGCACTTCGCGTTTTAATGACTTCAAATGCCTGCTTCGGAGTAAAGACACTTTCGTCTGCCATAATCGGTGTATCAACCGCATCGGTCACCTGCTTAAGGCCCTCTATATCCCATGCCTTCACAGGCTGTTCGACAAGCTCAATGTTCAAGTCCAGCGCTTCCATTTTCCGGATGGCATAAATAGCATCCTTTGGTTTCCAGCCCTGATTGGCATCCAGGCGGATTTTAATTTTCGATCCTACTCGGGTGCGGATCTCCCGTATTCTCTCTATATCTGTTAAAATATCATCCTTGCCTACCTTTACCTTAAGAACATCGAAGCCTTGCTGAACATAGGAAACGGCATCTTCTCCCATTTCCTCAGGGCCATTGACGCTTACTGTATAATCCGTTTCCACTTCATTCTTATGTCCGCCCAAAAATTGGTAAAGAGGCAGTTTGCATTGCTGTGCAAGACAATCGTATAAAGCCATATCCACCGCTGCCTTTGCACTCGAATTTCCTATTAAAGCGGACTGAATCCCCTGGAAAATCTCCTCATAGTTTAGAAGACTCTTATTGATCAGCATTGGCTTTAATACATGATGAATGGCTGACTCTATGCTTGATAGGCTGTCCCCGGTGATCACCACAGTGGGTGGTGCTTCCCCCCACCCGGCTATCCCGTTATCACATGTTACTTTTACAACAAGCGTTTCCGCTGTCTCAACTGTTCTCAAAGCTGTTTTAAATGGTTTTTTCAGTGGTACTGCAGCTCTAAATGTTTCGATCGTGTTTATTTTCATCTATACCACCCTTTTACTTAACTCCGCTTTCGATTGTCAGCTTTTTACCGGCTGCATCCAATTCTGCCCTTACACCTAATGGCACAGAAATATGCGGAGAGCAATGGCCGATATGAAAGCCTTTAACAGCAGGCTTATTCACCCTTTTGATATACGTATCCAGCACTTCATCCAGTTCCAGGGAAAGCTCTCTTTCCGGAACACAATTATTAAAGTCCCCAATGATAAAGCCGGCCGCATCCGCAAGCTTCCCGGCCATATGCAGCTGGTTTAGCATGCGGTCGACCGCACGGGGCTCTTCGTTAATGTCTTCAATAAGCACAAGTTTATCTTTTGTATCAATTTCAAATGGTGTTCCGATTGTACTGGCCATAAGAGACAGATTTCCGCCCGTTAAGACACCCGCGGCACGCCCGTTCACCATCGTCTCCAATTCTGAAATTCCTTCTGGATAGTCAAGCGTGACCGGCTCAAATAACTGGTTAAAATATTGCTTGGATAGCGGATCCGCATCCTCTTTGCCAATATCAGAGGCGAGCATCGGCCCATGGAAGGTGACCAATCCTGTCTCTTGGCGAATGGCTGTGTGCAGGAATGTTATATCGCTGTATCCCCAGAAAATTTTCGGGTTTTCTTTTATCAGACTGTAGTCGATTTGGGACGCAATTCTCCCGGTTCCATACCCGCCGCCTGCACAAATGATGGCTTTGACTTCCTTATCCGCAAACATGTTATGTAAATCCGCCAGACGGTCTTCATCCTTCCCGGCCAGGTAACCATATTGATCTGTCACATGCTCGCCCATCTTTACCTTTACACCAAGCTTTTCCAAAAAAGAAAGGGATCGTTTCAGGTTCTCCTGATTGGGCGGGCTTGCCGGTGCTATAATTCCAATCGCATCACCTTTTTTCAGGCGCTGAGGTTTGATTGCCATGCTGTCACATCCTTTTCGTTTTATAGCATTATATGCTCCTGCAGCAAAAGCATTATTTGGGAAATGAAATAATTGTCGAGGATATAAGCTAAATTTCGGGAAAATGCATTATTTTTCGGGAAATAATCTCGAAAAGCGCAATTAAAAGACTTTTTCTGTTCACACTTTTACTTTAAAAAAAGGGATGTTCACACGAACACCCCTTTTCCTGTCACTTTCACATCAAGCCGAAGAAGTATTACTTCTTATCTGCCCATTTAAGCTCCAGGTATCCAACCGGATGGCGGACGATTCCTGAAACAGCATCATTATAGAGATATACCTGGTTGTAGAAATGAATAGGGATAATCGGCATTTCTTCGAATAAGATTTTTTCCGCTTCATACATAAGCTCAAAGCGCTTTGCTTCGTCTGCTTCATTCTTCGCATCCTTGATCAGCTGATCGTACTTTTCATTGCTCCAGCCAGTGCGGTTCATGGAATGTCCTGTCTGGAAGTTTTCAAGGAAGTTGATTGGGTCAGCATAGTCAGCAAGGAATGAGCTTCGTGATAATTGGAATTTAAGCGCTTTTTGTTCTTCAGCGAATACATTCCATTCCATGTTGGCAAGCTTCACTTCAACGCCAAGATTTTCCTTGAACATTTGCTGAAGAGCTTCTGCGATCTTTTTGTGAGAATCACTTGTGCTGTACGTTAATGTAACTTCAGGAAGTGTTTCATAGCCTTCCTCTTCCATTCCTTTTTTAAGAAGGGACTTCGCTTCTTCCAGATTCGTTTGGACAAGATCTCCTGCTGTTTCACGGAAATCCTTGCCATCAGCATCCTTAAATCCATAGGATACAAATCCGTATGCAGGCTTTTCTCCATTCTTGGTTACAAAGTCAACAATTTGCTTTTGGTCTACTGCCATTGCGAAAGCTTTACGGATGTTTTCATTCTGGAATGGCTCCATATTTACGTTAAATCGGTAGAAGTAATCACCAGCCTGGTCTTCAACCTTTGCTTCACCTAATAGCTTTTCACTCAGCTCAGATGGAACAGCCGATACATCAAGCTCTCCGGTTTGATACATCTGGTATTCTGTATTGGTATCGTCAATGATCGCCCAATTAATTTTATCCAGTTTTACATTTTCAGCATCCCAGTACTGATCGTTTTTCTCCATTACAAAGTGGCTGTCATGCTCCCACTCTGTCAGGTTGAAAGGACCGTTGCCCACAAAAGATTCTGCTTCAGCAAACCACTGAGGGTTCTCTGTTGCTACTTTTTCATTGATCGGAAAAAATGCAGGGTTTGTGATTACACTTAAGAAATAAGCCTGCGGACTAACTAAAGTCACTTCAAATGTTTTGTCATCAACGGCTTTTACTTTTACATCATCAGCAGAGCCTTCGCCGTTGTTATAAGCTTCTCCGCCTTCAATGAAGTAGCCTAGGAAAGCTGCTGAGGAACCTGTGTCAGGATTTAAAAGACGCTTCCAGGCAAATTCGAAATCACCTGCTGTTACAGGATCGCCATTTGACCATTTTGCACCCTCACGGATATGAAAGGTGTAAGTCTTTCCATCTTCTGAGATATCCCATTTTTCAGCAATGGCTGCTTCTGGCTCATGATTTTGTCCCAGACGTGTCAAACCTTCCATTAAGTTGTTCAGCGCACTCCAGGAAACAGAGTCAAAGCCGATTGGAGGGTCAAACGAAGTCGGCTCCTGGCCATTGTTCAAATAAAGCACTTTTTCAGCACTTTCTTCTTCTTTCTTGCCATCATCCTTGCTGTCTGTTTCTTTGCCGGCATTTTCATTTGCCGTACAGGCTGCCATAACAAATAGCAGCACACCTGCAAGCAGCAGCGATAAAAACTTTTTCATTCCTTTTTCCCCCTCTTAAAATATATTTCTTTATCTATCAGATGCCTGTCAGACAGCTGATAGAATCATAACTTTCACCGTACCGGGTCCGGCACTGCGAAAGGAAGTACCTACTTTACACCTGCAAGCATTTTCTGTGCCCGCTCATCCTGGAGCCAGCAGTCCACATGATGATCCCGGCTTAAATGCGTTTTATAGGGATAAACCCGGTCACATACTTCCATTGCGTAACCGCAGCGGGCAAAAAATGGGCATCCGGCCGGCGGAGCGAATAAATCCGGCGGCGATCCGCCTATGGGAATAAGATCGGCTCCATCCAGGTCAAGACGCGGAACAGAATTCAGCAGGCCCTTCGTATAGGGATGCTGCGGATTATAGAAGATTTCCCTTCGTTCTCCGGCCTCCACTATTTTTCCTGCATACATCACTGCAATGCGGTCTGCTACTTGAGCGACAACCCCGAGGTCATGGGTGATGATAATGATGGATACTCCAGTTTTCTTCTGGATATCTTTAAATAAATCCAAAATTTGGGCTTGGATCGTTACATCCAGTGCTGTAGTGGGTTCATCGGCAATCAGCACTTCCGGCTCACAGACAAGGGCCATGGCAATCACGATCCGCTGCCTCATCCCGCCGCTGAATTGATGCGGATAATGCTTCAATCTTTCGGATGGATTTGGTATTCCAACTAAATTCAGCATTTCCAGCGCCTTTTTACGGGCATCCGGCCGTGAAATGGTTTCATGCTGCATAATTCCTTCTATAATTTGCTCCCCGATGGTAATCGTAGGATTCAAAGCCGTCATAGGATCCTGAAAGATCATCGAAATGTCTGCGCCGCGGATATCCCGCATTTCAGACTCTTTTAATTTTGTCAGGTCCTTCCCTTTAAAGAGAACAGCGCCACCCGCTATTCTCCCGGGTGGGGATGGGATCAGCCGCATGATGCTCTGGGACGTCACGCTTTTCCCGCAGCCGGATTCACCGACAATCGCCAGGGTTTCCCCCTTGAAGAGATCAAATGATACACCCCTTACAGCCTGGACTTCCCCCCCATAAGTGGTAAATGTGACATGCAGGTCTTTTACTTCAAGTACTTTCTCCATGCTGCTACCTCCTTAACTTCGGATCGAGGGCATCCTGCAATCCGTCTCCAAGCACATTAAATGAAAACATGGTCAGGGAGATGAAAAAGGCAGGGAAGAACAGGCGCCACCAGTGACCTGATAGAATAGTAGACAGCCCATCATTGGCCATGGATCCCCAGCTGGCAAAAGGCGGCTGAATGCCTAATCCCAGAAAGCTCAGGAATGCTTCTGCAAAGATGGCCGATGGCACTGTTAATGTCATCTGTACAATGATAGGGCCCATCGTGTTCGGCAGCAGGTTTTTCTTTATAATCCTCGATGTTTTTGTTCCGAAAGTCTTTGATGCCAGTACAAATTCATAGTTCTTGATCTGCAGAACCTGTCCGCGGACAATCCGGGCCATCCCGACCCAGCCTGTTACGGAAAGTGCGAATATAATGGTGAACAAACCAGGCCCCATTACAACACTGATTAAAATAACAACGAGCAAATATGGGAGTCCATACAGAATTTCGACTACCCTCATCATGGCATTATCTGTTCTGCCGCCTTTATAGCCGGCAATCCCGCCGTAAATGACTCCAATTGCAAAATCAATCATGGCTGCCACGATTCCAACGAATAAGGAAATCCTTGCTCCGTACCATGTTCTTGCGAAAACATCCCGGCCCAATTCATCAGTTCCGAACCAATATTTTGAAGATGGCGGAAGATTCTGATTGGCCAATGACTGCTGTGATACATTATGCGGGGAAATCATCGGGCCGAATATGGCCATAAAGGCTAAAGCAATAAGAAAGAATAGCCCTGCCATCGCCAGTTTATTTTTCAAAAGCCGGCGCCATGCATCCTGCCAATAAGAAAGGCTTGGCCTTACAACTGCTTCCGCTGCATCCTCGTCTTTGGCCTTTGGCACAAACCAGTCATCCGGAATATCGGGTGCAAGGTTGCGGTTATCATGCTGTTTGCGCAGTTCCATTAGCTCGCCTCCTTTTTGTGAAGCTTAATTCTTGGATCTAGAACTCCGTATGCAATGTCCACCAGGAACAGCATTATAATCAAAATCGAGCTGTAGAAAACGGTGGTTCCCATTATGACGGGATAATCACGCGTATTGATGCTTTCTACGAAATACTTTCCCATTCCGGGAATGGCAAATATTTTTTCAATAACAAAGGTGCCTGTCAAAATGCTTGCAGCAAGCGACCCCAATACGGTTACAACAGGCAGAAGGGCATTTCTCAGTGCATGTTTAAAAACAATTTTCACCGGGGCCAGGCCTTTTGCTTTAGCCGTTTTGATATAATCCTGCGTCAGCACCTCCAGCATGCTTGAACGTGTCAGACGGGCGATGATCGCCATGGGACCTGTCGCAAGCGCCAGAGTCGGCAGAATCATATGTTTCGGGCTTGACCAGGTAGCCACCGGGAGGATTGCAAGGTTGACAGCAAGCTGCTGAATTAAGAGTGTGGCAAGCACAAAGTTTGGCACTGATATTCCCAGAACTGCTATGGTCATAGCTAAATAGTCTATAAAGCCATTGTGCCGGAGGGCTGCTATAATTCCGAGGGCGATTCCTGAGAAAACAGCCACAATCAATGTGACAATTCCCAGTTCAAACGACACCGGGAACCCCCTTCCAAGCATTTCATTCACCGTCTGGGAGGACTTTTTAATAGATGGTCCAAAGTCGAATGTTGCAACAGATTTCAAGTACATCCCATATTGGACATACAGCGGTTCGTCCAAATGATAGAATTTCTCCATATTCCGCTGGACCGCTTCGCTGGTGTTTCTTTCTTCATTAAAAGGCGACCCGGGTATGGAGTGCATTAAGAAAAACGTCAGAGTGATAATGAACCAAAGTGTGACGACCATTGCGATGAGGCGTTTTATTATGTATCCAGTCATTCATTAACACTTCCTAACAGAATGTAGTTCTCATGGCCAGCTCAGTCATCACGAGCATAGCCTGGTATGCTTCAAGAATATCCTTAGCCTGATAGCGGACAATGGTTGTATTTTCTTCTATCTCTGCCCCAGGCATCAAAGCAGCCCACTCAGCCTGGCCATAGTTGGCAAATTCAATTTTCAATACAGGGTTTTCCGGCGGCACAAGCGGCTTGACAAGCTCCTTTTTGCTAAGCGCCTCTGCCGCTTTTTCTCTTAAAAGCTGGCCGGCTTTCGCGGGAGTAAGCGATTTCACGGCAGACCGTGATATCGTCTCTTTTACAACAGCTGTTGTCACATTCGGGATTAATTTCTCTGCTTCCAATGCCGCCTGGTCATCACCGGCCACCATTAGAATCGGCACGCCATGATAGCCAGCCACATAAGCATTGAAGCCCATTTCTCCAATGGCATGATCATTGATGTACATATGTCTTACACCGAAAATCATAGAGTGGGACATAACCCCTTTCATGGAAGCTCGCGCATGATATCCAACAAACATGGCTCCGCTAAAGCTTGAATCCAGGCCCTGAACCATTGAATATGGCTTAACATCACCCGTAATCAGCTGTGTCTCAGGGTGCATTCTTTCAATGAGCAGGTTGTTCATTTTGGAGTGGCTGTCATTGACAATCACCTCACTGCAGCCTTCTTCAAAGGCAGCTGTCACCACATGGTTTGCCTCATCAGTCATAATCACCCTGCTGCGTTCATAATTGTGCTTAGATGAGCTGACATGAGTATGATCAGCCAGACCCGTAATTCCCTCCATATCAACTGATAAATAAAGCTTCATTTAAAATCCCCCAAAATATTATATTATTATAGTTTTCTATATTGTATATTATTTTGATATTTTCTGTAAATTGGATCAGCAATTTACTTTCCTTTTAAATTGTTATTCGCCTATCAATGTTGCCCGTTGATTTCCGCTCCAGGATGCTCAGCGAACCGCGGGGCAGGACTTTGAATAAGCTTCCTTGAGTAAAACCGCACGAAGAAAATGCGAATGCATTTTCGAGGATCTCGCACCTTCCGCTACAATCAACTCAGTAATTAAATGCTAAATGCAAAAAATCCAGCTATCGGAGATGTTCTCTGATAGCTGGATTTCATCTGCGGAAAACAGAAAAAGCAGCTTTACTTATTCATAATTTGTGTATATTTTATATGGGCATTTTTAAAGGCAACAATCAGGGCCTTTTGCGAGGAGCCGAAGTAGCGGCTTTCGATTTCTTCTGATACTTTGTCTGCTTCCAGTATGGATTTGCCGACAAATATCGATTTAATAAATAATGAGGTTAAATTAATGGTAGATGAACATTCGGCATCTACAATCTTATCTGTTTCCCTGTCGATCACAAGACCGATAAAGAAGCCATTATATTTTTGCATAATCGGATTGTTCAATGATGTTTTGCTGTCCCCGATGATATAGACGGTATTTTGTCTGTACATGAACTTGCCTCCTGCAGACCGGATATTATATGAGGCGTTTATGAGGTTATCATAAACATTCATTATAATGCATGGCCCGTACCAAAATTGTAATACAACAGAAGGTGTATTACAATCATTTTTCAATACTTTTCTAAATATTTTATCAATTAAATCTGTCCATTACATGCGGATTCAATTACTTTTGGCCTGCAATTCTCATTGCATATTCCAGCAGGTCCTCACCGCTCATAAGCTTGTCTCCCCCACCCTGTGCAAATTGAGGATTCCCGCCGCCTTTGCCGTTAATCTTCTGCAGAAGTTCTGCTGAAAGGCTCTTCATATCAGATTCAGAATCTGCTCCCCTGGCACAGACAAATTGGAGTTTATCGGCGGTTTCATTGATCAGGATCACATCGGCCTTTTCAGATTGGGAGGCGATCAAGCGTGCCAGCTTCTGCAGTTCCTGTATGGATCGCCCCTCAAAGACCTTGCTGATGCAATTTCCCTTTCCGGCTGTGTACATTTCTTTCGCTTCATAAGCTAACAGTGCTTCCTTTGCTGCTTCCAGCTGCTTCTCCAGGTCCTTTCCATTTTCAATCAGGCGGCTGGCCGCTGCAGGCAGGTCCTGCTCTGGTGCATTTAGAAGCTGACTCAGATTCCCGGTAATTTCATGTTTCGTCTGAAGCTGCGTGAGAATCCGGCTGCCGCAGATAAATTGAACGCGGATTTTCTTTTTTTGGCGCTCCCAGTCCAATATTTTTACACCGGCTACCTGGCCGGTTGATGTTGGGTGTGTTCCGCCGCATCCGTTATAATCAAACTCCGGAATGATCACAAGCCGGATATCTTCGCTGACAGACAGCTGCTTACGGAGCGGGAATTGGGAAGCTTCCTCTGCACTCACCCACTTGGATTCAATAGGACGATTCTCAAGTATAATGGCATTAGCCAATCTCTCCGCTTCCTCTGCGTGCACGACAGGCAGTTCACTGATTTCCAAATCAATGGTTAAGGTTTCTTTGCCTAAATGAAAGCTGACTGTTTTATAGCCGTAAAGCTCTTCAAATGCAGCCGATAATATATGCTGTCCGGCATGCTGCTGCATATGGTCAAACCGTCTGTTCCAATCTATTTCTCCTGATACTAGGGAAGAAGGATCCAATTCTCTTTCTAAATAATGACGGATTTCCCCTTCCTCTTCTTCGACATCCACCACTTTTATGCCATTGAGTGTCCCCTCATCATGAGGCTGTCCTCCGCCAGTCGGATAAAAGGCCGTTTCTTTCAGGACGGCATATACTCTTTCCTTGTCGTCTGCCGCCTGATATACAAGTTCTGTTTCAAATGTATTGATATATGGGTCTTCATAATAAAGTTTTTTCATAGAGATCAACCTTCCTTGTGCCTGTTCTATTTTTAAAACTACCGATTATGCAGTTACAGGTCAAGCCATCTATCAGTCAAGGGAAAATTATTAGTAATTTTATCCACGCGGTTTATGAGCGTAATGAAAAAGGTATGTACACCAATAGATAAGCAAAAATTATTAAGGAGGATGATGAACATGGCAACAAACAAGCATGTTGTAGGTGCATACGATACAGAGCAGGAAGCTATTCAAGCGGTTGAAAAGTTAAGAGTGGAAGGGTACCGTCCCGAAGATATCTCCGTAATTAGTAAAAATAAAGACGATGTGGATGCTGTTACAGAAGAAACAGGCACAAAAACGGAAGAGGGATTAGCTGCCGGCGCGGCTACTGGCGGTGTTCTGGGAGGATTAACAGGTCTTCTGGCCGGTGTAGGCGCATTGGCGATTCCTGGAATCGGGCCAATTGTGGCAGCCGGACCAATTGCTGCTACATTAACAGGAGCCGCAGTTGGTGCAGGTGCAGGCGGCATTGCCGGAGCACTTATCGGCATGGGCATTCCGGAAGAAGAGGCACATCGCTATGAAGCAGATGTCAAATCAGGAAAAATCCTTGTGTTAGTCGATCCTGATACAAAGTCTGCAGACTTTACTGATGGCTATACAAATTCGGACCGTTCCGTTTTAGATGGAGACCGGACAACGTACACAAGCACTGATCCTTTGAACCCCGGCGAGCTTGATCGCGGAACAAACGCTTTTAAGGATAACACCAGAAACAGCAGCGGTGTTTGGACAGATGAGAATCTGGATCTAAACCGTCCGCTGAGCGGAAACCCTGAAGATCTGAGCACAAATGACCGCACGGTTTCGGCCTATAACGATGATGTCGATACCCGTAATCGAGATGCATATGATTTTAACAATGTCAGGGAAAACCGCAATAACCCTTATAAAGGATAATGGAAAAAGAGCTATTCCCATGCGGGAGTAGCTCTTTTTAGTTAAATTAGCTTGGCCGCAATTTTCCCCTTAACAGCCCGCTCAGATAAGCGCTTCAGAGCAGAAGAAACTTCCTCGAGAGCAATTACTTCTTCAAGAAGCGGACTTATCTTCTTTTCTTGGATTAATTTCAGCATCTCATCCCCCATCACCGAGAGATCTGTCTGTTCAGCCAGGTTATTGGATTGATGAGCACTCCCAAGAGCAACCATATGAAAAGATAGTGGATGGGCAAAGGAAACGGCCTGTGAAAAATCAGGCTGTCCTGCTATAAAAGCCAGCTGGCCATTAAATGCTAAAGCTTTCAGTGACTTAGTGGCATTGTCTCTGCCTACCGTATCCAGGACGGAATGAACACCTTTTCCTTCCGTGATTTCCAGGGTTTTTTCAACAAAGTCATCCCTTTTATAATCTATAGGATAATCAGCTCCAAGGCTTTTCACATATTCATGATTATGGGAAGATGCCGTAGTAAGAACGGTTAAACCTGCAAGTTTGGCCAGCTGAACAGCAAATCCGCCTACACCGCCTGCACCTGCATGAATTAATATGGTTTGTCCTTTTTGAATGCGGAGCTTGCGAAAAAGCGATTGATAAGCTGTATACCCGGCACACGGCAAAGCTGCTGCCTCTTCAAAAGATATAGAGTCAGGAATGCGCGAGACGGTATGTGCGGTCGTTACTGCATATTCTGCAAAGTTTCCCTTTTTGGTTAAATCGCTATGGTAAACAACTCTGTCTCCAGGCTGCCATCCTTGTACGCCTTCGCCGACTTCTTCAATAATACCTGCCGCGTCCACTCCAAGAATATGAGGATATTGCCAATTTGGATTGCCGCCAGTCGCTGTTTTATAATCCACAGGGTTCAAACCAGCCGCATGTACTTTAACCAGAATTTCTCCTTTTTGAGGCTGTGGTTTTTCGGCTTCCCCGATTTTCATCTCTTCCCATAAGCCTTTTCCTTCTAATAATAAAGCTTTCACGTTACTCCTCCTTTAATAAGCACCCTGTGAATAGGTGAGCTCATAACTGTGTGAATAGATTTCCAGCAGGTTTCCAAACGGATCTTCACAGTACACCATTCGATACGGCTTTTCTCCAGGATAGTATTCCCGAATTGGCATTCTCTGTTTTCCGCCATGCTTCACAATTTTCTCAACAAGCCCTTCGACATCCGGGTCTTGCACACAAAAATGAAAAATGCCTGTCTTCCAGAACTCGAAGTTATTTTCAGGGTCCTCATTATTCGGAAATTCAAATAGTTCAATTCCCACTTTATCAGAGGTAGACAGGTGGGCAATTTTAAAGCTTCCCCAGCCTGGACCAAACACATCTGTGCACATCTGGCCGATGGGGCTGTTATCTTCAATTACCTCAGAAGGCTCCATGATGACATACCATCCGAGCACCTCCTGATAAAAATGAACAGCTTTAGTGATATCCGGCACGGAAAGTCCTATATGCGAAAACGAACGAGGATATGGATTCTTCATTTTTTCATCTCCTTATAAAGAATAGTAATTAGTATAGTATCCCTGCTTATGGTTTGTTAAGCAGGCACTTTTAAGTAACCGTTGATTACTCCCTATCCGCCTTTCATAAATTCCATATTTTTCAGGTTTGTCCCTCTTATTTTTCAAAGTTATACTTAAATGTAATGGAATGGAAAATATGAATTCTAGCGGGGGGATATGATAATGAGAAGAGTGTTGCCGGCACAAATTATTTCTCATAGTCAATTTGGTTATAGGAAGCTGCCATCAAGTGTTCGATGCGAGTGCCCAAAATGCAGCAAACCAAGCCTTTTTACGATTAAAGCAAATTATAATCATACAAGCAAATCCAGCATACTTTCCCATGGAAATTGTTCGGCCTGTAAAAAGGAATCCGTTTTTATCATGATACTCAATCAGGATGACCAATCAAGCGACGAGACGATTCTTTATATCTATGATCCTAATTCAGCGAAGGAGCTCCTGACTCAGCTGGAGAAAATAAAGGAAGTGCCGAATGACCTGACACGCGCCTACCGATCAGCTTTAAATGTCAGCTATTCCAAAGATACAATTGCAACAGCTGTTATGTCCAAGCGGGTCCTCGAGAGTATCCTGAAAAATTTTCTTGGTGAAGAGGTCAAAGGGCAAAACCTTTCCAAGCAATTTGAACTGCTGCCAAAACATGTTGATTTAGCAAGGCCCCTGCAGTCTTTAAGCCAGCTGGCACAGCCAGGCAGCGCCTTTTACGAGATGCTTGATCTTGAAAAGGATATTGATCTGGATATGGCCTCCCTATTGATGGAGCTTTTAGAGAGTTTAATAGAGTACTTATTTGTCCTGCCAAATAAAATTGAAATGCTGCAGCAAAAACTAAATCAAAAACTTCACTGATCCCATATTTAACCCCCTTATCTTCGCTGATTAAGGGGGGTCATCTTAATTATTCCACTGTTTTCTTACCTGTTCTTCAGCCTTCTTTAGAATTTCCTCTTCACGTGCTTCTTTATTTGTGATGATATTAGTCTGATACTTCATTCCTTCATAATCGATTGTGACGGTTATCTCTTTCATATTCCATAATCCTTTCTGGCTTTTTTACTATATTAATACCATCAAAAATGCATTTTAAAACTTCTTTGTCTCTGACACCCTAAAATATAGCACTTAAAATACTTTTAAATTTCTGAATATATTTTTTGTGTTACATTGTCATTACTTCAATCCCCTTTCGTGTTGTCTTATAATGTATTTCCGGCTTTTTAACCATTTTTAATAGGCGAATAGGTTCATGTGTCTTCACGTCATCAGCTTTATATTACAAACACTGATGACAAATACCCCCACAACTTTACAAGTCATTAAAATGAAGGACATTTGAATCATTTTGTCTGTTGCATAAAACGCTTTCTCATTCAGCAGTAATCGTTTCCATCCTTTTGTCATAGCAAGGGGCGGGTATTATCCCCCACCTTGATATTCCTGTATATACAAGTATTGACCTTTCTTTCATCAGAGAGCTAAAGTAAATATCGCTATAAAAATAAATGATTGAGGTGTCAATATGAGCAAAGCGTTACAATCGCTAAGAGTGCTATTTATTGCAGCCCTTGCAATGGTTATCGCACTTTCAGCAAGCCTGCCTTCTGCCTTGGCAGCTGTCACACAGCCGGAAGCAGATACTCCGCTTAATAAGGAGAATTTACAGAAACTATCTGTAAAAAATATCAAAAAATTGGATAATGGATTTCAATTTGATTTAGGTGAATTTAACGCCTATATCAGAATTTATTCTAAAGATCTTGTAAAAGTATCTATTCTAAAGGATGGACAGCAAGAAGAAGATTCTCCTGCCATTCAGAAAAAAGACTGGAAAACTCCCCGCTTCACTGCCCAGGATGGAAAAGAATTCACGATCTCAACTGAAGAATTAACCATCAAAATTAAAAAATCTCCTTTCGGAATTAAGTTTCTGGATAAGAAGGGAAATGTCATTAACGAAGATTACTTAGAAAATGGAGCTTCTGCCGGTTATGAAGATGGCAAGCCCTACGTCTTTAAGAAAACTCAAAAAGGCGAAAACTTCTACGGATTTGGCGAGCAAGCTGGATTAAATCTGAACCAGCGCGGAGAAAGCATCGGAATGTGGAATACAGATGCTTACGCCTATACGAAAGATACGAAATATCTTTACACGGCCATTCCTTTCTTTATGGGATTAAAAGATAAAAAAGCATACGGTATTCTTTTTGATAATACATACCGTTCTTACTATGAAATGGCCAGTGAATCGGATGATTACTACTATTTTTATGCAAACGGCGGGCCTCTAACTTATTACTTTATGTATGGGCCTGAAATTTCAAACGTATTGGATGTTTATACAGAATTAACGGGTAAAATGGACCTTCCCGCAAAGTGGACTTTAGGTCTTCATCAAAGTAAATGGGGCTATACAGCAGATGAGATTGTTGATGTAGCATCCACATACCGCGAAAAAAACATCCCGCTCGATACGATGCATTTTGATATTGATTATATGCAGGAGTATCGTGTCTTTACTTGGGATCAGAAGTACAAGGATGCCCTTCAGAAGCTGAAAGCAATGAAAGGATTCCATGCAATTGCAATTAACGACCCTGCAGTCAAACAGGATGAAAACTACCGAATCTATCAAGAAGGTACACAGAATGATTACTGGGGCAAGAATGCCGATGGCACAAACTTTATCGGGCCGGTATGGCCTGGTGATTCCGCATTCCCTGATTTCTCAAAAGAGGAAGTGCGTAATTGGTGGGCAAAAAACCATAACGTTCTTTTTGATGCAGGAATTGACGGCATCTGGAATGATATGAACGAGCCGGCTGTATTTGTAGATGGCGGCGAATATAACCACACAATGCCGCTGGATACTTATTTCGGCTTTGAAAATGATAAACTTCTTCACACAGAGTATCACAACCTATATGGCCATGACGAAGCAGAAGCTACGTATAATGCCTGGGATATGTATAAGCCGAATGAACGTCCATTCGTCCTGACTCGCGATATGTATGCGGGCTCACAGCGTTATGCAGCTCTATGGACTGGTGATAATGTAAGTAACTGGGAACATCTGCAAATGTCTCTTCCAATGAATATGAATATTGGTTTATCCGGTGTTTCTTTTGTCGGAAATGATATCGGCGGATTTGCTTCACGCCCTGACAGTGAGCTATATACCCGCTGGATCCAAGTTGGAGCCTTTCTTCCATTCTCCCGCATCCATTATGATTCAGATGCGAAAGCAGAAGTTAAGCAAGGACAGGAACCATGGGCATTCGGAACTGAAGTGGAGGGCATTGCCAAGAAATATATCGAAATGCGCTATCAGTTAATGCCTTACCTGTATAATGCATTCAAAGATTCTTCCGAAACAGGAAAACCTGTACAGCAGCCATTGGTTTATCAATACCAGCAAGATGAAAACACATACGATATCAGCGACCAATTTATGTTTGGTGATTCCCTGATGCTTGCTCCTGTTGTCACAAAAGGACAAACAAGCCGTCAAGTATACCTTCCGGCAGGTGAAACATGGGTAGACTTCTGGACAAAGGAAGAATTCAAGGGCGGCCAGACCATTACCGTAAATGCACCGCTTGAGCAATTACCGATATTTGTTAAAAAGGATTCTATGATCCCAACACGGGAAGTTCAGCAATATACTGGTGAAAAAGAATTAACAAACCTTGTACTGGACACTTATCTGGATCAAGAAGCAACATACAGCTTTTATGAAGATGATGGCAAATCATTGGACCACCGTGATGGTGAATTTAATGTAACAGACTTTAACATCGTGAAAAAACGAAACAAAATTGAATTCTCTCAAACGATGAGCTCCAATCAATTTGATTCAGCTATTGCACAGTATACTCTTAAGCTTAATAATGAAAAGGCGCCAAAGAAAGTTCATGCTGCCGGCAATAAATACAAGTCAGCAAAATCTCTTGATGAGATGACAAAAACGAAGCGTTCTTTCTTCTATGAAGAAAAAACCAAAACACTCTATGTCAATATTCCTGCAGAGGAAAACAAGAAGGTTCAAGTTAAATTTTAATATCTTTACATGGGGCTAATCAGATTCTGATTAGTCCCTTCCTTATTAATGGAGGTGAACTTGATGTCAAAGATTAAATGGGCTGTGCTGCTGATATTGATTATGCTGACAGCAGCCTCCGTCTTTATATACCTGGAGAGTGCTGACACCGATAAGACCCGTACCAGCATAAACACCGCACCCGGGAATCTTTTCAGCAGCCTCCATACCGACCAGACACGGTACAATCCAGGAGATGAGGTACGCTTCACTCTAAAAATTCAACAATCAAATGGAAAACTAAAGGTCTCTTATTTCCACTTAGATGAAAAGATCGGAGAAGAGGAGATTTCTGCAGCGAAAACAGGCGAGCTATCATGGAGCTGGCAGCCGCCTGATGAGGACTATAAAGGCTATCTGGCAGAAGTTGAAATGGTAAAAGAAGACTATAAACAATCTGAAACGATAGCTGTAGATGTTTCCAGTGACTGGAGCAAGTTTCCCCGCTATGGATTTCTTTCCGATTTTGGCGAGATCCCGATCGAAGAAATGGAAGACGTCATTTCGCGGTTAAATCGATATCATATAAACGGATTGCAGTTTTACGATTGGCACTATGAGCATCAGGAGCCGCTAAAAATGGAAAATGGCTCTCCTGCCGGTCATTGGCAGGACGTCGCTAACCGTGAAGTCTCGTTTAATACCATTAAGCAATATATTGATCTGGCACACCAAAAAAATATGAAAGCGATGAGCTATAATTTGCTTTACGGTTCTTTTGAAAATAGAGGACTTCCGCAGGAATGGCTATTGTTCAAAGATCCCAATCAAACACTAATCGATGCCCATCCCCTTCCAGATGATTGGAAAAGCAATATCATGATAATGAATCCCACAAATCCATGGTGGCAGGATTATATCATCGAGAAGCATCACAATGTATACGAGCATCTTCCTTTTGATGGCTGGCACATTGACCAGCTGGGAAACCGCGGGGAGGTGTACAATGAATGGGGAGATCCTATTTCCATTTCAGACAGCTTTCAGCCTTTTTTGGAAAAAATAAAACAGCAGCTTCCGGAAAAGACGGCTGTCGTGAATGCTGTCAATCAGTATGGCCAGTCATCAATTGCAAGTGCTTCCCCAGCCTTTCTTTATACAGAAGTCTGGGATGAATATAAATACTATGCCGATTTAAAGAAAATACTGGATGAAAATGCTTCGCTCTCAAGCCGCTTTCAAAGCTCAGTGCTGGCCGCTTATATGAATTATGACCATTCCAATCAAACAGGAGAATTTAACGAAGCGGGAATATTGCTCACAAACTCAGTTATTTTTGCTAATGGAGGAGCTCATCTTGAGCTCGGCGAGCATATGCTCTCCAAAGAATATTTCCCTCATAATCAATTGAGTCTATCGGGTAAATTAAAGAGAAAATTAATCCGATATTATGACTTTCTTACAGCCTATGAGAATCTGTTAAGAGATCATGTCAGTTCTTCAAGCATTGACATAACCTCACTTGATGAAATGCCTTTATCGAAAGACGAACCAAAACAAGGGCAGGTTTGGGTGCTGGCAAAACAGGCCGAGAACAGAAAAGTTGTTCATTTTATTAATTTTCTTGAGGCAACATCAATGGAATGGCGGGATACAAATGCCAGTCAGCCCCTTCCCTCCAAAAGGTCCAGCCTCCGCTTTCAAATAAAAAATGAAAGGAATATTGTGAAACTCTGGTTTACCACACCGGACTATCCATCAATAAAACCAATCAGCATTCCATTTAAGAGGGCAGGAGATACCATTACATTTACCCTTCCTTCCCTAACCTACTGGGATATGCTAGTCATAGAATATAAATAGAAAATAAGCTGGCTGTGCTAAAATGCCAGCTTATTTCTCTTTTGCATACTGTTTTACTAATACTGCAAGCCTCTCTTTCATTTCCTCTTCCGTTACAACCAGACTGTGGCTGAACATTTTTGTTTTAAGGATAAGTTCGTAGCCTTCATTTACTTCCGGAGAAAATCCATAGTATTTATGATTTAAATCTATTTTTTTGAACTGGAAGGACTTCAGGTTTTTCCATGGAACAAACCTGCTTCCGCTTATAAAGCCGTCATCATAGACAGCAAAGACATTCAGGAGATCTTTGGCATTGATTAAAGGGATGAACAGAAGATAGAGATAGGTCCAGCTGAAATTCATAGTATATTTACCGACTATAAACATAGCGATTAGAAATGCCAGCATGACAGCATACATAGTGAGCCCCAGCTTGTTTTTGGAGATAACAGGGCTATCCGAAGTTTTTTGGGGGAATTTCCTTACTGCACTCAGGTCTTTCTTATCTGAAGGAATAAGGGCAGTTTTCTTCATTTTGGTTATAAGGATAATGTAGTGATAGCTGAAATAGATAACAATGAACAGAAATATGACCTCGAATAGCAGTTTCATCGCACCCGCCTCCTTAATCATCTTTACGATTCTAAATAGGAAAAGTTTCATCACTGAAAAAATATGATTGTGCAAACAAACTAATTTGAATATAATCTAATTAGATATATATCTAATCGTTAACTTCCGCCGACAAATTAGATAACTATCGAATCACTTTCCACTGAGGTGCATTAACATGACAAATTGGACTGTATGGAAACAGGAGAAAAATTATCAAAAGCTCTTTTGGGCTGGTGTCATTAATGGAATTGGAAATCGATTTACACAGGTTGCACTGCTTGCGCTACTCTACCATGTAACCGGCTCTGGAGTCGCAATCGGCCTTTTATTCGCCATTCGCATGGCACCCTTTTTCTTCATTGCTCCAATAGGGGGCATGCTCGCAGACCGCTTTTCCAAGAAAGCCATTCTGGTGACAGTGGACCTGCTGAGAGTGCCGGCCGTCCTCTGCCTTCTTTTCGTAAGGGAACCCGGGGATCTATGGATTGTTTACACAAGTGCACTCCTGATCTCAATGGGCGAAGCCATCTATTCACCGGCAAGAATGTCTGCGATACCTGCCCTTGTAAAATCAGATAGGCTTATATATGTAAATGCGATTGAACAAATTATGATCGGTTCCGTCCTCATTATTGGATCAAGCACCGGCGGGATCCTCGCCTACTTTCTTGGGAACCATGCTGCTTTTATGATTAACGGCCTTACCTTTCTGTTATCAGCGTATCTGATCTCCAGAATGGTTTTCCCGTCAGTTTCCGAGGAACATAGGAGGAAACCGGGGACATCGGCAGCCATTTCACCAGGGAAACTGATTCTTGGCTCTTCCGCACTGATTGCCTTTTTTATTATGATGCTGACCATGCCGCTCGCCAATGGCATAGACAATATTCTTGTCAGTATATACGGGCTGGAAGTTTTTGATATGGGTGAGTTGGGTGTGGGATTTATGTATGGCGCACTGGGAATTGGCCTTATTCTAAGCTCCTTTTTTTCTCATATGATGAAGCGCGGCCTCCTTGCACTTGCGATCATCTTTATCGCATTAGAAGGCGCCGGCCATGTTTTACTGAGTCTCGCGCCAAGCTTTTACGCAGCCCTTTTCACTGTCGTGCTGATCACCTTTGCGGGCGGAATCGGCAACATCTGCCTGGATACCGTGATGATGAAATTCATACCCCGATCCAGGCAGGGAACCTTTTTCGGTTTAATGGAGATGATCTCCAACCTTTCCCTGGCTGTCTCCATGGGTACAGCAGGATTTCTGCTTGAGATATTTGCTCCAAGGACCCTTAGCCTGATCATTGGCCTGGCATATCTTATTTTTGCTGTTATGTATGTACTTTTATTTGCAAGAGTCGATCTTGTAAAAGAAAAGAGGGAGTTTATCAGGGGGATTTAGCTGAATAAAGAGAAAAGCCCTGCAGGCATTCATCTATCCTGCAGGGCTTTCTATTAGTTTTCTTCGATTTCTCTGCGGTTTTTCTTAAACATTTTCGATAATACTTCATACACAATCGGCACAATGATCAGAGTCAATAGTGTCGAGCTTGCCAGACCGCCGATAACGGTAACCGCAAGGCCTTTGGAGATAAGCCCTCCACCGCCGCCGGAGCCGATGGCCAGTGGAATTAAGGCGCCAATTGTCGCAATGGCTGTCATCAGGATAGGGCGAAGGCGGGTTGCTCCCGCTTCCAGTACGGCTTCCCTCATGACCAGGCCGTCACGTTCCATATGGATGATCCGGTCCACCAGAACGATGGCATTGGTTACGACGATACCAATTAGCATGAGCATTCCCATCATGACCGATACAGAAATGGTTTCACCGGCAATTAATAAGCCAACAAACGAACCAATCACGGCAAATGGAAGGGAGAAGAGAATCGCAAATGGCGCCACTCCTTCACGGAATGTGACAACCAGAATAAAGTACACAATCGCGATCGCAGCAAGCATCGCAGCGCCCAGCTGTGTGAATGTCTCATTCATATCCGCCTGAACGCCGGCTACACCAACTGTTACACCTTTCGGCAGATCCAATTTATCAATCGCGTCATCTGCTGCAGAAGTAGCCTTTGAGATGTCATCGCCTTTCACACTGCCTGATACGGTTGCGTAGTACTCACCTTTACTGCGGGCAAGCGTGTTATGTGTCGTGCCCTCTTCCACTGTGACCAGCTCGGAAAGAGGCATCGTTGTACCCATTGCTGTCGGTACTTGAGTCTTCAGAATATCATCAATGGATTTCGGCTGTTCCGCCTTCTCCTGCTGGACGATGACTTCAAGGGTTTCACCATCTTTTTCAATCGTTGTCAGAACATCCTTGGTGTTTGAAGGATTCAGCATCATGACAATTTGCCCCGCTGTCAGACCGTACTGCAGCAGTTCATCCTGCTCCACATTGAAGGTATACTCAACAAAGGCATCTTCTGCACTTGAAGAAACATCCTCCAATTCTTTATTTTCCTTCAGCACATCTTCGACCATTTTGACAGCATCATTCAGCTTATCTAAATCTTCACTGTAGAATGTGTAGCTGACGTCATTGGTTGAACCGGACATAGAGGTGAAGCTCTGGCTTTTCCACTCACCAGATTGTCCGATATTAAACACATAATCTTCTATTTCTTCACGGACTTCAGGGAAATTATCCATTTCAGGGTCAAAGATCAGGTACATTAAGGCACCGCCTGCACCTCCGCCCATCATGGCAGTCATTTGGTCCGCTTCCTCGGTTACAGATATTTGAACAATGTCAATATCATCACGTTTAAGCATTTTTTCTTCTACTGCTTCAACGTTCTTTAATGTTTCTTCTTTCAATTCTCCAGCTTCAGGTGTGTACGTTAAGTACATCACTTTTTCTTCTTCGCTGCCCATAAAGCTGAATCCGATCAAAGGTGTCAGCGCTAAGCTTCCCGCCAGCAGGACAACGGCAATGATGGAAGTAATAATCTTATGATTAAGAGTCTTCTCAAGTATGCCTTTATACCATTTTGACAGCTTTCCAGCCTCTTTATGGCTTCCTTCCGTTTTTTCACTATATAATTTCTTTTTGAACAAGAAATGAGATAGTGCCGGAACAATGGTAATCGCTACAAGAAGTGAAGCACCAAGCGCGAAAGTCATGGTCAAAGCGAATGGCGTAAACAGCTCGCCGACCATTCCCCCGACAAAAATGAGCGGTGCGAATACAGCAACGGTTACCAATGTCGAGGAGAGGATTGGCTTGAACATTTCAATCGTAGCTTCTCGAATAAGTGCGCGCCCTGTCAGTTTTTCTTCCTTCAGATGAAGGCGGCGGTAAATATTTTCAACGACTACAATTGAGTCATCAATAACACGGCCAATGGCAACCGTAACGGCTCCCAACGTCATTATGTTCAGCGTAATATCCATCCAGTGAAGCAATAGCAGCGCCATAAAAATCGAAACTGGAATCGATACGATCGAGATGATCGTTGATTTAAAATCACGCAGGAACAGCAAAATAATCAAGACTGCAATCAGCCCGCCGAACACGGCCTTTTCAATCATAGTTGAAACGGAATCTTCAATCGGCTTACCTTGGTCAAGTGAAAGATCTATGACAAGGCCATCAATCTTTTCCTTTTCTTCCTTGATTAATTCTTTGACATTGTTGACTACTTCAACAGTGTTAGCCTGCTGTTCTTTGACGATTTGAATGGCAATGGCATCATCACCATTTGTACGTGATACAGATTGCACTCTGCCGACCGTATCAATCTCGGCAATGTCACTAAGCTTCACAAAAGGTGACTGGTTTTGTGCGGTTGGTGTTACCGGGATGAGCATGTTCTTTAATTCATCCTCGGTCATGAACTTGCCGTCCACTGCGACAGCCTGCTCACCTTCTTCAAATTCGTAAAGTCCCAATGATACAGCCATGTTGCTTGCCTGAATCATTTCCTTTACTTTATCTTCGGTGAGCTCAAGCTCAGCCAATTTTTCTTCGTTGTATGTGAGCTGCACTTCTTCCACATGCTGGCCCGTGATGGTCGCTGATGCTACACCATCAATTTTTTCAAGTTTTGGCAGTATGATATCTTCTACTGTTGAAGTTAACTCCACAATATCCTCTGATTTGCTGCTTACACTCAGCGCAGCAACCGGCATCATGTTCATGCTGATGGCCGTAATGGTCGGTTCCTGTGCTCCTTCCGGCAGCTCCACTGCATCCAGAGCCGATTGAAGAGCACGTTTGGCTTCGTCCATATCAATACCATATTCATATTCCACTTGGATATTCGACATGTTAGAATATGAATTTGAGTAAACAGATTTAACATCTTCAAGGCCTTCGACGGCTTTTTCGATTGGGATGGACACATCATCCATCACTTTTTCAGGAGTTGCCCCCGGATATACGTCCATTACCATTAAGTAAGGAATTGAGACATCCGGAATAGTCTCCATATTCATCCGTGTACCTGAATAAATGCCAGATACCGTGATAATAATTGTTAACAGCCAGACTGCAAGTTTATTCTGCAGGACAAAATTCACTAACCCTTTCACTTGTGCACCTACCCTAAATTGACTTATTAGACTCAATTACATATAATAATGACCAGGTGGTCATTTGTCAATCAAAAAGGAGTGACATTCTTACATGAGCAAGAAGCAATTAATTATGGAAAGCGCTTTAGAACTCTTTGCCAAGCAAGGGTTTGAAGCTACCTCTGTTCAGCAGATCACCGTTCACTCCGGTATTTCCAAAGGAGCTTTCTACTTATCATTCAAATCAAAAGATGAATTAATCATGGCTTTGATCGATCAGTTTATGGATCAGTTTGTCTCAGATATTGACCGAATAGTCAAAGATCCGAATAATACAGGCGGAGAGCTTTTAAGGAAGTTTTATTACACCACTTTCCACTCCTTTCAAAAGCATTCTGACTTCGCCAAGATTTTTATTAAGGAACAAGCGCATACGTTTAATGAAGAGCTGCTATCAAAGGGGCGCCACTTTGACCAATTAATTGATGATATCACCCTATCAATGCTGGACCAGCTATATGGTGAGACTGTCCAGCATACAAAATATGATTTAATTTATTGCATCAAAGGCTTCATGCATGTGTACTCTCATTTATTTTTATTTTTCAATATACCTTTGGATTTGGACCTTCTGTGCCGGTCACTCGTTGAAAAAACGGACCTGCTGGCAAAGCACTCAGAAATCCCGTTTATAACAGACGAGCTCTATGACACGTTCAGGAAGGCCGGACATGAAGAGATGACAGACGGTCAAATGATTGAAATCATGGCGCAGAAAATAGAGGAACTAGAAGATTCGATTGAAAAGGAATCCCTCATCCTATTAAAGAAGGATGTACAGGACCGCAGCTTGAGTCCAGCTATTGTACAAGGGCTGATTGCAAATATCCAAAACTGCCCTCAAAGCAGATGGATTGCTTATTTGCTTTTAAATTACTACGATTTATAGACAATAAAAGGCAGAATGCTTCATCGAGCATTCTGCTTTTGTGTTTTGTAAGCCTTTATTTAATTACTTTTGAGATTGTCAGTCCATCACCAATAGGAATAAGCACCGATTCCAATTGAGGATGGTCAGCAACTGTTTTATTAAATTTTTTCATGAATTCAGTATGACGTCCAGGTTCAGCACTCCCGTCTGCTACACTGCCTCTTGCCTCCTCCTCCTCTTCTTAAAATGTAAAGATTAAAGGTCACTTCCGGCTAAAATATGGACCGCACCAGCCTGTTTCATGGGTTACTATATAAGTCCAATTAAACTTTTTATCTACTACGTAAATATCCTCTTCATCTGCAAAGTCCCTGGCTGTTAAAAGTGAAGTATTTTCAAGGATAAGAGCATCATCCGAATGCTGATAAAAAACGTAACAAGACATCTTCACTTCTTTATTAAACGCTATATCAGCCTGTTCCTCCTTTAAGCATTCCCTTCTCTCATAACTAAATAAGTGCCATAAGTAGCCACAAAAGCCATCTTCATCGTCATAAAAATAAATGGACTTCTTTTCTTTATCACTGAGATGGTTAGCAAAACTTTCTTCCCATTGCTTTCTCAGGTATGCTCCCCATTTAGTTATTTCTTTTACTTTTACTTTTTTACTTCTCAGAGAATCTGCAAATTCCATTGTATAATCCAATCTAACACCCACTTGTAATAATGATAATTTCTATAATTATTGATTAAAAAAGCCTAATACACTTAATATTAAACACCAAAATGAATCATGCACTGCTCTTCCTCTATTGCTTGTATGATTTTTGAAGCAAGTTCCTTAAGCTCATCAGATTTCTTAAAATACTCTGCTGACGTGACAATATCATAAAATAATGATAACGACTCAGGTGGAATAAGGGTAATCCCGTAATAGGCTAAACCGAATTCTGAACGACTAAATGAATGATAATAGGTCTTCATGGCAGATAAATAGTTATCAAGACTTTTTATACTATCATCATTAACAGAAACACAATTGTATTTGTGTGGTTCATATTGAATGTAGTCTTTCTGCTTATCTAAATCATCAAGTATCCCAAATTCATGTACACAAGGCATATTATTCTCCCTTCATAATAAAACATATTGTTCAACTAATCTTTCTACTGTCGTTTAATGGGTTGTTCCCTAATTTACTTCTTTATTCTCCTGTTTTTTGTCAGAATCCTGCTTCCCCGCTTTGGACAAAAAAAAACGAGGAAAACTGGAGGCAATCCTCCAATTTCCACTCGTTTTAGGGAACATCTTATTTGATGAAATATCCCCTTACTCCACAGTAACCGACTTAGCCAGGTTACGCGGCTTATCTACGTCACACTCGCGGTGCAGGGCAGCAAAGTAAGAGATTAATTGTAATGGTATTACAGAGATAAGAGGTGTTAATAGCTCGTTCACTTCCGGAATGATAAAGCTGTCTTCTTCTGTTTCCAGCCCTTTCATGGAAATGATGCAAGGGTTTGCTCCGCGGGCAACAACCTCTTTGACGTTGCCGCGAATGCTTAGGTTAACACTTTCTTGAGTTGCCAGGGCAATGATTGGCGTACCGTTCTCGATTAGAGCAATAGTTCCGTGCTTTAATTCTCCGCCTGCAAAGCCTTCAGCTTGAATATATGAGATTTCTTTCAGTTTAAGTGCACCTTCAAGGCCAACATAGAAGTCGATTCCACGGCCAATGAAGAACGCATTGCGAGTAGTGGAAAGGAATTTGCGTGCAATGTCTTCGAACTCTTCCTTCGCATCACAAAGAACTTCCATGGCATTCGCAACGATGCCGAGCTCCTGTACAAGGTTGAAGTCCAGCTCCAATCCGCGGCTCTTCGCAGTTACTTCTGCAAGAATAGATAATACAGCAATCTGGGCTGTATATGCCTTTGTAGAAGCAACGGCAATTTCAGGACCTGCATGAAGCAATAATGTGTAATCCGCTTCACGGGATAGAGTTGAACCTGGAACGTTTGTAATGGTTAACGCCTTATGGCCCATTTCCTTAATATTCACAAGCACGGCACGGCTGTCTGCTGTTTCACCGCTCTGAGAGATAAAGATAAATAACGGCTTCTCTGAAAGCAATGGCATATTGTAGCCAAACTCACTTGAAATGTGAACTTCAACTGGAATTTTTGCGATTTTTTCAATAAACTGCTTTCCAACAAGTCCTGCATGATAAGAAGTACCTGCAGCAATGATATAAATGCGGTCCGCATCGTTCATCGCGTCAACGATTTCCTGATCAATCGTCAGCTCGTCTTGATCATTTTGATACTTCTGGATGATTTTGCGCATCACTAAAGGCTGCTCATCGATCTCTTTCAGCATGTAGTGAGGGTATGTTCCCTTTTCAATGTCGCTTGCATCCAATTCAGCTGTATATGGATCACGGCTGATAGCCTCACCATTCAGTGTCTGAATTTGAACAGCATCTTTTGTGACAATAACGATTTCTTTGTCCATCAGTTCAACATACTGATCTGTAACCTGCAGCATCGCCATTGCATCAGAAGCGACTACATTGAAAGTTTCGCCTAATCCAACCAGAAGCGGGCTCTTGTTTTTCGCTACAAAAATCGTTTCATTGTTTTCTGCATCCAAAAGAGCAATTGCATAAGAGCCTTTTAAAAGTGTCAGCGTTTTACGGAACGCTTCTTCAGTGCTTAATCCCTCGCTCACGAATAAGTCAATCAGCTGAACGATGATTTCTGTATCTGTATCACTTTGAAGAGCTACTCCCTGCAAATATTCGCGCTTTAAGATGTCATAGTTCTCAATTACGCCATTATGAACAAGCGTAAAACGGCCGGAATTGCTTTGATGAGGGTGAGCATTGACTGTGCTTGGCACACCGTGAGTTGCCCAGCGGGTGTGTCCAATTCCCGTGTTTGCCATTACATCTTCATCAACAATACTGCGAAGGTCCGCAATACGGCCTTTTTCCTTGAAAACCTGAACTCCGTTATCGTTCATAACTGCGATTCCTGCTGAATCATAGCCTCTATATTCAAGCTTTTCCAAGCCTTTTAATAAAATTTCCTTTGAATCTAAGTTTCCGATATATCCAACGATTCCACACATACTTCTTTTCCTCCTAATAATGAAGGGGCAAGAAGCCTTTTCGGGGCAGTCCTGCCCCTTATCTCTGTTTTTTTTATATACGCTGCTCTGAGGGGCATAACAGCCTCTTAGAAGAGCGCTTCTTAAATTTAGCATTCCCTTCTCTTTGTCCATTCAGTTGCCTGAATGTTTTAAAGAAGAAATCATCGGTTGTGCTTTCAACCGGGAGGCATCCGCCGAACATTCGATAAACCTCCTCCTCGTCAACTAATCCATACGTCCAGGATCAGTTCAGGCGCTTTAAATTACTATTCTCTCTCACTATCCACCTTTCTCTTCTTGAATAAGGATGTCCTGTATTCTTAAATACAAAAACAGGATTATCATACATCAAAGTCAGACTTCCGTCAACAAATAGGGATATAGAAAAGATGGAAGCTGCCATATATAAAAATATGCATAAGGGAGCTCAGGAGTTCCCTTATGCATATGAATTGTGCTTTTTACTCTTTTAATCCCATTTCACTCTCAACAACAGCAGCAATGCGCTCTACATATGAAGCACATAGTTCACCTGTTGGCGCTTCTGCCATGACACGGACCAGCGGCTCTGTTCCGGAAGGACGGACAAGAATGCGGCCGTTTCCGTTCATTTCTTCTTCAACCTGTGCAATGACTGCTTTCACTTTTTCATTGTCTGTCACATGATGCTTGTCTGTTACACGGATATTCACAAGCTTCTGCGGGAATTTCTTCATTTCGTTTGCAAGCTCAGATAATGGCTTTTTAGTTACCTTCATAATGTTCACAAGCTGAAGCCCAGTCAAAAGTCCATCTCCTGTAGTGATGTAGTCAAGGAAAATAATATGTCCTGACTGTTCTCCGCCAAGGTTATAGCCATTCTTCTTCATTTCTTCCACAACATAGCGGTCACCTACAGCTGTCTGCACACTTTCGACCCCGTTGGCTTCCAGTCCTTTATAGAAACCAAGATTGCTCATGACAGTAGAAACGACTGTGTTCTGCTTAAGTCTTCCCTGTTCTTTCATGTATTTTCCGCAAATATACATGATTTGGTCTCCATCCACAATATCGCCATTTTCATCAATAGCGATCAAACGGTCTCCGTCTCCGTCAAAAGCCAAACCAACATCTGCTTCTCTTTCCTTTACAAAGGCAGATAGTGCCTCAGGATGAGTAGATCCGACTCCTGCATTGATATTTAAGCCATTAGGAGATGCGCCCATCATGGATAGATCTGCATCAAGGTCAGCAAATAAGTGCGTTGCAAGCGGCGAAGTAGCTCCATGCGCGCAATCAAGCGCAATGTGAATGCCGGAGAAATCTTCATCAACTGTCTGCTTTAAGTATTGAAGATATTTCTGTCCGCCTTCAAAGTAATCATTTACCTGCCCCAGGCTTCCTCCGACTGGTCTTGGAAGCTGATCTTCTGCCATATCCATTAATTCCTCAATTTCCGCTTCCTGATCATCGGAAAGCTTAAACCCATCCGGGCCAAAGAACTTGATTCCGTTATCTTCAACCGGATTATGAGAAGCAGAAATCATGACTCCAGCCTCTGCCCCCAATGCTTTTGTTAAATACGCAACACCAGGCGTTGAAATGACTCCAAGGCGCATAACTTCTGCTCCAATTGATAATAGCCCTGCTACAAGTGCGCCTTCCAGCATATGGCCTGATATACGGGTATCCCGGCCGATTAATACTTTCGGACGATCATGGTCTTTCGTTAATACATAACCTCCAAAACGGCCCAGCTTAAAGGCCAGCTCCGGTGTCAATTCACTATTTGCAACTCCGCGTACTCCATCTGTACCGAAATATTTACCCATTTTATAATCGCTCCTTCTAACTTTAAAAACTATACTAAGCTTCTTCTTTTTTTGTTATCGTTATGGTCGCTTTACCTGCATCAGGCTTTATATCCACACCTGAAGGGCCGTCTACATTGATTGGCACCTCATGGTCACCTTCTCCAAGGTCTGCCAGGCTCAAATACAGATTAAAATCGTCCGCTTTGAGATCCTGAACTCTGCTGCTTTTCCCGGTAACCGTAATACTTGTCCTTCCGGAAGCAGGAGTTTTAAGGGCCGCTTCATATTCTTCTGATAAGCCGGCTAAGTTAATGGCAAGGCTGGAAAAGGTCTTGGTTACCTCCTGATCCTGTGCCTGTGCCTGTGTTTCTTCGGCAGGCTCCTCTGTGTTTTCCTCTTCTTCTTTTCCTGCATTTTCCTCAGTGCTGACGTCAATGGACGCCTTCACTGTTTTAGGATCTACTGCTGAAATGCCATCCGGAATAATAACCGGCAGGGTTAGCACAGTATCTTTCTCAATCTTGCTGACATCTACCTCTACCCTGACACTTTCAGTTTCATTCAAAATATCTTCCCGGCCCGTTATAGAAGCCTCATTAACATCAAGTTTAATCGAATTAATGGTTACCCCATCTTGCGTTTCCCCGTTCCGGACGATCGTAACCGGCACCGTCTTGCTTAACTGCTTAACCGGAACTGTTACCCGAATGGCCTGAGGCTCCACAATGACATCAAGCTTATTCATCTCACGGTCCAATACCCTGACTGTTGCATCATCAGCGATTGTCTCGGTTATAGGACCCTTGACATCAAGAGTTGCTTTAACAAAACTGATCCGCTCGATTACTTCTTTGGCTCCCGTGATTTTAACCGTCTTTGGTTCTGCAGATGCCGCTTCAGCCGTATAGCCCTCACCAAGAAGGCTGTTATTAAATTCTGCATCCACTTTAAATTCCTGGGTGACTTTTTCGTGGACGGTCACATCTGCATATTGAGGATTAATGGTCACATCCAGTTTATCTGAGATATCACGAATCTTAATTTCTACTCTTTGCGAGCCAATTTCTGCATCTGTCAAATCTACATATACTTCAAAGTTCTGCTGTTTTTTCGCTGACTCAAGGTGACTTTTTGGGCCCTCCAAACTCAAATCAACTGTATCCGGTGTACCGGTTACGACCAGGTTTTCCGTATCATAATAGCTTTTCACCGGGACATCTTCAATAATGGCTGAATCCTGCTGGCCCGGAACATTTATTTCCTTTAATTCCTTATCTGCATCATACACAGAGTCAAAAAGAAAAAGGGCAAGAATCAAGGCAACAATCTTCATAAACCAGCGGGTGTCTACCATTTTATCAATTAACTTATCCATTCTTTTTCCCCCTCCAGTTCCAAAGACCTGAAGAAGTCTGCTTTATTTTCTGCTGAACAAGCAATTCACTTGAAAGCATATCTTTAAATGCCTCAGCCTTTAAGTCACGGTGCAGCTCCCCGTTTTTGGTTAAGGAAACACTTCCTGTTTCCTCAGAAACGATAATGGTAATGCTGTCAGTTACTTCACTTATGCCTAAAGCAGCCCTATGTCTGGTGCCCAGTTCTTTTGAAATGAAAGGACTTTCTGACAAAGGCAAATAACAGGCTGCTGCCGCCACACAATTCTTTTGAATAATAACGGCCCCATCATGCAGCGGTGTATTCGGTATAAATATATTAATCAGGAGCTCAGATGAAATTCTGGAATCCAGCCCAATACCGGTTTCAATATAATCGTTCAGCCCTGTTTCCCGCTCAACTGAAATTAGCGCACCAATGCGCCGTTTAGCCATATAATCTACAGCCTTCGCAATAGACTCGACCAGTTTCTCCTGATTTTCCTCCTCCTGATTAGCAGTCCTTGAGAAGAACCTTCCTCTTCCCAATTGCTCCAGTGCTCTTCGCAGCTCTGGCTGGAAAATGATTATGATGGCCAGAAATCCCCATAAAAGCACTTGCTCCATCATCCATCCTAATGTTTGCAGATGGAACTTGTCGCTTGCTACTTTAACCAGGATAATGACAAAAATCCCCTTCAGCAATTGGACAGCCTTTGTTCCTTTAACAATCATTATGAGTTTATAGATGACGTACCAGACAAGGAGAATGTCTATTGTATTAGCCAACAATTTCAAAATAGAGAAATCCGCAAACGACATTATCCTTCCTCCAAATATATATTTCAAAAGCAAAAATGCCTAATGTTCCTTTATGTAACTTTCATATTATATCATATTCATCGCTAATTCCAATTTTGAAACAGCATATGCCATCTGGAAAATTCAGCATTGTCATTTGCATACTAAGAATCCCTGCTTTATAGCAGGGATTCTCTATATTATTGACTACTTTTCTTTGTCTGTCTCTCCGGTTTCAAAGACATTTACAGCATCCTTAGCTGCCGTTTTGATGTGATACCACAGCCATTCGAATATGGCATCAACCTCTTCGATTTCTCCAGTAACCTTGCCGGCCGAAGCCATATACTGCTGGCCATTGATGACCGTAACATTCCCCTCGATCTCGCCCTGAATTTCCAAGTCGCCGTTCTTAACCACTACATCACCTTTTACCACTTCACCTTCAGGTACAATCACCTTATCGTTTTGCACCACAAGGTTCGGCTGCTTAGAAACGGATAATTGGTGATCCTGATCCCAGGAAGAGGCGAGGCTTCCCATCATCAGAACAAGAAAGAGTGACGCCGCCGTTAAAAGCGGATGATGCCTGAACCAGCGCTGAACCCCGACTTTCCGTTTTTCTTTTGGCAATTTCGCCATAACATTTGCCGTGAAATTTTCAGGTGCCTGTATATGTGAAGTGCTTTGGACTAAAGCGATCGTTTTCTTTAATTCATGGAAATGAGTTTGACACTCCACGCAGGTTTGCAGATGTGCCCTTAATTCCTTCTCATGTTCGGCTGAGATCTCTTCATCTAGGTACTCGTGCATATAAACAACCATTTCTGCTGGACATTTCAAAGTTCTCACCCTCTTTATTAAACATATCTTAATTGATTTCTAAGAGCTTCCCGGCCCCGGTGAATCCGGGTCTTTACGGTTCCCAATGGAAGATCGAGTGTTTCACTGATCTCGTTCAGCGATAATTCTTCAATATATTTTAAAACAATAACCGAACGATATTTCTCAGGAAGCTTCGAGATTTCTCTTTGGATTGTTTCCTGCAGTTCCAAGCTTTCTACATCATCCTCCGGCAGCCTCGCATCTGAAGCGATTTGAGAATACATGTTCAGTCCATCCGTTCCGGCGACCTCTGCATCCAGATAATAATCAGGTTTCTTTTTTCTGATTCTGTCTATACAAAGGTTAGTGGCAATCCGATAGAGCCATGTGGAAAATTTCAAGTCAATATTAAAGCTGGCAATATTTACATAAGCTCTTAAGAAGGCCTCTTGAGCGATATCCTCCGCCTCATGCCTGTTTCCCAGCATTCTGTAGCAAATCTGAAAAACTTTATCTTTGTATATTTCAACAACTTCAGCATAAGCATCCTGGTCGCCTTTTAATACTTGCTTTATCCTCTTCTTTACGATTGTCTCCATTTTTTTACCTCCGCTCCAGTGCGGCTAATCGATAATACGAATCGATAGCGGAAAAGGTTTCGTTTTAATTAAAAAAACATTCAATTTCTATATTAGCAAATTTTTACTTATTCTGGTTTAATTTTTTTCTTTTAGGGTATAAAAGTACTAAATTTATTGAAAAGGGTTGGTTACGGTGTGTGTTAAGGAATTATTGAGAGATATTGAGGACTGCCGGACAAGAATGATTCAATTAGCAGCTTCCGGATCTTTTACAGATCACATGGTAGTTGATGTCAGCATTAAACTCGATGAACTTCTAAATAAATATTATACACTTACAGCAAAAAAATGAGCAGAACTTGTCTATGTTCTGCTCATTTTTATTTTCCTTTATTATAGAAGCTTCTCGCCAAATAGTGAACCCATAAGCGCAACTGCTACAGTAGCTGTTTTGTTCTTGTCATCCAAAATAGGATTAACCTCTACAAATTCAGCCGATGTAATGATTTGTGCTTCTGCAAGCATCTCCATGGCCAAGTGGCTTTCACGGTAGCTGATGCCGCCAATAACCGGAGTTCCAACACCTGGTGCATCATGCGGATCCAGCCCATCTAAATCAAGAGACAGATGAACACCATCTGCATTTCTCTCTTTTAAATATGTAATAGACTCTTCCATAACCTTTGTCATTCCAAGTCGGTCAATTTCATGCATGGTGTACACTTTAATGCCCTTTTCCTTAATAAGCTCCCGTTCTCCTTCATCCAATGACCTTGCCCCAATAATAACAATATTCTCGGGCTTAACCTTTGGACCATATCCCCCAACATTGGTTAAAAGCGGATGGCCCATACCCAGGCTTACAGCAAGCGGCATGCCATGAATGTTTCCTGAAGGTGACGTCTCAGCAGTATTTAAATCCCCATGGGCATCATACCAGATTACCCCAAGATTCGTATAGTGCTTTGATACCCCTGCCAATGTTCCAATCGCGATGCTATGGTCGCCTCCGAGCACTAATGGAAAAGAACCGTCTTTTATGGCGTGATCAACTTTTTCTGCAAGCATTTCTGTTTTTTCAGCAATAAGGTGTAAGTTTCGAAGATTTGAATTTGGATCGATTTGAACCTCCGGACGGCCGATAGCAATATCGCCTTGATCATGGATTTCTTCAAATAAACATTTTAAACGTTCATTCACTCCGGCATACCGAATCGCACTTGGCCCCATATCCACACCGCGTCTCATCTGGCCAAGATCCATCGGCATCCCAATTATCGATAATTTCTGTCTATTCATAATACAAGTCCTCCCTTTCCCTTCATATATACATTTTAACCGCTTTCAAACACATGACTCAACTCGACAAAATTGTGTATATATATACGGCTGCCTGGGGTGAAGGTCCTATTTTTCCGATATTTATAAAAAAAAAATCCTTAAACCACACGGATTTAAGGATTGGTATATTATGTATGCTGGTGGAGCCTAGCGGGATCGAACCGCTGACCTCCTGCGTGCAAAGCAGGCGCTCTCCCAGCTGAGCTAAGGCCCCATTTGGAGCGGAAGACGGGATTCGAACCCGCGACCCCCACCTTGGCAAGGTGATGTTCTACCACTGAACTACTTCCGCAGCATATTTGTATTTACAAGTAAGACCTTCAGGATTCGATTCCCAAGGTCTCCGTTTTTCTATAAAGTGAGCCATGAAGGACTCGAACCTTCGACCCTCTGATTAAAAGTCAGATGCTCTACCGACTGAGCTAATGGCTCATGATGAGTGATGTTTCCTAAAGCCTGATTCTGCTGAGTCAGATGTTCCAAAACACTGCGTGTTTTGTCACAGATTGCTATTCGGGTGAAGTAACTCACTGATGCTGCAATCTGCTCTACCGACTGAGCTAATGGCTCGTTCTCAAACAAATGGTGCCGGCGAGAGGACTTGAACCCCCAACCTACTGATTACAAGTCAGTTGCTCTACCAATTGAGCTACACCGGCAAATATGGTGGAGGATGACGGGATCGAACCGCCGACCCTCTGCTTGTAAGGCAGATGCTCTCCCAGCTGAGCTAATCCTCCATTATGGTGACCCCTACGGGATTCGAACCCGTGTTACCGCCGTGAAAGGGCGGTGTCTTAACCGCTTGACCAAGGGGCCTAGTATTCTAGTTGTCTACATTAAGAGAGCTTCCAACCGGGCTCGAACCGGTGACCTCTTCCTTACCATGGAAGTGCTCTACCTGCTGAGCTATGGAAGCAGCAGCTCATAATTCCCATAAGGGGCTTTATGAAAATGGCTCCGCAGGCAGGATTCGAACCTGCGACCGTTCGGTTAACAGCCGAATGCTCTACCACTGAGCTACTGCGGAAAAGTGGTATTATAA
>NZ_MRTQ01000030.1 GCF_001956215.1 Paenibacillus sp. FSL R5-0490 | reverse complement strand
CGATTGATCGAAGCGCTAGCGGAGATCTTAGCGACACTAGAACGCGACTAACAATCAGTGGGGGATAAGGAAAACCCTCACTGATTGAAGTTTCACTTTATCTGATGGATAAAAGGTATTTTAATGTTCCACCACTTTTTAATTTTTTTTGGTGTTTCTTTAACAGCAGCCACTGTATTATTAAATGTTTGTTTCTTAAAATTGATATCCCTTTGGATTTCTTTCTGGGTTGCTGTCAGTTCGTCAACCCCATTTTTCACTTGATCTGCTTTTAGCTGCATGACAGTGCTTATTGCTGTCAGCTTCTTAATTGCGGGTTTGGCATCCTTGTACGTTTTAAAAGCATAGATGCCCAGAAAAATCAGAGATGCTGCTATAAGAATCAAGCTTGCATAAACAATGAACATTACGACCTGCCTCCTCATGCGGGTTTTCTTATTATTTACCCATTAACGCAAAAAATTAACGTTAAATCTTCTTAACCACTTTGATAAAGAGAATTCTCAGAATAAATTAAAGAATTGACGTCCAAATTAGAGTTTGCTAGAATTGGTTTCATTATATCAATATATAATGTTTGGGCAGTACACTAATTGATGTGCTGAGCCTTACATTTTACCTGTATATGTTCAGAGATAGGGTCTGAGCGTTTCTACCGGGCTGCCGTAAATAGCTTGACTACAGGGGATATAGCTTGTTTGAATAGGCATGCTATTTTCTTCTGTTTTTCTTTATGGCAGCTTCGCATCTTGCGGAGCTTTTTTATTTTCCAAAAAAAAGGAGGGAATGGCATGTCATCTTTTTTCCGGTTTCATGAAAGAGAAACATCATACAAACAGGAAACAATTGCAGGTTTAACCACATTTTTATCAATGGCATATATTCTAATTGTAAATCCAATTATCCTTAGCCAGGCCGGAATGGATAAAGGGGCTGTTTTTACTGCTACGGCACTCTCGGCTATTATTGGCTCTTTATTAATTGGCCTGCTGTCCAATTATCCGATTGGGATTGCCCCAAGCATGGGCCTCAATTCTTTCTTCACTTTTTCTGTCTGCATCGGAATGGGTATTCCGTGGCAAACGGCATTAACAGGTGTTTTTATCTCAGGGATCTTATTTGTGATTTTAAGTTTATTAAAAATACGCGAAAAAATTATTAACATTATACCGAAGGATTTAAAGCATGCAATTGCAGGCGGCATCGGATTTTTTATTGCTTTCATAGGATTGAAAAATGCGGGCCTTGTTGTAGGAAATGATGCGACATTTGTGGCGATTGGCGATATCAAATCCCCAGTCACGCTTCTGGCTGTTTTCTGTTTTATATTAACAATCGTTTTAATGGTAAGAGGAGTTAAAGGGGCCATTTTCTATGGTATGGTCATTTCAGCAGCTGCCGGAATGTTAATTGGCATTATTGATAAGCCGGAAAAAATCATCGGGGCCATCCCGAGCCTTGAACCGACATTTGGTGAGGTTTTTCTTCATATCGATCAAGTCTTTACTCCGGAAATGCTGGCAGTAATATTTACTTTCTTATTTGTTGCCTTTTTTGATACAGCCGGAGCCTTAATAGCGATTGCAAGTCAGGCTGGCTTAATGAAAAATAATGAAATTCCTAATGCCGGCAAAGCGCTTTTGGCTGATTCCAGTGCAACTGTAGTAGGTTCTGTGCTTGGAACTTCTACAACTGCTTCCATGATTGAGTCCAGTTCAGGGATTGCAGCTGGAGGCAGAACAGGTTTTACATCAGTAATTATCTCTGCATGCTTCGCGGTTGCATTATTCTTTTCTCCATTGCTCAGTGTGATAACGGCTGAAGTAACATCGCCGGCACTGATCATTGTTGGAGCACTGATGGCCATGGAGGTAAAACATATTGATTGGGGTAAACTGGAAATCGCAATTCCTGCGTTCGTGACCATCTTAATGATGCCATTGACCTTCAGTGTAGCAACAGGGATTGCACTCGGTTTTATTTTATACCCAATTACAATGCTGGCACTTAAAAGGCCACAAGAGATCCATCCCATCATGTATGGACTATGTATTGCATTTATGGGTTATTTTGTTTATCTTGCATAAGGGAAAGGGGCTGCCTGCAGAGTCGGGCAGCCTTTTTGTGATTTCTATAATTACATGGATTTCAATTTTCTGCTGTTTTTTGTTGATTTCGTCAGAAGATGTTTGAGCGTATTTATTTAGTCTAAATTAAATGGGAATAATAAAAATTATTGAACAATAAGCCAAAGTCATACATAATATATATGAGCATATATTCATATAAAAGGGGTGCATTATATGGGACACAGTCATGGGCACGGGCATTCACATGACCACCATCACACTGGCAATAAAAAGGCGTTGATGTGGGCATTTATTTTAATTGCTTCATTTATGATTGTAGAAGTGATTGGCGGTATATGGACTAATAGCCTTGCGCTGCTATCGGACGCCGGGCACATGCTGAGTGATGCAGCTGCGCTTGGCTTGAGTTTTCTGGCGATCAAAATAGGTGAAAAAAAGGCGACGAATTCAAAAACATTTGGCTACAAACGATTTGAAATTATTGCTGCTTCAATAAATGGCATTACACTGCTCCTAATTTCTCTTTATATTTTCTATGAGGCCTATCACCGCATTCTTGAGCCGCCGGCCGTTCAAAGTATGGGAATGCTCGTGATTTCATCGATTGGTCTTCTCGTCAATATTGCAGCAGCATTCATATTAATGAGCGGGGATAAGGATCATAATTTAAATGTCAGAAGTGCTTTTCTGCATGTTCTTGGTGACCTGCTTGGTTCTGTTGGAGCAATTGCCGCTGCACTTTTAATTTATTTCTTCGGGTGGGGCATTGCAGACCCAATAGCAAGTGTAATAGTAGCAGTTCTCATTCTTGTAAGCGGATGGAGAGTGACAAAAGAGTCTTTCCACATTCTAATGGAGGGGACACCTTCCCACCTGAACCCAGAGGATATTAAAAGTGCGCTCCTCGGACTTGCACATGTAAAAGACGTTCATGATCTTCATATTTGGACGATTACTTCCGGTTTTCCTTCTCTTAGCTGCCATCTTGTAATTGAAAATGAGGGCGGACACGATGCAGTCCTTCATGCGGCTCAATCTGTGCTGCATGATGAATATGGGATTGAGCACAGCACGATACAAGTGGAGGGAGAAAGAAAAGGCTGTCCCGGCCATAATGAAAGCTGCAATTAATAAGGCCCTTAGGACAGCTTATTCTTCTGCGTTCCTTTGTGGGCAAGGCTCTTCCGCTTTTCTTATGAATGCTGGCTATGTTCAATTGCCTGGTTCAATAAACTTATAACATGTTCATCATCATGGCTGTAGAAGAGAGTAGTTCCTTCACGGCGGAATTTTACCAGACGCAGGTTTTTCAAAAAGCGAAGCTGGTGAGAAACGGTAGACTGGAGCAGGGATAGATTTTCGGCAATTTCATTTACAGAATACTCTCCATGAAATAATAAGTGAAGAATTCTAAGCCTTGTTGGATCTGATAAAGCTTTAAAAGTCTGGGACACCATGAATAAAGTTTCTTCATCCAGGTCGGCTGGGTACACCGGGTTTTCATCTGTCATTTTGTTTCACCTCTCCCTCTCATTATAAGTCTGTTTTATATAAAACGAAACCGCAGAGATGTTCACTCTGCGGTTCTGCCTTATTATTTTGCCTTTCTGATTTCCTTGTGAATTTCATCAACCAGTTTTTTCATTTCAGCATGGATTTGTTCTTTATCAACATTTAATTCTTTTTTAATCTCTGGTAATGATTTTCCTTGTTCCCTCAATTGGATTATTTCACCCAAATCCTTATTTGCCGCCTTTGCAATGGCTGCACCCGAAACAAGGAAACGTAGCGGAACTCCTTTGTCAAGATACCCATGCAGCACTTGAGTCGAATTGCCGGAGTACTCGGAGACCTTTTGCAGAACAACCCCCTTGTTCGCTTCAAGGAACTTATCCATGTGATGATGGTGCTTCTTTATTTTTTCTAAATCCACTCCATACTGCTGAGCTGTTTTTTCCCAGGAGGAGTTATTTTTTTTATAAAAAGTCAATACCTCTGTAACCTGTTTATCTGAAAACTTCGCAATGTGGGCAGCTATGAAGATTTCTCTTTTCGTGAATCCTTGCTCCTGAAGGGATTTCATTAGGGATTCATCGATCATTCTGTGATGGTGTTCATGTTTTTGCTCCTGTGCCGGTGACTTTCCCCTTGGCGCAGATTCAGCATTAACCGAAATTGCGGCACCTATTAAAATAAAGCAAAAAGATACTAATAAAAGAAATTTTTTATTCATCTTATACTGCACTCCTTTCAAAATGATAAGTCGTAATTAGCATTTCCCAAGATATAGCTAAACAATAAATAAGTTGGCTGACTTTTTATAAAAAAACATTAAGGTCAGAGATATTCATTGAAAAAAAACACTCATATCGATTACATTAAGAATAAAAGACTGTTCATGGGCGGTGAAGGGAAATTGAAAATACTTGTTGTGGAAGATAATGAAAGTGTCTGTTCAATGCTGGAGATGTTCTTTATGAAAGAAGGGTATCAGGGTGTGTTTGTTCACGATGGCCAGCGGGGGTTTGAGCATTTTAATAAAGAAAAATGGGACTTAATTATCGTTGACTGGATGCTTCCAGTCATGGATGGAGTGACGCTCTGCCGGAAAATAAGAGAACTGAGCAAAGTTCCGATTATTATGCTGACAGCTAAAGACAGCGAATCCGATCAGGTTCTGGGTCTTGAAATGGGTGCCGATGATTATGTGACCAAGCCATTCAGCCCATTGACGCTGATGGCCAGGATTAAAGCCGTGACACGCAGATTCCAGGCTGAAGCAGGAACAGATGAACATCACTATGTTGCCAGTGAATATTTCAAAATCAGCAAAGAATCCAGAGAGGCATATTATAATGGACAGCTTTTAAAGAATTTGACCCCAAAAGAATTTGACTTGCTGTATTATCTTGTAAAACATCCCAAACAGGTTTTTACAAGAGAGCAGCTGCTTGATAGTGTATGGGGCTATCAGTTTTATGGAGATGAAAGAACGGTAGATGTACATATAAAAAGGCTACGGAAAAAAATAGGCACGGATGAGCAGCCCTTTATTCATACTGTTTGGGGTGTAGGTTATAAATTCGATGAAACGGCAGCGGAAAATGAAGGTTAAGTATTTTTATCAGCTGCTGATCAGTCATGTCAGCATCCTAATATTGGCATTCCTGTTATTAAGCCTTCTATTCTCACAGTTTGTGGAGAATTATATTTTTGAAAATAAAGTGGAAGAGCTCGATTCCTATGGAGAGCAGATCCTGACAGACATAACAGTCAGGATAGAGGGGGATGAACAATTTCTAACAGAATACAGCCAGCTGCTCGATGCCAGAAACATCAAATACATCCTCTTTGATCATAAAGGGAGGGTCTTGTACCCTGAACTTAAATCAGATCCGATGATTCAGCTGACCAAATCCGAGTGGGCTGAAATTTCGAAAGGAAATAAAGTGACTGTAAAGCATGATATAAAACGCTTCGGCCAGGAGGTAACATTGGTTGCCCTGCCATATATGCAAGGGGGCAGTCTTGTTGGCGGAGTTTTACTTCTGTCTCCTATAACAGGGGCTATGGAGGTTGTCAGCCAATTAAATCGATTTTTATTATATACCATTTTTATTTCTCTCTCTGCAACCATCCTTTTAAGTCTGGTTCTCTCTAAAAATCTGATTAAGAGGATAACGGAGCTTAGAAATGCTGCCTCTATGATTTCATCCGGGAACTATGATATCAATGTTCCTTATACCTATATGGACGAAATTGGTGAACTGGCTAAAGACTTTAATGATATGGCAGCAAGGCTCAGAGAATCAAATGAAGAAATTAAAAGACTGGAAAATAGAAGAAGGAAATTCATTGCTGATGTCTCGCACGAGCTTCGGACTCCTTTGACCACTATCAGCGGTTTGGCTGAAGGCATTAAGGGAGGTCTGATTCCAGAGGCGGATACAGAAAAAGGGATGATCCTGATAGACAGGGAAGCGAAGAGGCTTATCCGGCTGGTGAATGAAAATCTGGATTATGAGAAGATCCGATCCAATCAGCTTCAGCTGAATAAAATGGATATTGATCTCATGGAAGCCTTTGAAATTGTTAAGGAACAGCTGGAAATTCAGGCAGAGGAAAAAGGTAACAGGATTTATATAGAGGCTGAAGAAGGGGTTTCGGTATATGCGGATTATGACCGGCTAATTCAGATCCTGGTGAATATTGTAAAAAATAGCATTCAATTCACGGAGCAGGGCTCCATATTTTTAAGGGGCAAAGAAGATCCCGATCAGACATTGATCGTAATAGAAGACACAGGTATGGGCATCGACCCGAAAGAAATTGAGTCGATCTGGCTGCGTTTTTATAAAGCGGATTTATCCAGGACCAATCATTCATTTGGTGAATTTGGCATTGGTCTTTCCATTGTCAAACAGCTTGTTCAGCTGCACAGCGGAGAAATTGCTGTAAGCAGTGAAAAAGGGGCAGGGACCCAATTTACGATTAAATTTCCGAGGGAGCAATAAGGCTAAAGAAAAGGAACAGCACTCCAGGAGGCTGTTCCTTTGGTTATTATGACAATACTTGTGATTCAGTAAAGGGCAGTTCTTTTGCAGGTGCCGGCTCTTCTGTTTCAGGTACTGCTGTTACTTCAAGATACTTAATATGGTGCTCTTCCATATCCAGAATTTTAAATCGATATTTTTCGTGCTCGATTATGTCGCCTTGTTGGGCTTCGTAATTCTCAGTCAATATCCATCCGCCAATGGTGTCAACATCTTCATCATTAATATCGGTACCCAGCAAGTCGTTGACTTCGCTGACAAGAACTTTTGAATCAATGATATATTGGCCTTCTTGCGTCTTTCTGACCATCGGTACTTCATCCATGTCGAACTCATCACGGATCTCGCCAACAATCTCTTCAATGATATCCTCAACAGTCACTAACCCCGAGGTACCGCCGTATTCATCCATTAAGATGGCCATGTGGATGCGGTCTTTTTGCATTTTAAGCAGCAGCTCATGGATAGGTATGCTGTCAATGACCCGGATAATGGGACGAATGTATGATTCAAGCGTGCTTGATGATAATTCCCGGTTCATAATGAGATCTGTCATGACTTCTTTAATATTGACCATGCCAATGATATGATCCTTATCTCCATCTATAATGGGATATCGAGTAAATTTCTCTTCCTGAACGATTTGCAGAAAGTCTTCAAGTGTATCATCTTTTGAGAGAGAAACTATTTCAGTACGCGGAACCATGATTTCTTTCGCAATCCGATTATCAAACTCAAAGATTTTATTTACATACTTAAACTCAGATTGGTTAATTTCGCCGCTTTCATAGCTTTCTGATAAAATAATGCGAAGTTCTTCTTCAGAATGTGCTAATTCGTGTTCAGAAGCAGGCTTTAATCCAAACATGCTGGTCAATAGGCGGGCAGAACCATTCAACGCCCAAATGATTGGATACATAACCCGGTAAAACCAGATTAAAGGACGTGTTGTTAAAAGTGTTACCGCTTCTGCTTTTTGTATCGCCAAAGTCTTTGGAGCCAATTCTCCCACAACTACATGCAGGAAGGTGATAAAAGCAAAAGCAATGCTGAATGAGATAACATGTGAAATGGATGACGGCAGACCGAAACTATTTATCACCGGACGCAGCAGGTGTTCAATTGTCGGCTCACCCAGCCAGCCAAGACCGAGTGCTGTAATGGTAATTCCCAGCTGACAGGCTGAAAGGTATTCATCCAAATTCGAAATCACTTTCTTCGCAGCAATTGCATTTTTATTGCCTTCTTCAATTAGCTGATCAATTCTGGAACTTCGTATTTTAACAATGGCAAATTCCGAAGTAACGAAAAAAGCCGTTAAAGCAATTAAAATGGCTATAAAAACCAAGTTTAATATGTCCAAATAAGTTCCCCTTATCCCGCCTGAACGGGCAGGGTGTCACCTCCTGATTTTGTGAAAAATGGGATTAGCTTGTTAAGCCGGAAAGGGAACGGAGCAAAGCAGTACTCTCGGCAGTCAGCCTACTGGAGAAGCCATCTTTCTGCTCCTCATTCATTGTATTGATGAGCGGCATGAGGACAGCTATTTCCTGCTGCAGCTGTTTCATCTGTAATGTGACTGCATTGATATGCTTTTCAACTTCCCCTGTCTGAATTTCCCTTTTCGTTTTCATTTCTAGTTTTCTCTTAATCTCTTCAAGCGGAAGATGCAGTATTTTGCATTCATCGATAAATCTTAGATCAGACAAAACTTCTTCTGAATATATGCGATAATTTGATTTTGAGCGTTTCGCTTTTATTAGGCCAATGCTAGTGTAGTAGTCAATGGTTCTTTTGGAAACGTTAGCAATATTGGCTAATTCGCCGATACGATAGTAAGCCCCATCATATCACCTCTGTTTTGAATACTTATATCTCCATAATAATGCTTTACAACAAGAGATATAGTTAGAATCAATTATACGTTAGCGGAAACCATACAGTCAAACGTAGCAGTTTTTGAAAAAAGGATTACATTTATTTTATGAAATTATTCCTTAAATATGAAGTAAAAAGATTCGGAAAAATTAAATTTTTTATTGAGTTTGAAAAAGGTGGAACTTAAGCAGTCCGCGGTCAGCAAAAACCGGGAGCAAAAGTGTGCTCCCGGTTTAAAAAAATGCAGATTATATTTTCACAACTTCAATATAAGAAATATGGTGTCCATCCATTTCTTTAATCATAAATCTGTATCCTTCCTGCTCAACAAAGTCTCCCTGAGCAGCATCATATTTCTGCGTCATAATCCATCCGCCGATAGTGTCCACATCATCATCAGATAATGTTGTTCCCAGGAGATCATTTGCTTCTGAAATCAGCAGTTTCGCATCAAGGATATAATGGTTTTCTCCTGTCTTTTGAACAAGCGGAAGCTCATCGGCATCAAATTCGTCCCGGATTTCACCTACGATTTCTTCCAGGATATCTTCAGCTGTGACCACTCCAGCGGTTCCGCCGTACTCATCAAGAAGAATCGCCATATGTGAACGCTCCTTTTGCATTCTAAGGAGCAAATCGTGAATGGGAATGGTTTCAATCACCCTGATGACAGGTTTAATATATTGCAGTAAGGGGTGTTTGCCTTCACATTTTTTTCTTACACAGTCAGTTAAAATTTCCTTAACATTAATGATTCCGAGAATATTATCCTTATCGCCCGCCGTAACCGGATAGCGGGTATAACGCTCATTTAATATGAGATCGAGAGTTTCTTCCAGTGATGAATCTTCCGGAATGGTAACAATTTCGGTCCGGGGAACCATTATCTCTTTGGCGATTCTATTGTCAAATTCAAATATCCGGTCCACATACTGGTATTCAGAGGGATTAATTTCACCGCTCTTTAAGCTTTCAGATAGAATAATCCGCAGTTCTTCCTCTGAGTGGGCCATTTCACTCTCTGAAACTGGCTTCAGTCCGAATAATCCTGTAACAACTCTGGCTGAACCATTTAAAATCCAGATAAACGGATACATAACCCTGTAAAATAATATTAATGGCTTCGAAAAAGTTAAAGTAATGGCTTCTGCTTTTTGAATCGCAAAGGTCTTTGGCGCAAGCTCTCCAATGACCACATGGAGAAATGTCACAACAGCAAAAGCAATGACAAAGGATAGGAAATGAGTTACGGAAGCCTGCAAGTTAAGACTTTCAAATACCGGATGAAGCAGTCTCTCAATAGTCGGTTCACCGAGCCACCCGAGACCCAGTGCGGTTATTGTAATTCCAAGCTGACAGGCAGATAGATATTCATCCAGACTGCTTATAACTTGTTTTGCAGAACGGGCTTTAGGATTTCCCTCCAGCATAAGCTGGTCAATTCGTGAAGTCCTTACTTTAACAATGGCAAATTCAGATGCAACAAAAAAAGCAGTTAATGCGATTAATAAAAATAATAAGAAAAGGTTAAGGGTGATCATATTATCCCTTACACGAAATGTAAGGGGCCGGCACCTCCTTTATAATAAGTACTTTTCCCTCATTCATGAATTTTACAAATAAACCATGAATAAAGGATTTACTTTAATTGAAATTACCCTTATTTAAGAGATGTAATCAGGAGAAATAATTAATCCAATATTTTTGTATGCAGGGAAAAATAAAAAAGCCTGAGCAGGCTTTTTGTTTAAACATTCCATTCTCTTGACAGAAGTCCATATACGGCAAGATCGTGATATCGATTATAAAGATACTCGCCATCCCGGATGATTCCTTCCTGCCGAAAGCCGAGCCGTTCAGGAATCGCACGGCTTTTTCCATTTTTGATTCCGCAGCGTATTTCGATGCGGTTCAATTTTAAATCAAAAAAAGCATGATTGACCATGGCCTGCACACTTCGTGTCATAATTCCTCTGCCTTCAAAATTTTCGGCAAGGTAGTATCCAATGCTGGTTTGTCTGTTGTTCCAGTCTATATGGTGAAAACCAATAGAGCCTGCAAGTTTTCCCTGATAACGGATTCCGGCATTAAAGCCGTTATTATCGGCAAACTGTTTCAGCCAAATAGGAATGATCGAATGATACTGAACAGGTGAAGCCATATTATCTACCCATGGAAGCCATTCTCTTAAGTGGCTGCGGTTCCGGTCCACCAAGCTGAAAAGCTCTTCTGAATGATGAAGCTGGAACAATTGCAATTCTATATCCTCATCTACCTTTAAAGAAAACAAGTGACAAACCCCCTCCGGCAAACTATAAATATAATAATTTATTGTTTAAATCATAGAAGCATTTTTAGTATGAAAGACGAAAAAGCTGTTCCCAGGATTCAGAGTCAGCTCATATCTTTAGTCAGCTTTTCAGTTGGCAAAGTTATGCTGAAAACGGTCCAGTCTGATTCGGTATCACATGTCAGAGTCCCTTGATGTTTTTCAATTATCTCTCTGCAGACAAATAGACCCAGCCCTGTTCCGAGTGTTTTTGTTGTAACAAATGGCTCGAAAATGGAATTGATAAGATGATCAGGAATTCTTGGCCCATTATTAGAAATATCCAATCTTATGTGCCCATCTGAAGTCCATTTGCTTTTAATATGAATGACAGGGTCGCTGCGGTACTGTGTAAGCACATCAATGGCATTGAAGATAATATTAATGAAGACTTGGCGGATTTCATCCGCATAGCCAACCAAATAGATATCATCTTTTATATCCTGAAGGATCGTAACCTTTCCATCCAGGATACTGGGATATAAGAATATCAGGACTTCATCTATTAATTCATTTAAAGAGAATGTAATTTTTTCTTTTCCGATCAGTTCCTTTTTAGAGAGGAGCAGGAATTGTGAAATTCTAAAATTCAGCTGCTCCAGTTCATTTGAAATGATATCCAAATACTTCATGGAGGGATTTTCGGATTTTAAAAGCTGAATAAACCCTTGTACAGAGGTAAGCGGATTTCTGAACTCATGAATAAAGCTTGAAGTCATTTGGCCCAGAAGAGTTAATCTATCTTTATGGGTGGAATCAATAAATTGTGTTTTTTCCTTAATAATCTGATCTTTGGCATCGGTATATCTGGACACTGCGTGATATAAGAATTTATCGAAGCAATAACCGATTCTTTCGTACTGTCTCTGGAGTTCATGAAAATGTATTTCGGAACGATTAAATATATTGAGGACGATTGTTCTTCCCAAGTTGACATTATAAACAAAGTCTCCAATATTAATATCTGCTTTTACTCGCTGTTCAGCGACAGTGTAGGCCAGTTTTTGAATATAGTTTTCCAGTTCTTTCCCGTCTTTTATTAAGATTTGAATAATTAATTGGAACATGGCATCGCCATTCTCCTTGATTTTATCTTTAAAAGGGTCATCCTTATTTATGAGGATTTTCTCATTCCATTCACTTAAAAGGTTTTCTTTTTCCGTCAGCAGAAGTTGCAATATGGCATTATTTGTTTCAATCGTCATTTTATCCTCCACTTTTTTGCATAATAACAGTTAACCAATAGATTTCGATAGAATCCGGCAAAATCCTCTGTTAAATTAATGGAAAATATCAGCAATTTTACCCTGAGGAATAAGGCCAACTTGTGACTAAAAGCACAGTCATTTTTTTGTGATAATTGGTATAGTTAAAGAAAAAGGCAGTTTTTTATTTGTAAAATGGTTATTATTTCTTTTATAATATAGAGGCAGGTGTAAATTTACACCAACAACAAAAAGGGAATGAAGCTGCATTGACTAGAGATGAAATTATACTGAAAGTTTCAGATAAGATCCGTCTTATACGTACAGAGGCAGGATACACACAGGATAAAATGGCAGAAATTATTGGTGTTTCAAAAAAGACGCTTGTTCAAATTGAGAAAGGGCGGGCAGAGGCAGGCTGGTCGACAGTGGTAGCCGTTTGTGCTTTATTCAGAGAAACGGAAACGGTCCGGTTTTTGTTTGGAAATGAACCATTAGAAGTTCTGGAGACTATTGCCAGAGAAGGAATTGATTACAGGAAGGAAAAGACTCTTGGCGGAAAGCTCTGGTGGAGGGAATTGAAGAGAAGCAACAGTCTGATCCTTCAGCAGAATATCATCAGCCAGCACTACCGGATTATTGATCAGGACCATTTTAGAATTTACAGCAGTTTCGATGAATTGTCTTCTAAAGAACGATTTGAGGAGCTGGCAGCAGAGAATAAAGACCTTCACGAATAATAGCTGTATTCACATAAAAAAGCAGCCACCGGGCTGCTTTTCTATTTTAAGGGATTTGCGGACTTTCCTTATCCTTAGCTATAAGCACGGGGCAAGGCGCATTCCTGGCAACTTTTGTACTGGTGCTGCCCAGGAACATCTTTTTAATTCCGCCCTTGCCTGAGCTTCCCACAATAATTAAGTCTGCGTTTTCAGCCGCTGCATATTCACAAATGCTTTCTGCAGGATTTCCCTCAATAACATCGAACTTCGCATTAATGCTGTAAGGCTCAAGGATTTCCCTTGCATTGAAAAAAGTATTGTCTACGCTATGCTTTACTCTTGCGTGTGTATTGGAAGAGGATTCATCATGATATACCGGAAGAGGAGGGATCTGAATTCCTTCAAGCAGATAGCCATTCGTTCTTACAGGCTCTACCGCTTTTTCGTTGTTTATGTGAATATTTTCAACTGTTTCTTCAAAGACCTGAGCAACCAGCAGCTGAGCATCAGGGTTTTGTTTAACTAATCCGATTGCCATATTCAAAGCCTGTCTGCTTCCGTCTGTATCATCATAGCCCAATACAATTTTATTAAAATTCATCAGTGTTCACTCCTTCTTATAGTAAGGAAACTTATTGGTTCTATACCCTCTGCTGCGAAGAGTAAATCATAAAAATACAGCTTGAAAACAAAATACCCCCATAAAAAATGACCGGGCTCCGTAAATTCTAATGCACATTTTTCAGCATAGTGAAGAGTAACATTGGGAATTTCAGGGTATTTTTTATATGACCTTCAGAAATTTGCATGGAAACAAATACTATATAAAAACATATTCATTGAAGTTATGCTGTTATCGGTGTAATCTGAAGACTTCCGCACAAATGCAAATTAATCATCAGCAAGAATTTGGAGGAAATATGAGAAAGAAAACTTCAGTTATTAAAAAGTTTCAGTCAACTTGGAATAAGCTTCACTTGACACAGGTATCCATATTGCTTGCATCTACTTTGGTCCTGGCTTTCTTAAGCTTCGTCTATTTTTCATATAAGGATGCGGATATCAGTGCACTCGAAGCAGGGCTTGCACAATCCACAGTCATTTATGACGCTGATGGGGAAGTAGCAAGCAAGATCTCAGCAAATAAAAATGAAGGCATTTCCATAGATCAAATTCCTGATCATATGAAAAATGCAGTTATTGCCATTGAAGACCACCGCTTTTATGAACACGGGGGCATCGATTTAAAAGGTATAGGCAGGGCCTTCTTTACAAACGTGAAAGCAGGCGGAATAGTCGAGGGCGGCAGCACGCTTACCCAGCAGCTGACCAAAAATGCACTATTGTCTGCAGAAAAAACATACAAAAGAAAACTGGAAGAGTTTTTCCTGGCCATTGAAATTGAAAAGGAATACAGCAAAGACGAAATACTTCAAATGTATTTAAACCAGGTTTATTTCGGGGAAGGCGCATGGGGGATTAAACGTGCGGCGATGAAGTACTATGGAAAAGATGTTGAGGATCTCTCCATTAGTGAAGCAGCATTGCTGGCAGGGCTGGTTAAAGCCCCATCAGCCATCAACCCTTACCAAAATGAAGAAAAGGCAATTGAGAGAAGGAATACCGTCCTTGACCGTATGAAAGAACACAACTTTATTACTGAAAAGGAATGGGAGAAAGCAAAAAATGAAAAGCTTGTTTTTGAAGACAGCGGCGGTGATCCCTTTAAAGGGAAATACCCATATTATGTAGATGTGGTTCTGGAAGAAGCGATTAATAAATACAATATTTCACTTGATGAGCTTTTAAGTGACGGATATCAAATATATACAGAGCTTGATCAGGATATGCAGAGCAGTGTTGAAGAAACCTACACAAATGATCAATTATTTCCTAAGGGTACTGGAGATCAGCAGGTTCAAAGCGGAGCCATACTTCTGGATCCAAAGAATGGCGGAATCCGTGCCCTAGCAGGCGGAAGAGGTGAACATACCCTTCTTGGACATAACCGTGCCGTTCATAAAGTAGGCCAGCCGGGATCGACCATGAAGCCGATTGTGCCATACACAGCAGCACTGGAGGCGGGTTGGAAGATCACAGATGAACTTAAAGATGAAAGAATGACATTCGGCAAAGATTATGAGCCGAATAACTATAATGGCCAGTTCCGGGGAAATGTGCCAATGTATGAAGCAGTCAAGGACTCTTTAAATGTTCCTGCTGTATGGCTTTTAGATGAGATTGGTGTGGACAAAGGGGTTGATGCGGCAAAGAGGTTTGGCATACCTGAAGAAGCCATCAATCAAAATCTTGCACTTGCTCTTGGGGGCACAAGTGTTGGAGTTTCTCCTCTGACCATGGCGCAGGCATATGCTGTATTTGCAAATGGCGGCGAGAGGCCGGAAGCACATTCCATTACAAAAATAGTTGATAAAGATGGAGTCACAGTCGCAGAGTGGAAAGGTGAGAATACAAGAATCATTTCCAAGGATGTTGCAGATAAAGTGACCACCATGCTTCTAGGGGTAGTTCAGCATGGTACAGGGAAGGCTGCCCAATTACCAGGCAGAGAAGTTGCAGGGAAAACGGGCAGTACACAAATGACCATCGAAGGCATTGACGGAGTTAAGGATCAATGGTTTGTCGGCTACACACCACAGCTGGTCGGTGCTGTGTGGGTAGGCCATGATAAGACAGATGCGAATAATTATCTTACTACCTCCAGCAGTGAAGGTACAGCTCCGATATTCCGGGCAATCATGTCAGAAGCCCTGAAAAATCAGGAAGCAAAGTCATTTAATGTCCCTCATATTGCCGGCTTGATGGAACAGAGGCAAAGGGAGCAGCAAAGGAAAGCATGGGAAGACAACATAAAAAAAGAAACAGAGAAGATAAAAGAAAGAATTGAAGAAGAAAAAGAGAAATGGAAGGAGAAATGGAATAAGGGGAAAGAGAAACACAAGGGAAAAGATAAAGATAAAAAGAAAGATAAAGAAAAGAAGAATGATTAATACATTTTACGAGTACAGTGAAAAGCTGTACTCTTTTTTTTAAGGAGGTCATCTATATGGCAGAACAATTTTATGATGAGTTAGCGGAAGAGTATCACTTAATATTTGAGAATTGGGATCGTTCCATTGCCAGACAGGGCGATGTACTGGATAATCTTTTATCGGCAGAAGGCATAAAAAAAAATTCATCTCTTTTGGATTGTTCTTGCGGAATAGGGACTCAGACATTAGCTCTCACCCAAAAGGGGTACAAAATAACTGCATCAGACATTAGCGGTAAGTCTATCTTAAGGGCAAAAAGAGAAGCAGAACTGAGACAGCTGAACATCCAATTTTATCAGGCAGACATGAGGGCATTATCATCTGTGCACAGTGAATCTTTTCATGCCATTATTTCTATGGATAACGCCTTGCCGCACCTTATCACCGAAAAAGAATGCATCAAGGCACTTAAAGAGGTTTACAGTTTACTCAGCGAGAAAGGCATTTTTCTCTTTTCTATCAGAAATTATGATGAAATTCTTAAAGAGAGGCCAACATCCACCTTGCCAGCAAAAAGGGATCACACCATAACCTTTCAGCTTTGGGATTGGCTTCAGAATTCTGATATATATAATTTGAGGCATTTTACAATGGTGGAAAAGGAGGGAACCTGGTCTGTGTCAGAAAGACTTTCTCAGTATAGGGCCTACAGAAGGGAAGAGTTAAACAATTTTCTGCGCAAAGCTGGTTTTCGGCAGGTCAAATGGCTGCTCCCGGAAGAGTCTGGATTTTATCAGCCAATTGCCATTGTATATAAATAAAAAAAGGCCATTCGGCCTTTTTTAATAGAATAATTTAGAATAACCAGCTGATTAGTGCGCCAATTACCACAATCGCTCCAACTACCATAAAAATTGTACGTATCATCTATTTTCACTCCATTCACTCTGCAATAAAATAGTCAATTATAGCTGAATTGTTTCAGCAGTATTGATTAAGCGTTTTTCTGACATGCGAAGCACCGAAACATGGTTGCTGCACATGTCTTTGATATGCTCCAGATGGTTCTGGACGTCAGTTCCTTCCACAATGATCTTCAGACTCGTTTGCGGTTTCACTGTTAAAAGGAAAGACACTAATTTAGAAAGGTTTGAGGCATCCACCGCTTTGTGTTTGCTGTAGAGATAAGTGGTGCCTTCAAATTGTTTTGACGCCTGGTAAATTTCAAGCATTTTCTTCATTGTGAACTTGTTTTGAACTAATACATTAGTAGAAATAATTTCTTTCATTTTAATAATCTCCTTTAAAAAAGTATTTTATATATTAATCGATTAATGATTTGGTTGTACTATGGAATTACCCCGGTAATCACAACCGTAAACCACCCGGGTTCCCAGTGTGAATAATTACCTTTTAAATTAATAAGTATTAAGGGTTGAGGCGCCATCAGTCTGCAGATGGAGATAAAAACCATCAAAAGCCGCTTTATCAGATGTTAGTCGCAATTTATAGTGGAGATATAAACAGGGAAACTGAGGTAAAAGGGATGAAGAACTTCAAAGGGATTTTTCAAAATGCCAATTATGTGAAATTATTTTTCGCCAACTTTACTTCTCAGATGGGCAGCACGATTGGTTTAACAGCATTTATGTTTTATTTGCTGGATCGTTTTTCGGAACAGCCTTTTTATGCCACATTAACTGAATTGATGTTCTCGGTTCCGACCCTGGCGGTGTTTTTTTTAGTTGGAGTGTTTGCGGATAGGATGGATCGCCAGAAAATAGCTTATCATTGTGATTGGATCAGCGCGTTATTATCGTTTGTGCTTTTACTGACTATTATTATTGGCTGGATGCCTCTGGTATTTACAGTATTGTTCCTGAGGAGTGCCATTCAGAAATTCTTCTTTCCCGCTGAACATGCAATGATTCAAGGCATATTGAAAAGTGAGGATTATACAACTGCTGCAGGCCTTAATCAGGTGGTGATGAGTCTTTTCATGCTGTTCGGAAACGGCCTTGGCATTTTTGCCTACTGGTCAGTGGGAGTATACGGTGCGATTGTGGCTGATGCACTTACCTTTATCATCAGTGCATTATTAATAAAATCCTGCCGTATACCCGAAGAGGTCCGGCTGCCAAATGGCGCACATGGTCTTAAAGACTTGAATATCCCGCTTGTCTTCAAGGATTTTAATCTGGGGATAAAATATATTCTCCAGCACAAATTATTATCTGCCTTGCTTGTCGGCTTTTTCGTTTTCGGAGTGGTAAACGGCGGATTTTCAGTCATGCCTATTTTTATGCTGAAATACAAACTCGAGCCGCAATCCTATGAGGAATACTCAGTTCTGCTCGGAATAACATTTGGAATTGGGGTTCTTATTGGCAGCTTTGTGGCCTCTTTGCTTACTCAAAAATTCAAACTTTATCAGCTGGTCATTACCGGATTGCTGTTATCCGGAAGCTTCATCATTGCTGCTTCTTTTGCAGAGAACACGTTTATTTTCCTATCTTTATTATTTGCTGCAGCTTTTGGACTCCCTTTAGTGAACATCGCAATTGGCGGCTGGATGCCAAGCATTGTTGATCCGAAGATGATGGGAAGAGTACAGGGATGGATAAGTCCGCTGATGATGCTTTCTCAATCCATAACACTCGGATTTATTGCTGTCAGCTTTCCGGGGTTCCTCAAAGTGGAAATGCTTTATTGGATGGTAGGAGGCTGTTTAGCACTTGTCGGTGTATTTTACAGCCTTGTTCTCCCGGGATTAACGAAAAAGTCAGAAAAAACAGGTGAAGCACATTCTTTGGAACAAACTGATGCAGTATAATGTAATAAACGGAAAAAAAGTCCCTATAATAGGGGCTTTTTATGTGTAAAAAAAAATTAAAAAAATAATGAACCTTTTCATCTCTGGAACGTCTTATGAGTGAAATAAACAGTAAACAGCGGGATGATAAGAAGAGAGGAAAGAAGCTGATGGAGGAGAAAGACCTTATAGTAAGTGCCAAACGAGGTGATCAGCTCGCTTTTGCCATGCTTTTTAAAAATAACTATCCCTTTCTGGTTAAATACTTAATCAAAATCACAATGAATCCCGATGCAGCTGAAGAACTTGCTCAGGAAACAATGGCCAAATGTGTTGAAAAGATCGGCCTGTTTAATGGGAAATCGAAATTTTCCTCCTGGCTGATAACCATTGCGACGAATTTGTATATTGATCAGAAGCGAAAGTCGAAAAGAGAGAAGAACTGGAAAACGCAGGAAGAGGTTTTCAGACGCATGAAATGGCATCTTGAAAGCCGAAATGAAGAATGGAATGATGTCTTATCCGCATTGGGAAAACTAAAAGATGAGATAAGGATACCTATTGTTCTTAAACATTATTATGGCTACTCGTATGAGGAAATAGGAAAAATGATGAACATATCTTCAGGCACTGTCAAATCAAGAGTGCACAATGGAATCATGTCTGTAAGAGAGGAGTTGAAGCTTCATGGCGAACAGGAAAGTGCTGCAGCTGGAACAAGATCATCAAGATGAGCAGTTATTGGCTACAGTCAAGGAGATAGAAAACGGATTGGAAACGCTGGAAGAAAACATCCCGGTATATACACCTGATCTGCAATTTTTTGAAAACTTAGTTGCAGAGCAAAAACAGGCAATGAAAAGGAAATTAATCAGGGAGTTAGCTATCTTCACTGTTGCAGCACTCCTCATTGTAACTTCTGTATTATTCATGCTGTATCAGGTTCCATCTGTATTTTTTATTCTGCAGGGAGTTGTCACAGTTTTTATTATGGCCTATAGCACAGTCAGCTTCGTGAAACAGGTGAATGGCACATGAACAGTGAAGAAATATCTCTTCCTCTGCTGATTATTGTGGGAGTCATCTTAATAGCACAGAGCACGTTCCTATTTCTTGATGCAAGAAAGCACGGCCACAATTATTGGCTATGGGGAATTATCGGTTTAATTCAGGCGCCAATGCCGACGCTGTTTTACTTGATTTTCGTCAGAAAGATCTGGCAGAAAAAAGATTAATTGAGGGATGGAAGGATGAAAAAATTAAAACAGATGCTGCTTCTTGCAGCCGGTGGCGGCCAGCTTCTCGGGATTGTCATGCTGTTTATTAATATGAAGGCTGCAATTATGTTTTATATTTTATATGCTTTAATGATCATTGCATTATTTATTGTGCTGATAGCTGAGAGAAAAAGAGAAAAAGAGGAGGAAGAACAAAATGATTATCGTGACTACTGATACGGTATCCGGAAAAGAGATTAAAGAGATTAAAGGGTTTGTAAGGGGGAGTACAGTCCAGACAAAGCATATAGGAAAAGATATTCTGGCAGGATTAAAAACAATTGTAGGCGGAGAAATTGGCGAATATACTGAAATGATGGATGAAGCCAGACAGAAGGCAATTGGCAGAATGGTTGAAGATGCAAAGGCAAAAGGGGCAAACGCAATCATTGGAATGCGGCTGCAAACCTCAGCCGTTATGCAGAATGCTGCAGAAATCATAGCCTATGGGACTGCAGCAATAATTGAAGAATAGCAGGAGAAGAACCAGCTGACATAGTTAGCTGGTTTTTTAATGTCTTTAATAGGGAAAGGATGAATATTTGGCAGAAAATACTTGAAAAGAAACTAATGAATTTTTTGTGATATTATAAGCATTTTTCGCTGAAATCCTTTACAATAGAATGAAACTTCTTAAAAACATAACTAAGAAAATGACACTAGAATGTGGATTGGAGTATATATGCTATATTACCGTACGTATGTGAAAGATGAGTCCCTGCCATGGGTTACCTTTGTTCATGGTGCAGGGGGCAGCTCTGCAATTTGGTATAAACAAATGAGAGAGTACAAAAAGCATTTCAATGTTCTGCTGGTAGATCTGCGGGGACATGGTCAATCAGGAAAGGGCACCTGGGAAGAAGGAGATCATTTTACAGAAGTTTCTCAGGATATAGTGGATGTGCTCGATCATCTTCATATTACAGACTCCCACTTTGTCGGAATTTCGCTGGGGACTATAGTGATCCAGACAATCGCGCAGAATCATCCGGAAAGAGTAGCTTCCATGATTTTGGGCGGTGCCATTACTGAATTGAACTGGCGCACAAGGTTTTTGATAGCCATTGCGAATTTGACTAAGTATATGCTGCCATATATGCTGCTTTATAAGCTTTTTGCATGGATTATTATGCCAAAAAGGAACCATCTTGAATCAAGACATGCCTTTGTAAGGCAGGCAGCAAAAATGTGTCAAAAAGAATTCATCAACTGGCTGTCCTTAACAAAATCGGTTAATCCGTACCTGGGAAAAATCCAATCCAGCATTTCCCACATCCCTACCCTTTTTATTATGGGACAGGAAGACCACTTGTTCATTAAGTCTGTAAAAAGCATTGCCCAAAAAGCTAAAACAGCTACAGTCAAAATCATCACAGATGCAGGACATGTATGCAACATCGACAAACCTGATGCCTTTAACAGGATTACCATTGACTTCATCAACAGGCAAAAAAGAAGGTTGGCTTCATAAAGGATCCCGGCGGATCCTTTTTTTAAATGCTGTTTTACAAGGTTTATTGATTTTTGTATTTTATTTACTGAGTTGATTGGAGCGGAAGGTGCGAGACTCCAGCGAGAGTAGCGGGACAGGTGAGACCCCGCAGACGTGTAGCGTCGAGGAGGCTCACCGCCCGCCACGCGGAAAGCGAGCAGCCTGGAGCGGAAATCAACGGACAACATTGATAGAGGAAAAACAGCACTTCATACGAAAAGAGCCTTTATAATAAATAACAGAAAATTTCTAAAAGTAGGTAAAAAGCTGATTGACTTTTAGTTTAAGCGGTGATAATCTTACCAATATGGAAAAAAATGAAAAGGAGGGCTACAAAATGATCTTAATTCATCATCATCAAACAACAACACAAAAATTAAAATTTGTAACCTCTCCTTTAGAAGATATAAAAATGTAAACAGGATTTTCCTGCACATTTATTTTGATGGAGCACAGGTTACATTTCGTAACGTGGGCTCTTTTGTCTCTTAAGACATATCGCATGCCGCGGTATGTCTTTTTCTCGTTTAATTATCAAATATCATCATTAGGAAATACAGGTATTGCCTGTTTCCATATATTTTAATAGCGGCTGTTGTCGGCAGCCATAAAAAAGGGAGGAAAATTTTATGAATGCAGTAAGAATGAAAAGAAAAACAATTTTGCCGGAGGATCTGGATGGAGGCTAGTTATGTATTTGCTGATGGTTTTTGTATGAAAGCTCTCTTTAGAAACGTGAGCTTCATACCGGAAAGGGGAGAGATCGTTGTTTTCGATTTTAGGAAAATTAAGCTGGTTTTTTAAAGAAAACTGGAAAAGGTATACAATTGCCATTACTCTGCTGATCATTGTCGGAATCCTTGATGTTATGCCTCCAAGGCTTGTTGGAATGGCAATTGATGATATACATCTTGGTCAAATGAGCAGTGCTAAAATAATGGAGTACCTTGGTTTATTGGGAATCATCACAATTGTGTCCTATGCAATCACTTATATCTGGATGTACCAGCTCTTTGGAGGGGCATTCCTGGTAGAAAGAAAATTGCGTTCACAATTTATGGGTCACCTATTGAAAATGACTCCTACATTTTTTGAGAAAAACCGGACCGGTGATTTAATGGCCAGGGCAACAAATGATTTAAAAGCTATTTCGGTAACGGCCGGTTTCGGAATATTAACACTGGTGGATTCCAGCGTCTTCATGTTGACAATATTGTTTACGATGGGATTTCTGGTTAGCTGGAAACTAACCTTTGCAGCAATATTGCCTTTGCCTATCATGGCCTATCTGATAAAAATTTACGGCAAGAAGATTCATACGCGGTTTATGAGCGCACAGGATGCCTTCGGTGAACTAAATGACCGGGTTCTTGAATCAGTTTCGGGAGTTCGGGTGGTGCGCGCTTATGTTCAGGAAAGAGCGGATCAGCAGCGTTTCCATGAACTCACTGAAGATGTTTACAGCAAAAATATTGAAGTGGCCAAAATTGATTCACTATTTGAGCCGACGATAAAGGTGATTGTGGGCTTAAGCTATCTTATAGGGCTAGGATACGGTGCTTATCTTGTTTTCCACCAAACCATCACCCTGGGCCAGCTCGTGTCCTTTAATGTGTATTTAGGCATGCTGATTTGGCCAATGTTTGCTATTGGAGAATTAATTAATGTCATGCAAAGGGGGAATGCATCCCTTGACCGGGTACAGGAAACCTTGTCCGCTAAGCAGGATATTGTGAATCCTGAAAACCCTTCTATCGTTGACATACCTGAAAATGTTATCTTCAAGGATGTTCATTTCCAATATCCTTCCTCAAAAACGGCTAATCTCACAGGGATTAAGCTGCATATTGAACGCGGGGAAACACTGGGCATTGTAGGGAAAACAGGAAGCGGAAAGACCACTTTTATAAAGCAGCTATTAAGAGAATATCCGACAGGCACAGGGAAGCTTGCGATTGCCGATGTTCCGATTGAAGAACAGGAGCTTGAAAGAACAAGGGGATGGATCGGTTATGTTCCACAGGATCATGTTCTTTTCTCTAGGACAGTTAGAGAAAACATCCTTTTTGGAAAAGAGGAAGCAACTGAAGAGGATATGCAAAAAGCGATTGATTTGGCAGCTTTCCGAAAAGACCTTGAGCTTCTGCCGGAAGGACTTGAAACAATGGTCGGTGAAAAAGGAGTGGCCTTATCAGGAGGGCAAAAACAGCGTATTTCGATTGCACGTGCCCTTGTGAAGAATCCGGAAATTCTGATCCTTGATGACTCTCTTTCAGCCGTTGATGCTAAAACAGAGAAGAAAATTATTGATAATATCCGGACTGAGCGCAAAGGGAAAACGACAATCATTACGACACACAGAATGTCAGCAGTCCAGCACGCCGATCATATTATTGTGCTTGATGAAGGCATGATAGCAGAAGATGGCACTCATGAGGACTTAATGGCTATGGATGGATGGTACAAGGAACAATTTTTGAGGCAGCAGACTCAAGCATCTGCTGAAGAGGAGGTGCTTTCATGACCACAGGAAAGCGGTTATTCCAGTATGCACTTCATTATAAAAAAACGATTATTGCGGCATTGCTGATGCTTACAGTCGCTGTAGCAGCAGATCTGGCAGGGCCATTCATCGCGAAGAAGATGATTGATGACCATATCCTTGGCATAGAATCTGTCTGGTATCAGACAGAAGGCGGAAAAGATGCTGTGGAGTATGATGGCCAGTTTTATAAAAAGGAGCAAAACCTTGATCAGGGTGAGCGGAAAATTGATCAGGCCCGCATCCTGCAGGCTGGAAGCCAATTCGTCTTTATCAGTGGTGACATTGCTTTTGATGGAGAGCGAACCTTCAAAGAGGGCATACTCTTTATTGAAAAAAGCGGCCAAACCGAAACTTATGCAGGGAAGGCATTGACTGGTGAAGAATTAATGCTATTCTACTCACCCGAGATTCCTAAGATTGTTCAGCTTTTGGCCTTTTACTTTGGATTACTGGTTATCGCTGCATTTTTTCAGTACGGCCAGCGTTTCTTTCTGCAAAAGTCAGCAAATAGGATTATCCAGCAAATGAGAGAGGATGTCTTCGGGCAGATACAAAGGCTGCCAATCAGTTATTTTGATAATCTTCCGGCAGGCAAGGTGGTTGCTCGTATAACCAATGATACCGAAGCCATCCGTGAGCTTTATGTGACTGTATTGGCAACCTTTTTTACAAGTGCCATATATATTTCAGGTATTTATATCGCTTTGTTTATTTTAAATGCCAAGCTTGCTGCCATATGTTTAATCCTGCTCCCGATTTTATATGTATGGGCGATTGTGTACCGTAAGTATGCATCAAAGTACAATCACGTTATCCGTTCCAGGGTGAGTGATATCAATGGCATGGTGAACGAATCGATACAGGGAATGAACATTATTCAGGCGTTTGGCCGTGAAAAAGATACACAGAAGGATTTTGAAAAGCTGAATACAGAGCATTTTACCTTTCAAAATAAACTTTTGAGCCTGAATTCTCTTACATCTCATAATCTAGTTGGCGTGCTGAGAAATGTGGTTTTTGTTGCATTTATCTGGTACTTCGGAGGAGAGTCGCTCAATGCGGCAGCTGTCATTTCACTTGGGATGCTATATGCTTTTGTGGACTATATTAACCGCCTGTTTCAGCCTGTGCAGGGCATTGTCAACCAACTGGCCAATCTCGAACAGGCATTGGTTGCCGGTGAACGAGTCTTCAAACTGCTTGATGAAGAAGGCATTGATATCAGTGATAATAAAATATCCCGCTATAAAGGGAATGTCACTTTTGATCATGTGCACTTCGGCTATAAGGAGAAGGAATATGTGCTGAAGGATCTTAATTTTGAAGCAAAGCACGGAGAGACAGTTGCGCTGGTTGGCCATACCGGCTCAGGGAAAAGTTCGATCATGAATCTTCTTTTCCGTTTTTATGATTGCCAGGAAGGGAAAATTATGATTGATGGCATTGATATAAAACAGATTCCAAGGCAGGAGCTCAGAAAGCATATGGGAATCGTCCTTCAGGATCCATTTTTGTTCACCGGAACGATTGCTTCCAATGTCAGCCTTGATGATCCTAAAATACCGCGGGAGAAAGTGGAAAAAGCCCTGAAGGATGTCGGAGCAGATAAGATATTTCAGCATCTTGAAAAAGGCTTTGATGAGCCGGTTATTGAGAAGGGGAGCACGCTCTCCAGCGGGCAGAGGCAGCTCATTTCGTTTGCTCGTGCCCTTGCTTTTGATCCGGCCATTCTGATCCTGGACGAAGCAACATCAAGCATAGACACTGAAACAGAATTAATTATCCAGGAAGCCATGGACGTCCTGAAAAAAGGAAGAACCACCTTTATCATCGCCCATCGGCTTTCGACAATCCGAAATGCTGATCAAATCCTCGTTCTGGATAGGGGCAGGATCGTTGAAAAAGGTACCCATGATGAGTTAATGGAGCAAAAGGGCAAATATTATCAGATGTATCAGCTCCAGCAGGGTTCAACACTTGCAGGATAGGGGAAAGCGCCAGCTGGCGCTTTCTTATTAAATATGGTTTTATTCTAGAAGGGACTTTGTTCAAAAAAAATTCATACTTCAGACACAGAATAGTACTGGTATAAAGAATTTGTAATCCTGTATACATGATAATCTTATGTTATCACACATATCTGGAGGAGATTATAATGGAGGAATTTTCTATTACCTTGGTGATTGCAAGTATTATGGTTCTGGGATACTTCATTGGATATACAATTATAAAAGCATAGCTGCCGGCTGCCTAGCCAGGCAGTTTTTTTATTGTAGAGGAAACTATAAAATTGAACGAAGAGAATAACTCTGTGGAAGAGTGTTTGCATCTAGCTCCAGCGCCTGCCCCCTCGAGGTCACAAGCCGAGCCGCCCAGAAAGGTAAAGAACACCTTCCCGAGCGGCTCGTCTTGTACATTTCGGGGATGAGCAAGGCGCTTCCGCTTTTGTTTTGCTGATTTTTATCATTAAATTTTGAAAATAAGGGAAAAGAATATAAAGGAAACATAATAATCATTTAAGGAGGTATGAAATTGGCTGATTTTAGAATTGAGAAAGATACTCTAGGCGAAGTGAAGGTTCCCGCTGATAAATATTGGGGAGCCCAGACACAGCGGAGCAAGGATAACTTTAAAATAGGCATTGAAAAGATGCCGATGGAAGTAATTTATGCATTTGCCAAGATAAAGCGTTCAGCTGCAGTAGTCAACAACAGTCTAGGGAAGCTTTCCCATGACAAAATGGAAGCTATCACAGGGGCTTGCGATGAAGTTCTAAACCATAAGTTTGACAGCCACTTTCCGCTGGCTGTATGGCAGACAGGGAGCGGCACACAATCAAATATGAATGTAAACGAGGTTGTCGCCAAAAGGGCGAATGAACTGCTGGCTGAGAAGGGAATTCGAGATAGTAAGGTGCATCCAAATGATGATGTCAACATGTCTCAAAGCTCCAATGATACTTTTCCGACTGCCATGCATATCGCAGCTTATACGGAGGCGGAGCAAAAGCTGCTTCCGTCATTGAAGGAATTAATAAGGACGGTTAAATCGAAAGAAGAGGCCTTCAAATCAATCGTCAAAATAGGCAGGACCCATTTACAGGATGCAACACCTCTTACATTAGGTCAGGAAATCAGCGGCTGGCGTGCCATGCTTGAAAAGAATGAAAAGATGCTTATGGACGCAAAGCAGTATCTGCTTGACTTAGCCATTGGCGGTACAGCAGTCGGAACGGGCATTAATGCAGAGAAATCATTTGGACCTGAAATGGCAAACGAAATTTCCAGACTTACAGGCTATTCATTCCGTTCGTCGGACAATAAATTTCAGGCACTGACCAGCCATAATGAAATTGTCCATTTTCATGGGACATTGAAGGGGCTGGCAGCAGATCTGATGAAAATAGCCAACGATGTACGCTGGCTTTCAAGCGGGCCGCGCAGCGGAATTGGGGAATTATCGATCCCTGCAAATGAACCAGGCAGTTCAATCATGCCTGGCAAAGTTAATCCGACACAAAGCGAAGCCCTTACGATGGTGGTTTGCCAGGTCTTTGGAAATGATGCCTCGATTGGATTCGCGGCAAGTCAGGGGAATTTTGAATTGAATGTGTTCAAGCCTGTTATTATCTATAATCTTCTTCAAAGCATCAGTATTCTTGCAGATGGAATGGCCTCTTTTAATGAAAAATGCATGATGGGACTGGAGGCAAATAAAGAAGTGATTAATGGCCATGTTGAGAGATCACTAATGCTTGTAACGGCACTCAATCCACATATAGGCTATGAAAAAGCAGCGGAAATTGCCAAACTCGCATTCAGGGAGAATACAACCTTGAAAGAAGCAGCCTTAAAAACAGGGTATATCACGGAAGAACAATATGAGAATTGGGTTGTGCCCGAAAAGATGGTCTAAATATAAAATGGCCCCCCTTTCAAGAAGGAGGGCCAAAGCCATATTTATTCAATTGTTATCTTGCTTTATTAGAAAGAACCGCCGCCAAGCTGTTGTTCAGCCATTTGTACAAGGCGTTTTGTGATTTCTCCCCCAACAGATCCGTTAGCGCGGGAAGTTGTTTCTGCACCAAGGTTTACACCAAATTCAGTAGCGATTTCGTACTTCATTTGATCAAGTGCTTGAGCTACTCCTGGTACTAGTAATTGGTTTGAGGAATTGCTTCTGCTAGATGATTGGTTGTTCATGTGATTTCCTCCTCGAAATATTAGTGTATTGGTTTTTGGCTGGGTTAGCTGGAATTGCACCAGCGCAAGGATTTTGTCCTGCTCCACTGCCTGGCGTAACCCATCGGTTTTCACTGCGAATGCTTGATGCCGCTGTGTTTACTCTCTATTATGTTTGATTTATAAAAGTTTATTCTTTCAGGAAATCGGGAATTTTTTCCTGAGAAAATCCTCTGATTAAGAGTCTTACATAACGAAGATTAAACAGACAAATCATAATAAATATCAGCAAAGAAAACGAAAGTGAGAGGATTTGAATGGCTATTTGCCCAGTCTGCAACGGCTTTGAAAAAATCAAAGCAGCCTGCAGCTCCTGCGGAAGCAGGATGGAGGACAGTGGAAGAGTAATGGACTATTACGATGATTATAGTGCTTATATGCCAATTGACCAGATGAAAATGGAAGATGGCTATCCCCGGGATTATCAGCAGGAGGAATGCCCCCATTTGCTGAAGTGTCCATCATGCGGCCATGATTCGGTAAAATTTATCAAAGAGTAGAATGAATATAGATGGCGGCAGCACCTTGTTACGGAGAGGTTGAGGGAGACAGTATTAAAAACCCCGTCAGCTTTGACGGGGCTTCAATGTTATTCTTTTTCAGAACGGATTCTTCTTTCATGGTCTGCATCAAAGAAATGCGCTTTGTTCATATCGAAAGCAAGCTCAAGGTTTTGGCCCGGCTTAATATCTGTGCGGGAATCCACGCGTGCAACGAAATCCTGGCCTTCGATGCTTGAGTAAATCATTGTTTCAGCACCAGTCAGTTCTGAAACGTCAATGCGGGTATTAATTTTTGAACCGGCAGATGCATCAATAAACACCGGCTCATCGTGAATGTCTTCCGGCCGAATGCCAAGGATAATGTTTTTGCCTGTATATCCCTGTTCACGAAGAACCTTCATTTTACCTTCAGGGACTGCAATCTGAGTTTTGCCAATAATAAATTTGCCGTCTTCAAGCGTTCCGTTAAAGAAGTTCATGGCAGGTGAGCCGATAAATCCGCCTACAAATACGTTTTCAGGCTTTTCATACACTTCTTTTGGTGCGCCAACCTGCTGGATCACTCCATCCTTCATAACAACAAGGCGGGTAGCCATTGTCATGGCCTCTGTCTGGTCATGTGTTACATAGATAGTAGTTGTTTGAAGACGCTGGTGAAGCTTGGCAATTTCTGCACGCATTTGAACACGTAGCTTTGCATCAAGGTTTGATAAAGGCTCGTCCATGAGGAATACCTTTGCATCACGGACAATCGCACGGCCCAAAGCTACACGCTGGCGCTGTCCGCCTGACAATGCTTTTGGCTTGCGGTCAAGATAAGGCTCAAGCCCCAGAATTTTTGCTGCCTCTTTTACACGGCGGTCGATTTCATCCTTTGGAAACTTACGAAGTTTAAGGCCAAAAGCCATGTTATCGTACACGGACATATGCGGATAAAGTGCATAGTTCTGGAAAACCATTGCAATATCACGATCTTTTGGCGGAACATCGTTGACACGCTTCTCATCGATATAGAAGTCGCCTTTTGAAATTTCCTCAAGACCTGCAATCATACGGAGAGTTGTGGATTTTCCGCAGCCGGAAGGACCGACAAAAACAATAAATTCCTTATCTTTAATATGAAGGTTAAAATCTTCTACAGCTGTAACTTTATTATCATAAATTTTATAAATGTTATCGAGTTTTAATTCTGCCATCAGGGTAACCTCCCAATAATCTTTTTCTTAATAACAGTTTAATGGATATGAGGGTTTTCCCATATGGCCAAACTGCACAAAAAAACTGAAAGCGTTTTTATGCAATGTGCTCAAGTCAGGTTTGCTCAATCAGCAAACAGGCTAAATAAACAGTCAGCGCGCTGTTAAAGTCCTTTAACTGAATGCCGGTCTTCTCTGTGAACTTATCAAGTCTGTACTGCAGAGTATTCCGGTGAATATACAATTTTTTCGCCGTTAATGAAACATTGGAGCTGTTCTGTAAAAACACTTTTATCGTGTGCAGGAGTTCAGGGTCCTCTTCCAGTAAAGAAAGGCGTGAAAGCAGGCTCTTTTTTAAAAATGCATCCAGATGGCCAGTGATAAGAGAGGGGAAGAGTTTTTCAAAATTCAGCACTCTTTCAGCTGGAAGCAATGAGGAAGCCTGCTCGAATAGAAGCTGTTCTTCTTTGAAAAGCTGGTGTAATTGTGTTCCCGTCTTATTCGGAATGCCAATGTAAAAGGCTGTTTTCACAAAAAAATCACTTTCTAAAGCATTGGAAACAGCAAGGAATTCTTCTTCCGCAAGAGAGTCTTTACTCTCTTCAATGATGACCCCTGTGGCTTTCCCGTTCCATAAAATCGTTATGTCCTTTTCAAAAAAACCTCTAAAAGCAGCTTCCATATCCTCACGTATCCATTCGCCCTCAGACATTTTGAATTGAATCAGCCTGTACGGAACATCTTTTGCGAATGACGGATGATCCCCATTTGAAAATAAGTATTGAAACCAGGCTTGGGCAGCAGGGGCAAGGTGAATGGAGCTGTCATGGAATTCAAACAAAGTTTTCAATACCATCAGACTATCTGAGGATACCTCTTGAGCTGGAATGCCAAGCCATTGGCCTGACTCCTCATGATGAAACCAGTACAAATCAGAATTATAGCTAAAATCAGGTTTTATAAATTGAAGTTGAGAGCCCGGATACCGGTCATGTAATTTGTTTAACATATCTTTACCCTTTGGTTTGATAAATTTTTGTGTTTCTTATATTATAGCAGTTATAATTTAATTGAAAAAATTAACTTAATCTGTGAATGTTTCTATAAAGGGAATTGAGAGTGTGAGGAGTGAGACTCATGGAATATACACCTGAAATGAAAAACCGCTTGAAAAGGCTGGAAGGCCAGGTGCGGGGTGTGATCCGAATGATGGAAGAAGAAAAACACTGCAAGGATGTTGTTACACAATTATCTGCTGTCCGTTCTGCAGTTGACCGCGCAATGGGATATATTGTAGCTAAAAACCTGGAGACATGCATCCGTGAAGCAAATGATGAAGGCAAAAATGCGGAAGATGCAATCCAGGAAGCTGTGAATATGATTGTGAAAAGCAGATAACCAGAAAAGCGGAAGGCGCCCGCTTATAAAGGAACGCAGACTAAAACCGCCACGTCCTGTGGCTACGTCTGCATGACCCGCTTCCTCCCAAAAGCTGTCGCTTTTGGTCGTGCGATGTTTATGCTGACGTAGCCTTCCTTGTCCTGCGGGCCTCAAGCATAAGACGAGCCGGCTGAAAGGTTGTTCTTTAACCTTTTGTGGCCGGATTGGCTTATTACCTCGAGTCGATGGCGCTTGGAGCTAGACAGTTATCCAACTGCAGAATAAATTGAATTTAATCTTTATAAAAGGCACCTGAATTCAGGTGCCTCTTATTTTTATTCAGCCTCATATGGAGGTTCTTCCTCATGCAGTTCCCTGGCTTGTTCGATATTAACATCACCGCCGCGCCCATGGACCGAGCCTCCGGAAAGACCTTCGTTTATGATCCTGTCTATATCCATATAAGCTTTGTCTCTGCCTTCATATTGTACGTCCTCTGTAACCTGGCGTTCCTTATCCATATGTGAATCGCTCCTTTAATGAAATATCCTGGCGGGATTATTTTTCCAAAAGAGCTTTATCGTCATGCATGGATTCTCTAATTTTTTTCCTATTCATATACATGAAATAACATCAATTCATGAATCTGGGATTTCAAGTCTTCCTCATGGCCGGCAGGATCTCCGGATGTCCATTCAATTTTTCCGTCAGGATGATAGATGCCGGTAACTTTTTGCTTTTTGAAGTAAAAAGAAAATGTCCATCCCGGCAATTGTTTGTTTTCATATAAAGGCTTGAATTGAAAGTGTGTCAGCATTAGGATTCCTCCAGATGTTGTAATATCCGTTTAATGTTCCTGAAAAGGGGAATGGAACAGATGTAGAAACATTTTAACATTAAAAGGAGGCAAAAAGGATGAAAAGAAACAACAAATTTATGATGTCAGCCATGGCCCTTGGAGCAGCTTATTTAATGAGAAACCCGGAGTCACGCCAAAAGCTTAAAGACCAGTTTAAATCTTTCGCCGGAAGTGCCTCTAAAAAAAATAGGGTTAAGACAGCGAAAAGCCCTGTGACGACTTATTAAATCCTTTGACAAGGACATTTGTAAAAGAATCGCATAAAAATAGCCGTACACGCTGTGGGTGTACGGCTATTTTTATTAGCATTCTAGAACCCCGACATGGTGAAAAATAAGCGGGTCAGTTCTTCAATTCTTTTTTCTTCTATCCAGGCTTCATCAAAACTCATCGGCTTTGAATTTATTTCATAAATCACATAAGTGCCCTGTGCAGTTAATCCGGCATCAATAGAGTATTCTCCATGAAAACCTTTCGTCTTCCCAAGGAGATTTCCTGCCTCCGATGCTGCAGTATGAATAAACGCATCATGTTCTTTTGCGCGGACACTTTCATATGGAATCATTACCCCGCCATTCGGTATGTGGGTTGTAATGTCCTGTTCCTGAGACTGCCTAATGCCAATCCCTGTAACCGAATAGCTGCCTCCGCTGAAATGGGCTAAGATTCTAAAATCAAATCGCTTGCCTTCTATTTTGGCAGGGCTTATCGCTTTCTGTGCTAAATAAGGTTTATTCATCAGGTGAGTGTCCCATTGGTTCCAGAAATGTTCAAAATCAGCGTAACTGAATGAATCGTGCAGACCATTTAATGAGATGCCTTTTTCCAGCTTGATTAATTGGTATATCCCTTTGCCTTTGGACCCGTTTGCCGGCTTTAAGTAGATATTATTATATCTGTGGATAAAATCCTTTAGAGCCTTTGGCCCGGTGACAAGAATGGTTTCAGGAATATAATCCTGCAAGGGCGGATGGTCTTTTAAAAGCTGGTATACTTCGAATTTATCCAGGAAGCCCGGATTGAAAAATGGAATAGCCTGCTCATTAAAAAAACGGCTTGCTTTATGGAAGGCTTCTGTTTTTTCAAATTTCCGGAATGGAACCCTGTTGTAGACAAGATGCGGAAGTGGGCACCTGGCTTCAATCCACTTATCCTGCCGGGGAATATAAATATAGCCGTTCACGGAATTATCATTCATGTCCTCTGGTGTAAATACATAGGAAACTCCGTTTTTTTGAAGGATGCTTTTCTGGAGGGCCTTAAATAAAGGACCATTGCCGGCAATAGCCTGATCCTTTCCTTTTCCGGTAAGAATGCCAATCACCGGCCCCGCGTTACCGTTCCGCAAGGATAATGAAAAGGAAAGCAAATCTCGTGCCGCCTGCAGGCTAATAATGCTTAAAGGGTGTTGGCTGCTTCCAAGGGTACAAATGCTGCTGCCGAACCAGGTCCTGCTGGCCCGGTCATAATAAACCTTCATCTGACTATTTCCTGTGGCTTCATAATAGATGCTTCGGCAAGGAAAACGGCGAATGAAAGTGATAGCTTGCGGGTAAGAAAGTCGAACTCTCTGAGCTGAGGGTGTTTGAATATAGATCTTCCGGGCTTTGAGTTTGCTTCAAACAGCCACACATGACCATTTCGGTCCAATCCAAAGTCAAAGCCGATTTCACCGATAATACCTTCCATGTTTCGTTCCAGTGCCTTGCTGATATGAAGTGCCGCCTCACTTAACTTCGCTACTGCCTCTGTTTTTTCTGCATCCGATTCAAATACTTCTTCAAGGATTTTGATTTCACCACCGCTTTTCACATGAGTTGTAACACTTCCAGGTCCTGCTATTTTTGCAGCTGAAGCGGTTACTTTCCATTCCCCATTCTCATCTTTATTCGTATGAACCCTGAAATCAATCGCTCTCTGTTCATAACGGAGCAAATGAATTCCCTGCTGAACCAGCATCCGGCTTAAACTTCGTCCTGCAAAAACATTCCGCATTAAATTTTCCAAAGTATTAAACCTTCTCAGACGATTTTCGTCCCGCACTCTATATCGGCAATAATAAAACCCATCCTTTTTATCATAAATAATTTGATGAATCCCAAGCCCAAGGCTTCCATTAATAGGTTTCAGGAAAACATGGCCATAGTCAGCCAGCATTCTTTCAATTACAGAAAAAGAAGAAAAAGGGTGGGTTTCAGGCAGGTAATGACTAATATCATCATCGTTCTGCAGTCTTTCATAAACATCTAATTTATTAAAGAAACCAGGATTATACCAGGGAATTAAATAGTCTTTCTGAAGCCGGGCGCGAACTTCCTTCAGCTCATTCCTTCTTTCACTTCTTCGGTTAGGAAGCCGATCATAAACAACATTCGGAAAAGGGACTTCAAAGGTTTCCCAGCCTTCCTCATGATAAAAAAGCCCATGGATGGTTTCTTTTTCCCAGTTGATTTGCTGGTCACCGAATAAAAACGGAATGGCACCAACCGTTTTTTTGACCGAAAGCAGTTTGGCAAAAAATAGGGTCCGATCCCCAACTGGTCTTAAAGGAAAAGAGGTGAATCCTGATGTGAAGATACCTACGAGCGGGCCGAGGTACAGAGTACCCTTATTGGCAAATGCATGCAGAGGAATCTTGAGATCAGGGAAATGCAGTGCTTCGGCAACATCTTTACTTATGATGATGGAGTTCTTCTTTGTTTTTTGGAGTAAGAAAGAAGAATCTGCCGAATGAGTGCCAAATGCCAGTTTCGTCAAATGAGTATGAAGGTTCAGCTCATTTGGAATATAAACTGTTTTGGAGGCGGAATCGGAAATTTCAATTTGATATTGTTTTCTCATGATTCGTTTTCCTTTCCATTTCCTTATTGGCTGCCAGGAATTTGGCATAGAGAAGGGGAGCGGTATATAACTCTTCCTCCTTCTCAGGCTGGCTGTTCAGGATGGTTTTCCTTCCTGGCTTTGAGTTAATATCCAGTATCCAAATAGAGCCGTTAGATTCCACTCCGATATCGATTCCCATCTCAAATAGCGGGGAAAGCTTTCGTTCAAGGGCAGCAGGAAGTGTATCGATAATGTCATAAAGTTCATCGGTAAGAAAACTTTTTAAAGAAGGTGGGTATTGAGTGATCCACTCCTCAAAAGAAATATTGCTGCCGCCAGCGCTTAAGTTGGAGACGATGCCTCCTTCTCTGCCTGTGCGAATGCCCCGGCCCAGCTCCTTCCAGGCACCATTCCTGTCCTTTTGAAGCAATATTCTTATATCAAAGGGCTGACCGTCCTTGTTTGAGAGATTCACATATGGCTGGATGAGGTACTGCTGTTTCGAGGTCAATTTATTCAGCCATCGGGCTGCCTTTTCTTCAGTTTCAAAGCTGCGTGAAACCTGGGCATTCCTTTTATCTGTTTTAACAAGAATATCTTTGCCCGTTTTCTCAATATAATAGATTCCATGTCCCTGTGACCCGCTTGCCGGTTTTAAAATGCAGGGCTGATCGGGAATGAGGCTGTTTATGAAACTGTCAGCTCCGGTAAATCGAGCCGTTTTCAGCAAATAAGGTGATATGTTTGAGCAGGAGAGAATTTCATATAATTCAAGCTTATTAGGCAATCCGTAGCCAAGGAATTGGATGTCATTTCTTGCCTTTAGCCAATTCACGATGGATATACATTGTTTTGAGCGGGAGTCATTTCTGTAAAAACAGCGATCATAAAGAATCTCCGGCACTGGAAATTCTGCCGGCTCCCATTCTCCTGAAGAAGGGTTATAGGAATCACCTGCAATCCTTTCTGAAACAGGATTGATATCTGTAGGCACAAACCTGAAACAGTTAATGTTATATTCATTAGCTCTCTTCGCCAATTCCGTAAAGTATGGCTGTTCACTCCGTTTGTTTAAAGTCATGATTCCGAATGAAAGCATTTTGTAGTCCTCCTTTTTGGATAAATGATAAAGCCGTTGCATATTCGATCAGTGCCTTGGCAGAGGGTCTTATTCTTTTTTCTTTGTCTTCAAAGTTCTTGGAGGGTTTAGAATTCACTTCGATAATCCAAAGTTTTCCATTAGTGTCTAATCCAATATCAATCCCGAGTTCTCCAACAAGGCCTTCGCATTTCTGACTGATGATTGTTGCTGTTTCCACTGCAAGCTCCTTCAGTAACGCCAGCTGCTGAACCGCTGTTTTCTGATCAGAGTGCATCGTGAAAATTCTTAGAGGCTTCATAATTTCCCCGCCTCTTGCAATATTGGAAACAAATTGCTGCTCGGCAGAAATCCTTGCCACTGCAGAAGTTGCCCTCCAGATATCTTGAAAGTTTTTATGGCAGAGCACGCGGAAATCAAGCTGCCTGTTCTTATAAGTTTGCAGAGGTATGGCCTGCTGTGCCAGAAAAATCGTTTTCTTTTGGTACTGCTTGAACCATTGTGCAAAACGGTCATAATTTTTGAATGTGAGCGTATTTTCCCTGCCGTTTCCTGTGGATACTTCTGTCATGATTTCTTCGTCCTGTATACTCAGTCTGATAATATTCCGTCCCTGGCTGCCATGTATGGGCTTAAGGAATATTAACCTGTGTCTGGCCAGCATTTCCCTGATGGTTTGTTCATCTGCAATGGCTGTATCAGGCAGATAGGGATGCATATGATCCTCAGAAAAGAGGAGGTTATGAACTTCCTTTTTCGATAAAAAACGGTCATTAAACATTGGGATGTTACAGTTTATCAAGTTATATTTAAATGATTGAAAAGCAGAACTTGCTTCAAGCATCCGGGAGTGGATCCGGTTATAAATCACACTAGGCAAAGGAACGGGACGTTTTATCCATTTTCCCTCACGCAGGCAATAACCCTGCAGCTTTCCTTCAATGCAGTCGCGAAAATGAAATACATAGAAATATCCGCGCAGGCCGGAAACAACTTCATGCAATTCTTCGCAAAAAGAATGAATGGATCGGAAATCAGGCTCTTCGCCACTTTCATTAAAATCCGTCATCAGTCCAATAACCGGCCCGGCAGTAATAGTAAAGTCCTTTCTGGAGTAACTGGCGACAAAATGGATATCTTCCATTGGCAGGCAGCATTCCTGAAAAAGCCGTTCACAGAACATAATTTCATCTTTTGTAATGTTTGCTCCTTCAATGGTTACCTGAATGGCATGCATGCCGATCCGCAGCAAATGGGGCATTTGCAAATCAATATTCCAGTAATGTACGAGAGAATGGCTAAGTTGAATGCGAAAATGATTTTCCTGAAACATTTTTACCGGAACAATCGTAATAGGCAATAAAGAAACTGTCATGATCATTCCTCATTTGCTTACTTTATTTGAGCCTATTCTGAACAACCTCATGCAGTCTGCAAATTGAATGCTGAATTTATTCCGCAGAATGTGCAAAACTCCCATTGATGAAGTTTTCACTGTATAATGAAAAAATAGGCAAAAGCTGATACCATATCGTATGTTCTGGGCAATTAAATGGTGCGTCAAGAGAGGCGCCTGTAACTTAAGGAAGGTAGAGATATCTATGGAAATTGCAATGACAATAATTTTAATGATGATAATTGGGGCTCTCATTGGCGGGTTTACTAACTACCTGGCTATTAAAATGCTCTTTAAACCTTATAATGCCGTGTACATAGGTAAATGGAAGGTTCCATTTACCCCTGGGCTGATTCCTAAACGAAGAGATGAAATGGCAGATCAGATGGGAAAGCTGGTTGTTAATCATCTTCTGACACCGGAAAGCATCAAGAAAAAGTTCATCAATGATCAATTTCAGCGTGATATAACCGGGATTGTTCAGAAAGAGATGGAAACTATCCTGCAATCAGAAAAATCAGCAGAGGACATTCTTGCAGCGTTTGGAATCACGGATGGCCAATCGAAAACGGAGAACCGCATAAACTTATTAATTGAGCAGAAATATGAAAAGATTATAAGTGAATATCGAGGCCTGCCTCTTAAAGAAGTTATTCCTCAGGGCCTTTTGGATAAAGCGGATGAAAAAATCCCGGCTATCAGTTCAATGATCCTTCAAAAGGGGGCTGATTATTTCTCCAGCATTGAAGGTAAAATGAGGATCCAAAGAATGGCTGATGATTTTGTTCGTGAACGCAGCGGCGTGCTCAGCAATATGCTGCAGATGTTCATGGGGAACATCAATCTTGGGGATAAAATTCAGCCGGAAATCATTAGGTTTTTAAGTAATGAGGGTACGGCCGACCTGATTACAACACTTTTACAAAAAGAGTGGCGCAAAATCCTTGAGATGGAAGCTGCAGTTATTGAAGACCAGCTCGAAAAGGAACAGATTCTTTCAGTATTAAAGAATATTGCACACAGAGTCATTAATCTGGAGAATGTATTTAGAAAGCCTATCTCATCTTTTATGGACCCTTATAGGACAGTACTGATAGAAGAGCTGGCTCCTAAAAGTGTTCAGATGCTTTCTGATTGGCTTTCAGGAAAGACAGAAATGGTTATGGAACGGCTTCGTCTGGCAGAAATTGTCCGGGAACAGGTCAGCAATTTTTCGGTTGAAAGATTAGAAGATATGGTCTTTTCCATCATCAAAAGCGAGTTAGCCATGATTACAAATTTAGGTTTTCTGCTTGGGGGTATTATTGGTCTCGTACAGGGAATCATTGCTATATTGATTAATTAAAGGGTATCGCCTCGCGTTTACTGTCATAGTTTGTTATAGTGTAGTGGATGTTCGAAACGGAGAGTGTATTGTCCATTTTGAACAAGAATCGGAAGGAGTGTTTTTAATGGCAGTAAATTTATATGACTCAGCCTATGAATTAGAAAAAGCAGTGCGGGAAAGCGATGAATATAAGGCTTTAAAGCAAGCATATGATGATGTGAATGCAGATCCGTCTGCAAAAGCAATGTTTGATAACTTCCGCAAAATCCAGATGGAACTTCAGCAAAAACAAATGATGGGCCAGGATATTACACAGGAAGAAGTAGAACAGGCTCAAAAGACAGTCGCGCTTGTACAGCAGCACGCCCAGATTTCAAAGCTTATGGAAGCAGAACAGCGCATGAGCATGATGATTGCAGAAATGAACAAAATCATCATGAAGCCTCTTGAAGACCTTTATGGTGCAGCTGAATAATACCATGAGAAAACTCCCGGAAATTGATCCGGGAGTTTTTTATACGAAAAAAGCATCTTCCGATATTAAACTGAACAAGGTTTGGGTACCTTTATGATAGATATCGATTTAATGAAAGGGGCAGCACATTGAAAAAAGCCATTTTTTTGGACCGGGACGGCGTTTTGAACGAGGTTCTATCAGACAGGGTAAAATTCGTTAACAAGCCTGAGCAGTTATATTTACTGGAAGGGGCAGCAGAAGCTGTGGCAGAACTGACCAAAGCCGGTTATGAAATTTTCGTTGTGACCAATCAGGGCGGCGTGGGACTCGGTTTTTTGAAAGAAAGGGAGCTAAAGAGAATTCATGAAAGGCTGCAGGAGCTTGTCTCAGTAAAAGGGGGACATATTAAAGAGGTTGCCTATTGCCCTCATAAGCCGAAAGCAGGCTGTGAATGCCGCAAGCCAAATGCAGGCATGCTGGTGGATTTGGCTGGAAGGCACAATCTTGATCTAACTAAAAGCATTATGGTAGGCGATCATGAACGGGACATTGAGGCGGGTAAGAAGGCAGGCTGTAAAACTGTTTTTATCGGCTCTGATCCAACTAGTGCAGATATCCAGGCGTCATCTCTTTTTGAGGCAGTGGATGATATATTGAATATGCTTAAATAGGGTGAAAAACCGCTTCCGGGATTAGCTGGAAGCGGCATTTTATTTTACTATGATTTCGTTTTTGGACTAGCGTGCTCCGCCAAGCTGCTGCTCAGCCATTTGCACAAGGCGCTTCGTAATTTCTCCGCCTACTGATCCATTTGCTCTTGAAGATGTTTCCGGGCCAAGGTTCACACCGAATTCTGTTGCAATTTCATACTTCATTTGATCAATTGCCTGACTGACTCCTGATACTAAAAGCTGATTAGAATTGCTGTTTCTTGCCATGTAAATCATCTCCTTGGTGTAGTTTTCTTGATTGTTACAATTATAGCTTTAGGAGAGTAAATAAGATTTATTCATAGTTGTTTGTGGTATTTTATGGTATTTTTTCGTGTGTGAAAAAGGCGGGTACGGCTCTTAGCCGCTTTCCGCACATAAATTGGAGCTGTACTTACAGAAAAAATTTTATGCGTACATAAAATTGCTCCATCCGACATAAAAAGGTGCTATCCGCACAGAAATCAAGAATAAGCTGTTAAAGTTCGCCATTATAAAGCTGTAAAAACCCGAAAAGCCATGAAATATAGGCACTAGCCAGTACTGCCCCTATAAAGAAGGTAAAATAAGCCCAATCTTTCCAGGAAACCGAGATTTTATGATAAAAATCCCGGTTTTTATCTCCGGTAAACCCTTTTGATTCCATTGCCATGGCCGTCCTCTCAGCTTTACGAATCGCTCCGGCAAGGAGAGGAACTGTATATCTCTTAAGCTCAGCCATTTTTTCCGGAAATGTCCCGGCTTTGGGTACTCCCCTGATCCGGTGGGCGCTTCGTATAATCTCAAATTCTTCTTTCATTAATGGCAAAAACCGGTAGCCTGCCATAATTCCATATGCAAGCTTTGGAGGGAGCCTGCATTGCTGCATTAAACTGAGCAGAAATTCTGTCGGCTTTGTAGTTAAAATGAACAGAAGGGACAGAGAGGTAAAGCTTAATACCCTCATTCCAAGGGAGAGGGCGCGCAAAAAGCCCTCCTCAGTCAATGTGAAGATCCCCCATGTCCATAATATGGTTTCTCCTTCAATCGTTTTAGAAAAAATTAAAGCTGACCAAATAGATATTGCAGCCATGAAAATAAATGGCGAGAAAAGCAGAATCCATCTTTTGAATGAAACTCTTCCAAAAATAAAGGTGGCTGCTGCAGTCATCACTAAGGTCAGAAAAGGTGTAACGGGATCAAAGAAAACCGATAGAATTAACACACAGACTATCACAGTGAATGCTTTAATGCTGGGGTTAAATTCATGTAAGAACAAGCTTTTCCCTCCCTGCCATGGACTTGATATCGTTCCTGAGTTTTTCTATGTAAGGAACCTTTAGGGAAGCAATTTTCATAATCTCATCTTTCTTCCATAATGCATCAGGCAAACCCTCGTAAATCTTCTCTCCTTCTGAAAGAACAACCACTTTGTCCGCATAGGAATGGAGGATTTCCATGTCATGGGTGATCATCACCACGGAACCTCCGCATTGAATTTTTGTTACCAATAGCTTCATAAGCTCCCCGGAAGTCCTGGCATCCTGTCCAAAGGTTGGCTCATCAAGGAGGAGCAGTTCCTGGTCATTCACAAGCATTGATGCGACACTAAGCCGCCGCTTTTGCCCCTGGCTTAAGGAAAAAGGATGCATGTCAGCGTACTGGAGCAAGTCCACTTGAAGAAGAGCAGCCTCAACTGTTTTTTGAATATCGGCATCAGGAATCTGCTGTATCTTTAGACTAAAAGCAATTTCATCAAAGACAGAATCAGCAATAAATTGGTGTTCGGGATTTTGAAAAACGTAACCTGATTTCTGTCTTAACTTCTGCTCCTTCCATTGGGAAAGAGGGCGGTCATAAAAAAGAATTTTGCCTTTGGAAGGGGTATATAGACCAGCCAGCAGTCTGGAAAGCGTTGTTTTTCCTGATCCGTTTGAACCGGCAATTGCCACAAATTCGCCTTTTTTTACTGAAAAACTAATATTTCTTAGCAAGTCCTTACCAGCTTTATTAAAAGATAGGTTCTCTGCTGATAGGATGATCTGCTCTTCAAGAGCTTGGTGTTTGTTCTTCCGGTTGTCTAAATTCTGAAGTGCGCTAAAGGGATTTGCAAATCCGGCGATTAATTCCCGATCAGTTAACGGGAGTTTTTCCCCTTTGTAAATACCTTCTTTTTTTCCTGATAGGCCGGCTCTAACCGCGCTTGGCAGCCAGATGCCCTCATGCAGAAGTTCTTCTGCATATTGATTAAAGCATTCTGCGGTGCTTCCATTAAATAAAATTTCGCCATCCCGGTTTAGCACCACGCAGCGGTCGGTCAAATCAATCCAATCATCCAGCCTGTGCTCAATTATTAGAAGAGAAAATGCCTGGTTCTCTTTAAGCTCTTTGATGATGCGGGTAAGTTCATAGCTTGAAGCAGGGTCCAGATTTGCTGTCGGTTCGTCCAAAATCAGGATATCCGGTTTTAATGATAAAACACATGCCAGTGCAAGCTTTTGCTTTTGGCCCCCGGAAAGAGTGTGGATTAAGGAATGTTTATATGGCAAAAGATGAACAAGCTCCAATGCTTCATCAATCTTACTCTCTATTTCTTCAGGAGGTGTTTTCAAATTCTCAAGCCCAAATGCCAGCTCATCCTCGACTGTGGTCATGCAAAATTGGCTTTCAGGGTCCTGAAACACAATGCCAATGTGCTGATTAATTTCGCCAGGGCCGAACTCTTCCATCATCTTTCCTTTGAATGAAATAGTCCCGTCCAATTTGCCATCAACGGCCTCGGGATACAACTTATTTAAGCAGAAAGCAAGTGTGCTTTTTCCCGAGCCGCTTGGGCCCAATAATAGAACTGCTTCCCCTGGATAAAGGCTGAATTGCACATTTTTTATAATTGGTTTTTTCACATCTTCATACCTGAAGGAAAGCTGTTCAGTTATTAATATATGCCGGTTATCCTGTAATTCCATTTTCCGGTTTTCCCCTTTTCAGCTCTTTTCCAATTGGAAAGCTGTTCAATGCCCCGGTTTTCGCAAGGCTCTCGCTCAGCCATTTGCCCAGCAATCCAGCTAGTAAAGCACCGCTGATCAGCCTCACAAAAAACATAGCCGTTACATAACCGGGTGAGAGGGCCGTATAGCCGGAAATGAAATAGCCCCAAATAAAACTAGTAACAGAAGAACCCATGCCTGCAGCAATTAAAACCCATGTCCGGTAATTATTCCATTTCGTGGCCGCAAAAACAGCTTCCGCTCCAATCCCCTGAATCATCCCTGACAGAATCAGACGGGGACCAACTGCGTTGCCGATCATGACTTCAATGGCTGCAGCGATGGTTTCCGATAAAAAGGCTGCACCGGGTTTTCTGATTATGTACGCTGCGATGATCGAAACAATAAACCAAATGCCAAAAATAAGATCATAGCCAATTAAGCCGAACATTCCATATAGCACGTTGCCAAAGTGCATGAACACCAGGTAAACAACTGCAAACACAACTGCGAGTACAGACAGGACAATGACCTCACGAAGCTTCCACTTGTCGAGCATATTACTCAGCCCCCTTTTTGGAAGGACTATTGGCTGACATATTCACCGTCATAACAATATGCGTAGAAGCGCTTTTCTTGCAATTTTCAAAAGCATCCTCAAGTGTTTTAAACACAGCGTGTGCATCTCCATCTAGTCTTGAAGCATAATGCACCCCTTTAGTAAAAGTTCCCCGATTCGCTGCGAGCTCGACCTGGTCCATAATAACGTTCATGTAATCAGGAATACCCATCGGATAAAGGGCGAACTGGACAGCGACTTCCTGGCTGATCCCTGCTGCTGATTCTTCATTCGCCCGTTCCTCATTTTCAGCAAGATAAGCATCGCCTGCAGTATCACCGGGACATCCATTTGAAAAAGTGCCGTTAAACACTACATGGTCTCCATGCTTAACTGCTTCAAGATAAATAGCTTTGACCACATCGAAAACATGAATAGACCTGCCTCGCACACAGGTGCTCACATCATCTGTTTCCATCCATACCTTACTCTTGTCCACTTCTTTTAGAGCTGATAAAATAACATCTGCAAACCTGTCAGTCATTGGGTAAATTGAAAACCTGCACCCTGTAATTTCACTAGTTCCACATAAAAAATTTCCCTGCATTTTGCCATCCTCCTAGTAATAATGAAAATAAAAAACTGCATTCCCATAAGGAAATGCAGTTGAATGTATCAATACACTAGAATGATAGCCGTTCACCTGCACTTCCCCACGCTGGTATTATCCAGATCGGGTGATAAGAGTCAGAACGGATTGTTCTTCTCAGCCAAAAAGCTCCCCTAGTGCAAAACTTGGATATGCAGTTTTTTTATGACTCCATCTTAATACGGAGCAAACAAAATGTAAATGAATAATTTATCATTTTTATATCTCATGATCGGAAAATCATTAAGATCTTAAGCTATGAAAATATATTTCCACATTGTCCATGTTATGTTCTAATCAAGTCCTTCCCTTCATAAAAGTGTAATAGGACAATTTTACACCGAGAATAGGGGGCAAATTGGATGATATACAGAATGCTTGCTTTAAACATAGACGGAACACTACTCCAATCAAATGGAAGACTTCATAAATCAACAAAAGAAGCGATAGAATATGTGCAGCAAAAGGGGATCTATGTAACACTTGTTACGTCCAGAAGCTTTCCATCCGCGAAAAAAGTGGCTAAAGCATTGAAAATCAATTCTTTGCTGGTCACCCACAGGGGGGCATATATTGCAGCTTCCCAGGAAAAGCCGATCTTTGTAAAAAGGATTCAAGAAGATGAAACGTTTGAAATCGTGCGCCTGCTTGAAGGCTTTACCTGTCAAATCAGGCTGGTGCACGAAAAATATTCCCTTGCCAACAAAACGAAGCTCAATACCAATATGCTTGCTAAAACTGTTTTTACAACCGGTGATCCCATTTTTTATTCCCAGCAGTTTGTGGATTCATTAAGTGACACCATTTTAGATGAGCCTGTTACACCGCCGAAAATTGAAGTGTACTTTGAAGATAAAGAAGACCTTGAGGATGCTAAGACAGCCATTTGGGGCATGTTTGAAAATGTGGAAGTCATTAAACTGAATGATCTGAGGATGGACATTGTTCCTGCCGGAGTTTCAAAGTTGAATGGTTTGCTCTATTTATGTGAGCACCTTGGGATTTCCAGAAATCAAATGGTCGTTATAGGAGATTCTGGAGATGATCTGGAAATGATTGAAGCCGCCGGTCTGGGTGTGGCAATGGGCAATGCCCCGGCAGAAGTAAAAAAAGCAGCAGACTGGCTGACACGATCCAATGACCAGAGCGGCGTAAGCTACATGGTTAAAGAACATTTCCGCAAACAGCATCCAATCGATTTCCTGAAGAAAATGAATCTGTTAAAATAAAATGAATGAAAGAGAGTCCAGTCAGGCAGATGGGCTCTCTTTTTGATTCAGGCATTGGATAAAGAGAAAGAGAAAAAGAGAGGGAAATAAACAAAGCGATCCAATGGGATTCACTTCCCTGATATTGACCTTGTTTCCCCATTTCTGTACACTAAAAGGAGTTTGTCAACATGAATAATAAAGACTCTGCAGCTGCCGTCAGTGAGATGAAACACCGGCAGATTTATTATATTTTCTAAAAAAAGGTGATAGATTTGAACATTTCAATTTTAGGCATACAGGATGAACGGTTCCATCGGCCGCTTCGGCTGATCGGGAACCTCTTTTTTGAAGAATGTGAAGTGGTGCTTGGTAAGAATGCTGCAGCAGATTTGACAATTTCTTTTCAGCTTGAGCAAGGAGATCGCATTAAAGCCATTGCAAAGCTTACTGATAAAGACAGCAGGAACCTTACAGCCAATTTTGAAAAGGAATTTGTTCCGGCTGAGTCAGAAAAAGAGACTTTCAGGCAAGTTAAGAATGCAGTATCACATGTATACCTGACTGTTTTGCAGGACTGGACTGGCATTACTCAAAAGTGGGGGATTCTGACCGGAGTCCGTCCCACAAAATTGCTTCACCGTGCCATGCAGAATCAGACACCTCTCAAGGAAGCTCATCAGCAGCTGAAGGAAGAGTACTTGATAACAGATGAAAAAATTCAGCTTATGCAGAATATTGTTGACCGGCAGCTTGCTGTTGTGCCGGATCTTTATGACCTAAAAAATGCGGTAAGCATATATATTGGCATTCCGTTCTGCCCGACAAAGTGCGCGTATTGTACTTTTCCTGCCTATGCGATTAATGGCAGGCAGGGTTCTGTTAACTCATTTCTTGGCGGCCTTCATTTTGAAATGAGCAAAATTGGTGTTTGGCTAAAAGAAAATAATGTAAAAATCACCACTGTCTATTATGGCGGAGGGACCCCGACAAGCATTACGGCAGAAGAGATGGATATGCTTTATGAGGAAATGTATGAATCTTTTCCAGATGTAGAAAACATTCGGGAGGTCACTGTGGAAGCAGGCCGTCCGGATACGATTACACCTGAAAAGCTTGAAGTGCTTAAAAAATGGAATATTGACCGTATCAGCATCAATCCTCAGTCCTATATTCAGGAGACCTTGAAAGCGATTGGCCGTCACCACACAGTAGAAGAAACCGTGGATAAATTCCATTTGGCCCGTAATATGGGCATGAACAATATCAATATGGATTTGATCATTGGATTGCCTGGAGAAGGTGTTCCGGAATTTGCGCATACTCTGGGTGAAACAGAAAAACTAATGCCGGAATCCCTGACTGTTCATACTTTATCCTTTAAACGAGCTTCGGAAATGACAAAGAACAAGCAAAAATATAAAGTTGCCGATCGTGAAGAGATTGAAAAAATGATGGACATGGCTGAGGATTGGACGAAAGTGCATAATTACCATCCTTATTATCTCTACCGCCAGAAGAATATTCTCGGCAATCTTGAAAATGTCGGCTATGCCCTTCCAAACCAGGAAAGCATTTATAACATTATGATTATGGAAGAACAGCAGACAATTATCGGGCTTGGATGTGGGGCTTCCAGTAAGTTCATTGATCCTGAGACAGGAAAAATCACTCATTTTGCAAACCCGAAGGATCCAAAATCGTATAATGACAGTTTTAAACATTATACAGATGAGAAATTGAAAATATTAAAAGAGCTATTTAATAAACATGAATCCCTAGCCGAATAGGCGGGGATTTTTTTATGAAAATATTTTGGAAAATTAAGAAAAATATTAAAGGAATTCCTGAAAATAAAGAGAATGAATAGGTAAAAGATCATAGATCTCTATGACTCTAAATGTAAGCGTTTTCTAAAAAGGGGGAATTGTAATGATGATGCAGACACCTTTGACTATGACGCAAATGATCAGGCGGGCAGAAAAGTATTTTCCAAAGAAAACGGTCGTATCAAGAACGGCCGGCGGAATTCAGAGATTGACATATAAGGAGATTGCAGAAAGGACCAGGAAGCTGGCAGAAAGCCTGCAAAAGCTGGGAGTGGAAAGAGGAGATAAGGTCGGAACACTTGCATGGAACCATCATCGCCACCTGGAGGCTTATTTCGCAATCCCATGCAGCGGAGCCGTTCTCCACACGATTAATATCCGTCTGTCACCTCAGCATATTACATATATTATTAACCATGCAGAAGATAAAGTGCTGCTGATCGACCCTGACATTGTCCCGCTAATTGAGAAGGTTAAAGATAAATTGAAGACGGTCAAGGCGTTCATCATTATGACAGATGAAGAAGAACTGCCTGAGACTTCTCTTTCACCGGTTTTCCACTATGAAAAGCTTATCAATGAAGCAGGCGGTGCCTATGAATTTCCTGATGATCTGGATGAAAATTCGGCAGCGGGAATGTGCTATACCTCAGCAACTACAGGCAACCCTAAAGGGGTCGTCTATTCCCATAGGGGAATTGTCCTTCACAGTATGGCACTTGGGATGGCAGACAGTGCAGCTGTCAGCGAGAAAGATATCGCTCTTCCGGTAGTGCCGATGTTTCATGTAAACGCATGGGGGCTGCCGTTTGCTGCTGTCTGGTTTGGAACCACTCTTGTATTGCCGGGGCCATATTTTACACCTAAACTTCTGGCAGAGCTTATTCAATCTGAGAAAGTTACCATAACAGCCGGAGTGCCTACAATCTGGCTCGGATTATTAAAAGAACTTGATGAAAATAAATATGATATGAGCTCACTCCGATCGGTACTATGTGGAGGTTCGGCAGCGCCAAAAGGCATGATTAAAGCCTTCGAGCAAAAGCACAAAATTCCATTCATGCATGCCTATGGAATGACTGAAACAAGCCCGCTTGTTGTTATTTCGACTTTAAAAAGCTATCAGGAAGAGCTATCAGCAGAAGAGAAGCTGGATATAAAAGCCAAACAGGGCATTCTTGTACCTGGGCTGGAAATGAAGATTGCCGGCAAGGATGGGGAAGCAGCATGGGACGGAAAGGAAATGGGGGAACTCGCTATAAGAGGGCCATGGATCGCTTCTGAATATTATAAAGATGAACGGACGAATGAAGCATTCCGTGATGGCTGGCTCTACACGGGAGATGTGGTTACCATTGATGAAGAAGGATTTATGAAAATCGTTGACCGGACAAAAGATTTAATTAAAAGCGGAGGGGAGTGGATTTCTTCCGTTGATATCGAAAATGCCTTAATGGCTCATGAATCGGTATTTGAAGCAGCGGTTGTTGCTGTCCCGCATGAGCAATGGCAGGAGAGGCCGGTTGCATGCGTTGTTCTGAAAGAGCCATTTAAAGGGCAGACCACAAAAGAGGAGCTTTATGATTTCCTGAAGCCGCAATTTGCAAAATGGTGGCTTCCGGATGAAATACTTTTCTTTGAGGAAATACCAAAAACCTCTGTAGGAAAATTCCTCAAAATGGCTTTAAGAGAGCAGGTCCAAAAAGAATATACAGGTCATGCAAAGTAAAAATGGGTCATTTACAGCATCTTTTTGGGGATGCTGTTTTTTTAATATCATTAAAATAGTTCATAACTTAGCCAAATGGTTTAATAGAGAGAGCGTATCGAAGAAGTGGAAAATAAGTGACAAAATTAAAAATTTTTAGACAAAACACTTTTTAAATATAATAATACTCTTTATAATAAAAGAAGCATTTAAAGGAGGGGAAAGATTTTGACAACAGATTTTGTAACTGAGACTGTCAGCGTGCAGTTTGATGGGCGTGTGGCGACGGTTGAAATGAACAGGCCTGAATCATTGAACGCATTGAATGTAGAAATGCTCAAAGGACTCCTGGCTGCTATGAAAGATATTGGCCAAATGGATGAGATTGATATTGTTGTATTGAAAGGAAGGGGCCGCGCATTTTCCTCAGGCGGAGATATTAAAACAATGCTTTTGGAAACAAATGAAAGCGATTTCCCGGATGTGATGGATTGCATCAGCGAGCTGGCTGTAACTCTTTATAGCATGCCGAAGCTGACCATCAGTGCTGTAACAGGGGCAGCTGCCGGCTTGGGCCTAAGCCTGGCCCTTGCCACTGATTATATATTGGCAGACAGGAACAGCAAACTTGCCATGAATTTTATTGGAATCGGCTTAATTCCTGACGGAGGGGCTCATTTCTTCCTGCAGCAGCGCATTGGCGAAGATAAAGCGAAGCATTTAATCTGGGAAGGAAAAGTGCTGACTGCAGATGAAGCTCTGCAAATGGGGCTGATTCACGAAATAGCAGAAGCAGATTTAAGCACAGCAGTTGATGCGAAATTAAGCCAATGGCTGAACAGACCGACAGAAGCAATGATTAAGACAAAGAAAATTCTTGCTGATAAAAACCGGCCGCTCCTGCTGAAAGTGCTTGAGCTCGAAAAGCTAGGCCAGCATAAAATGCGGCAAACAGAGGATCACAAAGAAGGAATCCAGGCCTTTATTGAGAAAAGAAAGCCTGTGTTTAAAGGGAAATAAAGATTGATAGAAGAAAAGCAAAGAGCTAAAATGGTACCTGTAGGAAGGACACTCGAAAAAGAGAGTGTTCAACCTACAGGTATTTTTTATATACTTGAATTAAGAATATGGGG
>NZ_MRTQ01000002.1 GCF_001956215.1 Paenibacillus sp. FSL R5-0490 | reverse complement strand
CTACGAACCCGATTGGTTCAACTAAGCCTCTGCCTGCGCGTCGGCAAGTTTCACTGTATCTCACCAATCGGGCCTTTACGGGCAGTGTGACCCCCGCTAATCCTCCTTTGATCCCTCTGAGTCTTGAAGTGGGGGTCTTACTGCCCGTTAGACTGCGATAAAAACAGAAAAAAATGAATTGGAGGACTTACCATGCAGGGAGCAAAATTATATGAAGCACATCTAAACTCAAGCAATTTGGAAAGAAGCATCAAATTTTATGAAAACCTCGGCTTTAAAGCAGCTTACACAACAGAAGACAGAAAAGCAGCATTTTTCTTTCTCGGTGAAAATAAAGAGAACATGCTGGGCATCTGGGAAACAAAAGACACCCCAATTAAGAGAAATCATATAGCCTTTTCTGTTTCACCTGAGAAGCTGAGGGGGATTATTCCATTTTTAACCGAAAAAGAGATCGAGGTGAGGGAAAGCTTTGGCCTATCACCGGCAGAACCGATTGTCCATACATGGATGCCGGCTGCTTCAGTCTATTTTTTTGATCCGGACGGCCACTCATTAGAATATATCGCTGTCTTAGAGGGGCAGGCAAAACCTCACCTAAATCCAATGCACCTAAGTGACTGGGAAAAACTAAGCTAAATCCTGCAAAATTTCATTTGGTGGTTTGAAACAGGCTAAGCGGGTGGTATATAACCTTTGCCATCATCTTAGAAAGAGGGTCATCAAAATGAAAATTTTAGCAGATAATGGCTTTTATGAAGTGGAATATGAGAATGAACATTATGATCATTTAGAATTTGTACGAATAGACCAGATCTGTGAAATTAACTATGTAACAATGAAAAACTCGTTAACTGGAGAAGTTTTTACATTTGAGGCAGATAAAATCAAGCGACTTCGAAAAATAATGAAGCTAATGCCAGCCGTTAAAGAGAATCTGGTTGCAGACAACCGTTCCTTTTCATTATAATATAAACTAAACAACTAAACATATAAGTAATGCAGACTTTGAAGGAGTGGCAATAGTGATTCATTTAAACTGGCATGAACGCGAAACATTGAAAAAAGTAAAATGTGTGCACACAGACGCAGCAAAATACATTGTAGACCGGGCTTTAACAGCAGGGAATATCTATGATGTGAAAAATGAAACAGAAGAATTTTATTTCATTGTAGACAATTCCGGAAAAGTAAGCGGATTTTATAAAGACTACTTCCAGGATGCTTAAACCTCAAAAAGAAAACGGCCTGTTATGGGCCGTTTTCTTTTTATCTTTGTGTCGGGAAAATTCTGCGCACAGTTTGTGTAAATTCATCAAAAAATCCTTCTACTGGATGACCAGCCCGAATGTCCTCTGAATATCCTGTCATTCGGCCATAAAAGTCGGGGTTAACAGAAACATACACATTATCGATGTCTTGATCGACAGCTTTCACCTGATCTGAAATCTTCCCCTCAACATCCTTAGTCAATTCTCCATTTCCATCATTTAAGCGTGCGGCCACATAGGCATTATTGTCTGTTACGATGACATTTGCAGATTCAACCTCTGGAATAGAGGTGATTTTATCGGCAGCTTTATCAGCAACCTTCATTCTAGGGGAATCATTTTGATTGTCATTGTCCGTTCCCGTGCGGGTAAGATCAATCCCCGGCTCAGTAGTGCGTCCATTTTCGCCATAGTTGCTGTCGTTCACTTTAGTCGGCTCTGTCAGGTCTCTGTTTCTCTGAGCTGTTTCATTCATATCAGTATCATTCATGGCACAGCCTGCAAGCAATGCAGCTGACAGTGCTCCTGTCATCATTAATTTACGCTTCATCATACACTTTCCTCCTTTTGAATTTCCCCCTTATCTTTCCAAGAATAGACACTGTTATTCAAATTTCTTTAAACAAAAAAGGAGCATGGCATTAAGCCTGCTCCCTGTTACATTACGATTCTGACATAAACTGCACATGATCAGTTTTATCTTTTGTATATAATCTTCTTCCAAGCCATGATTGAAAAACTAAAAACAATCCGCCCGCAGTCCAGTATAGCGGCAAAGCTGCAGGAGCATTTAAAGAAACCAGCATAATCATTACAGGAGACATTAAACCCATGAATTTCATTTGCTTTGGCGTTTGCGCAGTCATATTGCTAAGTGTGAACCGGTACTGAAGATAGTACACTATTCCTGCAATGATCGTGATCCAAATGTCAGAATGACCCAGATTAAACCAGAGAAATGAATGTGCCGCAATTTCCTGATTTCCTCTAATGGCATAATAGAACCCCATTAAAATGGGCATTTGAATTAAGATTGGAAGGCATCCCGCCGCATTCAAAGGATTCACTCCATGTGATTGATACAAACCGAACATTTCCTGCTGCAGCTTTTGCTGCTCCTCCGGTTTTTTCGCTGTTTTCAGCTTTTGCTGGATTTTATCAAGTTCAGGTTTTAACTTATCCATTTTTTCTTTCATTAAGCTTTGATTTTTATATTGTTTAAGCATTAAAGGCATTAATATCAGTCTAATCACGATCGTAATGAAGATTATGGCCAGTCCGAAATTCCCATGAAAGAAAACAGCCGTTCCATGTATGGCCAATGCAAACGGATTGACAAAATAATGATGGAAAAAGCTTGTTTCTTGTCCTCCTTGTGCCTGACAGGCAGATAAGAATATTGGCAATATGATGATCATTGTAATGGCCAGCAACCGTTTTATTTTTCTCATTCAGGTCAAACCTCCCGCTATATTTTTTTATAAAATAGGGGAGAGGCCTTCCGGCTCATCGCTTTGGTCGCCTTTTTTCAGGATCAGTTTTGCCATCCACGACTGAATCAAATCGCAAATAAAGGTCCGATCCATGCAAAATTCTGGAAGGTTTTCATATTCCTTTTGTTCATTCCCGAGATTTCCGGGACTATAAAAAGCAGGCTTGAATTTCCAAATGATTAACAGCTTAGCAGCTAAACCAATGATATATGTTAAATAAAGAGTATATTCTGATGAAATAAAAGACGATTCAATTATTAGTTCAAAGATGTCAGTTCACCTCTATTCACATATTTAAGTATAATTGAATGCAGTATTGATAACAATTGCAGATATTGAACCATTTGCAAAAACTTATTTCTTGTCCATTCTATTGTCACTAAATAGGAATATAATAGGAAAAAGTATATATATATTAAGCTTTTGTATGATACACTCTATCAGGGAGATTAAATTATCTCTAGTTCTCTAAATGAATGGTGGGGTATTTTGTCCTTGTTCAAACAAAAAACAATTATCACGCTTGCCAAACTCCTTGTACCCTTATTCATTTTGCTGTTTGTCATGCTTGAAGCAAAAGGGATATTCACTGATTTTAATTGGGCTCTCCTTGAGCTTTATGTTGACCGGCTAACCGTCCGCCGAATATTTTTTATCCTTTTATTGGGACTGGCTGCCCTTTTTCCAATGTACTTTTATGATGAAATTTTGCAAAGGCTTTTCAGAATTAGGGTTCCTAAAAAAAAGCTTTTATTTTATTCTTTATCTGCTAACGCTTTCTCTAACTTTATCGGACTGGGAGGTGTGGCAGGAGCTACACTCAGGTCCTATTTTTATAAAGATTACCTGACTGGCAGTACACCGTATATCAAAATAATTGCTAAGCTGTCACTTTTTTACCTTACAGGCTTGTCTATATTATCATGGGTTGTCCTATTTACCGATTTACATTTGTATGATGATGTAAAGCTTATAAAGCTCGCAGTCTGGGCTGTCGCTGCCTACACACCGCTGCTGCTGGGCGTTTACTTTTTTAAGTCGTCATTTTGGAATACAAAGCACATCAAGAAGGGGTTTGCAGGGGAACTGCTGACGGTTTCATTACTGGAGTGGCTGTTTATTATCATATGTATCTGGGGAATTGCCAGGGCACTGGAAGTTTCGATTCCATTTTTTGTTTTGTTTCCGATTGTCATTATCTCTGCTTGTGCCGGTATTGCGAGTATGATACCAGGCGGAATAGGATCCTTTGACTTTGTATTTTTAATTGGACTGGAATCACAGGGAGTCCCATCAGAACTGGGGCTATTGATTCTCATGTTCTACCGTCTCAGCTATTATATTGTTCCTGTGTTTATCGGCACTCCGTTTATCATGAATCAGTTTTGGAATAACGGATTGCCAAAAAACAGCTTTAAAATGTAAAAGAGCTTTTAGGGGCTCTTTATTTTTGGCTCTTTTCGTATAAAATGTTGTTTTAGCCAACAATGTTGTCCGTTGAATTCCGCTCCAGGCTGCTCAGCGAACAGCGGGGCAGGACTTTGAATATGCTTCCTTGAGTAAACACCGCACGAAGAAAATGCGAATGCATTTTTGAGGATCTCGCACCTTCCGCTCCAATCAACTCTGTAAATAATATATTAAAAGTAAACCTCGCCAATACAATTCTATATTTTTATTCACCAAAGAACATCCAAAATGTCTTTGTTAAATAAGTTTGTATCAATATTGCATGCCTCAGCATCAATTCCATACTGCCAGCCCGCAATCAGTGAGTTTTCCGGAGCTTCAGGTTTATATTCAGGTGCCTGTTTCTTGGCAGTGATCCCTATATTCGGCGCGGCAGTCCATATAAACGTGTTTTCAAGAAGGGGAGAGTTTTCGGCTGCAGCCTGTTCAAAAGCTTTCCTCAGGGCCTTATCCTCATCAAAAATTCCATAAATGCCAGATTCATAAGGTGATTCAGACATGGCCTGATACCAGCCTTCTATAAAAGAAGAGTCGACAGGATAACTAGGCTCGATATCCGCAAAAACCGCGACACCCTCGGGTATTCCCAGCTCTTTTGCCAATTGAACAGCTGCTCTTGCTTCACTCTGTCCATTTTCAAGGCCTGTTGCATCATTAAATCGATTCCATATCACGAGTAATTTAATATCATTGCCTTGCAGCAGTTGAGCCTCTTCGGGTGTAATGCCTGCTGATACACCTTCTTTTTCACCTAAATACCGTCCCCATACTTTAGGAGATCCAAAGTTTTCACGAACACAAGAAAGCAAGTCGCTTGTAGTGAGACTTGCCGAGTCTACACCCCAAACGACTTCATCATCCCCAGACTGGCCGTCCTGGTCATTTTCCTTACCCTTATTGCCGCTGCTGTTTTCATTATCTTTTTGACCGGAGTCCTGATTTTTATCAGCCTTATTTTTTATCGTATTTGTTACATTTACATCCACATTTACTTCTACATCGTTCGTAACATTATTATCGATTTGGCTGTCTTCACTATTATTTAAATCGTTGTCGATTGAGTTATTCACATTGGCTTTATTGCCTTTGATATTATTTTTTACCTCATTTGAGATATCACTATCATGGCTCTTGCTTTGGCCATCTGGAACGGTCACTGTTTTTGGCGGCTCGGCATCCTTTGTATCCATAAGCGAAAAAGTAAAGAGCGAAATCATTACGGCAAAAAATGCGGTCACAACGAAAGGCAAAAGGCCTCGTCTATCCATATCTCACAGCCCTCCTTGTCAGTTCATGACATCTTATGCGGAGGGCGGAAGGTTGGTGATTGCATCAAAAGGGGAGTGAAGAATAGTTTCTTATCTTAAAATAATATTACAGTAGCCGACGCTCGGGAAATATTTTCGAAGTGTTATAACGGGATAATATCATTTGTTCTTAATAATGAACACATGCTTGAGAATGTGTAAAAAAGTCTTAAATGGGTAAATATCCGTATATATTCAGGCTGAAAAATTTGCTTAAGGCTTTGAACTTCACTACTATTAAATTAATAGGCAAATTTTTCATCCATTTAAGTTGAGAAAGATGTGAATGGGGGATACTAGCCAATAAAAGAAATACATAAGTAAGATTTGTCACAGGAGGTTTGAGATTATGCACAGGGAATTTGCGGATGACAGTATAGCTTTGCATACTGATTTGTATCAGATCAATATGGCGCAGACTTATTGGGAAGACAAAATACATAATCGAAAAGCGGTCTTTGAAGTATATTTTAGGAAACTCCCTTTTGGGAATGGATATGGTGTTTTTGCCGGGCTCGAAAGGGTTATCGAGTATATTGAGAATTTCAGATTCACCGAAAGCGACCTGCAGTACTTAAAAAACGAATTGAATTATGCTGACGATTTCCTCGATTATCTGAAAAACATGACTTTTTCAGGAACCATTAAATCAATGGAAGAAGGAGAGCTTGTGTTTGGCAATGAGCCGATTATGCGTGTAGAAGCTCCACTGGCAGAAGCCCAGATCGTGGAAACAGCACTATTAAATATTATAAATTACCAAACTTTGATTGCGACAAAAGCTACACGAATCAAAGAAGTCATTGGCGATGGGACAGCTATGGAATTTGGTTCCAGAAGGGCACAGGAAATGGACGCTGCCATCTGGGGAACGAGAGCAGCATATATAGGAGGGTTTGATGCCACTTCAAACGTAAGAGCCGGCAAAAAATTTGGCATTCCAGCTGCAGGAACCCATGCCCATTCTTTTGTACAGGCATATCAGGATGAGTATACCGCTTTTAAGAAATATGCCCAGACCCATAAGGACTGTGTTTTTCTCGTAGATACGTATGACACGCTTAAATCCGGAGTCCCGAACGCCATTAAAGTAGCCAGGGAAATGGAAGGTCAAATCAACTTTAAAGGAATTAGACTGGATAGCGGGGACTTGGCGTATCTGTCCAAAGAAGCGAGAAAAATGCTGGATGATGCCGGTTTTCATGATACTAAGATTATTGCATCAAATGATCTGGATGAATACACCATCATTAACCTCAAAGCTCAAGGAGCGAAAATCGATATTTGGGGCATAGGCACAAAATTGATTACGGCTTATGAGCAGCCGGCATTAGGAGCTGTTTATAAACTCGTTTCAATAGAGAATGAAGATGGTAAGATGACTGACACAATAAAAATCAGCGGCAATCCTGAAAAAGTGACCACTCCCGGTCTAAAGAGAGTATATCGGATTATTAACAAAGACAACCATAAATCAGAGGGAGACTATATTGCACTGGATCATGAGAATCCTCAAGCAGAATCCAAGCTTAAGATGTTCCATCCAGTTCACACGTTCGTAAGCAAATTCGTTACCAATTTTGAAGCGAGAGAATTGCATAAAGTGATTTTTCAGGAAGGGAAGCTCACCTATAAAGTTCCATCCTTAAAAGAGATGCAGAGCTTTGCAAAGGAAAATCTCAACGTATTATGGGATGAATACCGCCGTTCTCTAAATCCGGAGGAATACCCGGTCGACCTAAGCCAGGAGTGCTGGGATAATAAAATGAACATGATCAGCCAGGTAAAACAAAATATAAAGAGCTGAAGCTTTATGAAGAGGGAGGAACCTGCAATGAATAAGCAAAAAGAAATTATGGAAAATTTAAACGTGAATCCAGCAATGGATCCAAAAGAAGAGTTAAAAAACAGAATCCAGTTTTTAAAGGATTACCTTGTTAAAACGAATGCCAAAGGGTATGTACTTGGCATAAGCGGCGGCCAGGATTCCACTCTCGCCGGAAGACTTGCACAGCTCGCCGTTGAAGAATTGCGAAAAGAAGGCAAGGAGGCAACATTCATGGCAGTCCGTCTGCCATATGGTGTACAGCAGGATGAAGAGGATGCACAGCTTGCGCTTTCTTTCATCCAGGCTGACCGTGAAGTTGTATTTAATATTAAAAATGCAGTTGATGAAGTAAAAACCGAATATGATCGCATATTGCCTGAGGAACCGTTAAAGGATTATCATAAAGGCAATGTGAAAGCACGCATGAGAATGATCGCCCAATATGCAATTGGCGGCCAATACGGCCTGCTGGTTATTGGAACAGATCATGCAGCAGAAGCAGTCACAGGATTCTATACAAAATATGGCGATGGCGGAGCAGACGTCCTGCCACTATCCGGACTGACTAAAAGACAGGGAAAGGCACTTCTTAAAGAGCTTGGGGCAGAAGAAAGACTTTACTTAAAAGTGCCGACTGCGGATCTTCTGGACCAGAAGCCCGGACAGGCTGATGAAACCGAATTAGGTATTTCATATGATGAATTGGATGATTACCTCGAAGGAAAATCAGTAAGTCCGGAAGCGGCAGAAAAGATTGAAAAACGTTACTTCGTTACCGAACATAAGCGCCAGATGCCGGCATCCATGCACGATAACTGGTGGAAATAAAGCCACTCAAAAAGGAAAATCCCTGTGGATTTTCCTTTTACTTTTGAGCTAATTTGTTTGAAACATCATGGTAAAATCTCTCCGGTTCATCCACATTCAGAACGATGCGGCTTGCTTTTCTTTTTATGCCGTACATCAGCTCATAAACTGCCGGCTCCTTCAGTATAATTTCGAACATCGGCTTTTCCTGGATAAGATCAGACACTCTGGCATCAAATACATCATTCATTTCTTGTCTGCTGAACTTTTCAGGACCATCATAATAGTTGACTTCTTTAACATTTTCCAATGGAAGGTACATGCTTTTTGAGAATCCTGACTGCAGCAGCAAATGAGTATCAGTAAGCACGAAAGGGGTTAAGCGGGTGGCGTTAATTTCTGCCAGAAAGTATAAAATGCCATATATATTTGCTATTAAGATGATATAGGCCACAATTGCATTCCATGAATGAAGCCAATAATGAAGTCCGATCGATTCAATGGCTATCGCATGGATCAGCATAATATAAACAGCATTTACACTTGTTTTTTGATGGTAGGTGAATGAATCTCCATGCTTTATGGAAAGCTTCTTTTTCCATGAGAACAGGGCGTAATTAAACATAGCGAATTCAGTCGCGAATATAGTACCCAATCTATTATTCGGTAAATGGGTTTCAGCCGCACTCTTTACATTAAAAAGAAAAAGCGAATTAACACCGTCCAGCCTGCGGTATTCTTTTAAAAGTACAGGCAGTTTAGTAAGAATCTTATAGGCAATAAACAGCTCCAGCCCAATAAACAGCGCTTCGGAAAAAACAATTACATACGGCAAAAAGGCAAACTGCGAAAATTGGCTGGCAGGGATAATAAAATAAGCAGCTGCGTACCCTGCTAAAATAACTGCCCCTAAATACTTCAGCGAATACCTTTTGCGCAGGATAAGGAAATACGCCAACAGCGGTACAACAACCAGCAAATCAAACAGGGAGCCAACCGCCGCACCGTCCGGAACCGGACCAAAGAATGGGGTTCTGTATAGGATGTAGTTGGAAAACAGAATCATAGATAAAAGTACACCAAACACCAGCCACTTAGGCCTTTTCAATGAAATTGTCATAATTATCCACCTCGGTTTAATTATAGCTTATTTGAGGGGGAAATCATATTGGAATTTTGGTGAATTCAAACTCAGCGAGCACCGGTTTGCGGGTTTGTGTCCGAACCTTAGCCATCTTCTGACTCAGCGAGCACCAGTTTGCGAGTTTGTGTCAGAACCCTAGCTATCTTCTGACTCAGCGAGCACCAGTTCGCGGGTTTGTGTCTGAACCCAGGCCATCTTCTGACTCAGCGAGCACCAGTTATCACTTTTGTGTCAGAACCCCAGCCATCTTCTGACTCAGCGAGCACCCAGTTCGCCGTTTTGAGTCCGAACCCAACACCCATAACAAATACAAGCTAAAAACAAAGCCCCAATCACAAAATTGGGGCATACCACGTAAAACGTTTCATCTAAGATCCTAAATCAAACCAAACTATCTATAACCCAGTCAAAATCCGATAAGCCCATTCCGCTTTCTCCTCACTCGGAGGCTCAATATCCTTCAGCGGATATTCCAAGCCAAGCGCTTCCCATTTATAAACACCAAGCTTGTGATAGGGGAGGACCTCAATTTTTTCCACATTATTCAATTCTTTTATAAAACAGCCCAATCGTTCGAGATCCCGTTCATCATCCGACCTTGTTGGCACCAGCACGTGGCGGATCCAGACAGGCACCTGATGATCAGACAGATACCGGGCAAATTGAAGGATGTGTCCATTTGTAAGTCCTGTCAGTTTTTTATGTTTTTCCCTATCAATGTGCTTCAAATCCAAGAGCACCAGGTCCGTATAGTTCATGAGCTCTTTCAGCTGTGCCTGGAAAAGCGGGGAGCTGGAATAGCAGCCTCCTGATGAATCAACGGCAGTGTGAATGCCAAGTTTCTTGCATTCTTTAAAAAGCTCTATAAGAAATGGAATCTGCAGTAAAGGTTCACCGCCGCTGACTGTGATGCCGCCTCCGGAAGCCTCGAAGAAAGGGAGATAGGATTGCAGGTCATTCATGATTTCTGAAACGGACATTTGCTTCCCTGTTCCAATTTCCCAAGTATCTGCATTATGGCAAAATTGACAGCGCAGGAGGCACCCCTGTGTAAAAATAACATACCGGATGCCAGGTCCGTCTACTGTACCGAATGTCTCTATTGAATGAATGTTGCCGTGCATGATCATCTTCCTTTCTATAAGCCCCGGGGCAGCCGCAGCTGCACCTTGCTAAAGCTTTTTGAAGAAGGGGGCCGAATAAAATGGCCCGCCATCCGATTGGTTACATGGATTCATGGAATGTTCGATTGATTACATCAAGCTGCTGCTCTTTAGTCAGCTTAATGAAGTTTACTGCATAGCCTGAAACCCTGATGGTCAGCTGCGGATATTCCTCCGGATGTTCCATGGCATCCAGAAGTGTTTCTTTATTAAATACATTGACATTTAAGTGATGCCCGGATTTTATGGCATATCCATCGAGTATGGATACCAGATTGCGAACACGGCTTTCATCATCCTTACCAAGTGCTTTAGGGACGATGGAGAAGGTGTTGCTGATGCCATCGAGCGCCTGTTTGTATGGCAATTTTGCAACAGAGGACAGGGAAGCAAGCGTTCCTTTCGTATCTCTTCCGTGCATGGGATTTGCACCTGGGGCAAATGGCTCTCCGGCACGCCTTCCATCAGGTGTATTGCCCGTTTTCTTGCCATATACCACATTTGAAGTAATGGTTAATATCGACATCGTATGCATAGAGTTTCTGTACGTCTGATGCTTTCGGAGCTTCTTCATAAACCGTTCCACCAGGTCTATAGCGATGCTGTCGACTCGATCATCATTATTGCCGTATTTCGGAAAATCTCCTTCTGTTATAAAATCAACCACTATCCCGTTCTCATCACGGATTGCCTTAACGGTTGCATATTTGATGGCACTTAGCGAATCGGCCGCAACACTCAGACCCGCAATGCCAGTGGCCATAGTTCTGAGAATTTCGGAGTCATGCAGAGCCATTTCAATTCGTTCGTAGCTATATTTATCATGCATGTAATGAATGATATTCAGCGTATTAATATAGAGGCCTGCCAGCCATTCCATCATAAAATCAAACTTCTCCATCACTTCCTCATATTGAAGGATGTCTGATGTTATTGGGGCATAAGCAGGGCCGACCTGAACGCCCAGTTTTTCATCTTTGCCGCCGTTAATGCTATATAAGAGTGCCTTTGCCAGGTTGGCTCTTGCTCCGAAAAACTGCATTTGTTTTCCGATTTCCATTGCAGAAACACAGCAGGCAATTCCATAATCATCGCCAAACTCAGGAAGCATGATATCGTCGTTTTCGTATTGAATTGAACTTGTTTCGATTGACATCCTGGCACAATATTTTTTGAAGTTCTCAGGTAGCTTGGCAGACCATAATACCGTTAAGTTCGGTTCAGGAGCCGGACCGAGATTTCTAAGGGTATGAAGGAAGCGGAAAGAATTCTTTGTGACAAGCGGGCGGCCATCAAGCGCCATCCCGCCAATGGACTCTGTCACCCATGTAGGGTCACCGCTGAATAATTCATTATAATCAGGCGTTCTGGCGAATTTAACTAGACGCAGCTTCATGACAAAGTGATCAACAAGCTCCTGCGCTTCTGTCTCGGTAAGTATCCCGTTCTTTATGTCTCTTTCTATGAAAATATCAAGAAAAGTGGAAACACGGCCAAGACTCATTGCTGCACCATTTTGTTCCTTGATGGCAGCAAGATAGGCGAAGTACAGCCACTGGAAAGCTTCAAGAGCATTTCCTGCAGGCTTTGATATATCAAAACCATAGCTGTTTGCCAGCTGCTTCAGTTCCTTCAGAGCCCTGATCTGTTCTGAAATCTCTTCCCTTAATCGGATATTTTCTTCCGTCATTACATTTGAGGTCGATTTCAAATCAGATTTTTTTGCTTCAATCAAGCGGTCAGCCCCATAAAGGGCAACCCTGCGGTAATCACCGATAATCCTGCCCCGGCCATATGCATCAGGCAGACCGGTTATAATGCCGGCCTTACGGGCGAGTTTCATTTCATCGGTATAGGCATCAAACACACCCTGGTTATGTGTTTTGCGGTAATCCGTAAATATCTTTTCCATATCTTTGCTGGCTTCATAGCCATATGCTTCACAGGCAGCCACAGCCATGCGGATTCCGCCAAATGGCTGAAGAGAGCGCTTAAATGGCTGGTCAGTCTGGACACCTACAATTTTTTCTTTATCCTGATACAGATAACCAGGTCCATGTGAGGTAATAGTGGAGACGATTTCTGTGTCCATATCGAGCACGCCGCCTTGTTCCCGCTCTTGTTTGGTGAGAGCCATTACTTTTTCCCATAATACCGATGTAGCTTGTGTCGGGCCTTCCAAAAAAGATTCATCTCCTGAAAAAGGTGTAAAGTTCTTTAATATAAAATCTCTAACATCAATTTCACGTGTCCAAATGCCTTCACTAAAGCCGTTCCATCTTTCCATGCCAGTTCACCTCAAAGAGATTATTTATATAACAGTTATTACAAATTTACTATACACTCAATATAACAGATTTTATGTGAAATAAATCACAAAGATTTTGAACGTATTGTGAAATGTAATAAGTTAAGTATCTTCAAGCAAAACGTGTAGTACAAAACCACCCGGATTTTTAGAACTGTTATATACAGATGGAACACTGCATAAAAAAACAGATAGCAATCACTTTGAAATTCTTACATTCTGCGCCAACAATTACCTGTTTATAAGAATAGAAGATTTTGATTAAATATAAATATGAAAACACTATCAAAACTTTCATTCATTTTAATGTTGTCTGTCGCACTTGTCTTTGGATTCAATTTTGATGCAAAAGCATCAACAGTACATACCGTTCAGCCAGGGGATACGATGTGGAAGATCGCGATGAAGTATCAGGTGGGAGTTCCTGAAATCATCAATTCCAATCAGCAAATCTCCAATCCGAACTTCATTTATCCCGGACAAAAGGTGAATATCCCTACTCTTTCAAAAGCCACAACAGGGGTGGAAGAGCAGGTAGTCCAGCTTGTTAACCAGGAAAGAGCAAAGTACGGGTTAAAGCCGCTGAAATCAAATTGGGAGCTTGCGAGAGTAGCAAGGTACAAATCTCAGGATATGATCAATAAGAAGTATTTCGATCACAACTCTCCTACATACGGAAGCCCGTTTGATATGATGAAGAGCTTCGGAATCACCTACCGAACTGCTGGGGAGAACATTGCTGCCGGGCAAAAAACGCCTCAGGAAGTAGTAACTGCATGGATGAACAGTGAAGGTCACCGCAAAAATATCCTATCTGCGAACTTCACAGAAATCGGAGTAGGCTACGCACAGGGCGGAACTTACGGACACTATTGGACACAAATGTTTATTGGGAAATAAGAAGAAAAGCTCCAGCGCCTTGCCCACCCCCGACTCCTCGAGGGGGTAGGGGCTGGAGCTGGACAGTAAAGAAAAGCACCGGAAGATTCCGGTGCTTTTGCTTTGCCCATTAATCTACTACAATATAAGCAATCATCGGTCCGCTATTATCTTTATCCGGATGTGTAAGACAAACAAGACGGTATATGCCTTCTTTTTCAAATTGAAGAGGGACCACTGTTTCTTCCGCTTTCTTTACAACTCCCTTAATATCGGTTCCTTCGATAATAAAAGGGTGCTCCATTCCGTTGACTCCCCAAATCTTCAAATTTACCTTTTCATCTTTTTCGAGAAAAATGGTTCCCGGATCCCAGCGATACGCTTCGATTTCCTTGCCATCAGGCAGCTTAGCTTTAAATTCTCCCGTAACCATATGGATTTCCCGGACTTTTTCACCTTCGGTCTGGTTGAAGACCGTCAAACTATCAGACTTTGAAAAAAACCATACAGATGCAGAAACAATGACTGAAAAAATGATGACAAAGGCAATGATGCTGCGTTTCTTTAATACAAGAAAAGGCATGGTCATACTCCTTCCAAAATTAGTTGTCCATATATAGATATGCTGTAAGGGCATCATAACTTGTCTACTATTTGCGGGATTTTTCCGATTTTTCTTTACAGCTGCTGAAAAATTATTTCATAATAGATTTAAAAAAGGATGTGGCAGCATGTACAAGGTACTTGTGGCCAATCGGGATGAGTACGATACAAAGGGTATAGAGTGGCTGTTGAGATCTTCAATGAATGCATGGGATGTGGAGTCTGCCGTAGATGAGGCAGGGCTTATTAAAAAGCTTGAGACTTTTCAGCCCGATCTGCTGATTTTTGAACTTGATTTGATAAAGGAAGATAGATACAGCTCTTTCTTAAAAACCATTCAAATTATAGGGCCGGATCTTATTGCACTTACAATGGAAGCCACCTTTTCACAGGCAAAACGAGCCATTGACATGGGTGTAGTCGATTTAATACTTAAGCCCATTTCAGCTGATATTTTACTGAAATCTGCAAGAAACATTCATAGGCGCCAGAAGCTGAAAACTCCAGCGGCTGTAAAAAGCTCAGGAATGGTTACTGATAAAGCCTTTCATTATCAGGATATATTTTTAGAAGCTCCAGAACCGGCAGAACGTTTTCTTTCCATTGGCATAAAAACTGAGAATGTCCTTGAGCTTCCAAAGTTATATGAATTTCTGGAAAGCTATGGGTTCCAGAAAAAAGCCGATTATTTTATTTTAAGTGACATGGTACTGATAGTTTCTGAAAAATCGGGCGTATCATGGAAAGAGGAGAGCGTCAGATTCATGAGGAATTGGCAGGAAAACTCAGCTGAACCAATTGCCATCAGCATTCATACGGGCCGAGATGATCAGAATACTCTTAAAAACCATTATGATGCGAACAGAAAATTAATGGAGTTAACTTTTTTCAGGGGATTTAATCAGGTAATTGAGGAAGCCTCATTGCCTAAATGGCTATCCATCGATCCCTTCTTAACCCCAGAGGAACAGAGCACCTGGATTGATTTCCTGAATCAGGCGGATTTAGAAGGGATCAAATCATGGTTTTCCAAAGAGTTTCTTATATTGGAAGATCCATATCCTGAACCCGGGCTTATCAGAATCAGGCTGACCAGTATTCTTGCTCAAATCCGCAGGCATATGAAAACATTCCGTCTGGCCGACGGAGATATGGAGAAGGAATACCTTCGTTTATTCCAGACGATCCTTTATTCGCCCTTGATTTACCGGATCATTAATGAAATGATCAGCTTCATTTCCTATGTGTTTGAGACCATTCGATCTGATAAGAAACTGAAGCTTGATCTTACAGACAGAGTCCAATTCTTTATAGAAACAAATTACTGGGACTCTTCGATCACCCTTGAAAGGGCAGCTGAATATGCAGATCGAAACCCGAACTATATCAGCTCCATGCTGGCAAAAAGATGCGGCAAATCTTTTCGGGAGCTCCTTAATGAAACCCGAATCAGGCAATCTGCCAAGCTGCTGCTGGAATCAGAAATGAGCATAAAAGAAATCTCATCCGTCTGCGGTTTTCGCAATCAGCAATACTTCAATAAAGTGTTCAGTAAAATTAAAGGTATGCCGCCTAATCAATTTAGAAAAAGTCTGCACAAAACCTCCTTTTAAATGGGAGGTTTTATTTTTGTTGATTTTTATAAAAACACCAATATTAATATAAAAATAGACTAAATTTAAGAATATAATCTTATATTTTTACAAAAAAACAAATCTAATTATTCTACTTTTCAGATAGTTCTCATTATAAAATCTAAATATGAGATAACATTGGAGGGATAACAATGAAAGCGGAAACAAAAAGAGAAATTAAAAATTATCAAGGCAGTGAGCTGCATGCAAAGGGCTGGATTCAGGAAGCGGCACTCCGCATGCTTATGAATAACTTAGACAAAGAGGTTGCAGAGATTCCGGAAGAGCTGGTTGTTTACGGCGGCATAGGGAAGGCTGCCCGAAATTGGGATTGCTATGATGCGATTGTAAAAACCCTGCATGAATTAGAAGACGATGAAACACTACTTGTTCAATCCGGAAAGCCGGTTGCGGTATTTAAATCACATAAAGATGCACCAAAGGTATTGATCGCCAACTCGAATCTGGTGCCGGCCTGGGCAAACTGGGATACGTTCCATGAGCTTGATAAGAAAGGCCTGATGATGTATGGCCAAATGACAGCCGGAAGCTGGATTTACATCGGAAGCCAGGGGATCGTGCAAGGAACGTATGAAACATTTGCTGAGCTTGGCCGACAGCACTTCTCCGGCTCACTGAAACAAACGATTACGTTAACAGCAGGCCTTGGGGGAATGGGCGGTGCCCAGCCGCTCGCCGTAACCATGAATGATGGTGTCTGCATTGCCATTGATGTGGATGAACACCGCATTGACCGCAGACTTGAAACGAAATATCTGGATACTAAGGTTTATTCCATTGAAGAAGCTATTAAGTTGGCAACAGAGGCAAAACAGGAAGGACGTCCCCTTTCTATCGGACTATTAGGCAATGCAGCTGAAATTCTGCCAAAAATGCTTGAAATGAATTTCACCCCGGATGTCCTGACTGACCAGACTTCTGCACATGATCCTTTAAATGGCTATGTTCCAATCGGCTATTCATTAGAAGAAGCAGCTGTTCTGCGGAAGCAAGATACTGCTGAATATGTTCAGAAATCAAAAGCAAGCATGGCTGTCCATGTTCAGGCTATGCTGGACATGCAAAAGAAGGGCGCAGTTACATTTGATTACGGAAACAATATCCGTCAGGTTGCAAAAGATGAGGGTGTCGAGAATGCATTTGATTTCCCTGGATTCGTGCCTGCCTACATCCGTCCGTTATTCTGTGAAGGGAAAGGCCCTTTCCGCTGGGTAGCATTATCAGGAGACCCTGAAGATATCTATAAAACAGATGAAGTGATCCTGCGCGAATTTGCAGATAACGAACATCTTTGCAAATGGATCAAGATGGCACAGGAGAAAATTCAATTCCAGGGACTTCCTTCAAGAATTTGCTGGCTTGGTTATGGGGAGCGCGCAAGATTTGGAGAAATCATCAATGATATGGTTGCCCGCGGGGAACTTAAAGCACCGATTGTTATCGGGCGTGATCATCTGGATTCCGGTTCAGTTGCCTCTCCAAACCGCGAGACAGAAGCCATGAAGGACGGCAGTGATGCAGTGGCAGACTGGCCAATTCTGAATGCTCTGATTAATGCAGTCGGCGGAGCAAGCTGGGTTTCCGTCCACCATGGAGGCGGCGTAGGAATGGGCTACTCTCTTCATGCAGGAATGGTCATCGTTGCGGATGGCACGAAGGAAGCGGAACAGCGCCTTGAACGTGTCCTCACATCTGATCCTGGAATGGGAATCGTACGCCATGTAGATGCAGGCTATGATCTTGCTATCAAAACAGCAAAAGAAAAAGGCGTAAACATTCCAATGATGAAATAAAGATTCCCTTTTATGAACTTAGCAAATAGCAGCGAAAAATCAGCAAATAAACCATGCTAATCTGCAAATAAGAGAGTCAATTCTGCAAATAAAACTCTGAAACTTGCAAATAAACATTAATATTTTCAATGAGGAAGCCCTCCAATCCGTGATACTTGCGGATTGGAACTTCCATTTTTTAAGGAGGAGCACAAAATGCACTCAAAACCTATTTTTATCAAACATGCAAATCAGATGATTACCTTAAAGGGCAGCTCCAAACAGCCCCTGGCAAAAGAAAAAATGAGCGAGCTTCACATCATTGAAGACGGGGCAGTATGGATTGAAGAGGACAGAATTAAAGCAGCAGGGACAACAGCGGAACTCCAAGCTGAATATCAAAGCCGGCTTCAGGAAGCTGAAATCATTGATGCGAGAGGAAAAATCCTTCTTCCAGGACTGGTTGATCCGCATACACACCTTGTTTATGCAGGCAGCAGGGAAGAGGAATTCAATATGCGCCTGAACGGGGCAACGTATATGGAAATTATGAACAATGGCGGGGGCATTCACGCTACCACTTCTATGACCAGAAAAGCATCTGAAGAGGAATTGGTAGATGCGAGTCTTGTCCGTCTTGATCGCTTCCTTAAACACGGAGTAACCACGATAGAGGCAAAAAGCGGATATGGACTGGATTGGGAAACAGAGCGAAAGCAGCTGACGGCAGCCCGCAAAGCGGATGAACTGCATCCGGTGGATGTTGTCCGCACCTTTATGGGGGCACATGCAGTTCCTGCGGAATACAAAGAGAATCCAGATGCTTTTATAAATTTAGTTATTGAAGAAATGCTCCCGAAAGTCGCGGAAGAAAAGCTTGCTGAATTCAATGATATTTTCTGCGAAAGAGGCGTATTCACACCGGAACAGTCCAGAAAACTTCTTGAAGCAGGGAAGAAGCATGGTCTTATTCCTAAGATCCATGCCGACGAAATCGAACCCTATGAGGGGGCCGAGCTTGCTGCAGAAGTTGGTGCCATCTCTGCAGATCACCTGCTTAGAGCATCTGATAAGGGCATGGAAATGATGGCTGAAAAGGGAGTAATCGGCGTGCTTCTTCCAGGCACAGCATTCTTCCTGATGGCTGAAGCAGCCAGAGGCCGCCGCATGATTGATAAGGGTGTTCCAGTTGCTTTATCAACCGATTGCAACCCCGGCTCTTCCCCAACCTGCTCCATGCCATTTATGATGAATCTTGCATGCATGCACATGGGGCTTACACCTGCAGAAGCGATTGCCGCCGCTACCATTAATGCAGCACATGCCATCAATCGGGCAGAAGAAGTGGGAAGCATAGAGCCCGGCAAAAAGGCTGATTTGCTTCTGCTCAATGTGCCGAACTATATGCAAATGCAGTATCACTACGGCATGAACCATACAGACACAGTGATTAAAAATGGGGAAGTGGTCGTTAAAGGAGGAAGCTTATGCTACCAACAATAAATCCTCCCGGGTTTTTTTGGCCGCAAACCGAACTGGGAACTGACGTAAAGGTGAGTGAATGGATTTGCCAAATCCAGAGGGAAGAGGAATTAAAGAAAGAAAATTGGGATGTCGTGCTTTTCGGTGTCCCTCTTTCCCGCTCCTCGATAAGTGCATCAGGAGCATCTGAATTCCCTGAATCCTTCAGGAGGTCCTGGAAAGGATTTTCAACGTACAATCTGGATTTTGAAAGGGATCTTCAAAAGCTGAAGGTTTCTGATCTTGGTGACGTGAAAATGCATTTCACGGATATTCCGCAATGTCATTCCAATATAAAGCAAACGATGAAGGACGTTCGGACGCAATTTCCTGATTCATTCCCAATAGCGATCGGAGGAGATCACTCCATTACAGCCATGCTGGTCAGCGGCCTGAAGGAACTGGAGCCTGAAAAGGAAATCGGCATTCTCCAGCTGGATACGCACCTTGATCTCAGAAGCCTTGAAGACCATGGACCGACAAATGGGACGCCCATCCGCAATCTGATTCAGAACAACAAGATTAAAGGGGAAAATGTCTACAATATTGGCCTTCATGGCTTTTTCAACAGCCAGTCGCTCGTCCATTATGCTAAAGAGCATAAGCTCAATTATATTACCTTAAAGGAAGCCAGAAGACGGGGAATTGAAGAAACGGTTAAAGAATCAATCCGGCAGCTGGAATCAAAAGTGGACAAAATTTATGTCACGATTGACATGGATGTGCTGGATATTGGTTTTGCACCGGGCGTTCCTGCATCCACACCAGGCGGCATGAGCACTGAAGAACTATTTACGGCCGTATATGCAGCTGGTCTTTCCTCCAAAACGGCAGCCATGGATATTGTCTGCCTTGATCCAACAAGAGATCACCAGGCACAGCCGACCGTGAAGGCAGGCACCTACACATTTCTGACCTTTTTGACAGCTTTAATGAACAGAAGGTAAGGGGCGCACTTTGCTCCTTGCCCCTAAATAACGAGGGGGAATGAGAATGGAAAAAGAAACAGTATTAAGTCAATCTCACCAGCCTGAACTGAATCCCAATGCAACTATTAAAAATAAAGCTAAGTTTTTTCTCTTCAGCGCCATTGGCATATTTATGTTTTTTATACCAGTCACTGTTAATGAGAAATCCTCCATAATGCTGGACCATATCGTCACTGCGATTCAGACATACCTGCCTGCAGCTGTAACATACTATGCGCTGCTTGTCATACTGCTCGGCGCCATTTATCCATTCTATACAAAAACCTGGAACAAAAATAAAGTAAATACTGTTTTCTCTTTTTTTAAGGTAATCGGATTTTTCACAGCCATTATGATTGTCTTCGGTTTCGGCCCTGCCTGGCTATTTGACCCGAGCATGGGACCTTTCTTGTTTGAGAAACTGGTGGTGTCTGTTGGACTTCTTGTTCCAATCGGCTCCGTATTTCTTGCCCTGCTGGTTGGATATGGATTGCTTGAATTTTTCGGTGTCATCATGCAGCCGATTATGAAGCCAATCTGGAAAACACCGGGAAAATCAGCTATTGATGCAGTTGCTTCTTTTGTAGGCAGCTATTCAATCGGACTGCTCATAACCAACAGGGTATTTAAAGAAGGAAAATATAGCATTAAGGAAGCAGCCATTATTGCTACCGGGTTCTCAACGGTCTCCGCAACGTTTATGATTGTTGTGGCTAAAACACTTGGATTGATGGACATCTGGAACACATATTTTTGGACGACGTTTGCTGTCACTTTCATCGTAACGGCTATAACCGTAAGAATCTGGCCACTTAAGTCAATGAGCGAAGATTATTACAATGGCCAGGAGCCTCCGGTTGAAACCTTTACAGGGGGTCGTATGCAGGCTGCCTGGAAAGAAGCGATGGATACAGCAGCTGAGTCACCCGCATTATGGAAAAATATAAAGGATAATTTAAAAGATGGGTTTGTCATGACAATGTCCATTTTGCCCTCCATTATGTCAGTAGGTTTATTGGGACTGATTCTCGCCGAATTCACTCCTGTATTTGATTGGCTGGGTTATATCTTTTATCCATTTACGGCTCTCGTACAGCTTCCTGAGCCATTATTGGCAGCAAAGGCAAGTGCTGTGGGGATTGCTGAAATGTTCCTTCCAGCCCTGCTTGCAGCGGAGGCTGCACTAGTCACTAAATTTGTAATCGGAGTTGTTTCCGTATCAGCTATCATTTTCTTTTCTGCACTTGTCCCGTGTATTTTATCAACAGAAATTCCTATTACTATTCCACAGCTGCTTGTCATCTGGGCAGAAAGAACCATTCTGACCATACTCATTACTGCTCCGCTGGCTTATTTGCTGCTTTAACTGGAAATCCCCGCTCACTTCAGCGGGGATTTTTCGCATAGAATTTTCCTCCGTAACCAAACTAACAGAGGAATGAGTCTAAGAATAGCAGGTGATGGATTTTGTACAGGCTGTATACACATAATGATCTTGATGGCGTCGGGTGCGGCATTGTTGCCAGGATTGCTTTTGGAAAAGATGTTGAGGTACGCTATAACTCTGTGATGGGACTTGATTATCAGATAGAAAAATTACTGGAAAATGAAAAAAATATAAAAGATGATTTTTTATTTATCACCGATTTATCAGTTAACGATGAAAATTTGATCAGGCTTGATGATCTGGCAAAAAGCGGTGGAAACGTCAGATTAATTGACCATCACAAAACAGCTCTTCATTTTAATGATTACAGTTGGGGCAAAGTGAGGGTCCAATATGAAGATGGCAGGCTTACGGCTGCAACCTCTTTGCTATATGAGTATCTCCAGGAGCATGGACTGATCCAGCCGTCTTCTGCCCTCGATGAATTTGTCGAGCTTGTCCGACAGTATGACACCTGGGAATGGGACCAAAATGAAAATATAAAGGCAAAAAATCTGAATGATTTATTTTTCATGATTTCCATTGAAGAATTCGAAGAAAAAATGACGGAAAGAATCATGAACTCAGATACTTTCGAATTTGATGAGTTTGAACAGAAATTGCTGGATATGGAAGAGGAGAAAATTGAACGTTACGTCAGGCGGAAGAAGCGGGAATTGGTACAAACGTTCATCGGGGAATATTGTACAGGCATAGTCCATGCAGAATCTTATCATTCGGAGCTTGGCAATGAGCTTGGTAAAGAGTATCCCCATATCGACTATATCGCTATCTTAAATCTCGGGGGCAAAAAAATCAGTTTCAGGACAATCCATGACCATGTTGATGTTTCTGCCGTGGCCGGAAAGTTTGGAGGGGGCGGACATGCCAAAGCATCAGGCTGTTCGATGGGAAAAGATGCTTATAAACTATTCGTTCAGGACATTTTTCCCCTGGACCCTTTGAGACAGGATGCATTTAAAAACAAATACAATAATAAAAGCGCGAAACAGGGGTCACTGTACGAAAATAAGAAAGGAGACAAATTCTTTATTTTTGCTGAAGCCGATGACAGGTGGATCCTTGAAATGAACGGTAAGCCAATACAGGAACCTTACCCGGATTTCCAGGCAGCAGAAAACTACATTAAAAGAAAAAACCAGGCATGGCTTGTTCATGATGATATTTATGTTGAATTTTTAAAGCGTTTTTATATTAAGGCAAAAAATTAGCACTGCCGCCATATGCGGCGGTTTTTTTTCAGCTTCCCTCCCTGTTAAATAATGTTAAAATTAATATATAATTTAAACATATATAGATTGGGGGAGGATTAATGGAAATATTTTTACTTATTTTCGGTGTTGTTTTCGCTGCCATATTCATTAAAGCTCTAGTGGGTGGTTCGAAAAGAGATTCCTTTTTAAAAGATGAGCCATGTCCTGAGCATCTGGGAATCCAGTCAGACGACTTTATGCCGATGATCCAGCAATTAGAAAAATCTTTACCTGAAGGGTACAGGGAGAATATAAAAAATCGTGTACTGAGAGAGCACCCGAAATGGAAAGACTACGCATATGATTGGACATTTTTTGAGCTGAAAAGATATTTTGTGATGAATGCAATCCTTAAAACGGTGCCTATGTTCAGCAGTAAAGCCGATGAAATATGGCATGAAATGCTCATGTTTACCCGTGATTATGATCAATTTTCCAAGAATTTCTTCGGTGGATATCTTCACCACTCACCAAATATGAACAGCACTCCCATCCCGGGTGAAAGGGCCTTTTTTGACTGGGTGTACTTAACTCTTTTTGAGGCAGGCTATAATAGCAGCAGAATATGGGGAGGATTTTTGCAAAATCCTATTAAAAAAGAAATACTTGATGATTTCAGGAGCATGAATGAGACTCAACTGCTAAATAAGTATTTCAGGTCGGGAAATGATTGGCTTGAACTGAAAAAGAAGATTATAGTAAAACTGAAGTATGAAATTTCTGAATCAGAATCAATAAAGCTTGAGAAAAAGCCGCTGGAATTTACGAAGCCCGCATCTATAAGCCAGTATTCCTATCTGCTGTTCCCAGCCGTGTATTTTTCGGTTTATGAACCAGACGGGTTCGAGGACAATATGAACGAATTGCTTCCCGAGGAGCTCGCAAAAGTCCATTCTGCTGGAATGGTTTACTGCTCCGGCTTCTCATGCAGCAGCAATGATCATGATTCTGGAGGAGGACATGATTCAGGCGGTTCTAGCTGTTCAAGCTGTGGAGGCGGATGCTCCAGCTAAAAAGCAGTCCAAATGAAGTGGTCAGGACAACTGGCGGTGAAAATGCAGCCATAACATTGCCAAAAGGAAACTACAAAGAAAACCATAAAATCTAAAAGCAAAAGCCAGAAGATGAAGACGGGTTTAATGCCCGTCTCTTTTTTTTTGAAAAAAGACTAAAGATTTTCTCTTTAGTCTTTGGACAAGCTTTTATTGCATTCTTTGCTCCACCTGGCGGCATACTTCATCCGCTGAAAGGCCGCTTGCTTCAATGACAGATGCTTTTGTAGAAACATCCTGCATTCCCATTACATTTGAATCAACACCGCTCACAACACAGCATGAGCAGTTCTCAGCATCATGCGCCGACTTCATGTCAACCACTTCATACCCTTTTTGGCGAAGCGCTTCAGAAACATTTGTTAAGGATTGTTCAACCGCTACTCTTTTCGTCAATGTTAACACCTCCTCCGTTTGTTAGATTGGCTTTTGTACTCCATTTTTATTCCATGGATAAAAATCGCCTTAACACGAAAAAGTAAGAAAGGAGGTGTTTAACTATGAGCAAACGCAAAAAAGACCCTTCTAAGGCTGGATTGAGCTCTCCAAACGTCGAAGGGCAAGGGACAACCAACATGGAAACAGGCAGCAGAACAGCTTCCTCTGCACGCCATAAAAAGAAAAAACAAGATTTATGACAAAGTTAAAAGCAGGAGGCTGATCCTCCTGCTTTTACTGTTTACTGATACATTTCAGCTACTTGCTTTTGAATAGCTGAGTCTTCTAAATACTCATCATACGTCATTTGCTTATCGACAATGCCAGCCGGTGTAATTTCAATAATGCGGTTGGCAATGGTTTGAATGAACTGATGGTCATGTGATGCAAAGATCATAGAGCCTTTGAAATTAATCAGTCCATTATTCAATGCCGTAATGGATTCCAAATCAAGGTGGTTGGTCGGCTCATCTAAAAGAAGCACGTTAGCACCGCTCAGCATCATTTTAGATAGCATGCAGCGGACTTTTTCCCCACCGGAAAGAACGCTTGCTTTCTTTAGAACTTCCTCACCAGAGAACAGCATTCTTCCAAGGAAACCTCTCAGGAAGCTTTCACTGTCATCTGCAGGCGAGAATTGGCGCAGCCAGTCTACAAGGCTCAAATCAGAGTTCTCGAAGAACTCAGAGTTGTCATTAGGGAAATAGGACTGAGAGGTCGTAACCCCCCACTTAAACGTTCCTTCATCCGGCTCCATTTCACCAGTCAGTATTTTAAACAGGGTAGTTTTCGCCAATTCGTTCGTGCCAACTAACGCAATTTTATCATCTTTGTTCATGATGAAGCTGACATTATTTAGAACTTTAACACCATCAATTGTTTTGCTGATGCCGTCAACCCGAAGCAAATCATTTCCGATTTCACGGTCAGGTGAAAATCCGACATACGGATATTTTCTTGAGGATGGTCTAATATCATCCAGAGAAATTTTATCAAGAAGCTTTTTACGTGAAGTTGCCTGCTTGGATTTTGATGCGTTTGCACTAAAGCGGGCAATAAAGCTTTGCAGTTCCTTGATTTTTTCTTCTTTTTTCTTATTGGCATCCTGAGCCATCCTTTGGGCAAGCTGGCTTGACTCATACCAGAAGTCATAGTTCCCAACGTAAATCTGGATCTTCCCAAAGTCAAGATCGGCAATATGCGTACATACTTTGTTTAAGAAATGACGGTCATGGGATACGACAATAACAGTATTCTCAAAGTTGATCAGGAATTCCTCAAGCCATTGAATTGCTTTGATATCCAAGTGGTTTGTCGGCTCATCCAGCAATAGAACATCCGGCTTGCCAAAAAGCGCCTGCGCAAGCAAAACTTTCACTTTTTCAGAACCGGAAAGGTCAGCCATTTTTTTGTCGTGGAGCTCTTCTCCGATTCCAAGTCCCTTCAGCAAAATAGCTGCTTCAGATTCTGCTTCCCATCCATTTAATTCAGCAAATTCACCTTCAAGTTCAGCAGCCTTCATCCCGTCTTCATCCGTGAAATCAGCCTTCATATAAATAGCATCTTTTTCCTGCATCACTTCATAAAGACGGGCATGGCCCATGATGACTACTTTTAATACTTCAAATTCTTCGTACTCAAAATGGTTCTGCTTCAGGACAGCCAGGCGTTCTCCGGGACCTAAATGAACACTTCCGGATTGTGCCTCAATTTCACCTGATAATATTTTAAGAAAAGTTGATTTACCTGCACCATTTGCTCCAATCAATCCATAGCAATTGCCAGGTGTGAATTTAATATTAACGTCTTCGAATAGTTTGCGGTCGCCGTATCGAAGACCTACATTACTGACAGTTATCATATTGTTTTTATTCCTCCAAATACATAATCCATAAAATTATACCACTTTCAGCGCGTAATCGCGAATTCTTAATATTATCATGTAATCTCTTCTGCAAAAGTTTAGAGAATTAACAGGAAGCAGGAGGAAAAAGTCGAATACATAAAGATTATAAAAGATGAGAGGAAGTGCGATATTAATGGAATCTCTTTTAAAAGCAGATGTGAAGTTAAAACCTTTCCGGTTTACAATAGAAAGGGGAAAAATCAAAGAATTCGCTATGGCAATTGGAGACAAAAACCCAATTTATTATGATGCCGGCACGGCGAGAAAAGGGGGGTACCGGGACATCCCAATTCCGCCAACATTTCCTACAGCCATGGAGATGTGGGGAGGCATGGATTTCGAAACCCTAATCGAGCTTTTTGGACTTGACCCGCTCAAGGTTCTTCACGGCGGCCAGGAATATCGCTATATGGGGGAAATATGTGCTGGCGATACAGTAACCGCGGTCCCTAAAGTAATTTCTTCTTTTGAAAAGAGGAACCTGCGATTTATTACAATAGGTATTCAGTACAAAAACAGTGATGGAAAAGATGTTCTCTATTCAGAATCCACCATTATTGAAAGAGGGGGGGGAGCAAAATGAGTGAACTGAAAATAATTCATAAACCAGAGATCACACATACACAGCTGGTCAAGTATGCAGGGGCATCCGGAGATTTTAATCCGATTCATACAGTTGTTCCGATCGGTGAGAAAGCCGGGTTGGACGGAGTGATTGCCCACGGGATGCTTATCATGGGAATGGCAGGGGAAGCATTGGCTGAGTGGTTTCCAAGAAAGGATCTGAGAAAGTTCAAGGTACGCTTCAGCAAAATGACACGGCCCGGCGAGAAGCTGACAATAGAAGGGAGAGTGACAGGAGAGAAATGGGAAGAGGACGAAAAAAGGCTGACGGGAGAAGTATCAGTAAAAAATGAAGCTGGTGAGCAAAAGCTTTCCGGCAGGTTCGAATTTAAAATTTAATAATAAAGGAAGGAATGTCTATGGAAGGCAATATTGGGGTCCAGCATCGGCCAAAATCAAAGTGGAAAAAGTACTCGCTTTGGAGCATTGGTATCATACTAGTGCTGTTGGCTGCAGCCTTTTTCTTTATGTATGGTTTTTTGTCCCGCTCTCTGCCTAAAACAGATGGGGAAATCAGAATAGGCTCCATCTCTCAGGAAGTAATGGTTAACCGGGATGACAACGGTGTCCCGCACCTGCTTGCTGCCAATGAACGAGACCTTTTTATTGCACAGGGCTATGTACAGGCTCAGGACCGCCTTTTTCAGATGGATTTAAGCAGGCGTCAGGCATCGGGAAGATTAAGTGAAGTAATCGGAGAGGCTACGGTTGAAAATGATAAATATTTTAGAACACTTGGTCTGAGAAGGGCTGCAGAGGCATCCTATGAAGCATACTCCCCTGAAGCAAAACAGATTTTAGGCTGGTTTGCGGAAGGAGTTAATCTTTATATTGAAGAAGTTAAAGAAAATGGAAAAATGCCTATTGAATTTTCCATACTCGGCTATGAACCTGAAGAATGGTCTCCAGTGGATTCGCTCACTATTGGCAAATACATGGCATATGATCTTGGCGGACACTGGGAAAGCCAGGCATTCCGCTATTATCTCCTTCAGCATTTTCCGGAAGATAAAGCATATGAATTATTCCCCTCCTATCCGGAAAAAGCCCCATACATAATAGGAAAACACAACTTAAATATTGAGGAAAGCTTTGCAACTGTCATCACGCCTCCTGAATTTAACGGAAGCAATAACTGGGTGGCAGCCGGCAGTAAAACGGCATCCGGAAAGCCTATTTTGGCAGATGATCCTCATCTGTCACTCAGCACACCTTCAATCTGGTATCAGATGCACCTGGAGTCACCTGAAATGAATGTCAGCGGTGTCATCTTTGCCGGTATCCCAGGCATCATCCTCGGTCACAATGAACATATTGCATGGGGAGTAACCAATACAGGACCAGATGTTCAGGATTTGTATATCGAAAAAAGGAATCCTGCCAATGAAAACGAGTTTCTATTCAATGAAAAGTGGGAAAAGGCAGAAGTAATAGAAGAACCAATTAAAGTAAAAGGCAAAGAGCCAATTAGCTATAAAGTAACGATTACACGGCACGGACCTGTGATTTCGGAATTTGCTGGAGACAGCGGCAAGGATTCCGTTCTTTCTTTGCAATGGACAGCGCTTCAGCCATCAAAAGAGCTGGAAGCCATTCTAAAAATGAATGAATCATCAGACTGGGATCAGTTTGAACAAGCATTGGAGTTATTTCACACGCCCGCCCAAAACTTTGTATTTGCTTCTTCGGATGGAACTGTTGCTTATAAAGCAAATGGTAAAATCCCAATTAGAAAGAAAGGAGACGGACTGCTGCCAGTGCCCGGCTGGTCGGATGAATATGGGTGGAAAGGCTACATTCCTTATGATCAGCTGCCTAAAACGGTCAATCCCGAAGAAGGGTATATCTCAACGGCAAACAATAAGGTTATAGATGACAGCTATCCTTACCATATCAGTCATGATTGGGCCCAGCCCTATAGACAAATGCGCATTCAGGAATTTCTCAAAAGCAAGGATGATCTTACAGCTGAAGATATGATGTCGCTGCAAATGGATCAGAAAAACCTGCAGGCAAAGGAATTTATACCGCTTTTCTTGTCCAGAATGAAAGAACCATCCACCGCTCTTGAAAAGGAAGCTTTATCGATCCTGAGTAAATGGGATTATATTGACAGCAAGGATGAGGCAGCCCCTCTTATTTTCAATCTTTGGATGAAAAGCATATCCAATGTTCTGTTTGAAGATCAGATATCTCCCGAAATGAGGAAGCTCTTCAAAGGACAAAAGCAGGCAGTGGATGAATTATTGAGAAATGCAGCAAATGGCCGGGAAAGCATCTGGATTGAAGAAAAGGGCGGATTGCAGGAAGTCCTTTCCCAATCATTGAGTACAGCGGTCCAGGAAGCCGAAGATCTTCAAGGAAGCAGCCCGACTAAATGGAAATGGGGAAACTATCATCAATTAGCTTTTTCCCACCCGCTTTCCAGTGTAAAACCTTTAAACTATTTGTTTAATAGAGAGGGCCGAATTCCTGTTGGCGGCAGCTCAGTCACTGTGCAGGCGGCAGCCAACAAAGACGATGGCACTGTGAATCATGGAGGCTCATGGAGATTTGTGTTTGATACACAAAACATGAATACTGCCTATCATCTGGTGGGACCAGGGCAATCCGGACATCCTTTAAGCCAGTGGTACCATGATCAGATGAAAGACTGGGCTGATGGGAACTATCATAAAACAGTTCTCACTGAAGTAAAAACCAGGCATACACTTTTATTAAAACCTTGAAAAAGTATAAATTGTTTCTTTTTGTTCATAGTTTTTTCATAAATTTCATGTAAAATATTAATCATACAGGCAGGGAAAAAGGAGTTTTTTAGATGGCTAAAAAACAGCTGGTTGATTTAGTAAACCGATTAAAGAAATCCGGTATTAAAGTAAGCTTCTCAAAGCCAAGGTCAAAAACTTTAATACTCATTGACCAAAACAAAAATTTATCTTCTTCTGCGAACTAGGTTAAAAAAAATGGCGGATCCTAAAATCCGCCATTTTTTTGTTATATTTGCTTCATTATTTTTTTGAAAACTTCATTCCTGTCAAAGTCTTCTCCCATAGGGAACTTCTTAATAAATTTATTATTCTCGTCAAGCAAATACACAAAGGTGCTGTGAACATAGAAGCCATCACCGGGATCACGGTATTGAAATTGGAAAGTGTTTGCGAGCTCCAGAATTTCTGCCTGATCCTTTTTCAATGTATCAGGATCGGCAGTTAGAAAGAGCCAGTTCTCATCATTTTCGATGTCAAAGGTGCTTCTATATTTTTTAAGAACATCTGCGGTGTCCCGATAAGGGTCGATTGTTACTGTAATGAATTGTACTTTGTCCCCAAAAACGCCCTCATTAGTAAGATCACTTTTCAAGAGATTCATCCTTTGGGTAGTCGTCGGACATATATCCGGACAGTGCGTATAAATAAATTCAACAAGCTTCAGTTTTTCATCAGATTCTGCAAAGTCGTATACCTTCTCATCATCGGTTAAAAGTGTAATATGTTCAGGTATCTTTGAAGTCATATCACGGATGATAAAAAAAGAAATGCCGGCAGCAATGCCTAATATGACAATAATAGCGGAAATCATATATACTTTTTTCATTATTTCCCCTCCCAATATAAGGATAAATAATATCCATCAAAAATCCTATGGATAATCTGTGAACTTATTCTTAATAGGGAGGGATTTCAATTAAAAAAGGAACCTCGAAAGGTTCCTTTTTTTGATTCGGCTATTATTTCATTGAGATCCAGACACTCTTAACTTCTGTATAGTTATCAAGAGCGTATGAGCCCATTTCACGGCCGATACCGGATTGCTTATAGCCGCCAAATGGAGAGGCAGCATCGAAAGCGTTATAGCAGTTCACCCAAACAGTACCAGCGCGGAGTTTATTGGCCACATAGTGTGCATTTGCAACATCACGAGTCCAAACTCCTGCAGCTAATCCATATTCGCTGTTATTGGCACGGTTAATTAATTCGTCAATATCATCATAAGGCATGGCCGAAATAACCGGTCCGAAGATTTCTTCCTTCGCAATTGTCATTTCATCATTAACATCTGCAAAGATAGTAGGGGAGACGAAGTAACCTTGCTCCTGCGGCTTATCTCCTCCTGCTACAAGCTGTGCACCTTCGCTCAGGCCTTTTTCAATATACCCAAGAACTCTGTTTTGCTGCTCAGCAGATACAAGCGGGCCGATTTCAGTGTCAGCATGAATTCCGGCACCTTGCTTGATTTTTTTAGCATGTGAAGCCATGTCAGCTACAACATTATCAAACTGCTTCTTTTGAATGAAAACACGGGAGCCGGCACAGCAAACCTGTCCCTGGTTGAACATAACACCGTTAAGAGCTCCAGGAATTGCCTTTGATAAATCAGCATCCGGCAGGATAATGTTCGGAGATTTGCCGCCAAGCTCAAGCGTAACCCGCTTTAAAGTCTTTGAAGCATTGGACATAATCCGTTTACCTACTTCTGTAGAACCAGTAAACGCAATTTTATCTACCAGCGGATGGTCAACAAGCGGCTGGCCAGCTGTTTCTCCAAAACCAGGAACAATATTGATAACCCCTGGAGGGAAGCCTGCCTGATCCATTAACTCAGCAAGATATAAAGCTGAAAGAGGTGTTTGCTCTGCTGGTTTAAGAACTACCGTACATCCTGTTGCCAGGGCAGCACCAAGCTTCCACATTGCCATTAGAAGAGGGAAGTTCCAAGGGATGATTTGCCCCACTACACCAACAGCTTCATGGCGGGTATAGTTGAAGAATGGCCCGTTGACAGGAATAGTCTGTCCGACAATCTTCGTAGACCAGCCTGCATAGTAGCGCATATGTTCAATTGCCAATGGAATATCGGCATTTGTTGTTTCACGGATTGGCTTTCCATTATCCAATGTCTCAAGCTGTGCTAATTCTTCACTGTTTTCTTCCATAAGATCAGCAAGCTTGTACATCAGGCGGCTGCGCTTAGAAGCGCTCATTTTAGACCATTTGCCTTCATCAAACGCCTTTCGGGCTGCTTTTACTGCCAGATCAATATCTTCTGCACCGGCTTCGAAAACAGTAGCCAGAACTTCTCCTGTCGCTGGATTATACGTATCAAACGTTTTTTGTGATTTGCTTTCAACAAATTCACCATTGATATATAATTTTTTCTTTCCGCTTAAGAACTTTTCTACCTTTTCTTTTAAACCTGCAGTTAACTGACTCATATAATTCCTCCTTAAAATAGTAGTCTATGTATTTCCATGCTGCAAAACTTTAGAAGAATACTATTGGTAACGCTTACATCAATACTTTAACATTAATAAAAATATAAAATCAACTCTGAATTAAAATAATTTTCAGATAATGTTCGACAATTCTCGCCTTCATCATCAAAAAAATAGCATACCGGTTATCCAGTATGCTATCAGACTATTAAATTAACATTCCTGCAATTGCTGCACTTAGCAGAGAGGCAAGAGCTCCAGCTATTACTGCACGGATGCCAAGCTTGGCAATATCATTTCTGCGGTCAGGAGCCAGGTTGCCGAGGCCGCCAAGAAGGATGGCCATAGAAGAAATGTTTGCAAAGCCGCAAAGCGCGAAGCTTACTACTGCAACAGTCTTAGGAGACAGGCTGCTGATTTCAGGAGCAAAGGCTGAGTAAGCAACGAATTCATTCAGCACAAGCTTTTGGCCGATATAGCCGCCAGCCTGTACAGCTTCAGCCCAAGGGACTCCCACTGCAAAAGCAATTGGGGCAAAAATAAAGCCAAGAATCATTTCAAGTGTTAAGTTTTCAAGCCCGAAAAGTCCGCCTGCAAAACCGATGATTCCATTGATTAAAGCAACTAAAGCAATGAAAGCAAGAAGCATGGCACCGATGTTCAAGGCAAGCATTAAACCATCGCTCGCTCCCCGGGCCGCAGCATCTACAATATTGACAGATTGTGTATCTTTTTCAATGTTAATATCATCAGTTGTTTCTGATTTTTCAGTTTCAGGCATCATCATTTTAGCCATAATAAGACCTGCAGGTGCTGCCATAAAGCTTGCTGCAAGCAGGTATTCCAGTGGAACACCAAGCAGTGAATAACCAATCAGAACTGAACCTGCCACGGAAGCCAAACCGCCGGTCATGACAGCGAATAATTCCGACTTTGTCATTTTGCTGATGAATGGGCGCACGATAAGAGGTGCCTCTGTCTGTCCGACAAAAATATTGGCAGCAGCAGAAATCGATTCTGCCTTGCTGGTTCCAAGCAGCTTAGAAAGGCCTCCGCCAATCACTTTAATAATAAATTGCATGATCCCTGTATAATATAGAACAGAGATTAGGGAAGAGAAGAAGATAACAACTGTTAAGACCTGGAATGCAAATACAAATCCAACACCTGAACCTTCCTGAAATAATCCTCCAAAGAGGAAATTAACTCCTTCATTGGCGTAACTTACAATGTCATTTACTGCGAAAGTTAATTTTTCCAGTGCCTTTTTCCCAAGATCCCATTTAAGTACGGCAAAGGCAAAGGCAAACTGAATGGCTAGACCGCCAAGAATTGTGCGTAAATTGATCGCTTTACGATTGGATGAAAGAAGGAAAGCTATTCCCAATACGGTCACAATTCCAAATATACCCCAGATAAAACTCATGTTGACACCTCATTTGTTGAATTTAGAATGATGAAAACGTTTTTACGAAACGTCAAAAATATAGACCTCTGTTTAAAGAGGTTCGTGAGTAGACGTCAGACATCTAACTTGATTACATGTCCATTTTAACATGAATCCGTTTGCAGTAAAGAGTTTTTTTCTTACCAAATGAAAATGGATGATTAATCTCCTATTTTTGTTCACATTTTCGGCGATTTTTCGATATAAATTTTTTTCCTCTGTTACATCTGCCCATTCGGGACAAACATCTTGTTCATACACTGTCACTAGACGTCAGGAGGTGTTAGAATGGGTGCAGGCGCAGGATATGGCGGCGGATTTGCTTTAATCGTTGTCCTGTTTATACTTCTAATCATTGTTGGTGCTGCTTACGTTGGCTGGTAAACTTAGTGGATAACTGAACATTCAAAGCTGCTTAAAATCTGCCTTTATAAGGGCAGATTTTTTGTTTTCTCGCATAGAGTTTGATTTGAATCGTATGATAATCGGTTTAATGTCCAAAATAAGGATAGTTCTCATTTTAGAAGGAGGGATTCTATATGAATAAAAAAGACAATAATAATGGCACGAATATTGCTGGCAGATATTATGAGGCTGAGGATTATAATAGAAATGATCAGCTTTCCTCAGGTCTCGCAACAACTCATGAGCAGGTAAGTGATGCCTATATGGAAGGCCAGGCGGATGCGGTTATTGAGGATGTTGTTGGGGTGGATATTTCCATACCGCGTAAAGGGTATGATGAAAGCCGTTAAGGGAAAATAAACACAACACTATGATCGTCATTTCCGAGTGCATTTTGCCAGGACGTGGCGATCTTTTTGTGTATAAGACTGAAATGCTTTAAGTAAGGCAATGGTTTAGAACCGCAAATTCGAGGAATATTCTTACTAATATTAAAGAAGGGGGCAGGAGGATGGAGAATGCACTTGAGATAACAGGGCACAGACCTTTTCCGCTGCCTGATAGACCGTGGGTGATGGAGCAAATATGGAATGATGTACTGTTTGCTCATTGGCCGGTACCGGCAGAAATAATGGAGAAGCATATTCCTTCTCAGTTAACTCTGGATACATTTAAGGGCGAAGCCTGGATTGGAATAGTACCTTTCTGGATCAGCAGAATGAGAGTCCGCGGCTTGCCGCCAATACCAATGATGAAAACAATGAATGAACTGAATGTAAGAACTTATGTAGAGTTTGGGGGAAAGAAAGGTGTGTATTTTTTCAGCCTTGATGCCGACAATATTTTAGCGGTCACAGGAGCCAGAATGCTTTATTTCCTTCCCTATATGAATGCCAATATGAAAGTTGATAAGGCAGAAGGATTCATTAATTATGAAAGCAGGCGAAATAATGAAAATAAAAGGAGCGGACAATTCAAAGCCCAATATAAGGTAGCATCAAGCCCTTTTAACTCAAAGGCAGGGTCACTTGATGAATGGCTGACTGAGAGATATTGCCTATGGGTAACAAAAGGTGAAGAGGTTTTTCGCGGGGATATCCATCATACAAAATGGCAGCTGCATGAAGCTTTGTGTTTGATATATGAAAATACAATGGCATCATTTTTACCTGACAAGTACTTTACGAACGAGCCAATTTTACACTATACTCCGCAAAAGCATGCCTATTTTTGGCCTTTAACAAGGGTTACATCATGATAAACAAGCGGACAGCCTTTTTCATGATCTAACCTAATGAAAACTTCATTTCTTTAAATAATTTTCTGCCAGCATTCTTTTTACTTCGTTATAGGATAATCCGGATTGGCTATTCAGCCTTTTTACCTCATCAATATCTGTTCCTGCTATTGTAATGTTTTTCTTCTTCTGTTGGCGGGCCATTAAATTTCCTCCTCTTCAAATATTGTTTTTAACATATTCAATAATTTTCCCGTTTCTTGGCCATACTAAGAAAAAAAGGGGGCGTTTCCAATTTTTTTCAATAAAAAAGGCCAAGATGATAAGCCAGAGGTTGTAATGCTCGACACAGAGGTGTATTCCTGTAACAGCTGCAATGGCTGGATGAGAAAAGATTTTGCCTCTTCAGATTTAAAATGTCCATTATGCGGTGATGAAACAACTGCCGAAATGAGGGAATTGCCGGAAATACTATAATCAGCATATAGAGAAAGACTGTTGTTTCTAACATAACAGTCTTTCTTTATTTGACTTCAGTAATCTCCATATAACTCCTGAAAAGCCTCTTCAGCATCCTTTTCAGAAGAGAACAGGGCATCGTCTTCTTCTATTAAATGGAAGGACTCATTAAGAAAGAGGGCAACTGCATTAGGATCTTTTGGATGCGGAACAATTTCGGCTGGCCTTACGTTTGCTACACTGGGAGTATGAGGATTATGGTAAATGACATATACCTCATCTCCTGTTTTTACTGTTTTAGGATCTATTGTTTCCATGTTATTCCCACCCCCAATTCATTAAAGATTTTCATTTTGCTGGCCGATTTCTTTTGCGCCTAGAATAGCATTTGCCGTTTCCAGTTGTTCATGTTCATCAACAGAATCCCCGACCGCATTTTTTAGATTCGGAAATTTGCCGTCATTTTCAATAGTAACCATCTTTTCTTTCGGTGCGGATGTCAGGTATTTTTCAGCCATTTCTTTCATGATTCACTATCCCCTTCTGATATATATTCGAGCTGCTTTCTTTAAAGTTTTCTCTCCGCAGTGATCTAATATTCAGCCATATAATCCTAATTCAAATGGGCAAGTTAGCTATAAGGCTAAATTGAGGTGATAAAAATGAATGCAACTAAAAGACTGATTTCATCTATTCAATCGGAAGCAGGCTCTCTCAGCGATCCATCTTGGCTTGACCGCATTATTGTAGCTGCCGGGAAAGCGAAATTCGTTTTATTGGGAGAAGCTTCACATGGAACATCAGAATTTTATTCAATAAGAGCGGAAATATCCAAAGAGCTGATTGAACAGAAAGGGTTCAGTTGTATCGCTGTGGAAGGGGACTGGCCTTCCTGCTTTACAGTTAACAGGTATGTTAAAGGGTATGCGCCTATGAACCCCCTTGAAGCACTGAAGGATTTTAACCGGTGGCCGACATGGATGTGGGCGAATGAGGAAATAAAACAGCTGATTACCTGGATTCATCATTATAATCAGCACATTGAAGAGCAAAGCCAAATGGCGGGTTTCTATGGCATCGACATATATAGCTTATGGGAGTCTATGGATGAAATAATAAAACTTCTGGAATCAAAGGGAGCAGTCGAGCTGGAAGCTGCTAAAAAAGCTTTTTCCTGCTTTGAGCCATATCACCGGAAGCCGGAAAATTATGCAGTGGCTGCTGAATTTCATGGAGACGCCTGCGAAAAGGAGGTTGCCGACCTTTTGCTGAAAATAAAAAACAAGTGGGAGGAAACCAGTAACTTTGAAGAGGAATCACTGAACCTTTTGATAAACAGCCTTGTTGCCCTGAATGCAGAAAACTATTATCGGGCGATGGTAAAAGGCGGTCCTGATGATTGGAATATCAGGGACCATCACATGGTAAGTGCACTGGAGGAAGTATCGGAATTTTACGGGAAAGATGCAAAGGTTATCGTTTGGGAACACAACACACATATTGGGGATGCAAGAGCAACCGATATGAAAGAAGAGGGACTTGTGAATGTTGGGCAAATCCTCCGTGAAAAATATGGAGAAGATCAAGTTTTAGCATTAGGTTTTGGCACATACTCAGGTACCGTTATAGCCGCCGAACAATGGGGGAGTGAAATGCAGGTTATGGAGGTGCCTCCCGCACAGGCGGGAAGCTGGGAGGATGCCCTTCAAATGGCTGGACCCGGAGATAAAGTATTGCTGTTCACCGATGAAAACAGAGATCTATTCACAGATACTATTGGACACCGGGCCATCGGAGTTGTATATAATCCTGAATATGAACAGTATGGTAATTATGTTCCCACTAAAATCTCTCTAAGGTATGACAGCTTTGTTTTTATAGAGAAAACGATTAGCTTAAAACCGCTTAATAGGACTGTCGGAACACTTTAAACAATCAGAGGAAACACAAGAATCCCCCTCCCTAAATCGGAGGGGGTTCTTGTTACACATAGCTGTTTTCCAATTCGTCCACCAATGTTCCAACATATCTTACTGCTTTGCGGATCGGATCCGGCTTAGACATATCAATGCCGGCACTCTTAAGCAGTTCAAGCGGTTTTTTTGTTCCCCCGGCTTTAAGGACATCAAGCCAGCGGTCGACAGCAGGCTGGCCTTCCTCCTGGATGCTTTGTGCCATAGCAGTGGAAGCAGTTAAACCGGCTGAATAGGTATATGGGTAAAGTCCCATGTAATAGTGAGGCTGTCTCATCCAGGTTAAAGCGGCCTTATCATCCAGTTCAACCGAATCTCCCCAGAATTCAGCAAGTGTGTCTAATTTTTGAGCTGAGAGGGTTTTCGCCGTTAACGGAACACCCTGTTCAGCCAGACGGTATACTCTGCGCTGGTACTCTCCTTCGAGAAGATGTGTGACAAAGTTATGATAATACGTTCCAAGCATCTGAAGAATAACCCAGCGCTTCATTCTTTTATCTTCAGTACCTGCCAATAAATGCTGGCCAAGCAGCATTTCGTTTAGTGTAGAGGGTGCTTCGACAAAATAAGTTGAAGGGCGGGTATTCATGATACGCTGATATTTATTGGCCAAATAAAAATGACCCGCATGTCCAAGCTCATGAGCGAGAACAAAAGCACCGCGCATCGTGTCTGTCCATGTAATCAGGATAAATGGATGGGAACCGTACGGACTTGCACAAAAAGCGCCTGTGGATTTACCAACATTATCAGCTAAATCAACCCACCGGTCTGACAGGCCTTTCTTCATAATATCCGTATATTCCGGGCCCATCACCTTGAGAGCTTCCAGTATGACTTCGGATGCTTTTTCATATGTTGTTTCCGGATTAAACTCCGGATCTAATGGAGCCTTTAGGTCACAAAAAAGCATTTTATCCAATCCAAGGACTTTTTTCTTCAGCTGAGCATATCTGCGCATATGGGGAGCAAGCTCTTTTTGGATTATGTCCAGCTGATTGGTATACATTTCCTCTGTTACATGCTGGGAATCAAGCAGCATTTGTGTGACTGAGCTGTATTTTCTCAGCCTTGAAAGAGTTACCTGCTTTTTCACCTCAGCAGAATATGCAGAAGCAAATGTATTCTTGTAGTTTTCCAATGAATCTGTAAACGATGAATAGGCATTCCTTCTGATTGTGGTATCAGGCGAAAATTCATAGCGATCCTCGTAAAGAGCAAAAGAATTTGGCAATTCGTTTCCTTTACTATCATTAAATGAGGCAAATGGCATGTCTGCAAGTTTTGCAGCCTGATAGATATTATAGGGAGCACCAAATACTTCTCCCATTGCAGCCAGCGCTTCTTCCGTTTCCGGAGAAAGCCTGTGCCTCTTTGTTACCAGCAGTTCGGTCAGCCCTTTTCTGAACGGTTCCAAGCCGCTTTCTTCATTTATGTATTTTTCAATTGAACCATCTGGCAGAGATAATAATTCAGAATCAATAAACGATAGAGTGGAGGCGGCTTTTGCTCTTAAAGAGGCTATTCGTGATGAATTTGCCTGATTGTCAGGATTTGTGCCATCTTCAGACTGGCGCAAGCTGGCATAAGTGCCGGCCTGGACAAGACGGATAGAAAGCTTTTCCTGAGCGGATAGGCAGCCAAGCAAAGTTTGCGGATCTTCATGGAGTTTTCCTTTGTATTGCTCAAATACGGCAAGATCCTCTTCAATACTCCTTATCTCTTTATGCCAATCTTCCTCCAATGCAAATAAATCCTCCACTTTCCATGTGCGCTCTTTCGGTACCTCATGACGCTTCAACCTGGTTATTGCTGTTTGAACCATATATCGTTCCCTCCTATTTCGATTCTCTAAATAAAGAGATTATGGAACAATTATACAGGAAGAGTCCATATATTTATAGACTTTTCAAATAATTTCATATTGTACTGCAATAGTAAAAAGCGGAAGGACCAGGAAGCCTTCCGCTGATTGTGCTATTCCATTTTCTTTGACAGACAGCGATCACATTCCATTAAGTATGATTCAGCCTGTTCCTTTACTGTTTGGCCACACTCGGGACATACCTTTTTGGGAAGCGTTCTGAAGAATTCAACCGGACTTTTAATCATTACTATTTCCTCCTTTTTATAATACAGTTTATTTTGTTTCATTCTGTTGTAGTACAGTATATACTAAACTTATTTTAATGTGAAGTGTTTTGATTAATTTTTTTAAAAATTTAATTTATTATTTTGTCAGGCATAAAAAGGGCTTAAATCTGCTCTTAAGCTTGCCAATTTAATCAGCTTCAGACTTTATTTTCCGCCAGCCTCTTCCATGGTACTAATGATTCCATTACAATCATATTGAATAAGTAAAAATGAGGGGGCTAAAAGCCTGCAATGACTCAGATAATCGAATCTTTTAATCCTATATTAATCTTTGTGGGAATTGTAATTCTAATCGGCCTCATCACGTCCAGTATCCTTATCAGAAAGCGGCTGGAAGCAAGCGACTCACATTTACACGATGTTCAGGCTGCACTTGATGAATCATCTATTGTGGCTATTACTGATCCTAAGGGGATTATCACGTATGTGAATGACAAATTTGTTGAGATTTCCAAATATGAAGAATATGAACTGCTGGGCAAAAATCATCATATTTTAAATTCAGGATATCATCCGCCCGAGTTTTTCCGCCAACTATGGAAGACGATTGGGTCAGGGGAAATATGGAAGGGGGAGATCCGCAATAAAGCAAAGGACGGAAGCTTCTATTGGGTTGAGACAACAATTGTACCCTTCCTTAACAAAAAGAATAAACCGTATCAATATGTTTCTATCCGGACAGATATATCTGCCTTAAAAACAGCTGAAGCCAATCTCAAAAATTCCCTGAAAGAGGTTAACGATATTAAATTTGCTCTTGATCAGTCTTCCATTATTGCGTTCACTGATGAAAAAGGGATCATAACCAATGTAAATGAGAGGTTTTGTGAAATTTCCCAGTACAGCAGGGAAGAACTGATAGGGCAAAATCATTCGTTATTAAATTCAAATCTGCATTCAAAAGAATTTTTTAAGAACTTATGGAAAACAATTGGCTCTGGCGAAGTATGGAAAGGGGAAATAAGAAATAAAGCTAAGGATGGGTCTTATTACTGGGTCCATACAACAATCGTGCCGTTCATGAATGCGAACGGAAAACCTTATCAATACTTAGCCATAAGAAACGATATCACCGAGAGGAAAAAAACAGAAGAAGTGCTGCATCGGCAGGATAAACTGGCAGCAGTGGGCCAGCTTGCTGCAGGGGTTGCCCATGAAATCCGCAATCCGCTGACAACAATGAAAGGATATACAGAGTTCCTGCAGCTGGATGAAACGAATGAAGAGAGACAGGAATTCTTAAGCATCATTTTAGATGAAATTGACCGGGTAAATAATATAGTAGAAGATTTTATGGTTCTTGCTAAGCCGAAAGCCGCAGAACTGGAAGAAAGAGATATCATACCTATTATCAAGAATGTCATCTCTTTTTTGGAATTCGAAGCCAGGAAACGGGACGTGAAAATTCGTTTCGAATATGAAGGGGATATCATCCAGATTGAATGTGACGAAAACCGCCTTAAACAAGTTTTCCTCAATTTTATCAAAAATGGAATTGAAGCAATGCCTGATGGAGGATATATTACAGTCAGAGCAGCTATCATAAATAACCAGGTGCAGATAGCGATACAGGATACCGGAGTAGGAATACCTCAGGAAAAACTGAAAAATATCGGAGAACCATTTTTTACAACCAAGAAAAACGGGAATGGCTTAGGCTTGATGGTCAGCTTTAAAATTATTGAAAGCCATAATGGAAAAGTATTTATCGAGAGTGAATTAAATAAAGGTACGACATTCAATATTGTTTTGCCTGCGAGATCTGCCTAGTCAATCCTATACGGATTGGCTTTTTCAATAGAAATTAATTCCTGCCCTGTTTAAAAATAGCTATTCCAATAAATGGATAAATTATAATAACATTGGATAGAATCCCATGATAACAGGGAAAGTCACACTTTCGGTTTAAATACTCTTCTGACTTTGAAATATGTTTGTTATGAGGCTGTTATATCCGTAACTGGATTATTATCTGTTTGTTCTTTTTTAGTAAAGAATTCATGTTATTATTATCCCCGTTAGCTAAAAACGAGCTATACGGGAGGTTTTAACATATGAAAAAGTCAATTTTAACTTTTGTAGCAGCTGCCGCAATTACCGGAACAGCAGGTGCGAATGTACAAGCAGAAGAAGTAACCGTAAAAAAAGGCGATACTTTATGGGATTTTTCCCAGTCATATAATACACCAGTTGACATGATTAAAGAATGGAACGGGCTGTCTTCTCATGTCATCCATCCAGATGATGTACTTAATGTATACCCTGAAAAGAAATACATAGTATCAAAAGGCGATACTTTATGGGATATAGCAAGAGAGCATAATGTCACATCTGAGGCAATCAAAGAATGGAACAGCTTGAGCTCTGATTTAATTCGTCCGGACGATGAATTAATTCTATATCCTGATGCCAAAGCTGTTAATGCTGTATCTGCTCCAGTACAGGCTGCTCCGGCAAAGTCCGAACAGCCTGCAGAAACTGCACCTTCAGAGCAAAAGTCTGAACAGCCGGCAGTAAAACAAACGCAGCCAGCTGAAAAATCCCAGCCGGCTCCAGAAGCAAAGCCAGAGGCAGAGTCTAATCCGGAACCAGCACAGCCTGCTGCTGAATCGAAGCCTGCATCTGAGCCTGCCAAGCCTGCTGCGGAATCCAAACCAGCTGCCGAGCCTGCTGCAGAAAAACCGGCGGAAACTGCAAATGATGAAGCACCTCAAAAAGTGCTGAATATGGAAGCGACAGCCTACACGGCTAATTGTGAAGGATGCTCTGGAATTACTGCAACAGGAATCAATCTAAAAGAAAATCCTGATCAAAAAGTAATCTCAGTAGATCCTAATGTGATTCCGCTGGGCACTAAAGTCCATGTTGAAGGATATGGAGATGCTATCGCCGGAGACACTGGCGGAGCCATTCAAGGCAATAAGATTGATATTTTTATGCCATCTCAGGAAGATGCCATCAATTATGGCAGAAAAACAGTTAAAGTTACGATTCTGGATTAATACTAGAAAAGAAGGCTCCTATTTTCAGGTGCCTTCTTTCTTTTACTCTTTATTCCTGCTTTCCTTTGCTTTTTCCTCCTGACTGACAAAAAAACTGTGGACTGGTTTTGCCAGCTGTTTTATGCTTTTTTCGAAGCGTTCAGTAAGGTGGGAGGCACGCTCATAAACGATTGACTTTAAATGATCCAATTGCCTGCTGATCTTTTCAGTGATCGCCTCCTGGCGATGTAAACGTTCCATTATCGACTTGCTGGCCAGTTCCTGTTCACGAAGCTTATTGCTTAATTCTTCTTTCAATTGCTCCTGCGTCTTAAACTTTTTCTCAGCTTCCTCCGAAAATGACGAGAACTGCTGATCTAAACGCTCCATTACTGTATTATGGAATACTTCCTGGACATCAAGCTTTTTGCTTATTTCTGCTTTCATTTCTTCCTGTGCTTTAAAATTTGTTACGGCCTCTTCAGAAAATGCCTCGAATTTATCAAATTTACGGGAAAGCGCCTGTGTTGCCGCTTCCTGACAGGATACTTGTTCAAGTATTTTCTGGTTTACCGGTTCTTCATTTTCAAGAGTCTCCAGAATCTCCTTATTCATTCCCTCCAGGACAGCCAGCCTTTTATTCAATAAATTATTCTCTTTTTCACGCTCAAGCATCATTTCCAGAAAACCCGCCAAAAAAGCATCCTGCTTTTCAATCTTAGCTGTCAAATGCCCAATATGATTACTTTGTTTGCCGGCAGCACTTTTAACAAGCTTCGTCATATCAATAAACGAATCCTCAAGTTGTATCTTCATATCTTCATAAGTCTCAGACAAGCGGGTATTAACAGTCTGCTGCTCTTTTATTACTTCCTGGAGAAAGTTGAGACGGTAAGTACCCTGATTGGAAACAGTGTCTGATTGGCTTATATAGAGCTTAGGGTTAACATCCTTTTGTGCCATAGGAACACTCCTCAGTTTTTACCTTTTTTATAGCCTATGCCAGATCTTTTTGTGAGGGATGGGCACTGTCCTATAAAAGCCTAAACATTTTTATGTTAAGCATACTTACTAAATCTATTTATAAAAAATTTCGAAAATCGCAATAAAAATGTTGCAAAAAATTCAAAAAATAGGTAAATTATTAATTGTCAGTTAATTGGCAGGAATGTCATCAATCTGACTACATAGGGAGTCAGCCAACACTACCTCTGAACAAAAAGAAGGAGAGGACAAAAGGATGAAGAAATTATCTTTCTTGCTTTCAGCAGCTGCACTGACACTAATGCTGGGAGCATGCTCAAACGAAGAAGCTTCTAAAGGGGAAGAAAAGGAAGAGGCGGCAGCTGAAACGGCAGAGTCTGCTGATGAATCCAAAGAAATACGCTCAGCTCTGCTGAACTATCAGGGAGAAGTGACAAAAGTAATCCGCAACACAGATGCCAGCTTAACTGCTGAAGGTCAGGATCCGGCTGAAGCTGCTGCAGCATTCGATAAGGATGCGAAAGCCGTGTCTGTACCAGAGGAATTAAAAGATTATACCAAGGATATTGAAGCTGCAGTTGATAGCCTGTCTCAATACTATGCTAAGAAAGCCGAGCTTGTAAAAGCAGGATCTGAAGATATGGCTGAGGCAGAGCCATTCAAAGAGGAATATATCAATTCCATGACGAAAGTTTTTGAAGAGATGGAACTATCTCCTCCTGCTTTCAAAAGCGTTTTCCAATAATATGTAAAAGAAAACAGCCCATTTAATAACTTGGGCTGTTTTTATATTAAGGAACATCATGTCCCAGTGAAGTTTGATAAATCTCAAACCACTGATCCCGGTTAAGTTTATAAGATAATGCACGGACAGCACGTTCAATTCTTTCGATCTTGCCGGAACCGGCGATTGGCATGATTCTGGCAGGATGATTTAAAAGCCATGCAAATAAAACCTCATCAATATCATCTGCCCCGATTTCTTCTGCGACTTTAAGTAATGCAGTTCTAAGGCGCCCCGATTTTTCATCTGTACCGCTGAAGATTTTCCCGCGGGCCAAGGGGGACCAGGCCATCGGAGCAATTCTTTTTTCCATGCACAGATCTAATGTGCCATCCTCAAAATTCTCCAGGTGATAGGCAGACAGCTCAATTTGATTGGTAATCAGGTCCATATCAAGGTATGACTGAAGCATCGTGAACTGATGGCTTTTAAAATTCGAAACCCCAAAATGCCTAACCTTGCCGGCGGATTTTAATGCTGAAAATGCATCAGCAACTTCTTCAGGATCCATAAATGGATCAGGACGATGAATGAGAAGGGTATCTATGTAATCTGTGTTCAGATTTTGCAATGATTTCTCAACAGAAGCAATAATATGTTTTTTTCCAGTATTGTAATGATGTGTTTTATGCTCAGGCCGGTTTGGTGACTCGAGGACAATCCCGCATTTCGTAACAATTTCCATTCTTTCACGAAGCCCCGGCTTTTTCCCCAGAGCCCTTCCAAACAGGCTTTCACATGTATAGCTTCCATAAATATCAGCGTGATCAAATGTCGTTATGCCAAGCTCAAGACACTGTTCTATTAAGGTATTTAACTCTTCATCTGAGAATTTCCAGTCAGCCAGTCTCCAAAGTCCATGGACGATTCTTGAAAACGACAGATCTTCTGCCATCTGCATTCTATCCAAACGTATCATCTCCCCATTATTAGTATAGTTATTATCTCTGAAAATCTTAAGAATACCAAGCTAAACGACTGCAAAAACACATGAAAAAGAGGCAACTGTCATGTCACCTCTGTGTTAAACGCATATTTTCTGCAGCGGCATTTGTTCATGCAGAATCATAATTTTGGATGTATAAGAACAATGCTCTTTGTAAGCTGATTGAAGTTCCTGATAAAACGTGATTAATTCTTCAACACCGGAAATCAGTTCTTCATCAAAAATGCCTGAACGGCTCAGCAGGATATTCTCATATTTCTCAACAAGCTTTTTTGTTTTTTTAATTAATTTCCAGGCATCTTTCATACGAAAGGCATCATTCAAATTGAAGTAGAATTCCACGAGGTCTTTTTGAAATACATACTTTATTTCCTGACTGATTCTTTCAACAGGAGGGAGTTCAGCTTCCTGAAAGATAAATTGCTGCACCATAATTAGATCGGTCTTTACCAAATGCTCTTCAAATGACTGATATATCCGCAGTGTATTATAAGAGTCATACATGGGATGATGGGGTTCGCCGATAAAAGAAAGTTCATAGAAGGACAAAGCATTTTCAACAGATGCTGCCGTACGGGAAACTCTTTTTGTAAAAACAGCCTGAAAATCAATATATCTTTTAGTGATTTTTTCAATTGTAGCCTGGGGAAGATTATGCCTCAATGCATCAGCTTTCAGTCTTAGGATATCACTGGACGACCAGGAGAAGAATCTGGCTTTTTTAACTCCGCCGACCCAAAAGAGAAAATCCTTAAACACTTGAGGAAAGTCATCCGCTTTCTCTATATCAGAGTCAGATATCCCAGTCAATTCTTTGCAGAAAGTACTTAATGGTGAGTTCTGCTGCGGACGGATGAACCTGTCAAATCCAGTTACCTTGCCTGATTCAACATCCACTTTTACCGCACCAAGACGAATGGCCTCCATATCTTCAAACAGCATGCCACTTTTGCTGCATAGCATTTCAAAATCAAAGAAAATCAGCTGCTTTAGCTCAGCCATGCGCGATCATCCTTTCTGTACCCAGCTGCCCAACAAGATATTATAAAGAATAACGTGTAAAAAAGGAAGGAACAGAATTATCCATCAAACAGTTGAGATATTATAGAACTTTTTTCCCGGCTCAATAGCAAATCGGTTTACGATTTCTTTTGAAACGTTTACACTAAAGGTGTACATAGTTGACAGCTGCGTATTTCAGCGATGCTGTTAAAAATTTTTTGAACTCTGAAAGGATGGATGAACGTGGGTATTTCTTTATCGAAAGGACAAAAAATTGATTTAACAAAAACAAATCCCGGATTGTCTAATGTAATAGTGGGACTTGGCTGGGATACGAATAAATATGATGGCGGCTTGGATTTTGACCTTGATGCCAGTGTTTTCTTATTAGATGCCAATGGCAAATGTGCATCAGATAAAGATTTTATTTTCTACAACCAGCTTGAAGGCGGCAATGGCTCAGTTGTACATACAGGAGATAACAGAACAGGTGAGGGAGATGGCGATGACGAGCAAGTCAAAGTTAATCTTAGCGCTGTTCCTGCCACCATTGAGAAGATTTCTTTCGTTATTACCATTCATGATGGCGAAGGGCGCGGCCAAAACTTTGGTCAGGTTTCCAATGCATTTGTACGAATCGTCAATGAAGAAACAAATGAAGAATTAATCCGCTACGATCTGGGCGAAGATTTCTCTATTGAAACTGCCATTGTTGTAGGTGAATTATACCGTCACAATGGAGAATGGAAATTCTCTGCTGTCGGTTCAGGCTACCAGGGCGGACTTGCGCGCATTGCAACCGACTTCGGTTTGCAGGTAGGGTAAGTTCTATTTTTGCCAGGCAGAGCAGCAGCGCTTTACCTGGCTTTCTCTTTTGGAAATATTTCAGGTGATCTGTCGTGAAGAACGGATTTGTGTTATGAAGGAGTGATTATCTTGGGTATTCAATTATCAAAAGGTCAAAGAATTGATCTGACTAAAACGAATCCCGGTCTGACTAAAGCCATAATCGGCCTGGGCTGGGACACAAACAGATATAGCGGCGGACATGATTTTGACCTTGACGCATCTGCATTTCTGGCTGATGAAAACAGTAAATGTGCAAATGATCATGATTTTATTTTCTACAATAATCTTCAGCATCCAAGCGGTGCAGTTATTCACACTGGAGACAACCGGACAGGTGAAGGGGACGGTGATGATGAGCAGCTTGTTGTTGATTTTACAAAAATACCTTCACACGTACATCGCATTGGCATAACGGTTACGATTCATGATGCAGAATTAAGGCAGCAGAATTTCGGCCAGGTTTCCAATGCATTCGTAAGATTAGTGGATGAATCCAATAATCAGGAGCTGCTTCGCTTTGATCTTGGAGAAGATTTTTCGATCGAAACAGCCGTAGTTTTCTGTGAGTTATACCGTCATGGAAACGACTGGAAATTCAATGCCATTGGCAGCGGATTCTCAGGTGGTTTGGCAGCCCTTTGCCGTAACTACGGACTGCAGGTTTAATTTTTATATTCAGGCACCCGACTTGTATTGGGTGCCTTTTTTTGTGACATCACGCGGCCAATCCTTTTGGCTAATTATCCCATACTTGAAAAAATGGCAAGTGGGAACAATAGGTTTGAGAAAAACCTTGAGAGGAAGGGATGCAGTATGTCACTAGAATGGTTTGACAGGGTAAGCGGTGAATTGCAGGACCATCTTGAATCCATTTGCAGCAAATATGATCAGATTGGCCATATGTCGGTTGACCGGGGTGCCAAGCATCCCAGAATGGAATTTTTCATTGAAACCGGTGATAATGACCGAGAGTACTTTTGCACACTTTTCTTTGATCCGCATAATGAAGAATTCTATGTAGAAGACTTTGACTTCGAACTTGGCCATACATCTAAAACAATGCTTTTTGATATTGAAGACATCATCGATACCGTCCACGAAAGCCTTCATGACTACATGAATGGGGCAGATGATGATGAATTCCACTTTGAAGATAATGAAGAAATTTATGCAGCAGAAGACGAAGATTATATTATCGCCGATGAATATGACTTCGGCGGCGAAGGAGATATCTTTGAAGAAGTAGATGTAGAGTGGGAAACTCCTGAAGTGACCGCCTTTTTCAAGGAAGATGAAGTGGAGGTATCCTATCAGTTTGGAGTGGTCCAGGAAACAGGTGATGGCGTCCTGCGCAGGGTTAATCGCATATGGACAGATGACGAGGAAATGATCAAGGATGAAGATCACTTTATCTTCAGTAAAGAAGAGGCAAGCACGATCATTGCTATGATTGCAAGCCATATGGATTCATTGGGCGGGCATGAAGCAGATTATCTGTAATATATAGAAGCATCAACAAGTGGCTATCAAGAATTCTTGCAGCCACTTGTTTTTTTGAGAGTAATGCGCTTTGCAAGCATCAAAAACACCCCGTCCAATCATTCAGCAGCACCGAAACAATCTCCAGTATTATAGAAAGCGCTCTAATAATGCCTTATTGTACTATTCAGGCTTGCCACACCCATAAACTAACTTAAAAGCAAGTGAAAAGAGGTGCTTTATGGGAATTCACATCGTTCAGGCAGGCGATAGTCTTTGGAGCATTTCACAAAAGTTTAATATTCCGATCATGAGCATAATAACGGCAAATGGGCTTGAAAATGGACCTGGCATTATCCCTGGTTTAGCTCTATATATTCCGGAAGATGGACCTGTTATCAGAGCTTATACAGTAAAGCAGGGAGACACACTATGGACCATTTCCCAGCGTTTCCAGACATCAATTAGTGCCATTTTGTCAGCAAATCCGGGGATCATCCCGGGTAGGCTCTATATCGGCCAGAAATTAAACATCCCATCAGCACGTAAACTAGTTATGAGTACGTTAGGTTTCATAGTCCCGTATTCTCCTGAAACATTGTTGCCCGCTTTCAGGGAAACTGCAAGGCATTTAACCTACATTGCCATTTCCTCCTACTCGCTGACAAAGGAAGGGTATGCCTATATAGAGCTTGACGATACAGCCATATTGGCAGAAAGCAAGCGTTTGAATGTCATTTCGCTACTTATGATCCGAAACCTTGCAGAAGGGGATTTTAATGCTGAATTAATTGGAGGGGTACTTGAATGGCCAGTTTATAGAAGGAACTTAATCTTAAGCCTGATGAATTTTGTCAGCCAAAAAGGGTATGGAGGCATCAGTCTGGATTTTGAGTTTATCCCGCCGCAAAGGCGCCAGGATTTCAATTCATTCATTAAAGAATTAAAAAACGCCTTAGGGCCTAAAGTTCTTCATGTTAATGTACATGCTAAGACTGAAGATATCCCAGCAAACCGGATAATAGGGGCATATGATTATAAAGCCATTGGAGAGGAAGCAGATATTGTTGCAGTCATGACCATGGATTACGGTTATCCCACAGGTCCTCCCAATCCCGTCGCTCCACTATGGTGGGTCGAGGAGGTTATTAAATATTCAACCACCCAGATTGATCCGAAAAAACTGCAAATCGCCTTGCCGTTATATGGCTATGACTGGAGAACAGCGGATAATCGAACCCGCTCATTATCCATGCAAGCCATTCAAAATTTAGCATTACAGAGAGGAGCGATTATTCAATTTGATGGGTATGCAGCATCCCCATGGTTCAAATACTGGAATGGAGCAGAAGAGCATGTGGTCTGGTTTGAAGATATCCGCAGCATTACTGAAAAATATAAGTTAATTGACCAGTATAATCTGTTAGGGATGACATACTGGCAATTGAGCTTGCGTTTTCCGCAGAACTGGGCCTTTGCGGATAAAAATTTTACTATTCTATAGTCAATTCTTAAAGTATTTCCTTCATTTCTTCTTCGAAATAAAACATTTTCGGATTTTCTTTAATTGTATACGTGTATTTCTTCATTTTAGCCACATAGCAAGTTTTGTTGATTGTCACTTTTTCTCCTGTATCAACCAGAATCACAACATCATTTTGTTCAAATTTATTTCTGCGCTTCACACTGATCCCTCTTTCGTTAATTCAATTAAGTGTTATTTATACATTATCTCATACTTCGGGAGAATTAACCTGAGATATCAGCAATCTTTCAGTTTTCATCTTTTCTTTTGCGTATTGGCAGGTAAATGATATATTAGTTTAATTGACTATCTTAGTGAACAAAGGACGATAAAAAATGACATCAACACTTGTGCTTATAAGGGATTGGCAAAAAGCCATCCAGGCTGAGATCTTACACTTAAAAAAATACGGAAGCTCCCGCTGGTTAATTCTAAATGGGCGGATTCTTTCAAAATCAGATGCCTATACGTATTTTTTCGATACCCCTTCAGCCATTAAAATTCCAACTGGATCTTCCATAAAAATAGACTGGGGAAGTAAGAGGGTGGAAGGAAGAATCCTTTCTGCGGAAGGAAATAATGTCATTTTGGCATTAAAAGAGGATATTGGCAGCGATTTATCGGAGGCCTATTTGCTTCATGACCCATGGGAACTATTGGATCAGCTTTTTCAGCGCTTAGAGGACATAAAAGACAGCAAAAGAAAGAGGGCCAGAATAAAAAAATTGATGGATCCTTCCATGTCTCCCATGCACCCTGCTGATAAAGTAAAGAGCAGTACCCATGAACTTATATTGCGTTCCAAATATAATCCAGTCACATATGTCTGGGGACCGCCAGGCACGGGAAAAACCTACACACTAGCACGTGTGGCCGCCAATAAATATTTTAAAGGGCAAAATGTTCTCATTCTGGCCCATTCCAATCAAGCAATAGATGTCCTAATGGCAGAGATTTCAGCCTTTGCATCAGGCAAAAGAACAATTGCTGATGGTGATCTGCTTCGTTACGGGTCACAAATCGGTCCGGCATTGATCAATCATCCTTCATTGACAGCCGAGTTTCTTTTAAACAAGCAGCACTCTAATCTCTCCGAGCAAAAAGCGGCTCTAATGGAGGACCGACGCCTGCTTAAACAGGATTTATCACGATCGTTCAGCCAAAGAGATTCCGATCAGCTAATTGAAATTGAAAAGAAGCTGTCCGGAGTAATTGAAAAAATCAGGCAAAAAGAAATAGAGTTTGTAAAAAACGCTTCTATTATTGGAACAACACTTGCAAAAGCAGCAAGTGACCCGGCAATTTATGAGAAAAATTTTGATTTGGTCATCATCGATGAAGCCAGCATGGCTTATGTTCCACAGGCTGCCTTTGCAGCTTCGCTTGGAAAAAGGGTAATCGTCTGCGGGGATTTTAAACAGCTTCCGCCTATTGCTGCCTCAAAACATAAGCTGTCGGAAAAATGGCTGAGAGAGGATATCTTTCACCACTCAGGCGTGTCTGATGCAGTCAAGGATGGACACTTGCATCCGCACCTATTTCTGTTAAAAGAACAGCGCCGTATGCACCCGGACATTTCCGCTTTTTCCAATAAACATATTTATCATTCACTCGTAGGTGACCACCCCGATGTATTGGCCGCCAGAGCGCCTATTGCAGCCTGCACACCTTTTCCCGGCAATGCGTCAATCCTGATCAATACCAATGGATCAGGTGAATATGGCATTAAAGATGGCAGCTCAAATTCAAGAATCAATCTTTGGAATCTATCGCTTGGATTTCAGCTGATACATGAAGCTTACATAGGAGGAAGCCGGTCGATAGGATATGTTACTCCTTACCGCGCACAGGCATTATTAATGGAACAGCTTCTCTGCGAAATATATGAAGAAGAAAGAACTTCCTCTGATATTATTGCTGCGACTGTTCACCGTTTTCAGGGAAGTGAACGGGATGTCATGATTTTTGACTCTGCCGATGCCGCTCCCCATGACAGAGCTGGAATGCTGCTGATTGGGAAAGATAGCGAAAGGCTTTTGAATGTTGCCATAACAAGAACCAAGGGGAAGTTCATTCAAATTTGCGATATGCAATTTATTCAAAGCAAAGTATTCCGAAATAAAACATGGCGGAAGCTGGCAGATCATCAAGCGCACAATGGACAGGCCATTCATCCTGATCAAATTGGCAGGTGGATTAAAAATCAGCATCCGCGCCTTCAATGGATGCATGCAAAAAAATTGGAGAAAGTGTTTGAGGATATTTCTAAAGCGAAGAAGGAAATTATTATTTCGCTGCCAAATGGAGAGGGATTGGGAAAAGAGTGGGGGCAGGCACTTTCCAAAAGGCCACCAAAAACGAAGCTGATCTTGCTTGCAGAGCATGCTGTCCCTTTCATTTCTCCTGATGAGATATCGGCAATATGCCTCCCGTTCCCGTTCCTCTTAATTGACAGACATATTTTGTGGCTTGGCATGCCGGCGGAGACCCATAAGAACGCCTTGCCGCCCTATGTAGCAGCCCGGCTCCAATCAGCTGCAGCAGGCTCATATCTTACAACTTTAATCAAATAAAAAAGACGCCCCAGAGAGGCGTCTTTTTCTACGTATTGCGGCGACACGACTGCACTCCACATAGTGCATTGCTCAAACGAGCGTGTCTGTCGTCTTATGCAATTAGCTCATCGCTTAATCAATATAGCATTATTTCAAAAAGAAAACAAGCTTTTTATGGACAGTCCCTATTTTTGAACATGAAACTTTTTATACAGTTTGTTCGTTTAATATATAATAAGGGGAAATAATAAGGAAACTTAAAGAAATAAAGAAGGAGTCACCATGGAAAAATTTCAGCGATTCAAAGAAGCTTTTGCAGGATTTTGGCGTAAAAAGCACCTGACACAAATTCTGCTGCTTCTATCACTAACTATATTACTTTTAACCATTCTCTTTTTTGCGTTTCTGGCAGCTACAGCTAATGTAGAGACTTTAAAAGAGGGATTAAGGCAGTCAACTGTTATTTACGATAAAGACGGTGATACTGCTGCTAGTCTTGCGGAAAACAGAGCAGAGGGAACAAATATTGAAGAATTGCCTGAACATGTGGGCAATGCCGTTATCGCGATTGAAGATGAACGCTTTTATAAGCATAACGGCTTTGATATAAAAGGGATTGCCAGAGCCTTCTTTGGCAACTTATTTGCAGGAGGCATAACCGGCGGAGGAAGTACCATTACCCAGCAGCTCGCCAAAAATGCTTTACTTTCACCTGAACAGACTTACAAGAGAAAAGCTGAAGAACTGTTCCTGGCAGTTGAAATCGAAAAAAATTATAAAAAAGATGAAATCCTGCAAATGTATTTAAATCAGGTTTACTTCGGAAGCGGCTCATGGGGAATCGAACAGGCATCCAATAAGTATTTCAGCAAAACACCAAAGCAATTGAGCATCAGCGAAAGTGCATTGCTTGCAGGCTTGCTTCAATCGCCTTCTGCTCTCGATCCATACAATCATTACGAACGTGCAATCAAAAGAAGGAATATTGTCCTTGGTAAGATGAAGGAGCACAAGATGATTTCAGCAGAAGAGTATGAGAACGCTGTAAATGAAAAGATTCACTTACAGGAAGGAACCCGAAGCAAGAAGGAAAGGAAATACCCTTACTATGTTGATGCCGTCCTTGATGAAGCAATTAATACGTACGGATTAACACAGGAAGAGATATTTACCAGAGGGTATAAAATCTACACAGAAATGGATCAAAATCTGCAATCAAGCCTGGAAAATGTTTATCAAAAGGACTCAATTTTCCCGGCTGGCATGAATGGAGAAATCGTTCAGAGCGGTGCTGTCCTTCTTGATCCCGCGACAGGGGGCGTCAGAGGGCTGGTCGGCGGCAGAGGGGAACATGTTTTCAGAGGATTCAACAGAGCCACACACATCAAAGCTCAGCCAGGATCAACACTTAAGCCTTTAGCCGTTTACACACCTGCACTTGAAGAGGGATACTCACCAACATCGATGCTGAAGGATGAACCCGTAACATACGGAGATTACACACCGGCTAACGCTTCAGGACAATACGCAGGCGAAGTGTCCATGTATAAAGCTGTGGAAGACTCGATCAATGTCCCAGCCGTATGGCTGCTTAATGAAATAGGACTGGATAAAGGACTGGATGCTCTGGAGCGGTTCGGCATCCCGCTCGAAAAAGAAGATGAATATCTCGGTATTGCCTTAGGCGGGATGAGGAAGGGAATTTCACCTTTAAAGCTGGCCGAAGCATATGCGGCTTTCCCTAATGGCGGCAAGCGCCACGATGCCCATCTAATTACGAAAATCGTGGGCCCGACCGGAAGCATCATTGCGGAGCGTGACAAAAAAACAGTTAAAGTTACGACGAAAACCGTATCTAACCAGATGACTTCCATGCTTTTAAATGTAGTTGAAACCGGCACAGGGAGCGCTACGAAGATAGAAGGAGTTCAAATCGCCGGAAAAACGGGTTCTACACAGCTCCCATATAAAGACATTAACGGAACAAAGGATCAATGGTTTGTAGGCTACACACCGAATTTGGTTGGCGCTGTCTGGCTCGGGTATGATCAGACTGACAGGGAACATTATCTGTCAAAAAGCAGTTCCGAGACAGCAGTCCCTGTTTTCAGATCGATAATGGAGTCAAGCCTGCCACACATGCAGGAAGGCGAATTTGCTACTAAATCGGTAAATGAAAAGCTCGAGAAAAAGGAATTAACAGAAGAAATTGGTCAAACCATTAAAGAACAGGCTGAAAAATTCGAAGGCAAACTGAGAGAGGATCTTCCAATCTGGAAGGAAAAATTGAGAGAAGGAAAGCAGGAGGTTGAGGATTTCGGCAGATTCCTGAAGGACAAATGGGATCAATTCAGCAATTGAATAAGCGTTAAATAGAGAATGGCTTACATAGCTGTTCTCTTTTTTCTCTCAGAAAACTTTATACTGGAATAATTCAGGAAAACAGTGTAATCTAAATATTTATAGCACCCACTAACAAAACGACAGCATTCGCTATCAAGTTGCTAGCTGTTAGATATTAATAGCCAGGAGGATTACAATGAGTGGAGAAACCCGTATTCAGCTAAATGTCCGCATATCAAAAGAAACTTCAAATAAGCTTGATGAAATTGTTGATTATTATCAGGAAAACACGAAACTCGGCAGGATTTATAAGGGCGATGTGTTAACAGATATTATTGAAAAATCATATGAAGTAATGAATAAGCAAAAAAATCTCAATAAGAAATTTTAATTATTAACCTGGAGGAGAATTACATGAGGGATGTTAAACTGACCGATATCTATCAGCATCGGATCGCACAAAAATATATTTCACGCTCCGGCATCGCTCATGCTATTGCTGTCGCCTATCACGCATTCCAGATTGCCAAAGAAATGGGAGAAGATGTTGATTCAGCAGCCAAAGCTGGCTTTATGCATGACATTGGCCATTATACCTGGTACAAAAATGGAAAATGGGATTACGACCTATACAGGCAGAACGACATTCATGCCATTAAGGGTGCAGAGCGGGCACATAAACTCCTGATCAGACTTGGCGAAAACCCGATAAAAGCAAAAGAAATTGCCTTGGCCATCCTTTTTCACACGGATTCATTTCTGCCTGGAGGCGAAGTGGTCAGAACACCGCTGCAATCCCTGGTCAAACTGGCAGATGAAAAAGATGAAGAACCCGGTGGAGCCCATCACTATCGTGAACTTGATTTTGAGCGGGCTATGAAAAGCCTTGGATTTCTCGATAATAAGATTGATCAATATCTTGAAAAAAAAGAAGAATAACCTAAATTTCTGTCATGTTATGCGCTTCCCCAGGAAATTCAGTTTTAATTTTTTGAAGGGAAGCGCATGTTTCATGAAGAATAATAATTCATTGACGATGATCAGATGATCAAATTATTATGTGCAGGGATGGTGTTGCGGCAGTGAGGGCAAGGACTCGAAGACAACAGTCATTAAATGTGGAAGAAATCAAATTTAGATTAACAACTGTATTTCTGCATCTATCATTTTATGCAATGATTATATTTATCTTAATATTATTTTTGGAGTTATTTGGTTAACGTACATAGAAAAATCCCGGGTAAAGCCAGCTGCTTTCCCGGGAGCTTACTCTAGGATTTAGACAAAATGCCTTCTTCAGTTAAATACTCTTCCACCTCTGTAAATTCTTTTACTGGAACAAACCTTATGCCCTTTTCCCGAAGAAGGTCCTGAAGCCCATTTTTGGCAAAAGTGATATCAGCATGCTCTGCCGGGTGGGAATCCGGTTCACTGTCCCCCATAAAAAACACAGTTTCATATTCCTTCTGCAGGTCCTGAATCACCTTTGATTTATCAATGCCATATTGTTCATGATAATGCTGATGATTTTTATCAATATTCATATGGACATTCTTCTCATGGTAATATCCTTCATTTGAAAAAACCTTAACATCTCTAATACCATACTTTTTTAAGATGTGGCGGATATAATAGTCTGTGCCTGCACTTAAAATATAAAAATCTCCGCCATTCTGCTGAATCTTTACAATAAAATCTGGTACATATTCATCTATTTCAATGGAAAGAATATCGCTGATAATTTGTTCTTCATCCTGATTAATCGATGTGAAGACTTTATTCAAAAAATCAATATCCTTTATCTCTCCAGCCTTCCATTTGGGCATCAGCTTGCGCCCCTCCGGAAAATATTTATCCATCATTATTAAATAAAAGTCTCTTTTCGAAATTGTTCCGTCAAAATCCGAGACAAAAGCCCATTTTTTCATTCTAAAACCTCCAATAAGACATCTCTGCTTTTTAATCTATCTTAACTTTACCCTTTGTTTTATATGTTCAATCAGGGAAAAAACGTCTTTTGATTTTATTCCTGATGAGATTAATGGTATTATTAATTTGATTTTTACATAAGGAGATGATTAGTATGGCAGAAAAAGGATACATATTAATGAAAAACGGGGAAAAGGTTGAATTTGAACTTTATCCTGAAGCAGCACCAGGGACAGTTGAAAATTTCAAAAAACTTGTTAATGAAGGATTTTATAATGGCTTGAATTTCCATCGTGTAATTCCTGGGTTTGTAAGTCAGGGAGGGTGCCCGAATGGAACAGGGACTGGTGGTCCAGGGTACACAATCAAGTGTGAAACAGAAGGAAACCCTCATAAGCATGTAGAAGGATCTCTTTCTATGGCTCACGCGGGCCGCGATACAGGCGGAAGCCAGTTCTTTATCGTTCATGAGCCACAGCCTCACCTAAACGGTGTTCACACTGTTTTCGGAAAAGTTACTTCCGGGATGGAAGCAGTTAAAGCAATGAGAAACGGCGATGTTATGGAGAAAGTTGAAATTCTTGAAGGATAATCAGTTCAGTAAAAAGAGCCTTAAAGGGCTCTTTTTGTTTTGTTTGCCTGACGTTTTAGGTAAAATGAACAATAGCTTCTTGCAATATCGAAAGGATGGTTAAATGGAGCCTATTAAAGACCACTTAAAAAAAAATCTTGATTTGCTTTTTGTCGGCTTCAATCCAAGCATTCGGTCAGGAGAGACAGGCCACCATTTTGCAAACCCGAACAACCGATTTTGGAAAATTCTTCATGAATCTGGCTTAACTCCCCGTAAATACACCGCAGCGGAAGACTATAAATTACTGGAACTGGGCTATGGAATGACAAATATTGTGGCCAGGCCCACTAAAGCAGCCGATGAAATAACGAAGGAAGAATATAAAGAGGGAAGAACAGAGCTGATAAAAAAAATAGCTGAGCTCAAGCCAAAGGTTATTTGCTTTGTTGGAAAAGGTGTATACCAGGAATACAGCCGCAAAAAGAAGCTGCCATGGGGAGTTCAGGAAGAGCCTGTAGTTTCCGGTACTATCGACTTCGTTGCTCCTTCATCTTCCGGTCTTGTCAGGATGAAAATCGATGAAATCATACAAATTTATGCGGAGATTCCGGAGCTTTTAAAAACTCAGAGATAAATCCGTTGCATGAATGCTTTGAGATAAGAATAAGGCCACCTCATAGTTCAAATATCACAAATTCTTCCTTTTCACTCTCTTAATTCTATTAATTTTCGCTACCAACGATACTGTTATTAAATATTCAGAATTGTTAAAATGTAGGTAACATCAAGAACCAGCTTCAATTTAATCTCTTAAGGAGGGAAAGAAATGGAGCAATATGTTCGTGTCATTCCTTATAAGGTGATTCAGCAGGAAGAGAATGTAAAGGAAGTTCCAAAGGGCGTAGAATTGATTCAGGCGCCAAAGGTTTGGAGCGAAACAAAAGGAAAAGGAATTAAAATTGCTGTTTTGGATACCGGCTGCGACATTAGCCATCCTGACCTGAAGGACCGCGTTAAGGGCGGGCGGAACTTTACAGACGATGATAACAGCGATCCAAATAGTTTCAAGGACTATAATGGCCACGGAACTCATGTGGCAGGGACTATTGCTGCACATGAAAATGATGCTGGTGTTATTGGGGTAGCTCCTGAAGCTGATCTCCTTATTGTAAAGGTCTTAAATAAAAATGGATCCGGACAATACGAATGGATAATTAAGGGCATCCATTATGCCATCGAGCAAAATGCTGATATCATCTCCATGTCGCTTGGCGGGCCAGCTGATGTTCCTGAACTGCATGATGCAATTAAAGCTGCTGTAAATAAGAATATCCTTGTAGTATGTGCAGCAGGAAATGAAGGGGATGGGGACGACTCAACCGATGAGTTTGCTTATCCAGGCTGCTATAATGAGGTGATTAGTGTAGGTGCTATTAACCTCGAAAGGGATTCTTCCGAGTTTACAAACTCTCATAATGAAATAGATTTAGTGGCGCCAGGGGAAGGGATATTATCCACCTTTCTGAACGGAAAGTATGCAACCCTCAGCGGTACTTCAATGGCTGCTCCACATGTTTCCGGAGCTCTGGCCCTGATCAAGGACTTTGCAAACAGGCAATTTGAAAGAAAGCTTTCAGAACCTGAACTTTATGCCCAATTAATCAGAAGAACGGTTCCACTTGGCAATTCTCCCAAACTTGAAGGAAACGGACTCGTTTATTTAACCGTTCCAGATCATTTAGCCGGAATCTTTGACCAGGAGTTCAAATCGACGGTTCTAAATGCCATATGATGAAAGTGACTAGTATAGCAGCGGAATGGGCCGAGGCTCAGTCAAAGTATATTGAAAGTGTTCAGAACGAACCTTATTATAACGCTGAGGAAGATATCATAAATCAAGAAGATTACTATGGAACCATTGATTTTGGGAAAGAGGATCTCCCGAAACAGGTTCATGATCTGCTGGTTCGTACTCATAGCCGGGAATTGGATTACTCACCTCACCGATATGTATATCCATGGGTGGATCTTCAGGAAAACCTCAAGCTTAAAAGTTTATATTCGGGGAAAGGGATTGATCCGCTTAAAGCCATTGACCAGGATCTCAAGCTCCTTCAGACGATTCACGAAGGCGGATTCCACAGCAATGAAAGAGTTATATTTAATACCGAGCATATCGTCCCGCAATCATGGTTTGAAGGAAGACAGCCAATGAAAGGGGATCTTCATCATCTTTTTGCCTGTGAGCCGGCATGCAATAGTATGAGAAGCAATTTTCCCTACTATGATTTTGAAGCCTATGTACCGGAAATAGAGGCAGCAGGCGTCAGGAATGGATGCGGGATGGCAGAACTGGAGAAGTTTGAGCCGGAATATGGAAAAGGGATTGCCGCAAGAGCTGTATTCTATTTTGCTGTCAGATATAAAAAAGGACTTAAAATTGACGAGAAGATGGATATGCAGATTTTGCTGAGATGGCATGAAGAAAATCCGGTGACTATATACGAAAAGCATAGAAACGCTGCCATTCAGGCACTCCAGGGGAACCGAAACCCATTTATAGATTTTCCTGAGCATGCAAAGAAAATGCTGCGATAATGAACAAACCCGTCTGAACTCAGGCGGGTTTGTTTTATAATAGAAAAGAAGGAGGAGTTATTACACGTGCAGCCATTTACAGAAAAAGTGATAAAAATCATTAAAAACATCCCAAGAGGAAAAGTCATGACATACGGACAAATTGCAAGGCTTGCCGGGAGCCCCCGGGGAGCAAGACAGGTGGTCCGGATCCTTCATACCCAAAGTGAAAAGCATCAGCTTCCCTGGCATCGGGTTGTAAATGGGAAAGGGGAAATTGGGTTTAAAGACGGAGATTCGCATGACTTTCAAAGAGAACTATTAGAAAATGAAGGGGTACAATTTAATATAAATAAAAGAATAGATTTGCAGGAATTTGCCCATGAATCATCACAGCCAATATAAAGAAGCGTGCATCCAATCGGAAGTCACGCTTCTTCATAATCATATGTACCTATTTTGTCTTTGATGCATATTCCTCAATCATCTCAGCTGTAACATACTTCCTTGCAGGTATTATGCCCTGTTTGGATAGTTCATTTATCTCAGCAGTTACTTCATTTATCTTATCCGCAGAAAAAGGAAGTCCTCTCCTGCAGAAATCCAATGCTTGTTCAATATAATACTCACGCTGCTGATCCAAGGCAGCAAACCTCGTGATTATCTTATTTTGCTTACCCACGTGTTCAGATATTGCTTTATGTACACTCATTTTTTCCACCCCTTATATAATTCACCTGTTTTTATCATACCATTTTTTCTAAGAGTTTTAAGAATAAATATTCTTACTGGCATAATATTTTGTTTAGAAAAAATACAAAAAAACAGCGATCCCACATAACTTGTACTGTGGAGAATAAAATAGTTAAGCAAGCGAAAAAATGATTCTATTTCCTCATTATGGAAATAAAGGGAACTCACCTTTCTTAGAAGAAATGGTAATGAAACAAATAGGAAGGTGGATTAATACATATGAAAAAGAGTGTAAAAATGCATATCAGTTTATTGCTGGTATTTATGCTGGCACTTGTTCCTTTAGCCCAGCCCGAAACTCCTCATGTCAAGGCAACAGAAGAAGGCAGTGAGCTCGTCCAGCAGCTGAACCAAATGCTTAATAATGATCCAATCCTAAAGGGAGGCCTTGCAGGAGTCAGTATCCGCAATGCAGAAACCGGTGAGCTTGTATATGACCATATCGGGGATGTGCGTTTAAGGCCGGCGTCTAATATGAAGCTCCTTACAGCAGCTGCAGCTCTTGAAACGCTGGGTGAAAATTATCAGTTCACAACAGAACTTCTTCACACAGGTTCAATAAAGGGAAAGACACTGCAGGGTGACTTGATCTTAAAAGGGAAAGGAGACCCCACTCTTTTAAAGGAAGATTTTGATGCATTTGCCGCTAAAGTGAAAGAAGCAGGTGTACAGGTTATTCATGGCAGCCTGATCGGTGATGACACCTGGTATGATGATGAGCGCTATTCAACGGATCTGTCATGGAGCGACGAATCCTGGTATTACGGCGGACAAGTCTCAGCACTTACTGCCTCCCCGAATGAGGATTATGACGCGGGTACAGTCATTGTAGAAGTATATCCTGCAGAAAAAGCCGGGCAGGAACCAATTGTAAAAATGGTGCCGGAAACAGACTACATAAAAATCGTTAATAATGCGAAAACCGTCGCTAAAGGGGAAAAGAAGGATATCCATATTGAAAGGGATCACGGGACGAACACCGTTTCAATAGAAGGAGAAATTCCTGTTGAAGGAAGCCGTTCAAGGGAGTGGATTGCCGTATGGGAGCCGACTGGCTATGCCTTGGATTTATTAAAGCGTTCTCTCGCTGAACAAGGGATTAAATTGAAAGGGAAGACAATAGCAGGCACTGCCCCTGAAGGAGCAAAACTGTTTGCTGAGCATAAATCCATGCCTATTAAAGAGCTGCTTATTCCATTTATGAAATTAAGCAATAATGGCCATGCAGAAACGTTAATCAAGGAAATGGGCAAGGTTGTCAAAGGGGAAGGCAGCTGGGAAAAAGGGCTTGAAGTATTAGAAGAACAGGTAAAAGCTTTTGGAATGGATGAAAAAACTCTCGTGCTCCGGGACGGTTCCGGAATTTCACATGTAAACTTAATTCCGGCCAATGAAATCTCTCAACTTCTTTTTGAAGTCCAGGACGAAGAATGGTTCTCTTCTTATTTGAACTCATTGCCGATTGCCGGCGACACAGACCGGATGGTAGGAGGTACTCTAAGAAACCGCATGAAAAACTCCAATGCAGCCGGGAATGTCAAAGCAAAAACAGGTTCAATCTCGACTGTCAGTTCGTTATCAGGTTATGTTAAGACATCCAGTGGGGATGAATTGATCTTTTCCATTATTTTGAACAACTTGACCGATGGCGGTGAAGGTAAAGTTATTGAAGATAAAATTGCCACGCTGCTAGCCGACCAATAACAGAAAAGAAAAAAGGCAGAATACCGCTTCGACGGTATACCTGCCTTTTTCTGTTTTACTCTGCTTTTGCTGCCTGTATTTGAAGATCGATTTTTACTTTATCTCCAACAAGGACTCCCCCTGTTTCAAGTGCTGAATTCCAGGTTAAGCCATAATCGCTGCGTTTGATAGCACCAGCAGCTGTAAAGCCGACTTTTTCATTGCCCCATGGATCTTTGCCTGATCCTTCATATGTGACAGCAAAGGTTTCTGTTTTTGTTACACCATGAATCGTAAGATCGCCTGTAACATCATATTCATCGTCACCCTTGCTTACAATGCCTGTTGAAGTAAATGTCATTTGCGGATGGTTCTCAACATCAAAGAAGTCTGCAGAACGCAAGTGATTATCACGATCTTCATTTCGTGTATCCACACTTGAAAGCGCAACATTGAATGTAATATCAGCTGTTGTTAAATCTGCGGGATCTGCTGTAATTTCTGCATCAAAGCTATTAAAGCTGCCTTTCACGTTCGCGATCATCATATGTTTGATTGAAAAGTCCACACTGCTGTGTGCTGGATCAACTGCCCATTTAGTTTTTGCCATTTTTTTCTCCTCCAATATCCGAATTTATTTATCTTTAATTCAAGATGTTTTAATTCTAAATAAATTATATTCCGGTTCAAGTTTTATGTCAATGATATTTTTTGAAAAGATGGTAAAATGAAGACTACTTAAATTTTCTACATCATACATAACCTAAGTCATAATGATTACATCGCCTATTGGCGATGTTTAAAGGGGAACGGATCATGAATCAGCTTGAACAGATATACAATAATGCTGAAGAGCATACAAAAATAAAAATTCTGGAGGATGCCGACCGTTATCTGGGCGGCCAGGAATCTATGCCCTCCTATAAGGAATATCTTTCTGAAAGATTTCATTATATCGATCAAATCTGGGTAAATGTGTGGCTTAATAAAATCACCGCTAAAATATCCAAGCAGGAAAAAAAGAAGTATTTATGTGAGAAAGGATACGACACCGAAAATGTTGACAGGAAAATAATCAACCACCTGTTTCGGACTGAAATGAGGGATTATCAGCCCTTTAACAGTTTGGACTGGCTTAATGACCTATTTGAAAGCAATAATGAAGCTTGGGCTGAGCGTTTTGAGAAGGCAAGGGCATATTATCTGCAGAAAGCAGAAGAGGAGCAGCTCCAGCGAAAGAAGTATACCATTCGCGATGATATTGAAAAGAAAATGGATGAAATTATTGAAAGAGATTATAGCCTTCTTTATCTTCATGTCAGACATATGGCTTCAAAGCAGCTGGTTTCCGATTTGAAAAATAAGACAAGGTATCAAAAAGTGGATACTTTCGCTCTTGAAGAAAGGCTCGAGGAAATAGGGGAATTCCATGCCGGTGATTATGCTGTAATGGGGGATTTCTTTGAAGAGCTGACAGGAAATATCCATAAAGCAATTTATTTGGGCAAGGGCTATTTCGAATATGAAACGTATTACTATGTTTATAAAAACCATATATCAGGATTTCTTTCTGATACTCTGCAAACACTCATCCTGCAGAGCCTTCCGCAGCATCTATTCGAGGAATATGAAGATGCATATGATAAACCGCTGACCGGAAAGTCTGTAAAGAAGCTGATTGCCCATACTCTTCAAAATCTTAATGACAGCTTTTTCGAAACCATTCAGGAGGAATTTGTTGAAGATTTGGTCAAGCTTGCGGATATCCCCTTTGACCCTGAAGCCCATCAAGAACAACTGGAGAAGGACATTGAAGACAGGGAAAGAAAAATAGCAGAAGAACTGGCTGAGCAGCAGAGGAAGAAAGAGGAAGAAGAACGTATGCTCGAAAATATTTTCGGGCAGGAATACAGTCCTTCAGTGGAACGGGCCAAAAAATATGTACTTCATATTGGAGAAACCAATACCGGGAAAACCCATCATGCGCTTGAAGTCATGAAATCAGCAAACAGCGGTCTGTATCTGGCGCCTTTGAGGCTTTTGGCACTCGAAGTATATGATAAATTAAACCGCGATGGTGTACCATGCTCTTTGAAAACCGGTGAAGAAGAGAAGACAGTTTCCGGTTCCGAGCATCTATCCAGCACGGTGGAGATGTTCTATGAAAAGGATTTTTATGACGTCATTGTGATCGATGAATCTCAGATGATTACGGATAAAGACAGAGGCTTTTCCTGGTATAAAGCCATTACCAAGGCAAATGCCAATGAAGTCCATATTATTGGAAGCCGCAGTGCTAAAAGCATGATGCTGCAGCTGCTTGGCGACGCAGATATTGAACTGTATGAATACAGCCGGGATATTCCTCTTGAAGTGGAAGCAAAGGAATTTAAATTCACTCATGTCCGAAAAGGCGATGCACTAATCTGTTTTTCAAGAAAGAGAGTGCTTGAAACGGCCTCAAGACTTCAGCAGGAAGGGCACTCAGTAAGCATGATTTATGGAGCGATGCCTCCGGAAACCAGAAAAAAACAAGTCCAGCGTTTTATAAATGGTGAAACTTCCGTTATCGTTTCCACTGATGCCATTGGGATGGGACTTAACCTGCCTATCCGGAGAATTGTGTTCCTGGAAAATGATAAATTTGACGGAACGAAAAGAAGGACCCTTACTTCCCAGGAAGTGAAGCAAATTGCCGGAAGAGCAGGCCGAAAAGGACTTTACAATATTGGGAAGGTTGCTTTTACAAAAGATATCAAAAGAATGAAGGCTCTGCTTGAAATGGAAGATGCACCGGTACACAGCTTTGCCATCGCCCCGACCAATACAGTATTTGAAAGGTTTCAAAGATATTACCGCGATCTCGGATCATTCTTTGAGCTTTGGGATAAGTTTGAGAGCCCAAGAGGAACCAAAAAAGCGGCATTAACAGAGGAGAGAGACCTATATGAAAGGATCCGCGGCACAGAAATTGAAGCAAAGCTCGGCCTGATGGATCTATATGGTTTTCTCCATCTGCCCTTTTCAAAAAAAGAATCTGATCTTGTCCGTCAATGGGAAGAAACCATGTATGCCATCATTTATGGCGAGGAGCTTCCTGAGCCCCGTATCAAGAACAGGAATCTGGAAGAGCTGGAGCTGACCTATAAAGCAATCGGCCTCCATTTGCTGTTCCTGTATCGTCTTGAGCAGAGAACCGAAGCGTTATACTGGGAAAGATTAAGGGAAGAAATCAGTGACCATGTTCATGAAAGACTGAAAACGGACATTAAGGAGCTCTCAAGAAAGTGCAGAAAATGCGGCAAGAAACTGCCTTGGGAACACGAATACCAAATCTGTGATGAATGTCATTCTTCTCGTTCAAGAAGAAGGTATCATTACTATAGAAGGTAAAATTTTAAGCCTGCTGGAATAACAGCAGGCTTTTTCACTGGCAGCAATTTTACGTTTTCATTATAGGAATGAAAAAGACAATAAATTTATGAATTTTACCCGTCCTTTCCGAATACATATTCATGGAAAACAACTATGTAAGTCTTAAAGGGGCGGTATAAATGGCAAGCTGCACACATCAGGCTGAAGTAAACATTCCAATAGGGGCAATATGGAGCTTTGTCAGTGATATTGGGAACTGGGCACCATTAGTGCCCGGATATATTGCACATGAGGTAATGAGTGACAAAGAATCAACCTGGAGCTTCAAAAGCGATATGGGGATTATTAAGAAAAAAATCGAATTAAAAGTGGAAATAACGAGCTGGCAGGAGCCAACAAAGGTTACGTTTCATTTAACAGGACTTAATGAGAAGTTTACAGGACATGGATACTTTCTTGCGGAGAAAGGAAAGAATAAGAAAAATATCATGACAGGATCACTTGATATTTCAGCAGAGGGAATGATGGCTAAAGTAGCCAATTCCTTGCTTAATACAGCTCTTCCTGAAATTACTGCAGAACTGACAGAGGCTGTGGCATTAAAGGCCGAACAGGAATACAGGGAGCATGCAGGTGTATAATTTGCCTCAATGAAAAGAACTCATATACCCTGAGTTCTTTTATTTCGTATATCGATTAGCGTAGCTGGAGGCCACGAATGCTTCCGGCTTTATTTTTGGCTCAAGGCCGATGGATTCGATCCTGGACACCATTTCTTTCACAAATTCTCTGGTTTTATTTCTTTTGCCTGATCCGATGTCCATATGCCCTTCCATTGAGAATGATCCGCCTTTATAAAGGAATGGCAGAACGATTTCAAACATTTTGTCTTTGTAATCCTCTGTAAACAAAGAGACCACTTCTTCAGTCAGCGAGGTTTCATAGGAGATTCGCTCATGAAGATGCAGCATTTTCCTTGGTATTACCGTTTTTCGGATACATGCCCAGGCGCCTTTTCGCTTATTTTGAATCACAATCCCGGTTATAAACACAGTGCGATTGCAATGCACCTGTGAATCTGTTCCAATCATCAGCCTGAAGTTCCCATCAGGATTTCGCTTTATAAAAAGTAAGATCCGGTTGAATACTTGCTCAAAAGTCATATTCCTCTCCTGAAGATTTTGAAATTTATAGTCAGCATTCACCTAATATCACCACATTAAGTATTTTGTCTCGGAGTATCACTCTTCCACAACCTTTAACTTAAAATGTAATCCCTATTACTGCCATTATATTGAGGGACACTGAACAAGTTGTTTATTTTTTTGAAAAAATTGCTTATGAGGCAGAGGAACAGAAAATGAATGGGAATCTTCATATTGATAAAAGCTATGGTAAAAGAGGAGGTATTCTTTTGAACAAAACACTTATCTTAATACTTAAATTAGCATCAGCTATGATTGCTTTTGCCATAGCGCTTGATTTATTCTTTGATGCGACATTCGCAGATATTCTTTCTTTCAGTATTCTGGTAACAGCCATGTCCTATCTGCTCGGAGACCGCATCATCCTTCCGCGTCTTGGAAACAAGAATGCCCTTATTGCTGACTTTTTCTTAGTTTATGCATCTGTTTGGGTGTTTGGAAGTGTGCTGCTTAACAGTTATCTGCAAATCGCTTGGGGAAGCATTATTTCAGCAGGAATTATCACTGTTTCTGAGGTATTTGTCCACAGATTCCTTGTAAACAAAAGGGAAAGCAGCCAAGAGAAAGAGAGCAGCCAATCTGCTATAAATCCGCGGCTTGCTTATGGGATGGAAATGGCTGAAGAAAGAGAGCCAACAAAGGATTGGGAATAAATTGATATATAAGTCGAAGCCCCGTTCATGACCACTTGGTCTGAAAGGGCTTTTTATTTTGCATGTAACTAGAGATTTTAGAATATCCATTAACAAACAGTCAATTTGCTAAAAGGAGGTTACATATGCACGAAATGTCTCTGATGGCTGAAGTACTTCGCCTGGTGGAGGAAGATGCCATCGAGAGAAACATTGTGAAGGTTGATCGAATCTCTGTCATTGTAGGGGAACTTTCCAATGTCCTGCCCGATGCATTAGAACTTGCATTTTGTTACTTTCAAAAACAGGAGTGCAGCCTGATCAGCGAAAAAACCGAACTCGCTATTATAAGGGAGGAAGCAAAAGCCAGGTGCAAAGAGTGCAGAAAAGAATTTGCACCGGATTACCGAATAGCCCTTTGTCCACATTGCCATCAATTAAATACTGAAATAATCTCCGGTGAATCTTTTCAAATTGAGTCTTATGAAGGAAGTGAGAGTTGTGAAGATAATAATGGACGATGATGTTTTGAAAGATAATAATGCTGCAGCCAATTTTAATAGAACTTTATTTAAGCAAAATCAAACACTAGTCATCAATCTTATGAGTGCACCAGGTGCAGGTAAGACCACACTCCTTGAGAGAACCGTTAAAGCGCTGGCATCAGAATTTAAAATCGCAGTCATAGAGGGGGATCTTGCAACTGAGCGGGATGCAGACAGGCTTCGGGCTCTAGGTATATATACAGTACAAATTAACACAGTTGGCGGCTGCCATCTTGACGCAAGAATGATAGCCAAAACATTACCCCAATTCCAGCTTGAGGAAATTGATATCCTTTTTATTGAGAACATCGGCAATCTTGTCTGCCCCTCAGGCTATGACTTGGGACAAGACTATAAGGCTGTCATTCTCAGTGTACCTGAAGGCAATGACAAAATCCCCAAATACCCTTTGATGTTTCGCCGTACCGATTTAACCATTATCAATAAAACAGATTTACTTCCATACGTACAGTTTGATTTAGAAGAAGCACAGAGGGATCTACGCACGATTAACCCGGATGCTGCTTTTCTTGCACTGTCATCCCAGACGGGAGATGGGATGGAGGAATGGATAAACTGGTTAAAGAAAGCACATGCCCATGCTGCGTTCAGTCAGAATTAAAGTAACCGGAAAAGTACAGGGTGTCGGTTTCCGTCCCTATATATATGGCCTTTCAAGAAAATACAACATTCAGGGAACAGTTCAAAATAATTTAGATGTCGTTTTCATTCAGGCAGAAGGCGAAAGCGACTCCATTGCCAGCATGATTGATCACATTCAAAAGAGCCCTCCTCAACTGGCAAAAATTATTGAAATGACTGTAGATGACAGTCTGCCATCGTATTTTAACGATTTTAAGATTGTTCCAAGCATCCGAAGCAGTCATGCTGAACCATTAATTCCATCAGATGCAGGAATGTGCAATGACTGCCTGCGCGAGATGCGTCAAGAGAGTAACAGGCGGTTTCAATATCCTTTTACAAATTGCACTCAATGCGGCCCGCGGTATTCCATCATTCGGGAGCTTCCGTATGACAGGCCACACACCGCCATGGACAAATTTCACATGTGTATTGCCTGCAGGGAAGAATATGAAAATCCAACAGATCGCCGCCATCATGCACAGCCGGTATGCTGCCCTGACTGCGGACCTGACATAATCCTTTATGATTCGAATAAGAAGCCGGTGAAAAGAAAGCAGAAAGCTATTCATGCGGCCTCGACTCTTTTATCGGAAGGAAAGATTGTAAGCATTAAGGGGATAGGAGGATATCATCTTGCCTGCGATGCACACAATGAAAAGGCCATTAATGAACTAAGAATCCGGAAAAACAGGCCGCAGCGCCCTCTGGCAATTATGGCGAAATCACTTGAAACCGCCCTGAAGTATTGCCATGTTACAGAAAAAGAAGCTGAGATGCTAAAAAGTCCTGAAATGCCAATCGTTGTTTTAAGGAAAAAAAAGTGCTCCGATCTTCCTGAACTTCTCTCCCCGGGGTTGTCGACCATAGGAATCATGCTTCCGTATTCGCCGCTCCATCATCTGCTTTTTGAGAACAGCAAGCTGGAATGCATCGTACTGACAAGCTCTAACCCGTCTGGACACCCGTTATATTTCAAAGAGGACCCAGGCACTCTCTGTGACTATATTCTTACCCATAATCGTCCCATTCTCCACCCCATTGATGACTCTGTCATACAAGTCAGTCAAGCCGGAGAAGTTATTTTTCTCAGACGTTCCAGAGGTTTTATACCGGAGGTTTTTAAAACCGCCCATCCGTTAGATCAAATCCTGGCTTTAGGGGGAAACCAGAAGAATGCCTTTGCTGCCGGGAAGGGCCACAGCATTTATATGGGGCCGCATATAGGGGATCTGGAAAATCAAGAGATGCTTCAGCATTATGAAAATCAGGTGAAGCATTATAACAAATGGCTGGGGTTTGAGGAAAAAAAGATTGCCGCTGACTTACATCCTTCGTATGCCGTAACCAAGTATGCGAGCGATTTCAAGGGTCCTGTGATCCGAGTCCAGCATCATCACGCCCATCACGTGTCATGCATGGCAGACAATGATTTATATGAACCGTGCTTTGGACTGATTCTCGACGGCACAGGCTATGGGGATGACGGTCATATATGGGGGTTTGAATTATTATATGGCTGTGCCGATTCCTTTGAGCGGCTGGGCCACCTTACTTATACACCGCTGCCTGGAGGAGAGAAGGCAGTAAAGGAGCCCTGGAGGAATGCTGCTGGAATGATTCTTCACTTCTGGCCAGGTAATGGAAAGGAGCTTGCTCTGAAACTGTTTCCCGAAAAAGCCAGAGAAATCAGCATTATCGAACACATGGTGAATAAGAAGATCCAAACACCCCTCGCCGGAACGTGCGGCAGGCTTTTTGATGCTGTCAGTGCCATATTGGGAATCTGCCAAACTTCCACTTACGAGGGAGAAGCAGCGATGAAACTATCAGATTATATGTATAGATCCCCGTCAGAATGTAACAAACCTTATCCCTTTAAGATAATAAAAGACAGAGGAGAACCATACCGGCTCGATTTTTCCCAGATGATTTATCAAATAATCCAGGAAAATTTTGAGGCCGTTCCACCTGCTGTTATTATTCAAAGATTTCATCAGACAATTGCATCTGCATCGGCAAAGTTAATTTTATGCAGAGCGGATGAAAGACCAGAGCTTAGCCGGAGGATAGTCTTTTCAGGTGGATCGTTTCAAAATTTATTTCTTGCCGGGGAGCTTTCCAGAATGCTTGAGGAGAACGATTTTACTGTTTATACACATAAGAAAGTTCCTTGCCATGATGGCGGATTATCATTAGGGCAATTAATGATTGCAGCCAGACAAACAAAAGCTAAAAAAATATAAAGGGGTGATTTCATGTGTGTAGGTGTTCCCTCAAAAGTTATAAAACTGGAAGAAAACCGTGCTCTTGTGAATGTCATGGGATCTAAGATTTATGTGGGCATCCTTTTTGTTCCTGAGGTGAAAATCAATGATTATGTGCTAATTCATGCAGGACAGGCCATGACTATCATCAATGAAGAATTTGCCCGTGAAAGCATTGAAGAATGGAGGAGAATAATTGATGGACAGCATGGCACCCTTTTCTGATCCGGTTCTAAGCCAGCGGTCAGCAGAAGCAGTCATCCAATTAGCTAAACAATATATTCAGCTGAACGGAAGAAAACCTGTTTTTATGGAAGTGTGCGGCTCACATACGATGGCCCTTGCCAAAACAGGTGTAAAAACGAGATTAAAAGAGTATGTTCACTTAATAGCGGGGCCGGGCTGTCCTGTTTGTGTAACAGACCAAAGAACGATAGACAGCATGATCAGCTTATCAAACGAACGAGGCAGCATTCTGTGTACATTTGGGGATATGATGCGCGTTCCGGGATCCAGGTATTCTTTGCTGGAAGCCAAAACAGAGGGAAAAGACATTCGTGTAGTCTATTCCCCAATGGACAGCATACGAATCGCTGAAAAGAATCCTGACAAAGAAGTAATATTTTTAGGCATTGGCTTTGAAACGACCATTCCATTGCTTGCAGCAGCCATCAAAGAAGCGGAACAGAAAGGGTTAGCCAATTTCAGCATTTGGATGACGACAAAATTGGTCGAGCCAGTTTTACGGGCTCTCCTTGACGCAGGTGAAATTCACCTGGACGGTTTTTTGCTCCCGGGCCATGTATCCGTTGTGCTGGGAAAAGAGAGCTACTCTTTTTTAACAGAAGAATACAGTATGCCTGGAGTCATTTCAGGTTTTGAGCCGGTCCAGCTATTAAGCAGTATTTATAAATTGCTGCAGCTTTGTATAGAAAATAAAGCGGAAATCATTAATGATTATCCTTATGCAGTTTCTGAGTCAGGCAATGCCGCTGCCAAAAGCCTGATGAAAAAATATTTACAGCCGGGGGATGAAGACTGGCGCGGAATAGGAACCATTCCCAATAGCGGCCTGGCACTTAAAGAAAAGTACCAGAACTTTGATGCCAAAAGGAAATTTAAGATTACGATAGATCCTCCGCGAAAGACGAAATGCAGATGCGGTGAAGTCATTCGGGGACTGACTGCTCCTGAAGAATGTATTCTTTTCAGCAAAGCCTGCACACCAGCTAATCCAATTGGTCCCTGCATGGTTTCAGCAGAAGGCACATGTGCCGCACATTACCACTATATGAAGGAGGAGTGATCATGCTGCAGCGGATTAATCTGGCCCATGGCGAGGGCGGGGAGCTGACAAATATGCTGATTAAGGATGTTTTTGAAAAAGCATTCGGCCACGCGGAGCATACAAAGCACGATTCAGCCATTTTTCAATGCAAGCCCGAAACAATTGCATTGACAACTGACAGCTATGTAGTAAAACCGCTCTTCTTTCCGGGAGGGAATATTGGCAAGCTTGCTGTTGCGGGGACTGTTAATGACCTGGCTGTCAGCGGTGCCGTTCCCAAGTTTATGACAGCAGGGTTCATTATTGAAGAAGGTCTCCCCCTTAAAGATTTAAAGGAAATTGTTCATAGCATGGCTGACGAAGCAGAAAAGCAGGAATCAGGATCATTGCAGGAGACACAAAGGTGGTCGAAAAAGGCAGTGCAGACAGGTTATTCATCAATACTTCCGGCATTGGAACAGTGGAGAGCGGGCACAAACTTCAGCCAAAGCAGATTAAGAAAGGCGATTCTATTATCTTAAGCGGAACAATCGGAGACCATGGAATTGCGATTCTCAGTGCCAGAGAAGAGCTTGGCTTGCTTACGGACACAGTCAGTGATTGCGCTTCTCTCATTGGGATTATTCAGAGTCTGATGCACAGGATAGATGGCATTCGCCTATTGAAGGATCCGACAAGAGGGGGACTTGCAACAGCACTTGTAGAACTTTGCGAAGACTTCCATTTCAATTGCGAAATTGATGAAGAATCCATTCCCATTCGGGATGATGTTCATGGTGCCTGCGATATTCTAGGCTTCGATCCCCTTTATCTGGCAAATGAAGGGAAAATGATTTTACTGGTGGATTCGAAAAAGGAAGAGCAGGCACTTCAAGTATTAAAGAGCCATCCTTTAGGTGAGAACGCAGCTGTCATAGGACAGGTAACCGGCACAACTCACAGCCCCGGGAAGCTTTATTTAAAGACACCTTTAGGAACAACACGCAGACTGCAGCGCCTTGCCGGGTTGATGCTGCCCAGGATCTGTTAAAGTTTTCTCTGTTTCCTGCATAGGATAGGGTATGAAAGCCTAAGGAGAGAATGCGATGCAAAACATCAGGATGCTTCAGCAGCAGGTGAATAGCCTTATAACTCAGGCAAGACATGATATTTATTCAATTTCTGCCACTTCAGACCCCACTGCCAAACAGGTAAAACTTCAGAGAATTTGGGACGCATTGACAAGCATTCAATTTCTAAATGATTTACTGGCAGCCCATGCAGCCTCATCCAATGCAGCTGCAAATGATAGGCCACCTATTAACACGATGGCATCCCCGACTGCAGCAAATCCGGCAGTGGCTGTTCCAAATCAAACCTTTACAATTCAGGATTTAGCAAATTACGATGGCAAAAATGGCAGGCCTGCTTATGTGGCAGTGAGCGGCGTCGTTTATGATGTAACCAATAACAGAGCATGGGCCGCTGCTACCCATTTTGGTTTGGTATCAGGAAGGGATTATTCACAGGAGTTCGCCTCCTGCCATGCAGGACAGCAATCGATTTTAGCAACTTTGCCAGTCGTCGGGAGGCTGATTTAATGGAAGATTGTATCTTGCCGCCGGAGCCATTGACGAATGAAGCCATTGCAGAACGGTTAACAGCTGGAGCCAGAAACGGACTTGCAAACGGAACAGTCAAAAAGAAAAACCTTGTATATTTGGAGCTCAATGGATGCTCCGGCAATATCATCTCCCTGCTGAACGGGGCAAATCCGGACTTTGAATATATGATAGGCTCGATGGTCAATCTCGTATACAGCAACAGCTTAATGGCAGCAGAGGGGGAAAAGGCCATTGAACGGCTTATGAACGCATTGGATGAAGATTATATCCTGGCGGTGGAAGGTGCAGTGGCTTTAAGAGACAATGGATTATATAACATCATTGGCACCTGGAAGGGAAAACCGCTTACCGGTTTGGAAGCAGCCAAAATACTCGGGGAGAAAGCATCCCATATTCTTGCTGTCGGGGCATGTGCCACGCACGGGGGTGTTTCAGCAGCCAGGCCAAATCCTTCGCAGTCTGTAGGTTTGCAGGATGTTCTGCCTGATAAAAATATGATTAAACTGCCAGGCTGCCCTGTTCATCCGGACTGGTTTTTAGGAACCTTAGCCCACATTCTTTTATACGGGGATCCGGATACCGATAATCTTGGGCGGCCATTAATGTTTTACAGCACCCTTATTCATGACCGATGCCCCAGGAGGCCTTTTTTCGACCGGGGCATTTTTGCAGAAAAGCTCGGAGATAAAACCTGTTTATTTAAGCTTGGCTGCCGTGGCCCTGTTACCAGGACTGATTGTCCGACAAGGCAGTGGAATGGCCATGTGAATTGGCCGATAGGGGATGATACGCCTTGCATTGGATGTGCCCAGTTTGGCTTCCCTGATGCAATGGCTCCTTTTATCAGTTATGACACGACAAGGGTGGTGAAGAATGAGTAAGCGGATCGTCATTAATCCATTGACAAGAATAAGCGGTTTTATGGAAATTGAAGTGATCGTCGACAAGAATAAGGTCGTGGATGTTAAAACAAAAGGAAACCTATTCAGGGGCTTTGAGCAAATGCTTGCCGGCAGAAGCCCCTTTGATGCTGTTTATTTTACCCAGCGGATTTGCGGCATTTGTTCTGCAGCCCACTCAGTAGCTTCTTCGGCCGCTTTGGAGGATGCGCTGAACATTGAACCGAGTGAGCAAGGGAAGTATCTTCGGGATATTATCCATTGCTGTGAGTTCTTGCAGAACCATATCCGCCATTTTTATCAATACACGGTTCCTGATTTCGTCAAAATTGAAGGAAACACATTGCTGCAGACAGATCATGCTGATTTCAGACTGCCGGAAAAAGTAAATAGAGTCATCTCCCAGCATTACTTTGAGTCTCTGGAATTAAGCAGGCTCGCCCATCAAATGCTTGCCGTTCTCGGAGGAAAAGCTCCGCATAATCACGGTGTGTTTATTGGCGGCATTACAACACAGGCTACAGCAGAAAAAATTGTCCATTTAGATTCCATTCTTCTGAAAATAACAAAGTTTATCGACGAAAAAATGATTCCTGATGTTTTTGAAATTGCAAAATATTATCCTGAGTATTATAGATTAGGCGGCGGGTATGGGAATCTCTTAACATACGGCGCATTTAATCATTATAAAGATATCGGTACCCTGTACGTTGATCCTCTTGTCTTTACCGATGATGGAATCCGGCCATTTGACGAACAAAATATTCAGGAAAAGATAGATTATGCCTGGTTCCAATCACCAAAAACCACTTACTCTCCTGATGAACTGATTGCGGAACCTGATCGTGATAAAGACAAAGCCTATTCGTGGGTTAAGGCTCCCAGATACGCAGGGCTCCCATTTGAGGTAGGCCCTTTAGCAAGGCTGATACTGAGCGGAGAATATACAAACGGAATTTCCGCAATGGACAGAACCATTGCCAGGGCCCTCGAAGCAAAAAAGATAGCCGGCATTATGAAAAATTTGCTGAATTTGCTGATCCCAAATACGAATGTCCAAAAAAAGTATGAATTGCCTGAAGAAGAAGTTTCGGGTAAAGGGTTAGTTGACACCACCCGCGGCGCTTTGGGCCATTGGATTAAAATAAAAAATAAAAAAATCGATTTCTACCAGATCATAACACCATCAACCTGGGACTTTTCCACCCGGGATGAGAATGGATACATGGGAACCGCAGAGCAGGCATTAATGGGAACCCCCATTCATGATCCGGAAAATCCGGCTGAAATTGGAAGGATCCTTCGGTCTTTTGATCCTTGCATGTCATGCGCGACACATGTACATACACCCGGGAAAGAAGTCAAAACCATTCAGGTGCTATAATGAAAAAGACCATTATTTTAGGAATAGGCAACCGCCTGATGAAGGACGATGGAGTCGGCATCTATATTGCTGAAGAGCTGATGAACACAGAAGAAAACATGGATTGCGAATACATCATAGGAGAATCCGACATAGATTATAGCCTCTCTAAGCTCGAAGGTGCCGAGTTTGTCATAATCCTTGATGCCATTTTATCAGGGGGTATCCCCGGTGACATTGAAGTTTATTCTTTAGATAAGATAGACTCTCATCGATTTCTCGGCTTATCGCCGCATAATATGCATCTGTTTCAGGCACTATATGAACAAAGAGACAAAATGGAAGTCTGTCTGATCGGGGTTGAACCTTTTGATATTTCCTTTCAAATTGGATTAAGCAGTGAACTTGAAAAAAAATGGCCCGAAATCGTAAGCAAAGTAAAAAAAACAATGGATGAAATTTTATCAAATAGAGGTTAGTTTTCAGGGTCTGAACTGAATGCTCACCTTTTTTTGTGTTTTCCTGCAATAAGAATGCTTGCTATTTTGCCGTTAAACACACAATATAAATAAGGACATATTTAATAAAGAACAGGAAAAGAAAGTAGGGTTTTATTTGCAGGAATTTTTAAAACTTGGCATTTCAGGAGAGCTATCTGATATTCTGCTGCAGCAGGGCATCGCTAAGCCAACGCCTATTCAGGCACAGGCGATTCCAGCTGTTATGGAAGGAAACGATGTTATTGCCCAGGCTCAGACAGGAACCGGAAAAACATTGGCATTTACTTTGCCTATTCTGGAGAAGATGGACCCGAATGCTGTTCAGATTCAGGCTCTGATTATAACGCCGACAAGGGAATTGGCATTACAGATAACAGACGAAGTAATGAAGCTGACGAAAGACAGTGATATAGATGTATTAGCTGTATATGGTGGGCAGGATGTGGACAAGCAGCTCAAAAAGCTGAAAAGGAATGTCCAGATTGTAGTGGGGACACCTGGCCGGCTGCTGGACCATATCAAGCGAAATACCATTGATTTATCACAGGTGGATTTTTTAGTATTGGATGAAGCCGATCAAATGCTGCATATAGGCTTTCTTGATGAGGTTGAGAGAATTATTAAAGAAACGCCTGCCAAAAGGCAGACGATGCTTTTTTCTGCAACTATGCCGGCAGAAATAAGAAAACTGGCAAACAAACACATGAAAGAGCCGCAGTATATCCAAATTGAAAAAACACAGGGGCCAGCCCATTCAGTTAAACAAATAGCGATACATACCGTCGACCGCGCTAAGCAGGGGACGCTGATAGAACTGATTCAAACCCATAGACCATTTTTGGCCGTGATCTTCTGCCGTACAAAACGCAGAGTAACCAAATTATATGAAGTGCTGAAATCGAACGGTTTTGATTGCGATCAGCTTCATGGGGATTTATCACAATCGAAACGCGAACAAGTCATGAAGAGATTCAGGGATGCGGAGATACAGCTGTTAGTTGCTACGGATGTAGCTGCCAGAGGGCTTGATGTCGAAGGGGTCACCCATGTTTTTAATTATGATATCCCACTCGATCCTGAAAGCTATGTGCACCGCATCGGGAGAACCGGCCGGGCGGGCATGAAAGGACTGGCCATTACGTTTTATTCGTCTGCAGACAAGCCGCTCCTTGAAGCAATTGAAAAAGGACTGAAAATTACTATTCCTAAGCAAAACCTTGGCAACAGCGATATCAAGCATGAAGCAGCATCTGAAAAAAAGAGACAGGATTCCAAACGCCAAACCTCCGCTGGAAAGAAAAATGACAGCAGAAAAGGTGGCCAGCCCAAATCAAAAGAAGACAGGTTTTCCCATGAAAAAGGCAGAAAAGGCAAAAGCAGTTCACCACGAACAGGCCGCACAAAAGCTCAAGGGAAAAAGAAGCCTTCTCCCACAGCTTCAAGAAATTCATCAAAAAGTGGGGAAGGTAAAGATATTTGAGGAGGAAAGCAACTTGTTAAAAGAACGGATGGAAAAGCACTTGAAAGAACAGCCCTCTGAACTTTATGTAAAAGAAAAAGAATATGCCCAAAAGCACGGACTTTTGAATGATGGTCATGAAGCTGGAATCAAGAATCCAGAAGACCGATTTAATGATGCTTATATAGAAAGAGGAGATAAGGAAACAGAGGAAGTTCTCGGACAGGAGCCTGCCGGCTTTTTAAATCAGCCAATAGACTACTTCAAAAATCATAAAAATGAATTTATGTATCTGGAGTCGAAATGGTTTGACCTGATTGGAGCGGATGCCGTTTCCTTTGAAACAGATGATGTTTTTGGCAACTATGAAGTAATGCTTGGACTGAAGCTGCCAAAAAAAGCAGAATCAGCTATGAGAGCATTTATAGATGCAAATACTCTTACAGGCACACCAAAATACAGCCTGATGTTCAGCCAGCAGGATGGGCTTTGGGATTTTAATTTTTCGCTGAACGACATTGAAGGCTTTAAAGAGGAACTATCTATACAAGACGCATATCAGTTAGTATACGAATTTCTCTTTAACCTTGTGTCAGAAGTGGAAGAAACCCGCAATAAGTAAATATTTATAGCCAGATATTAGGATGAACTCTCAATTTTTCGTCCAAACCATGATAAATGTCATGGTTTGGACATGACACCTATGTCTACAAAGCAGTTTGCAAACCCTTTATTATTAAAATTAACGTCATGATGAAGGGAATTAACAAATGACTTCTAAACAAAAACAACTTAACTTAAAAAAACAAATGGCACCTTATGAAAAATCAGATTTAACAAAAAGCATTATGCAGCTGGTCAATACGCTGGGACCATTTTTCCTGCTGTGGTTCCTTGCTTATAAAAGCCTGAGCATTTCTTACTTGCTGACGCTTGGCATATCTATAGTTGCAGCAGGCTTTCTTGTCAGGATCTTCATTATTTTCCATGATTGCTGCCACCATTCCTTTTTCAAAAACCGCAAAGCTAACAAAATCATTGGCACAATCACAGGAATCCTGACCGTCTTTCCTTATCACCAATGGCAGCATGATCACAATGTGCACCATGCAACCAGCGGTAATCTGGACAAGCGCGGTACAGGAGATATCTGGACACTGACAGTGAAAGAATATCAGGATGCCTCATGGTCGACTCGTGCAGCATACCGCATCTACCGCAATCCGTTCGTTATGTTAGGTTTAGGTCCTATTTATGTATTTTTGTTAAAAAACCGTTTTAACAGAAAAGGGGCAAGAAAGAATGAACGCATCAATACGTATCTTATAAATGCGGCCATCGCCGGTTTGTATGCGTTCATGTGCTGGGCTATCGGGTGGGAAGCGTTCCTGATGGTGCAGGGGCCGATCTTTATGATTTCAGGAGCAGCCGGAATCTGGCTTTTCTATGTACAGCATACATTTGAAGACTCGTATTTTGAAGAAGATGATAAATGGGAGTATGTTAAAGCTGCTGTAGAAGGAAGCTCCTTTTACAAGCTGCCGAAAGTGCTTCAGTGGCTTACAGGAAACATCGGGTTCCATCATATCCATCACTTGAGCCCGCGCGTTCCTAACTATAACCTCGAAAGCGCTCATTATAATACAGCTGAACTTCAGAATGTGCCGACGATTACTCTTTCTACCAGCCTGAAGTCACTTCGATTCCGTCTATGGGATGATGAAGCCCAGGACTTCACCGGGTATGGAGCAGCAAAGCAGTCGGCTGTCAGCAAAAAACAGAGCAGAACTAAAACGGCATCTGTGAAGCCGTAAACTGAATGTATAAGCTGAAGAACAGCTCCTTTGTGATATGATAGCAAAGGAGCTGTTTCATTATTTCATGAATAAAAAGAGGGTACCTCACATGTTAAAAAAATATTTAACTGCATTGAAAAGTTCAGGCATTTCTCCATATATATGGAGTGTATTCAGCATTCTGCCGTTTTATTTCATCTTCAGATCCACATCTAAAATCACCATAGCCGTCGGAATTATCCTGACTATACTCTTTTTTATATCACTGCGTTTTGCCTTTATTTCACGGAAATGGCCTGTCTATTTGTGGACTGGCATTTTAATCAGCATATCGATCACAATGACCATTCTCTTTTCATTTATTTATTTTGCATTTTATATTGCTTATTACAATGGCCATATCAAGAACAGAATTGCCTTTTTAACGCTGTATGTCATCCACCTGATCGCAACCACCATCTCCATAAACATTAATTTTGTCACCCAGAAGCCATTATTTCTCGAGCAGATTCCTTTTATTATTATCATCTGGATCAGTGTGATTTTGCTTCCTTTTAACATTCACAATAAGAAAAAGCAGGAAAAGCTTGAGGAGCAGCTTGAGGATGCCAACAAAAGGATTGCGGACCTCGTCAAACAGGAAGAAAGACAGCGGATTGCCCGGGATCTTCATGATACTCTCGGACAAAAATTGTCTCTTATCGGGTTAAAAAGCGATCTGGCCAGGAAGCTCATCAGCAAAGATCCGGACCAGGCAAAGGAAGAGCTTATAGACGTTCAGCAAACCGCCAGAACAGCATTAAACGAAGTAAGGAAGATGGTTTCGCAGATGAGGGGAATCAGACTGAAGGAAGAGATTATCCTTGTAAAGCAAATTTTAAAGGCGGCTTCTATCGAATTCATCGGGGAAGAAGATATCAAATTAAAAAATGTGTCACTCTTCCTTGAGAATATTCTAAGCATGTGCATGAAAGAGGCTGTTACTAACGTAGTAAAACACAGTAAGGCGACAGAATGCCGCATCAGAATAGAACAAACCTGGAATGAAGTCAGCATTACCGTCCGGGATAACGGGGTCGGCATGAATCCCTCAACAGATGTAGGCAAGGGGTCCGGACTGCTCGGCTTAAGGGAGCGGCTCGACTTTGTCAACGGAAGTCTTGAGATTGTATCTGAGAATGGAACAACGATTATAATGAAAGTACCAACAGTCGTGAAGGAACCAAACAAGGAGGAGAGGGCATGATAAAAATCGTCATAGCTGAAGATCAGCGGATGGTGCTTGGTGCGTTAGGATCTCTGCTAAATCTTGAAGACGATATGGAGGTCATTGGGAAAGCTTCAAATGGAAAAGAAGCCATATCCCTTGTCAAAACTCTTAAACCGGATGTATGCATTATGGATATTGAAATGCCGGAAAAAAGCGGCCTGGAAGCGGCGGAAGAATTAAAAGACTGCGGCTGTAAAGTTATTATTCTGACAACCTTCGCAAGGTCAGGCTATTTCCAGCGTGCCCTCAAGGCCGGTGTAAGAGGTTACTTGTTAAAAGACAGCCCAAGTGAGGAACTGGCAAGCTCTATCAGAAACGTCCTGGAAGGAAGGCGCATCTATGCACCTGAATTAATGGATGATGTCTATGGCGAAGAAAACCCGCTGACAGACCGGGAAAAAGAGGTGCTGGAGCTGATAGCGGACGGCAAGAACACGAAAGAAATTGCCGACCAGCTCAGCATTAAGACAGGTACCGTGCGCAACTATATCTCGGCTATTCTTGACAAGCTCGAAGTTACGAACAGGATTGAAGCCATAACCCAATCCAAAGAGAAGGGCTGGTTTAAATAGAATCTTCAATGAAAAAGGACAGCGGCCCATTAAGGCTTAGCTGTTCTTTTTCATATTCTTTATTTCTTCCATCACGATGAAGGCAAGATCATCATTTCCGAACAAGGATAGAACACCAAGCAGAGTCTGATCAGGCACATCGCCTGCTTCTTCTTTTGGAACAGTCAGCTCCAGCGCTTCCTTTAGTGAACTGTTTTCCTCCTGATCCGGATATGCCTTTAAATAGATTTCCTCCGGATTTAAACCGTGATTGATGCACCACTGGGCAAATACGAGGATCATCATTTTCTCTTCGCCCTGATAGTTTTGAATAATTTTTTCTTCAAGCTCTTTACTGTTCATTATCATAAATCCCCTTTTGTATTTATATATTGATTATAAATTTAAAAACATGATTTTTCACCTTTATTTCTTTTTCTTTTGCATATAGAATTTTCAGTAATCCGAATTAATTCTAAATTTATTGTCAATTCGTATTGACAATTAAATAGTAGAATATCATAATATTAGAAAAACTTATAAAAACTTTAACAAATAACTGCACTACTGCCTTGAAGTAGAAAAGAGCGAAAGGCAACCCTTACAAAAACAGCATACGAGTCTTTTTCAATGACTTCAGCTGTTGCTGTTGAGCATCCATATTGGTTGTTGCCGGGAAGCAAGCCCTTTCGTCCACGCTCGGAGGATGACTGGGCGTTTTTATTTACACTCTTTTAAGAGCAGCACGAAGAGCAGGCATTAGGTTTTTAAATCATCTACAGATAGGGAGTTTTGACAAATGACAGAATTTAAAATTGAAATCAACCACACACCTGAGAAAAAACAAAAACCTGCATTTGATAACCTGGTGTTTGGCAAGAATTTTACGGATCACATGTTTGAAATGGATTATACAGCAGGACGGGGATGGCACGACCCAAGAATTGTACCTTACCAGCCGCTTTCTCTTGATCCCGCTGCAATGATTTTCCATTATGGTCAGAGTGTATTCGAAGGGTTAAAAGCCTATCTTACCATTGATAATGAGGTGTTGCTCTTCCGTCCCGAAAAAAATATGGAGAGACTGAATAAATCCAACTCCAGGTTATGTATTCCTGAAATTGATGAAGAGCTTGCTCTTTATGCCTTAAAAGAATTAATTTCAGTTGACCGGGACTGGATTCCGAATGTGGAAGGAACTTCACTGTACATCCGGCCGTTTGTCATTTCAACTGAGCCATATCTGGGAGTTGCTCCATCAGCCAGATACAAATTTATCATTATTCTTTCGCCGGTAGGCGCTTACTATAAGGAAGGCATCAACCCTGTTAAAATTGCTGTTCAAAACGAATACGTGCGGGCAGTAAAAGGGGGAACAGGCACAGCTAAAACCGGAGGGAACTATGCAGCAAGTCTGAAAGCTCAGGAGCTTGCAAGCTTAACAGGATATTCGCAGGTTCTATGGCTTGACGGGAAAGAAAATAAATATATTGAAGAAGTGGGAAGCATGAACATTTTCTTCAAAATTAACGGAGAAGTTGTAACACCAGAACTTAATGGCAGCATCCTGGAAGGAATCACTCGAAACTCTGTACTGGAGTTACTGAAATACTGGAATGTTCCCGTGTCCGAAAGAAGAATTTCCATTGAAGAAATCTATCAGGCACATGCTGATGGCCAGCTTGAAGAAGCCTTTGGAACAGGCACGGCTGCTGTTATTTCTCCAATTGGCGAATTCTTCTGGGACAACAAGATTATTGAAATCAATGAAGGGAAAACCGGGGATTTGTCCAAGAAAATCTATGATACACTGACAGGCATCCAAAAAGGAACCGAATCGGATCCATTTGGATGGAGTGTAAAAGTGGAAAAGAAAGAGACAGCAGGAGTTAAATAATTCTTTATTGCAGGATCGGTATCATAAAGCCGATCCTTTTTCTATTTTAGGCATGAAATCCCTCTAAAACGGGAAAATATAGAAAGAACCTATTAAGGAGAGGAGATTAAAAAATGGACAAGATAGAAGTAGGAGAAGTTTTTACAATCAGTGATGAAAATGATCAGGAAATGGAAGTGGAGGTCCTCGCGTCTGCAGAGGTTGATGGCAATCAATATGCTGCTGTCAGCTTTGTCGAAGATCTTGAGGAAGACACAGAAGAAGATATTGATGTGTTCTTCTTAAAACTGGATGAGGATGGCGACTTTACACCCATTGAAAACGACGAGGAATTTAACAAAGTTTCAGCGGTATTTGAAGAGATGATAAACAACGAGGAATAGAAGAGAAGGAAGATTCCTTCTCTTTTTTACATATCCTGGAGAATGATTACGGAAACAGCAGGTGATTCAATGAAAATCTTATGCATCGATGGCGGCGGAATACGCGGTGTTTTTGCCGTAAGCATTTTGAAAGCTCTCGAAGAGGAACTGAAACAGCCTGCAGGCGACTATTTTGATATAATCGCAGGCACAAGCACCGGATCGATCATTGCCTCTTCACTGGTCATGAAAAAAGATATGAGCGAGGTCCTGAAAGGATACGAATCATTCGGGAAAAAGATTTTTGTCAAACAGGCTAAGGTCGGCCTTTTTAAAAGCGTATACAGTGATAAGTATATGCGGCGCTTTTTCCGGAAAGCCTTTGGCGAAACGGAGCTGTCTGATATAAAAAAACCGCTTTTGATTCCAGCTGTCGATGTGACACATGGCAAACCGTTTGTCCACCGTTCCAATTATGGAAGTCCCGGCAACGATAGCCTATCCATGAAGCTTTGGGATGCAGTGCTTTCCTCCTGTTCTGCACCTGTCTATTTCCCGCCGAACAACATCAGCAACAGTTATTTATCCATAGACGGAGGGCTATGGGCTAATAATCCATCACTCGTTTGTATTACGGAGGCTATGCATCACTTCAGGATGGAGCTGCAAAACATAAAAATCCTTTCGCTTGGAACCGGTCTTCAAAAAATTGATTTTACGATTGATCATGATAAATATTGGGGTGTAAAGCATTGGCTGCCATTCCAGCTCCCGTCCATGAAAGTGACACCCAAGCTATTGGACCTGGCTCTTCATTTATCGTCCGAATCAGTTACCTACCATTGCAAACATCTTCTCGGAGAAAATTACCTGCGCATTAATGAAGAGCTGGGAGAAGAAATGCCTTTTGACGAAATAAAGTTTGTGGAAGAATTGATTATACTCGGGGAGAAGGTATATAAGGATCGGCGGGAGGAAATTAAGAAGTTTTTACTTTCATGAAAAAGGAGCAGGGAATTTTCCTGCTCTTTTCTCATTTTGTATGCATCACAGAATAATACTTTACAGGCTCTGCTTTGTTTTGAAGAACTTCAGCAATCGTTCCAGTGAGGCTGTATGGCCGCTTTGCGTCATGGCCGGCTTCCCAGATCATCATTCCGCCGAATCCGTGGTTTAAAGCCAGTATGGTTTTCTTTTTCATGGTGGCGGATCCATTATAGTAATAGCTGATGCCATTCATGCTGATTCTATCTTTTGCTGCATATTCAGGATTATTGTTTATGACGGCCTGATAGGATACCGGCTTAACGGCAGGATCCTCCGGCTGAGCATAAAGTGGAACACCCAGAACCAGCTTATCCTTGGAAATCCCTTTTGAATCAAAGAGGCTGCCCCAATAATTGGCGATATTCTCTGTAAAGGAATAGGGAGAAAGATTAGCGGCATTGTATCCCCCATCCCACTGCCCGTCATATGCCATGATATTCACATAATCAACCTTCCTGAACATGTCGGGCTCATACACAACATATCCGCTCTCTGTACCTGTTACACTATGAACCTTGGCATGAACCGCAACAGACAGCTCCTTGCCGTTTGCATGGAGCACTCCGCTCAAATGATTGATAAAAACAGCCAGGAATCTTGCATCCTTCTTTGAACGCGGATGCTCAAAATCAATATCAATTCCGTCTAGGTGTTCCTTTTTAACCAGCCCCGAGAGTTCTGTTACCAGCCTGTTTCTCGAGGAGTCTTCCGCTATTGCCTGTTTAAAATAATCATAGGATTCCCCGCCATTGATATGAAACCATCCCCCCACAGCCAGGAATGCCTTCACATCTTGCTTGTGAGCATTCGACACCACTCTCTGCAGATTATTCCGCGCCGTCTCACCATTAAAAGAAATGCTTCCGTCTTTCTCAGGATGAGCAAAAGAAAAAATGACATGAGAAAGATTTGAATAATCGATCGAAGCGGGATCGCGATAATCCTGGACATAACCCATCAGCACTTTTTCCGGGATCTCTGAAAACTCCGGAACCTTTTTTGGAACAGGAAGTTTGTCCGATTGGGAAGCAGGGGCAGGCTGTTTAATAGACTGGAGTCCGCTTGTGTTTTTTGTATAATAAATGCCGGCAGCGAATCCGCCGAAAAAAATAATAGCAATCATGATCAAAACTTGATAATTTCTCTTCACTTCTAGAAAACCTCCATCTTTCAATCCTTTAAAAGTGTAACAAAAAAGGGAATGGGGAGGAGGTGGTAATTTATTGCTGACATTCCATTCCGGCATATAACAATAAACTTTTAATAAATATATGATTCTCATCACATTACGATCTTCCTCCACATGTTACATTCCTTATAAGCACTAGTAACAGCCTAGAAAAAGGAATGATATAGGAGGAATTGTACAGTGAGCGAATTAATAAATAACCGTGAGCATCCGGACCATCACAGCCATTCTATTCATAGAAGTGATGAAGCAGCTGTTCATCCTAAACCGGAAGAACAGCCAGGACATCCCATTCATACTTTCACCCGGGAGAATAAGGCAATTGATAATCATTTGAGAGAAAATGTTAAGGTCCATCTCGAGGCGTTCATCCAGGAGGATCATGAGGATAATGTTTATGCTCTATTAGAAGACTTCATCCTGCTCCTTGATCTTGATAAGCATTACAGCCGAAAGGAAAATCTGCTTTTTCCATACCTGGAGAAGTACGGAATTTATGGACCAACCAATAATATGTGGAGCATCGATGACTTTATCAGGGATGGCATAAAGGAAGCCAGGAACCTTCTCACTCAATACGAGGGGGACAAGCAAAAGGTCATCAATGCAGTCCGTTTCGTTTTCAATGAAGTTAGTGCCATGATTTACAGGGAGGAAAATATTCTTTTCCCAATGGCTTTAAAAAATCTTACAGAAGATGAATGGGTAAAGATCGCCCATGAAAGCGACGAGATTGGCTTCTGTCTGACCGGCCCAGAAAAGGAATGGAAGCCCGAACGGAAAGGGATTGACGGGAATGCCATATCAGAAGGCTACATCAAAATGGAAACCGGCATTTTGTCCTTAAAGCAGATGGAGCTGTTATTTAATCACTTGCCTGTTGATATCACTTTTATTGACCATGATGACGTTGTCCGGTATTTCTCTCATGGCAAGGAAAGAATATTTGCCAGGACAAAAGCCGTGATTGGGCGAACCGTTCAGAATTGCCATCCGCCCCGCAGTGTACATGTAGTGGAGGAATTGCTGAAGGATTTCAAGGAAGGACGAAAAGACTCTGAAGATTTCTGGATCAAATTCAGAGATAAATATGTTTATATCCGTTATTTTGCCGTACGGGATGATAACGGGCATTATATGGGAACCCTTGAATTCACACAAAACATCAGTCCCATACAGGAAATCGAGGGAGAGAAAAGGATTCTTTCTTAATCAAAAAAAGCTAAGAGCGTGATGCTCTTTAGCTTTTTTTGATTTTTGATGGATTATTAACCTTGTATAAAACAGGTTCTTCAATAATGAATTCTTCGTCACAGTCTTTCCCTTTAGGCAATTTCTTTTTAACTATTTTCCCATCGAATTCGAGACTTTCACCTGGCTGAAGTTCAAATTTCTTTAACGTTTTCGAATGGGAACACCAGCCAAGCCCAACTTCAATCGGTTCGTCCTCCTGAATAATAAGATCTTCAAGTATGATGACTTCATCATTGGCTTCATTGAAATGGTTCCAGCTCAGGGCAAGCTGCTTAACTTTAGCTGTAAAGTGAACCTTATCTGCCGGCAGCTCCAATGCAGGCTGTTTTTCCTTTTTGGCTTTTTTGGCTGCCGATCTATCACTTTTGCTGTTTTCAGCAGATTTCTTTGTTTCTTCAACAGACTTCTCTGTGGCTTTTTTTGAAGCTTTTTCAGAAGGAGCTGAAGTGATATCCCCAAAATCAGCAGCCAGTGCTTTCCCAAAGCTCGGAGACTGCATCTCCTTAAGATAAGCCGGATGTATGCAGCTCAGATTCCCATCCTGAAACTCGATTATAATTGTATAAAAATCTCCAGACTCCCCGTACGTCTGATACCCTTTAACCGTAACAAGACGCTGCTGTGTTTTTTCTTTATACCAGAATTCCTTTTTAACTTCCCTTGTAGTTGATAATCCCCATTCCCTGACTTTCTCTTCATAATGGGCATCATCCTGAAACGTTTCAAAATGACCCGCCGGAGGAAAATACACAGTATTGTTTGAGTCTTCTATATGAGGCAGAGTAATCGCCAAACCGTCCACATCCTTTCAACATTATTTTAATGGCCATAAGTGATAAAATCAAAAATGTGGAAGGGTTTTTGCGATAACTTTTGAATATAGTTTATTAATAAAAAACAGTTTGCTGTAAAGGAGTTAATTAGAATGAAAACATTCAAAGACAGAAATGACGTTCCGCTGGATGAAAAATGGAATCTGGAAGACATATACCCAAGCATGGAGACATGGGAAGATGATTACAAGCTTATTGAACAACTGGCCGATAAGCTGAAAACCTTTGACGGACAGATTCATGATGGTCATTCACTTTATCAATACCTAGAAAAAAAAGAAAAACTCTCTTACATATTTAATAAGCTGTATGCATATGCGATGCTGAAAACCGATGAAGACACACGTGTGACAGTTTCGCAGGCCTATGTAGACAGGGCAAAGCAATTAAGCGTCAAAGTCAGTTCTTCCACTTCTTTTTTTATGCCATTTCTCTTAAGCCTTGATGAGGAAACACTGAAGAGCTATATTGCTGAGGAAAAGGGCTTGAAATACTTTGAGGAGGACTTGCTCGAATCCTTCCGCTATAAGCCGCATGTCCTTAATAAAGACAAGGAGGAAGTCCTGTCCCATCTCGGCGAAGCACTTTCGGTTCCCAGCCATACTTTTGGAATGATGAATAATGCAGATATAAAGTTTGGCGATGTAACAAAAGAGGATGGCGAGAAGGTTGAACTGACGCGGGGCATGTATGCGAAAATCATGGAAGAAGAAGACCGGGAAAAGAGAAAAGAAGCCTATAAGGCCTATTACCAGCCCTATGTGCAGCTTAAGAACTCCATTGCTTCCACCCTTTCTGCAGCGATAAAAAACAATGTCACCATGGCCAAAATCCGTAATTATCCTTCAGCACTTGAAAAAGGACTATTCGGTGATCAGGTGCCAAAGGAAGTGTATGTCAATCTAATTGAGACGACTAAAAAAAATATCGATGCAATGCATCAGTATACTGCGATACGCAAGGAACAGTTAGGCATTGACGAGCTGAGGCAATATGATCTAAGTGTTCCTTTAGTAAAGGGTGTCAAACCTGAAATTTCCTATGAAGAAGCTTATGACACCATGTGTAAAGCGCTCGAGCCTCTTGGGGATGATTATATTTCTATTCTGAAGGAATTTAAGTCAGGCCGCTATATTGATGTGCGGGAAACTCCAGGGAAGCGGTCAGGTGCCTATAATCTCGGCATTTATGGAGTTCATCCTTATATCCTCCTGAATCACCGTGATGATCTGGACAGCCTTTTTACACTTGCTCATGAATGCGGGCATGGTGTCCACAGTAAGCTGAGCTCACAGCACCAGCCGCAGATCACCGCCCGTTATAGCATCTTTGTGGCGGAGGTCGCTTCAACAGTGAATGAAGTGCTCCTGATTCATTATCTGCTGAACACGGAGAAGGATAAAGATGTCCGCAGGCATCTCCTTAATTATTTTATTGATCAGTTTAAAGGAACCTTCTTTACTCAAGTTATGTTTGCTGAGTTTGAGATGAAAACCCATGAATTAGCGGAAAGGGGAGCGCCGCTTAACGCTGAGGTTTTCAGCGGAATTTACGAACGTTTATTCCGTGAATATAACGGGGATGAAATTGTTTTTGATGAAGAAGTGAAATTCGGCTGGGCCAGGATCCCTCATTTTTACCGTCCATTTTATGTGTATAAGTACGCAACCGGATTTGCGTCTGCCATTCATTTGGCAGCGAAAATTCTTGAAGGAGACAATGAAACGCTGCAAAACTATCTGGAGTTCTTAAAAAGCGGAAGCGCCGATTATCCGCTGGAGCTGTTAAAGAAAACCGGAGTGGATCTGATTTCTCCATATCCTATTGAAAACTCCCTTCGGAAATTCAGAGATCTTGTAGAAGAATTCGGAAACCAATAGAAGGATTGGGCCTGTTTCTTGGTATAGAAACAGGCTTTTCTACAGTCATAATTAAAAGAAAAGCCTGCTGAAATACAATTAATGGACAGGATGAAATATTCCTGCAATAATTGATGCAAACTTTAATTAAAATGAAGATAATGCAAATAAATTGTGAAGGATGAAAGGATGAAAGTACTTCTGGCAAGCCCGAATTTTCACCAGGCAAGAGGGAACACAGTTACTGTTCAGCGTATATCCGATAACCTTAATAAGCTGGGCATTGAGACTGAAATAATCAATATCACAGACGGCTGCAAATTATCCAGCCTGCCAAAAGCCGATATTGTGCATGGCTTTAACGCTTATCGGTTTGGCCAATTCATGAAGGGGCTCGGTGAAAAACCTGAAAGATATGTCGTAACCATGACCGGCACTGATTTAAATATCGACCTTTATGACCCGGTGAAGAAAACCGTAGTCATTCAAACCGTTAACAATGCCGAAGCTATACATGTTTTTGATGAAGAAGCTAAGCTTGTACTGGCAGGTGAAGTTCCTGAAGCAAAAGATAAAATCAGCGTTATCCATCAGGGCACTGTAATATTTTCTGAAGCTTGTGCCGACTATAAAAAAGAACATGGCACTTTTTTATTTTTGCTGCCGGCAGGAATCCGCAACGTGAAGAATATTCCTTTTGCCATCGAAAAGCTTAAAGTGTTGTATGAAAAGAATCCCCACATCCGTCTTTGGCTGGCGGGTCCCATAATTGAAGAAGAAGAGGGGAATATCGTAAAGACCCTTACTGAAAAAAATAAAGAATGGGTTCAATATCTCGGCCAGATCCCGCATCACCATATGGGAGAGCTATACAGGCAAGCGGATGCCGTTTTAAACACATCCCATTCTGAAGGCCAGCCTGCTGCCATTTTAGAAGCAATGGGGTATAGCCTTCCTGTTCTTGCAGCCGATAACCTTGGCAACAGGAATATCATTTCACATCAGGAAACGGGTTTAATCTACACTAATCCGGTCGAATTTCTTGATTATGCAGACAAACTAGTGAATAATAACGAATTGAGGATAAAATTGGGGCATGCTGCCAAACTCTACGTGGAGGGCAGTCATTCTTCGGAATATGAAGCTAAAACCCTTCAAAACATTTACGAAATCATCTTTGAAAAGTCCCCAAGTAAACAATAAATGAGCAAGGAGTGAGAACTATGTCGAGAGAAGAAATCGTGAAACTGACTTCTTTATCAACAAAAGGCGGCTGAGGATGCAAAATTGGTCCTGAAGACCTGGCGCAGGTTCTGCGTCATTTGCCTAAGTCTGTACCTGACCCCAACCTCCTGGTAGGATTGGATACATCGGATGATGCAGGCGTATATAAAATAAATGATGAAACTGCCCTTGTGCAGACACTGGATTTCTTCACTCCTATCGTTGATGACCCCTACATGTTCGGCCAAATCGCCGCAGCCAATTCGCTGAGTGATATTTACGCTATGGGCGGCAAGCCTATAACCGTCATGAATATTGTAGGTTTCCCTATCAGCAAACTGGATAAAAGCATACTTGCAGACATTCTGGCTGGAGCATCCGATAAAGTGAAAGAATCCGGTGCTGTGTTAGTTGGAGGGCACTCCATTGACGACCAGGAGCCAAAATTCGGTTTATCTGTTACAGGAACCGTGCATCCTGAACGGATAAGAACAAATGCAGCAGCCAAGCCTGGCGACAAACTGATCTTAACCAAGCCGATTGGCGTCGGCATTCTTACTCAAGCGATTAAAAGGGATATGCTGGATCAGGAAGGCATTGACCGTGTGATGGAAGTGATGGCTGCTTTAAATAAAGAGGCAGCTGAGGCTATGGATAACTACCAGGTTAATGCCTGCACAGACATTACTGGTTTTGGCCTTCTCGGCCATGCGATGGAGATCGCAGAAGGAAGCGGCACAGGATTAACCATTGAAAGCACAGCCGTGCCTGTTCTTCCAAAAACCAGGGAGCTTGCCCAGCAGAACATTATTCCCGGCGGCTCTAAAAAGAATCATAAATGGCTCTCCGGACGTATTCAATACGAAAATATTGATGATGTTGACCAAGTGATTCTTTGTGATGCTATAACATCAGGAGGACTTTTAATAACCGTTCCTGAATCAGAAGCTGAACCCCTCCTAAATGACCTGAAGGAAAAAGGTGTAGAATGGGCTTCCATCATTGGAACAGTCACAGATCAAAATCCCGGAAAGATTACGGTGATCTAAAAAGGACTCGAACAGAGTCCTTTTTTACCTTTACTAAAAAACAAAATAAGGAAGTGCTAACATGAAAAAATTCTTAATGCTCCTGACTATCTTCTCAATGATGCTTTTGTCAGCCTGCAGCGGAAATGAAACAGATAACACAGATAAAAATGGAAAAGATCAATCGAAAGAAAAGTTCACCATTGGGGTCATCCCTGTTCAAACAGAGGGATCGATGGAAGCTGCCATGGAGAAATTACAGTCAACCTTATCTGATAAACTCGATCGGGAAGTAGCTGTCGAAGTTTATCCGGATTATAACGGGGTAGTGGAAGCCATGAACTACGATAAAATTGATATGGCATACTTCGGCCCATTAACATATGTTGTTGCCCATGAGAAGAGCGGTGCCAAAGCCATTATTACACAGCTAATTGATGGAGAACCATTCTATTATTCATATATCATTACCCACAAGGACAATCCATGGAACTCACTTGAAGATTTATTGAAAAACAGCAGTGAAGCTGACTTTGCCTTCGGTGATATCAATTCAACGTCAGGATCCCTTATCCCATCCATAGAATTAAAGGACCGTGACGTTTACCAATCAGAGGATGAACACAGCTTTAAATCCGTCCGATTCACGGGCTCACATGACGCTACTGCATTGGCAGTTCAAAATAAACAGGTGGATGCCGGTGCGATCGACAGCGCCATTTATAATCAATTAGTGGATTCAGGAAAAGTAGATGGAGAGCAGTTTAAAACGATCTGGAAATCAGAAAAGCTTTTCCAGTACCCTTGGGCTGTACATGAAAACACTGATGAAGAAACCATTAAAGCATTGAAGGAAGCTTTTCTTGCTATTGAAGATCCCGAAATTCTGGATGCATTCGGTGCAAGCGGATTTACTGAAGCAAGCAACGAAGATTATGAAAGCATCCGTCAGGCTGCCCTAAAAGAGGGACTTATTAAAGAATAGGGCTGATAAGATTGTGGTTTAAAAAACGCAGCATATTAACATATACCGTGTTGGCTTTATTCATTTTTCTAAGCATGAAGCTGACAGAATTCGACTTATCGAAATTCAGAGACTTCCGCAACATGATTGATTTCCTGTCCCATTGGTTCCCGATGGATTTTTCTCTCCTTCCAAGGATACTGGAAGACAGTCTGGAAACATTGGCCATGGCTTTTCTGGGAAGTTTCTTCGGGCTTATTATCGGACTTCCCTTAAGCTTTATGGCCGCCAAAAATACTTCCGGCTCAAAGTTTGTTTACCATATAACCCGAGTCGGCCTCAGCTTTGTCCGATCCATCCCTGAAATTGTTTTTGGTTTGATTCTTTTGACGGCTCTTGGGCTTGGTCCTTTTCCGGCTGTCCTGGCCATTATGTTTCATAACATTGGGGTTCTGGGAAAACTGATCTCAGAACTCATTGAAGCATCCGATCCAGGGCCGCAGGAGGCCATGAAAGCAGTTGGGGCAAAAAGCTGGTTTGCTTCTCTATTCAGCATCCTTCCTCAAATATGGCCAAATGTATTGTCAAATTACTTCTACCGGTTTGAGGTTGCCATAAGGACTTCCCTTATCTTGGGCTTTATTGGCGGGGGAGGAATTGGCCAAAGACTTTTTAATGATTTTAAAACCTTCCAATACAATTCGGTTTCGCTCGATGTCCTGGTGATTATGATTATTGTTATTCTAGTGGACCTTTTTGGAAGCTATGTCAGGAACCGAGTGATATAAAGGAGGACGGAAATGCTTGAGATTCGAAATATAACTGTCCGTTATCCCGGCATGAAGCATGATGCGCTTAATTCAATAAATCTGATGATACACCCTGGAGACTTTGTTTGCGTGCTAGGTAAAAGCGGTGCCGGAAAGTCCACCCTGATCCGCTGTCTAAATGGCCTGCAGACCCCTTCATCAGGGGAAATCATCTGGGATGGCCAATCCTTTTCTGCACTTAGTGATGAACAGCTTCGGAGAATCCGCAGGGAGATGGGCATGATCTTTCAGCATTTTAATTTAGTTCCGCGATTGACTGTCCTGCAAAATGTTCTGACAGGCATGTTCGGCTACAGGAGCAGTTTCAAGAACCTCATTGGCTGGTTTACAGAGGAAGAAAAGGCTCAGGCTAAACAAGTCATTGCAGAGGTGGGCTTAACCGACTTTGCTGACCGCAGGGTTGAGCATCTTAGCGGAGGGCAGAAGCAGAGAGTAGGCATTGCCAGGGCTCTCCTTCAAAAGCCAAGGTTCCTGCTGGGAGACGAGCCTGTTGCCAGTTTGGATCCTGGAACTTCAGACCGGATTTTCAGCCTGCTGCAGGAGATGCATAATCGGCATGGTCTGCAAACCATAATTAATGTCCATGATGTTCAATTGGCTAAACGCTATGCAACCCGCATCATTGCTTTAAAAGATGGGGAAGTCGTTTTTGATGGTAAACCGGAACAGTTCACAGATGATATGTATGTATTTACATATGATGCAGAAAGTTATCAAGAAAAATCGTATAGCCGATCAACTTAAGAACAGGAGGCAGAAGAATGGCCAATTGTCCATGAGTAGTGGATAGCTCGAACGTCGTGTACGTTTCGAATGACCCTGACATCCAGTTATTCAATTCCGGACATCCATCGAAGAAAACAGTAACACTGACTTTTGACGATGGGCCGGCAAGAGTTCTTCCGGAACTATTGGATATATTGAAGAAAGAGAAGGCTCCGGCTGTTTTCTTCTGGCAATCAAGGCTCTTATACCCCGGTCGTCCGTGGAAAAGAGTCCTGGAAGAAGGCCATCAGATAGGAACTCACTCTTCAAAGCATTCCAATTATGCTAAATTGACCCCAAATGAACAAATCCAGGATCTCAAGAGAAGCAAATTAAAGATTGAATCCATCACTGGCCAGGAAGTGAAGCTATTCAGGCCCCCATATGGGCAGTATAATGAACATACCATTGCTGCAGCTAAAGAGCTCGGCCTCTCCACCATATTGTGGAGAATCTCGTCCATGGACTGGGAGCTCAAAGAAGAGCCTGAACAAATGATCACAAACGTTCTAGAGAACCTGGAAGACGGAGCAATCATTCTTTTGCATGAATTAAGCCAGACTGTAGAAGCCCTGCCTGAGTTAATTGCTGAGATAAGGGGAAAAGGCTACGAATTCAGTTTGCTGTAAAAAGTATCCTCTCTGAGGGTACTTTTTTTTATGCACTGAAAAAAGGAGTATTATTTTTTAAAGCCATTTTATATATATTGTTAGGTAGGATGCCTATAAGGGGGAGCGAAAGCTTGTTTACTAATATTGTGACTGCAAACGGGACTCTGAATGACCGTTATATTTTAAGGAGAGAGCATTTATATCAGGGCTCGAACGGCCGGTTTGTCGAGCGCTTTTTTATTGATGAGAGCAAGAGCTATATTTTCAAACCCCTGACAAATAATACTCAGCTTGGAAAAGAAGTGTGGATTTTCGAAAATGTATTGGCAGAACTGCCGCTAAAGTTTCCAAAAATCCTGTCGTATTCCGTTCAAAACGCACTAAGCAATAATTGGATTATTTTAGAGGATCTTGGCACCATCACACATACTTTTGATTCTAAGATTGCACTCGAACTAACTGCATTAATGGCCAAATGGCACTCTTTACCCGCTGAGCGGTTTTCCAATACAAAGCTGAGTGGTCCTAAACCAGCTATTGAGGAAATGGCAAACCATATTCTGCAGAACAAAGAGAAGGTTTTTACTATTTTCAGGTTACATAATATTTCAGAACGATTAGGAATCACCCTTTTCAGCGCATGTACCTCTAAATCCTTTTCTGATGTGAAGGTTCTTTGCCATGGGGATTTGCACCAGGGGAATTTTGGGTATGCTGGCGATAAAACGGTGGTTCTGGACTGGGAACATTGCCACTTAAACATACCTCATTGGGATTTATTTCATTTAATCGATATGTCACATCCGGATTTCCCTAAGCCTGATGACCATACTTTACGAAATAAGATTCTGGACTGTTATTGCGAGGAATCCCAAATCTCTGTTCCTGACAGGGTGAAATTCAAACAGGAATATTATTTATTTTCAGCTGTTTTTTCGGCTTGGATGATGCTGTTAATACAATCAGATTTAGAAAATCAGAGAGCGAAGTGGACTACAGAACAGCTGTCGAGACAATTAAAAGAAACAATCCGCAATCTTGTTGAATGTGCGGAAGAAATCATTTAGAAAGAAGTAAGTTCAAGCTAATTGACACAAATCAGCTAATATGATATTTAAATATTGTTTAGCACTCTTAAGGTTTAAGTGCTAATGCAATAAAGAATGGTAAGGGGAGAGACTAACATGGAAACAAAACAGTTTCAGGCAGAATCCAAGAGATTATTGGAAATGATGATTAACTCCATTTACTCTCAAAGAGAGGTGTTCCTGAGGGAGCTTATTTCCAACAGCAGTGATGCCATCGATAAGATCTACTACAAAGCACTTACAGACGATTCTTTAACGTTTGACAAAGACAGTTACTACATAAAAATCGTTCCTGATAAAGAGAACAGGACATTAACAATCAAAGATACCGGCATTGGCATGACTAAAGAAGAACTGGAAAACAACCTGGGTGTCATCGCCAAAAGCGGTTCTCTCGCATTTAAGAAAGAAAATGAGATTAAAGATGGGCATGATATTATTGGCCAATTTGGAGTAGGGTTTTATGCTGCTTTCATGGTCGCAGATGTTGTAACAGTGATCAGCAAAGCACTTGGCAGTGACCAGGCCTACAAATGGGAATCCCATGGTGCTGACGGTTATACGATTGCACCATTTGAAAAAGACGCGGTCGGTACTGAAATTATATTAAAAATTAAAGAAAACACAGAAGATGAAAGCTATGATGAATACCTTGAGGAGTACCGTTTAAAGTCGATCATAAAAAAATACTCTGATTTCATCCGCTATCCTATTAAAATGGATGTTAAGGTAAGTAAGCCTAAAAGTGATGCCGAAAACGAGTATGAGGAAAATATTGAAGAGCAGACCATAAACAGCATGGTCCCAATCTGGCGAAAGAATAAAAGTGAACTGACAGACGAGGATTACGAAAAGTTCTATCAGGAAAAGCATTATGGCTTTGACAAGCCGGTAAAGCATATCCATATAAGTGTGGATGGTACAATCCGCTATAATGCGATTTTATATATTCCTGAGAATATTCCTTTTGATTATTACTCAAAAGAATATGAAAAAGGCCTTGAGCTTTATTCGAATGGCGTTTTAATCATGAATAAGTGTGGAGATCTTCTGCCTGATTACTTCAGTTTTGTCAAAGGGATGGTAGACTCCGAAGATTTATCACTTAATATCTCAAGGGAAATGCTCCAGCATGATCGGCAGCTGAAGCTTATTGCGAAAAACATCAGCAAAAAGATTAAAAATGAACTGCAGCAGCTGATGAAAAATGAGCGGGAAAAATATGAACAATTTTATAAGTCATTTGGAAGACAATTAAAATATGGTGTATACAGCGATTTCGGAACCCATAAAGAAACGCTCCAGGATTTATTGATGTTCTATTCTTCAACAGAAAAGAAATTGGCATCACTTGATGAATATGTATCTCGAATGAAGGATGACCAGAAATATATTTATTATGCTGCTGGAGAGTCAAACGAAAGAATCGAAAAACTTCCACAAACTGAGCTCGTGGCGGACAAAGGTTATGAAATTCTGTACTTTACTGAAGATATTGATGAGTTCGCCATTAAAATGCTGATGTCCTATAAAGAAAAGGAATTTAAGTCAGTCTCAAGCGGAGATCTCGGCATAGAGAATGAGGAAGAAAAGATAACCGAATCAGAAGAAAAAGAGCATAAGGATTTATTCAGCAGCATGAAGGAGATTTTATCAGGAAAAGTAAATGATGTCCGGATTTCCAAAAGGCTTAAAAGCCATCCGGTTTGCCTGACTGCAGATGGCGAAGTCACCATTGAAATGGAAAAGATCCTCAGCACCATGCCTGACAATCAAAATGTTAAAGCGAACAAGGTACTGGAAATCAATTCAAGCCATGAGGTGTTCCAGGCTTTAAAAAATGCAATGGAAAATGATAAGGAAAAGTTAAGTCTCTATACAAACCTCCTATATAATCAGGCCTTGCTGATTGAAGGCCTGCCAATCAGCGACCCTGTGGAGTTTACGAATGATATCTGCAAAGTTATGGTCTAATAACTATACAAACAGCCCGATTCCATTGGGCTGTTTTTTGTTATTTGTTTAACGATTCTAAGGAATATTTTATGTACCAATAAACACACTAAGCAATAATGGAGTGCTATGTTTCACAGCAAGGCAATTACCCTGAAATATATGCCTTGTCCTTTACTATACGTTCTTGACATGGTACGGCTTCGAAAATATTGAAAACTCCAAGCAACCATTCCACCTGGTAGAAGGTGAACAAATACATTCCAGAATCGGGAAGGAGATTAACATGTCTGTTTTCGTTTACCAATCATTTGAAGTGAAGCAGGATAATTTCGTTGAAGCTCTAAAAAATCTGAGGATGATCCAAAGTTACCGGAACGAAAATTACGAGCACAAGGTGGAGCTATTGTCGCCAATTTCAGGAGATGATCATACATATGCTTTCCTATCCACATATGAGGGCCTTGCAGAGATGGAATTGCAAAACAAAAAGATGTTTGAAGATGAGGAATACAAAAAACTGATCGAGCAATTTTTCCTGGAGGATATCGTCCAGGGAAGCATGCACACTCAACTGTTCAGAACTGTAACAGGATTAAAGAGCGACAGTTCCGAGAAAAAGAAATAAGGTTTTTTGGCAATTTTCCATGTGGCATCGAAACGGAAGCCGATCAGCAGCTGAATCGGCTTATTTTTTTGCCAGCATGCGACGCAATGAGGGAGGTACATCATGGATTTTTTTCTTCCAAGCGGCAATTCCTCGAAAGAAAGTAAATCAGGTGATTTAAAATGGTGGCAATTATCACTGATTGGTGTGGGCTGCACCATCGGGACCGGATTTTTTCTGGGGTCTGCCATTGGAATCAAGATTACAGGACCAGCCATTGTATTTTCATTTATATTAGCGGCTATCGGAACTTATATAGTCTATAATCTTTTAGCTAAAATGACAGCAGAAGACCCTCAGGAAGGATCTTTCTGCTATTATGCCAATAAAGCGTATGGGAAGTGGGCAGGATTTAGCTGCGGCTGGAATTACTGGTGCTCAAATATATTAATTATGGGGAGCCAGTTAACCGCTCTATCCATATTAACGAGATTTTGGCTCCCGCATGTCCCGCTTTGGATTTTTGCAGCGGGCTATGCCATTCTTTCGATTATTGTAGTCCTAACAGGAAGCAAGGGCTTTGATAAGGCAGAAAACCTCTTTGCAGTTATTAAAACTGCTGCTATCATCATGTTTATCATCCTGGCTTTTGCTGCATTGGCAGGGATAATGGATGGAGATGTCAAACATCCGGGATTCCCGGGGTCTGCCGGTGACTGGTTTCCAGAGGGCTTTAAAGGCTTTTGGTCATCTTTAATATATGCGTTCTATGCATACGGAGGAATAGAAGTAATCGGGCTGATGGCTACCAGGTTAAAAAAGAAAGAAGATGCTCCCAAAGCCGGCATTATCATGCTGATAGTCCTGGTCATCATTTATGTCATTTCACTTGGCTTAGCCGTTTACATGGCTTCACATGGGGAATTTAATGAAAAAGAAAGTCCGTTTGTGACTGCCATGGAACATTATAACCTGGACTTTTTCCCGCACGTTTTTAACGCAGCCATCATCATTGCGGGCTTCTCAACCATGACAGCTTCACTGTTTGGAGTAACATCATTGCTGGTTACTTTAGCTATTGATGGCGATGCTCCAAATCTTTTTTCAAAAAAGATAAAAAAGTGGAAGGACCTGCCGCTGCCATCACTCGCACTTGCAACAGCCGGTTTAATTGCATCCATTGTAACAGCTCTGCTTTTGCCAGGGAAAATTTATGAATACATTACCACTGCTGCAGGAATCATGATTTTATTCAATTGGTCTTTCATCATTATTTCTGCGCTGCGGATATTGGAGAACAAGATATTTGGCAAGCTCCTTGCCATTTTTGGACTGATCCTGATCCTTGCTGCGGTCAGCGGAACATTACTTGAAAAATCAATTCGGTTTGGTTTTTTCGTAAGCTTACTTTTCGTTGCAATAATAGCGATTGCAGCTCTGATTATGCAAAAGGCAGTATGGAAGAACGAAGGAAAAGGAACCTGTTAAAAACAAACACCAAATGTCTGGTGTTTGTTTTTTGATGGATGGAAGAAAGAAGGAGGGAAGGCAAAATTACTTTAGGTACGGAGTCAGTTTCTGAATAATTTGATTCAGCTTTTCACCATTTCTTTCATACATTTTCTGTGCACTTTTTGAATCAGTCTGCAATGAAAATACTTCAAGGTCCGCTGCACACTTCTTAATCATGGCCAGAAGCAGAGGACGCTGTTGGGGTGCAGGAACCTTAATTAAATCATCATATACATCCACTGTTAAATCACCAAATGAATCAATTTGTCCCAAAAAAATATTTTCCTGAGCAAGGCCTAATTTCTCGATCTCAGCTTTCAGCCACTTTTGGTTTTTTCCCGACCCGGCCAATGGATCGTTTAGAATTTTACCATCCATAATAACCGTTTGCGGTTCTTTTTCCTGAGGCAGGTTCAGTTGAAGATCTTTTGGAGTGAGCGGCTGGTTTTCCTTCTTCAGCATGATGCTCAGGTCACCACGAGGCTCCAGAACTGCAAACTCCACATCGGCAGCCTTAAAGACATTTTTTTGGCGCAGCAGGGAGGATAGGTCATCAATAGAGTATCTTTCTTTTTTTAAGTTGTCTTCCAGAATCTTTCCATCTTTAATAAATATTGTCCCTTTTCCTTCAAAGAAATCGCGGAAGCTTTTGCTCTTTAAGGCTAGAATATCAGCAAATAATGTAACAAGACCAAAGATCATAATAGAAAGAATTCCGCTTGCCCAATGGTTGTCTAAGCCCATAATAATTTCACCGGCTATACTCCCAATGGTGATGCCTGATACATATTCAAAAAAGGAAAGCTCTGAAATTTGTTTTTTTCCAATCATTTTTGTAATAACAAACAAAACACCCGCAAACAGTATAGAACGAGCACCAATCAGCAGCCACTCAGGCATAATTTCATCTCCATATAATTAATTTGGTTTATATTGAGGCTCCTCAAACTCAATAACCTTTTTTCTGCTTTCCAAATCATTTTTTATTGTGCTAATATCCAGCATAGATTCATGAAAAAGACGCTTTGCTTCTTCGTCCATTGAAGTTAATGCAAAGCTGGATAATTGTGCTTCGATAGAACGTATTGCTGCAAGACATTGACTGATATCAGAAGCAATGGTCATCGGGAAAATCACACCATTCATAAGAGTTTTTATATAAAACGGCGGCTGGCAAAAGCCAGCCATTTGATTTATTGATTATATTGAGGCTCTCCTTTCTGAATTTCCTGAAGCCTTGGTTCAAGGCTATCAATGATGGATTGTGTCTGCTGGGCAGCGCTTTGGTACAGCTGCTTGGCATTTTGATTTTCGGTAGCAAGAGCAAAGGTTTCAAGGCTTGCCTGAGCGCTTTTTAACCCTGCAATAGCTTGTTTTACTTGAGTTCCAACTGTCATGGTCTTACCTGCTTTCTGTATTAATAAATCACACGTGTATTTTGGCTTTTTTCAACTTTTATATGTGATTAGTCTGCTGATTTTTGCTGGGTATTCAAGAAGTATTTGTTTAACTGGAGTTAAAAGGACCATCAAAAAAATTGCCAGCATATTTGCATTCCACTAAGTGAAAATTAAGAACCGGATGATTAAAATCTCATCCAAATTCGTTTTATAATAAGGGAGTGCTTGCAGTTGAATAACTGGATTTCAGCGCTTTTCAATAATATGGGGAATATGCGCAGGCCAATGATGAATATGTTTGGCGTAAAAAGAAAGAGCAACTGGGGCTGGCTATGGGGATCACTAATCAGCATAGTGCTGAGCACAGCAGCGGTAGCTTTTACACGCAGCCGAAACCACAGCGCCAATATGCATCCCATGCAGCAGATCATGAACAAATCAAATATGAACAATGCTTTTAAGAACCAAAACCTGTCAGCACTCACTGAAATGGCAGATGAGCTTGGTTTTGAGAAGAAGAAGCAATAGATGGAAATGCCCACAAGTATGTGGGCATTTTTATATTTTTTCAACAAACAAGAACATATGTTTGATATAATAAATTAAAGGGAGAGGATAAAAATGCGAAATCCTGAAATTGATGATAAGCAAATCATAAATATGTATAAAAGCGGGATGAGTTTTAAGGAAATGACAAAGATCATAGGTTTAAGCGACAGAGCCATTCGCAATGTACTATATAAACATAAAATAGAAATGAATCGGAGTCGATCATCTGGACAACCCAGAAAGAATATGGTTAATGAGGGTTTCTTTAAGACATGGTCTAATGAAATGGCGTGGGTCCTAGGATTAATAATTACAGACGGGTGTATAAATAAAACTATAAACACAATAACTCTAACTCAAAAAAATGAAGATATTTTAAGATTAGCCGCAAAGTATATGGAAGCAGACTATATCCTGGCACCTGCAGGAAAAACTAAATCAACTCCGACATTAGTCATTAATTCAAAAAAAATAAAAAATGATTTGTTAGCGTTAGGTATAACAGCAAATAAATCTTTAATTGTTCCATTTCCCAAGGTTCCAGAAGAATATATGGCTTCTTTTATAAGAGGCGTAATAGATGGAGATGGCTGGGTGCAGAAAAAAGGGTATGTGATGAATATTACAACAGCTAGCCAAACATTTGCCAAAGGCTTACTAACTGTTTTTGAAAATTGGAGCTTAAGAAGCGAAATAACTATTGAGGTGAGCATCACGGGAAACCTCATATATCGAGTATGGGTAAAAGGAAAAACCTATCTTCCTTTGCTTGCGAATATTCTATATAATGATGCTGTTGAGCACTTGGAATCACAAAAGAAGGCAAATATGCTGATACATTCGACCTTAAATTTAAATAAATAATTTACCATTAAACAGGAGGCGGGCGTAATAATGTGGGAATTAGTAAATGGCAAGTTAATTCAAAAAACTGACGAGAATAGAGTAAAATTCAGGACAAATATAAGTAAGTCTATACTAAATGAATTAGAAACTTTATCAGCAGAACATGACACTCATATTAACTATCTGCTTGAAAGCGGACTTCAAGAAGTATTGAATCAGGATTTTATTACATATGATAAAAAAACTCGGCCAAAGGATCGAGTTCAATACAAGACAACCTACGATAAAGTCTTATTGGAAAAAGTTAAAGATTTCGCAAACAACCACGGACTCTTTATAAATGATGTTATTGAATACAGTGTACGTTTTATAAATCTGGAGAAAATAAAAAACAGCAGCTATAAGAACAGGGTAGAGTAGCAGCAGCTGCTTTATTCTTAAAATATATTACAACGCCCCGAACATAATATATATTATAGGAAGTAATGAATTGAAATAAAAATACTGTCTCATTATCAAAGTATACTTAAGATAGTGAGACAGGATTAAAATTTTCATCAAATTAATCCTGCTTGTTTAAAACGCATTTATAGAATTGTTAATTGTTAAATGAACTTTCAGCTGAATTTATTAACAGCCAAATTCATTTTCACTAAACTCCTGGCTTTACTTCTGATGCTCCAGCTAATATTGATTTAATCCTTATTTAAGGGATATTCTGATGATTTATAAGCCCCTCTTATAATTTATATTTAAACCAACTAGTTTACATAATATTTTTACGCACAACCTTCGTCAGTCTTTTATTCACTATCCTGTGTACTATTAAAGAACATTTCTGCCTGATCTTTATTCTCTTCACCTATTTTTCCATCAGATTCATAACTTAATTCAAATGTATTTTTCTAATTCCTTCTTCATTTCGATCGCTCCAGTGTTTATATGATTTGGTACAGCGTCTTTTCTGTTAATAAATGCGTTTTTACCACAACGCGAACACGCGTTCCGATTAAGTGTATCACACTGGCATCAGTGCGGCAGTTAAATACTTTCTGGGTGTCCCATAATAAATCAGCTTGCTGAATTCCGGATAAACAGATTCAAAGTATATAAAGATTGGCGAATCAAGCAGCCATGGATAGTTGGAATAAAAAGACCGGTCTCCATAGACCATGGCTGTCAGCGCCAGATTTAATTCTTTCTGGAAAATGAGAAACCTTATTTTTGAGTATTGATGATCAAATTCCCCGCTGCTGATATACACCCTACCGCTCAGAACATACTGCCCCATTTGCGGAATCCATTCAGCAAAAACTTCATCACGGAATTTAGGATTAATTGCATTAAAATCATAGCATCCGCCTATTGCCAAAAATAATTCTCCGCTTGCATCTGAGTGTGTAAGTGTATATTTCCTGCTGTCTACGGGTCTGAATTCCGTCGCAGGAGGCAAATATTTTACCGACAGCTTAGATGGATTAAATTTGCTCACATGAAGCCCCCCTATACAAATTTCCTTATGCCCAGTATATGGGAGCCATAAAAAAACGTGACAAATGCCCAGCCACTAACGCTTACGGGAATTCATTTTCATGACTTTGGTATCTTTTAAATTCCATTTCCCATCTTCATACAGCCAAAATGACTCTACAAAGGCAATGGTATCTGCATTATAGGCCCCGCTTATTCTCTGAACTCCCATTAATCCCTCTTTCCCTTCAACAGGGATGATCTTCAAAGTGCTATAAGGATTTACCATAAGCTCAGTTGGCTCGCTAAGCTTCCCGTTTACATACAGACCGAGCCGTTCATACTCTTCACTCCTGTCCCGTAAATCGAACGTATACGATTGTTTTGTTTCCTGTATGCTGATATTCGCTTTGTACCCATTTTCAAATTGACTATTAATTACTAAAGGATCTGGAACGGAGAGGTCAACCAGCTTAAAGTCCTTCAAAGTATATAAATAAAAATTCGACAGGCCTCCGCTTCCGCCAGTTGGAATACTAATATACATATCTTTGATTGAATCACGGTTTAAATCTTCAAACTGTATTTGAGGTTCATATCCTCCCTCAAGCTCCGCTTTATACGTATTACCGTCTGACGCCTTTACTTCAAGTGAAATCTCCTTTAAAAATGAAGCGCCTTCCTCATAATAGACACCCTTAATATAGACAGAGTCTGCCTTATTATCACCGGTAACATCCACTTTATCTTTTGACAGCGTTACAGTCTTTTGTTCTTGTTCACCTGCATATACACCGGTTATAGCGGATAAAGACATAAAAAAGAAAGCCGCAAACGCAAAAAGCAATTCCTTCTTCATTTACGTATCCTCCCTATTTTTTTATTATCTTGCCCAATTTTGGAAATAACATGTAAAATCAAAAAAACCTCCTATCCTAAGGATAAGAGGCTGTGATAAATACATTATTTAGCTTCTTTTTTTAAAGCACTTTCTTTTGTTTCCCAGGATTCAATCCCTTTTAGACCTGGGATAGAATCCGCATAAAACACTGGGTCTTTCCCTTCTTTCCTCTGTGCCTTATAATCATTTAAAGCGGCATAGGCGACTTTAGCAAGCAAAATAATCGCTATAAAGTTAATGATCGCCATTAAGCCCATGAATAAGTCAGCAAGGCTCCAAACGATAGCTAAATCAACTACAGATCCGAAGATAACCATTCCGATTACAGCCAGGCGATAAATAAATAGCGCAGTGCGGCTCTCTTTAATAAATTCAATATTGGTTTCTCCGTAATAATAATTTCCGATAACCGAAGTAAAAGCAAATAAGAAAATAGCAACTGCAATAAAAATAGGTGCCCATGATCCAACATGTGTGCTAAGAGCTGCCTGAGTCAATTCTATGCCAGTAAGATCTGAATTCGCATAATCACCTGATAGCAGGATAATAAACGCAGTAGCAGAACAGATTAAGATCGTATCCACAAATACACCAAGGGTTTGGATCAGTCCTTGTTTTACAGGATGGGAAACCGCTGCTGTTGCCGCTGCATTTGGTACACTACCCATACCTGCTTCATTTGAGAATAGACCCCTTTTAATACCCATCATCACAGCTGCACCCATTGCTCCGCCCGCAGCCTGATCAATTCCAAATGCACCCTTGACTATGCTGCCAATCAGATTAGGGATTTCAGTAATGTTCATGATAACAATGATGATAGCGACAGCTAAGTATATAACCGCCATAATCGGCACAACAACTTGAGAGACATGCGCAATCCGTTTAACACCGCCGAAAATGATAGCCGCCGTTAATACCGCCAGCACAATTCCGATTGTTAGACGGCTAGTGCCAAACGCTTCATTAAACGCTAAAGAGATGGTGTTCGATTGGACAGAGTTAAAGACCAATCCGAAACAGAATGTAATAATGATTGCAAAAATGATCCCCATCCAGCGCTTGTTAAGGCCTTTTTCCATATAGTAGGCAGGTCCACCACGGAAACCATCTTTATCTTTTACTTTGTAAATCTGGGCAAGTGTGCTTTCAATGAAGCTTGAAGCTCCCCCAATAAATGCGATAAGCCACATCCAGAAGACAGCACCAGGTCCCCCTGCAGCAATCGCAGTTGCTACACCGGCAATATTACCTGTACCAACACGGGAAGCTGCACTAATAGTAAAGGCCTGAAAAGATGATATCCCTCTTTTGCCTTCAGCAGATACCATTGCTTTATCGCCCAATATTCTGAACATTTCACCAAAATATCTTAATTGGACAAACCTGCTTTTAAAACTGAAAAATAAACCAAGAATAATTAATGCGGCAATCAAAATGTACGTCCATAAAAGATCATTTAGAAAGCCTACGATTGTTTCCAATAAACCCATGCTATTCCCCCTAATTATTTTTATTATCTTGCAAAAACAACACACACCTTATAATCTATCAAAAGAATTTTTAATAGACAAGTCGAATATTCATTCGCAGGAGAGAATATGCAACAAGAACCTTGATATTAAGCGGATTAGAATGGATTTTTCCACTATGCAATGAAATATTTTTAATCGCTTCCATTTAAACTAGTATTAATTTTTTATGCAAATAAACTTTCAAAAGAATAACATTATTCAAACTATTTTGATACAGTTTTTATTTTAAAAGATGATATCACAGCAGACAAAAAACCCCTGTATTCACAGGGGCTGTTAATTCTATTCAGTTGCATTGACGGCATTTTCTGCTTCAGCCTTCCAGATGCATTTTGCTTTGCCGCTTTCGGAATCGTCAATGATGAACGATCCATTTGAATAGCGGTCATTAAAACGAATTGACGAAGCATTAACTGCTTCTATATGCCCTTTTTCTGTTTCAATGTATAAGTCATCTTTACTGCGGACAATTACACACCCAACAATACGATGAGGGTTTGATTTCAATTCACGAAGCATCACTACACCGCGCTTGGCACGGGAGGTTCGTTCAAATTCAGTCAGCTTCATTTTTTTCATGGAGCCGCGCTGTGTAACAATCACGACAGCCTGCTCTTTCGGGTCCTCTATAAGCTGAGCTCCTGTAACAAAGTCGCCGTCTTTGAGATTAATGCCTTTAACGCCGGCAGCCCTTGCCCCTACAATGCTGACCTCTTCCTCATGGAACCAAAGGCCGTATCCCTGGTGGGTCGCAAGGAAAATTTCCTTCGTGCCATCTGTTAAATAAACGTCAAGAACTTCATCATCGCCCTTTACATTGACAGCAACCAGCGGTTTAGAATATCGCTGTGCCTTATATGATTTCAGTTCGGTTTTCTTTACCATGCCGTTCTTCGTCATGAAGAGAAGATAATCTTCCGTCTCAAAATCTTTTACAGGAATTGCCCGGATAATCGATTCATTCCGGTCAATCGGAATGATATTGGCAATATGCTGACCAAGGTCTTTCCAGCGGATATCCGGCAGCTGGTGAACAGGGCAGTACAGATAGTTGCCTTTATTCGTAAATACAAGGAGAACATCGGTTGTATTCATATCAAGCTGGGCAATAATTCTGTCTGAATCCTTCATGCCGAAATCCTGCCCGTTAGAGGCGGCAAACGATCTCTGGCTGGTACGCTTGACATAGCCTTCCTTCGTTACCGTTACAATAACATCTTCACTTGCTACCAGAACTTCAAGATTGATCCTGATTTCCTCGATTTCCGCTTCAATTCTGGTACGGCGTTCATCAGCAAAGCGTTTTTTGACATCCCTTAACTCTTTTTTAATAACAGAGAGCAGCTTCTTCTCGCTTTCGAGAATAGCTTTAAGCTCGCCGATTAGCTTAGCAAGCTCCTCGGCCTCTGCTCTTAAGGCGGTTATATCGGTATTGGTTAAGCGATATAGCTGCAGGGAAACAATTGCTTCTGCCTGAGGTTCAGTGAATTCAAACTTGGCAATCAGATTATCTTTCGCATCCCGTTTGTCTTTAGAAGCGCGGATCGCTGCAATCACTTCATCCAGTATTGACAGAGCCTTCATGAGACCCTCAACGATATGCTGGCGCGCCTCGGCCTTTTGCAGCTCATACTGGGATCTGCGTGTAACGACTTCTTTACGATGGCCTATATAAGCATCCAGCAACTCTCGTAACCCCATTAATTTCGGGTGGCGATTATGAATGGCAACCATATTGAAGTTATAGGGGATCTGCAGGTCACTGTTTTTGTACAGGTAGTGAAGCACACCTTCAGGATCTGCATCCTTTTTTAACTCGATCACAATGCGAAGGCCGGTCCGGTCTGTTTCATCACGGACTTCAGCAATACCTTCCACTTTCCGGTCAAGGCGGAACTCATCAATCTTCTTGACCAGATTTGCTTTATTCACTTCATAAGGAATCTCAGTGATGACGATCTGTTTTTTTCCTCCGCGCAAATCCTCAAATTCAGCCTTTCCGCGGACAATGATTTTGCCTCTTCCTGTTTCATAAGCCTTTTTTATTCCATCGACTCCCTGGATTATGCCTCCTGTAGGGAAATCCGGACCTTTGATATGCTCCATCAGATCATCTATGGAACAATCAGGCTTATCCATCCGTAAAATAACACCATCAATAATCTCATTTAGGTGATGGGGCGGAATATCAGTTGCATACCCCGCAGAGATGCCTGTTGAGCCATTGACAAGCAAATTCGGATAAACTGCCGGCAAAACGGTTGGCTCACTGGACGTGTCATCAAAGTTCGGGATGAATTCAACGGTTCTTTTCTCAATATCTCTCAGCAATTCGGAAGAAAGGGGAGATAAACGGGCTTCTGTATAACGCATGGCTGCCGGGGGATCTCCATCGATGCTCCCATTATTTCCGTGCATTTCCACAAGAAGGTTACGGACCTTCCAATCCTGGCTCATCCGCACCATCGCGTCATAAACTGAAGTATCGCCATGCGGATGATAATTGCCGATTACATTCCCGACTGTTTTAGCGGACTTTCTAAAGCCCTTTTCATGTGTGTTTCCTTCTACGTGCATGGCATAAAGAATCCGTCTTTGAACGGGCTTTAGCCCATCACGTGCATCAGGAAGGGCACGATCCTGAATAATATATTTACTATAACGCCCAAAGCGGTCGCCTAATACATCTTCAAGAGGAAGGTCCCGGAATTTTTCAGCAGAACTCATGAGTCAACACCCTCCTCCTCTAGTACTGAAATATTTTCATTTTCAAGTATGCTTCCATCTTCTTCAAGGCCGAATGCCACATTCGATTCAATCCATTTGCGGCGGGGTTCAACCTTATCGCCCATCAAGGTGGTCACACGGCGTTCAGCTCTGGCTGCATCATCAATTTTAACGCGGATCAATGTGCGCGACTCCGGATCCATAGTTGTCTCCCACAGCTGGTCGGCGTTCATTTCCCCGAGCCCTTTGTAACGCTGGAGCATGTAGCCTTTACCCACCTTTTTAATGGTATCCTGAAGGTCATCATCACTCCATGCATACTCAATCACTTCTTTTTTGCCTGACCCTCTGCTGACTTTATATAAAGGAGGCAGCGCAATGAATACCTTTCCCGCTTCAAGCAGCGGTTTCATATACCTGTAAAAGAACGTGAGCAAAAGGACCTGGATATGCGCTCCATCAGTGTCGGCATCTGTCATGATGATTACCTTATCATAGTTGACATCATCCAGATTAAAATCCGCGCCAACACCTGCCCCAACGGCATGGATAATGGTATTGATTTCTTCATTTTTAAAGATATCCGCAAGCTTTGCTTTTTCTGTATTGATTACTTTACCTCTAAGCGGAAGCACAGCCTGAAAACGCCTGTCCCGGCCCTGTTTGGCTGACCCTCCGGCAGAATCACCCTCAACCAGATATAATTCATTTCTTTGAGGGTTCCGCGATTGGGCCGGAGTCAGTTTTCCCGAAAGCATTGCTTCCGATTTTTTCCGCTTTTTCCCGCTTCTTGCTTCCTCACGTGCTTTGCGGGCCGCTTCTCTTGCCTGGAAAGCTTTTATCGCCTTTTTAATTAACAGAGAGCTTGTCTCAGGGTTTTCTTCAAGGAAATAAGATAAATGCTCGGAAACAACTGAATCGACAGCAGAACGTGCTTCACTGGTCCCCAGCTTGCCTTTCGTCTGTCCCTCAAACTGCAGAAGCTCCTCAGGAACACGAACAGAGATGATCGCCGTGAATCCTTCACGCAGATCCGCTCCATCCAGGTTTTTATCTTTTTCCTTCAGAAGATTCACTTTGCGGGCATATTCATTAAAAGCCCTAGTCATCGCAGTTTTACTCCCTGCCTCATGCGTACCGCCGTCCTTTGTGCGGACATTGTTGACGAATGAAAGAACATTTTCCGAGTACCCATCATTGAATTGAAAAGCAAAATCCACTTCAATTGCATTGCTTTCGCCTTCAAAGCTTACGACAGGGTGCAGAACATCCTTTTCTTCATTTAAATATTCTACAAATGCTTCTATGCCGTTTTCATAGTGAAAAACGTCATGAAAATCATTACGCTCATCTATGATTTCTATTTTCATTCCTTTTAGAAGGAAAGCAGATTCACGAAGACGCTCACAAAGCGTTTCGTAATTATAGGTGGTTGTCGAGAAAATCGACGGATCCGGCTTAAAGTGAATGGTGGTCCCTGATTGATTTGTCTTGCCGATCTTTTCCAATGTGGTCACCGGCTTGCCGCCCAGCTCGAAACGCTGTTCATATACAAAGCCGTCACGTTTAATTTTAACCACAAGCCATTCGGAAAGGGCGTTGACGACAGATGCACCAACACCATGAAGCCCGCCGCTTGTCTTATAGCCTCCCTGGCCAAACTTTCCCCCGGCATGAAGGACAGTTAATATGACTTCTGGAGTCGGCTTGCCCATTCTGTGCATACCTGTAGGCATTCCGCGTCCTTTATCTTGTACACTAATAGAATTATCTTTATGTATTCTGACAATGATATGATCCCCGTAACCTGCCAATGCCTCATCGACAGCATTATCGACAATCTCATATACAAGATGGTGCAAACCCCTTGCATCCGTACTTCCAATGTACATCCCAGGGCGTTTTCTAACCGCTTCAAGCCCTTCGAGTACCTGTATGGCATCATCATTGTAGTCAAAAGCTTCCTGATTTCTTGCCACGAACATACCCCTTTCATTTCCTGCAAAACACTTGCCGCTGAAAACACGGCATTGGAACACCCCATAAGAATTCGGCTGTACGGCCAATTTTCATTGTGAAAAAACAACGTTCGAACAGGTGTTCTATACTTATATTTTACCATATAAATTAGGATGGTCTATGCTTTATTTTATCTATTTATTTGGTTTTGGCAAATAAGATCTTAAGATTTAAGAGATTTATCATGATTATTTCCGTTACACGAACCCTTTATTTACAGGGATTCTATAAAAAATAAAAAACATGAGATCTTATATAGACCTCATGCTTTAGCTTACTTTGTCAGAGCATGTTCAACTTTAATGCAGCGGTCCATGATGACAGTGTACCCTTTTTCTTTAAGAAAATCGTATGCTTCCTGGTTTGCCACTCCGAGCTGAGCCCAGAAGATATCAGCATCTATTTCAGCAAATTCCCGCGCGATTTCCGGAAGAAACTCAGATCGCCTGAATACATTAACGATATCTACATGCCCCTCGATGTCTTTAAGACTGGGCACTGCCTTTACTCCAAGTACTTCATCAACAGACGGATTAACCGGAATGATTTCATAGCCCGCTTTTTGCATCGCCTCTGATACCATATAGGATGTACGATCAGGATTTCCGCTTAATCCTACAACAGCTATCCGCTTTGCCTTTTTTAAGAGGACACCGATTTCGTCCCTGCTTGGGTTTTCAATAGCCATTTTGTTCCCTCCAATTTTATCTGGTTAATTATATTTTACCTAAAAACACAAGAGCACACTAACTTATTGCTTTTATTCCCGAATATCGAGCTTATAAAAATTCAATGACCTCTCAACTGTAAACCCTGCTTTTTTATAAATAGACAGCGCTTTCCCGTTTGCTGTCCCTGCACAAAGCTTTATGCTTTCGGCACCACTATTTACAAAAAGATCATGAACCGCCATTTCCAGCAAATTCAGTCCAATCCCAATCTTGCGCTTACTGGGATTCACACCAATGAATTCAATGCTTCCTTCTTTTTCTTCACGATTGTATTCTGCATATAAATAGCCATTTAATCCATCCGCATCATCGGATGTATAGACTTTTTGATCAGCATTCATTTTTTCGATAATCTCTTTCCCTGAATAATATGTATGAGGAAACACAGTATCATGCAAATGAATAAATTCTCTATGGCGTTGAATGGGCAATAAACTGACCTTTCTTAAACCATTGCTTGAATGTTCTTTCAGTTCCATGTATGTTTGAGCCGATTGCAGCCTGAATCCATTTTTGGATGCAAATTCGGCTGCAGCTTGGTTGGATGTATCAGCAAATAAATAGTATGTATCCAGCTTTCCTTCAAAATAATGGAGTGCTTTTTCCCATAATATTCTCATAAGTTCCTTTTTCTGTACAAAAGGTCCCCATAACTCAGCTGTCCCTTTATAAAGATCTGCATCTATACCCAGAAAACCAGCAAGAGCATCACCCTCCCGGACAATAAACGCAGCTGATTCGGCATCATGATTCATTTCTTCCAGACTTTGAAAAATATCGTTTTGGCTGGTCCCCAAATACCCTATATGACACTCTGGCAAGGCGTTCATTTCTGCAATAAACTCAGATGCCTGCATGAGATTTGCATGGTCTAAAATTTCAGCTTTCAAAACATCACACCCCTTTACTATATTTTACCATAAAAAAACCCGGCTGATTTGCTTTCAGCCGAATTAGAAGATTAATAAACTGCTGTCTCTAATCTTTTGAGCAGCCTCTTTATGCTAGTGTTCGCTTCTTTTAAAACCATTTCTTTATCAACTGTTTTCAGCTTCCGTTTTTCCATCACCATTTTCCCGTTAACAATGGTGGATTCTACGTCTGCACGAGTGGCTGAATAGACAATTCTCGAGATGGTATCGATATCAAAAGACGGATACACATGAAAATCATTCAGATTAAGGATAGCAAGGTCTGCTTTCTTTCCGGGCTCCAGACTTCCGATTTCCTGTTCCATTCCAACTGCCTTAGCTCCGCCGATCGTCGCCATTCTGAAGACAGTTCTCGCATTCATTGCAGTTGGGCCGTGTACAGGCTTCTGAATGATTGCAGCCAACCTCATTTCATTAAACATATCCAGATTGTTATTGCATGGAGCTCCATCTGCTCCCAGGCTGACAAAAGCCTGCTGATCCAATAAGGAAGGAATCTCTGCCACACCAGATGCCAGCTTCAGATTGGATCCCGGACAATGGCTGACCTTTACACCCCGCTCTTTAATGATTCTTTTTTCTTCTTCATTTAGCCAAACACAGTGTGCCAGTATAAGCCTTTCATTGGCAAGCCCAATGCTGTCCAGGTAGACTACATTCCGCATGCCCAGTTCTCTTTCAACAAGGAGAATTTCATTGGCATTTTCCGATGCATGAGTATGGACCCTTACGTTGTATTGTGCAGAGAGATCCCTGACATTTGTCAGCAATTCCTCTGTGCAGGAAACGACAAATCGGGGACAGAAGGCATATTGTATTCGTCCGTTATCACGATTGTGCCATCTTTCAAGGAGATCCACGCTTTGCTGGATGGATTTGGAAGTATTTTCTCTTAACGGAACAGGGACCTCATCCCCTTTATCCATCATGACCTTTCCGGCAAGTGCCCGTATGCCGCTTTCGGCAATGGCCTGAAAGGCATATTCAGTATGATTAACGGTTTCCATGTCCACTACAGTTGTTGTTCCGCTCTGGAGCAATTCGCCAATTCCGAGCATAGCAGAATAATAGATGGACTCTTCATCATGCGAAGCCTCAAGCGGCCAGATCTTCTGCTTCAGCCAATCAAGAAGCTCCAAATCATCAGCCTGCCCGCGGAATAATGTCTGGCACAGATGGATATGTGTCTGAATAAATCCCGGAATGACCGTCTTTCCGCTGGCATCGATTACTTTATCCGCTTTATGTGTTAAATTCTGTCCAATTTCGGCAATGCGGTCATCTACAATATATAAGTCTCCGAAAATGATTTCTTCAGCTGCATTCATTGTAATAATTTCAGCGTTTTTTATCAGAATACTGCTCATTTTCTTTCTCCCCCTTGCATCGGACTGACTTCTGACGGCTCCAGGTTTCCATATGACATAATAAGCTGTCTGTAAAATTGAATGGAGCGCTGATATGCCGCCAGACTAACCCACTCATTTGGCTGATGCGCCAGCTTTTCATCACCTGGGCCGTAAATCAAGGTAGGAATTTCACTCCTTGGATTAAGTACGGCACCATCTGTATAGTAGGACACCCCGTAATGGTCCGCTTCCGATTCGCCCTTTACCATCTGCGCAATTTGAATAATGTCCCGAGCTGGATCAGTTAAAATAGATGGACGGTCAAGAAGAGTTTCAACATTGTATTTATAAATATCGCCCTGATCCAATAGAACATCCAGTTTGGATTTTAGCTTTTTTATAAAATGGGAATGAGATTGAGGGGGAACTGTTCTAATATCTGCTCTGATGCTGCATTTATCCGGAATGACATTGGTCTGCACTCCGCCTTCAATCATGGTAACAGCCAGGCTGCTTTGTCCGAGGGGCTTCTTTTCTGTCTTCCATTCAATTTTCATTTCATCCAATACCCGGATAATTTTCAGCATATGATCGACTGCATTGATTCCCTGTTCCGGCATGGAACCGTGAGAGGTTTTTCCATAAGCTGTAATCTCAAGCCAAAGGGCTCCCTTATGTCCAATCACAATTTTTTCATTTGTCGGTTCGGCAATGACAAGTGCATCAATTTTTCGGCCATCATTTTCTTTTAAAAAAGTCCTGGCACCGCAGCTGTCGACTTCTTCCCCCGCTGTTGCCAAAAAGGTAACATCTGCTGGAGGAACAGTATTTGAAAGATACAGCTCCTCCAAAGCCAGGAACATTGCTGCAAGGCCGCTTTTCATATCAGAAGCTCCTCTGCCATAAATCCGGCCATTTGCGATTTCCCCTGAAAAAGGGGAGTAAACCCATTCTCCTGTTCCAGGTGAAACTGTATCCATATGACCGCATAAGAATAGCTGTTTACCGCTTTTTCCTGGAAGCGTAACTTCAAAATTGCTTCGAGTTTCATCAAGTATGGTCACTTTAAACGGCAGACCATTTTGCTTGCATCTGTTAATAAAAGCTTCAGTCACTAAATGTTCGTTTCCGGGCGGATTGGAGCTGTCAATTTGGAGCAGATGCTGAAGGAACTGAATATCATCCATTAATCTGCCTCCATAATTTGCATTTTAATAGGGGTCACTTTAAACCCATTAACAGGCGCCATGTCCTGGGAACACGTTGTACAGGCAATGACAACATCGCACAGTGCTTTCAGCCTTATGTAATCGCCAGGCTTGGAAAGGGGTTCTGCAATGACATAATCCCCGGCATCATCAAGGACATTATTCATAAAGATATTAATGGGATCCGGAATAACCGGGGGATGAATATTATACTTTTTCAATGCATTCGCAATATTATCATGGCAATTAGGGTGGTCCTCTTTATCGAAATCAACTTTGTAGCGGTAATAATCACATGCCGGAAAGAAGAAATCATGTTTTCCAACAGTATCTTCCATCAGCTGCATTAGAGGACGGCGGCGGTTGCTGTAAAGCCAGTCTCCCGTTTTAAGCCGTATACTGCTTAGTGAAGCCCGCATATGAACAGGTGAAACATGTTCTTCGGGATCTTCATAGTTAAAGCAGACAAAGTCCCCGACCTGTTTTCCTTCCATATCAATAATAATCAGATCTTCCCCTTTGTGAATCAGTGCGCTTCTTCCTTCATACGGCGGGATAATAATTTCGTCCCGGATCTTGCCTCTGTTAAAAACCTCTTTCATTTGATCACCATCCTTTGTTGTTATTCAATGAAAACTGCCACCGCACGAATCGGAGATCCCGTTCCTTTCCGAATTCTGAGAGGGAGTCCGAAATATAGAAATCGCATGCCTGCGATCTGGTCGAGATTGCAGAGATTTTCCGTATTGGTTATTCCGTATTCACGGCAAATAAGATGTCCGGAGTACTTTGGATCATCCGGATGGTCAATGGCCGGGGCATCAATGCCTATATTGACTGCACCTTTATCAGCCAGCCATTTTGCTGCCTGATAATCCAGGCCAGTATACGTGGTGAGCCATTTATCAGTACCATAAGACCGATTGTAATGGCCTGTATAGAGGAGGACAATATCTCCTTTTTCAATAAACTGCTGTGATTTCCTCAGCGCATCCTCGAGATCACGGTCTGTTATATATTGATGAGGCTGGATGTGGGATACATCAAGGCAAACTGCGGGCCCGTAAAAATACTCAAGCGGCATTTCATCGATGTATTGGCCGTCAGGATCATACTCATAAGTTGCATCACTATGAGTTGGACCATGTTCATTGATTAATAGATTATTAGTTGCAAACGTAAATCCAATTTGCTTTTCACTTTCTTCGTGGGAGATATTCGGGAAGATCATTGTTTTCTGATGAAGGGGAAAAACAGGCATCCCCTGATAAATTTCCTGCGTTAAATCGACAAGCTTAACTCCCATGCTATTCCTCCTTTACCTGCTGTATATATGAAAAGCGGCAGAGAACGCCGCTTTAATGATCAATTAATAATGGTCGGGATAACCTCAAACTTATCTACATCAATAAGCCCCATATCTGTAATTTTCCATTTCGGGCTTGTTACCAATGACCAGAATGATAAATGCATAAAGGGAACTTCCATACCGCAGCCCAGAACTTCTTTGGCAAGATGCGATAATTCGTCGACCTTTTCACTCATTTCTTTTCCAGTTAATTCATCTGTCATTAAACCGCCAATCCGGAGAGGAAGATCACCTACTACTTTGCTATCCTTTATCATGGCTATTCCGCCATCCATGGCAATGACACGGTTAACCGCCATGGCCATATCTACGTAGTTAGTTCCTGTTACAATAATATTATGTGTATCATGAGCAACGCTTTCTGCTATGGCTCCGCTTTTCAGATCAAAACCATGAAGAAACGTCTTGCCGATTTTTCCGGTTCTGCCGTGGCGTTCAACTACCAGCAGCGGCAGCACATCCTGCTTTAAGCACGGCTGCACAATACCGTCTTTGACATTCAACATATATTCGCTTCCGCCAGTTAAGTTCTGGAAAGGTATTGCTTCAATTGCCCTAACTTTTGCACGGCTGCCTGGAGCTTCAATGGCGAGTTCCTTCACTGTTACAGGCTTCCGCTTCACTGACTTTTTCACACTTTCCGGATATATGTAGGGAGCAATATCTATAGTTAATTCGCCTTTTTCAGCTGCTTTTTTCCCTGCCAGGTATACCTGATCAATTGTCATATTGTTCAGATCGCTGATCACGACGACATCTGCTCTTTTGCCTGGTGCAATTACCCCCACATCCTTAAAGCCAAAGTGGGTGGCAGGATTAATGGTCGCCATTTGGATGGCTTCCACTGGATCAATGCCAACTGCAATGGTTCTGCGGACGATATCATTCATATGTCCGTAATTTAACAGATCAGCAGGCACCATATCGTCCGATACAAGGATTGCACGGCGGGAATCCAGCCCATCCTCGGTTATGGCGCGAATACAGTCTGCCATATTTCTTTGGGAAGAGCCTTCACGCATGAACACACTTACGCCATTGCGCAGCTTTTCGACTGTTTCTTCTTTCGTTGTAGTTTCATGGCAGGACACATGGTTCCCTCCGCTGATAATATGGGCGGCAAGCTCTTTGCCAAACAATCCCGGTGCGTTCCCTTCAACGGTTTTCCCTATGCTGTTTGCATATGAAACTGCGGCAACAAGGTCGTCTATTAATTCCGGTGCATGCTCATACACGGGACCGATATTGCTGAAGCTTTGAATCTCCCCAATTCCCTGCACATATGGGTCTGCCAGGAGCTCTTTCATATCCTTTGATGTCACATCAAAGCCGGATGTTTCAAGACCGGGAGCATCAGGCACAGCACAAGGCACCGTGAATAATACCCGGTTTGGAAGTGTCTTAGCTTCTTCAATCATTGCCTGCATCCCGTGAACACCCAGGACGTTCCCTATTTCATGCGGATCACCAATCAGCGTGGTGGTACCTGTCGGAATGGAAAGCTTGGAGAATTCCGTACACGTCAGCATCGCACTCTCAAAATGCATATGAGAATCAATGAACCCTGGACAAACGAATTTCCCCTGAATGTTTTCCACTATCGTTTTTGGTCCAATTAAGTCTTTTGCGTCCCCTGCCATTAATATATATTCGCCTTTCATCGCAACGTCTGCTTCATAGATCTCACGGGTGATCACATTAATAAAGTATCCCCCTTTCAGAACTACATCGGCATATTGGCTCGAATCAAGCAACACATCAATAAGCTTGCGGTACTGCACTGCCTTTTTGATATTTTTTGCATCCATTTATTAACCCCCTGTTTCCATTCCTTCTACACTGTCAATAATTCCGATAATGGCAGCATCGATAGGTGCATCTTTATTCTGAACCGCTCTTGATGCCATGCTTCCAGTCACATAGATGACTTTCTCGCCAATGCCGGCACCAACAGTATCAACGGTTATAATGGGGTTCGGTAACATTGAGCCGTCCAATCCTATAGGCTGGGTAATTAATAGTTTTGTGCCCACCAGATTATCATCTTTTCTTGTGGCAGTTACACGGCCAACCACTATTCCCATTTGCATAAAGACCTACCCCTTAATGTAAAATAATTTCGATCTTAAGTTCCTTTGCTGTATCTTTTGCCAGGGGGGTTATGATAGCCCCTTTTGGAACAGTCAGCTGATCAAGATTGTTCAAATAGGCAAACCGGACTGTCTCCTCGGATATAACCGTTTTCTTCATTTGATGAACAGCAAAGTCTGTCCTATCATTGAAATCTATTAATCTGATGCCAAGCACCTTCAGCTCTGTCATCTGCCCATTAAGCTTTCTTTTTAAAAAGTCCGGACCTTTATCCATTCCTTTCAGTTTCCAATACTGGCTGAAAGGATCACCTCCAGCCTTCAAAGCCGTGACCCGTTTCCCTTTTAATAAACCCATTAGGATGATCTGCACCAATGGCCTTTGTTCGTTAAGATTCAATAGATCTGCTATTAAAGAAAAAGATAGAATTGGCAAAAGAATTTCATCAAAATGATCAAGAAGCTGATCATTAATCATTGAAGCAGAGATCCAATCGTCATTTCCGGTCAGAGAAACTAACTCCTCAAGCGGAAATTGGGCCAGCATTTCTTCTTCAGCAGCCATTCTAAGTGTAATATCTTCCTCTGTTAGCTTTTTCAAGTAAGAAAATCCCGGTTCCATTCCTATCAAATGAGAGGTTAATAGAGCCAGGACATGAGGTTTTCTGTCTCTGCAGTTTTCATTTCGCATATAAAGCGCCTGCAGAGTGTTTTTCGCCATAACACTCTGCTTTCTGCTCCTCATGCTTATTCACCGATATTTTTTGATAAAAGAGCTCTTTCAACTTCGCTGTGCGGTCTCGGAATGACATGTACCGAGATCAGTTCTCCAACTCTGCTGGCAGCTTCGGCTCCTGCATCGGTCGCAGCTTTAACCGCTCCAACATCTCCTCTGACCATAACTGTTACAAGACCAAATCCCACTTTTTCATATCCGCAGATCTCCACATTTGCTGCTTTAACCATTGCATCCGCTGCCTCTACTGCGCCGACTAGGCCTTTCGTCTCGATTAATCCCAATGCTTCACCCATTGTGTGTTTCCTCCTTAAGTTTATTAAACTGATGGTTTGTCATTATCATTTTCGTCAGGCTCATTTTGTATTTTAGCTTTCTTTTTTTCATGCGGCTTTTCTACGGATTTAACCTCTTTTTCAGCACCTGCTTCCGGTTGCATGTCTTTCAGTTTGAAATTCGGAAGCAGCTTCCCTGCCACTTCACTGTGTGCACGCGGGATGACATGAGCAGAAATTACTTTTCCTATTCTCTCTGCTGAACTCACACCGGCATCGACTGCAGACTTTACAGCCGCAACATCACCGTTAAAATGGATTGTGACGCCAAGGTAGCCATCCACTCCTATTACTTTTTCAATTCCTACAATTTCTACATCTGCTGCTTTTACAGCTGCATCTGCTGCAGAAACTGCTGTTGAATAACCAACGGTTTCAATCAAACCCAATGCTTGCAACTGAAGAATCCTCCTCCTATGAAATTGTCAGACCGGCTAAATTTTCAGGAATTATTGAGCTGATCTGTGACTGTGCTGCTGGCCAAGCCTTATTTAATCCTGTCGTATTCCTTACAAAGCAGATCCGTGATCCGGGATACCTCATCAAACTGACCGTGAAGAAGCACATAGTTCTTCTCTATCAAAAATTTGATGTGTTCGGCCGTATTTTTTTTCATGTGCCGGTCAAGGAGCAAAATGCTGGAATAATAGTCGATTCCTTCAATGACACCGACACCGCCAATTGACGAGTTTAGCCCCAATTGTTTTGTAAGCCATGGACTGGGGGACTTTTCTATATGTGCTGTAATCGTTTTAAATTTTTTTTGGGAAAGTTTTTTAAAGAAGCTCTTTAAAGCGTTTAACAGTATTCCATCATCCTCTTCATAAAGCTCCAGCGAAAAGGATTGCCCGCTGTTTTTGTCCCAAGACAGGCAATATCTTAAAGAAGGAAACTCTCTTAAAAGGTCATTCAGTAAAAATAGCTGTCCCGGCGTACATTTCTCTGAAGTAACAACCCCGATTAAGGCTGTTTTTAATTCCCGCTGAAAGGAGCCTTCCAATGCGGGGTGAAGATCTGAGAACAGCCAGACTTTAACACCCTCCGGAGTTTGTCCGATAAGCTGGCTTTCTCTAGCATTTCGGCCGGGTTTTGTTTCAGCGGATTCAGCCCTGGCAGAAACCCGCTGCTTCCCTTGTACCAGGGACAGGGTCTGAAGCTGTGCAATTTTTTCTTTAGCGGAAGGCGTGGGTGAAGAAAGTGAAACTGTCTGCCTTCTAAAGTTTGGTTGTGGATTAGCAGCCTGGGGCGGGTCTGCATGCTTAACAGCTATTCTTTTATTCATTTTTTCTTTCTGATAATTTGGCCGGCTGATGCCCGGTATACCCGACTCCAATCCCGGCTGGCTTTGGTGCGGGGAAAAATTGGCAGCTCCCTTAATAGGATTTACTTTTTGCTTGCTGTAGGGCTTCATCACTTCTTCTACAACACTTTTAATAAAGTCAGACACACATTATGCACCTCCACTTATGGAACATCTTCTTATAGAATTTTGCGAAGTTCTGAATGAGGGCGGGGTATCACATTAGCCGAAACCAGTTCTCCTCCAGCCACTGTATGAGCAGTCTTCCCAACCTCGACAGCAGCTGTAACTGCCGCCACATCCCCTTCAATAATGACGGTGACAAGTCCGGATCCGACTCTCTTTAAATCAACTAAGCTGACATTTGCTGCTTTTGCCATTGAGTCCAGCGCTGCAATAGCTGCTGTCAAGCCTCTTGTTTCTATTAAGCCAATTGCCTTCATTTTTGACCTCCTCTACTGCAAAAGCTTAAAGATAGTCTTCGAGATTCACTTCAATGGGGATTGAAGTTCTTTTAAATAACTCTTCTTTTCCAAGCGGATAGGTTGCATCGATGCCCATCTTATCACTGACTCCTTTTAAATGATGAGAAGACTCGAGCGGTGAACCCTTCGCACCCTGTACGATAAAAATATCATCCCCCGCCTGCACTCTTGTCGCTATAGCCCACTCAACATCATCCGAATCAAAGATATCGACGTCATCATTCACAACAACCACATGCTTTAAATCCTTATCGCTTGCAAAAGCTGCAAGTGCCGCCTGTTTGCCGTCACCATCATGCTTCTTGTCAATTTGTATGACTGCATGATAGCGGGCGACACCGCCCATCGGGATATGTACAGCTTTGATATTTGGAACAACCTGCCTGACGGTGCTTAAAAGTGTAGCTTCCCTGACAAGCGCCATTGGCAGCCTTTCTTCATAACTTGATGGAAAAATAGTCTGTGAGATAGCGTTATTCCGGTAAGTAACGGCTGAAAATTCTACTATCGGCTGTGGCGTTCTGGTGCCATAATAACCGGCCAGTTCGCCGAACGGACCTTCCAGTTCTCTTTCAAATGGAAGCATCTTGCCTTCCAGAACAATTTCCGCTTCAGCCAGTACTTCCAAATCGACCGTTTTGCACTGAACCACATCCAGAGACTGGCCAAGCAGTGCACCTGCTACATCCAATTTGTCGGTATGATACAAATGCGTACTGATCTGAGAACTTAAGACAACAGCCGGAACCACCCCAAACATAACAGCCACTTCCATCGGTTCGCCGATGCTTTCATAATGGGCATATTGCTCCATCAGCTCCGGGGATGTTATGAGAATGTTCGTTCGATTGCCGCCAAGGTATTGCATCCTGCGAATCGAGGTATACCTTTTTCTGCCCGATAAGTCTTTAACCACCAATATTCCTGCTACATAATAAGCACCTGAGTCATCTGCATGATAGGTTGGGATAGGAAACAAATCTGCCAGATCGAATTCCCCGGTCACAAGATTCTCCTGAACAGGACCAGTTTGCCTTAAAGTTGTCGGAATAGGATTAACTATTGATTCGATGATTTTAGGTATAAGTTCAGATGGGGTGATCCCCATGCTGTCCGCCAAAAGTTCTCTGTCTCCTCCCAAACCGGCAGCCATGGAAGATTGATAGCCTTTGATTTTCTGAAATAAAAAAGGCTGTCTGCCATTTTTCGTATTTATCACTGCTCCCAGTTCATAGAGAGGGTCCACCTCTTTTTTCACCCGATGAAGAAGTCCCATGCTATCCCATCTATCCAGCAAAGCCCTCATTGTTACAGGGTTCATGCCTTTTCCCCCCATCTCTCCAAGAGCTCATGGTCGATATCCAGCATGTCCAATATCCTCGCCACCATAAAGTTGGCCAGCTCCCAAATTTCCGTCGGCTTATGATAAAAACCTGGAGATGCGGGCATTATGCAAGCCCCGCTCTCAGCAAGGAGAGTCATATTGCGCAGGTGAATCAAATTAAAAGGAGCTTCTCTCGGAACAATAATAAACTTTCGATTCTCCTTCAAAACAACACTGGCAGCCCTGCTTAGAAGTGTATCCCCGACTCCGTTCGCAATCGCACCCAATGTATTCATCGAACATGGCACAATCACCATTCCGTCTGTTTTAAAGGATCCGCTGGCAACCGCAGCGAAAAGATTCCGGTTGCTGTGGATAGCGGCATATTCCTTCAGCTCGTCCATCTTGACCCCGCATTCAAATTGCATTACTTTTTCTCCCATCTCCGTAGCAATTAAATGCGTTTCGATCTCTAATTGATGAAGAGCGCGGATCAGTGTATATGCATACAATGATCCGCTTGCTCCGGTTATGCCCACTAAAATTCGTTTTTTCCTTGGAACTGGAGAAGAGTTAGACAACGGATTCGTCTTGGGAGAATTTCTTTTTAGCCAGTTCTTTGTATTCTTCTGTTGATAATATATCTCCGAAAATGTCAATGTCTCTTAGACCAGATACGTGCATATCATCATCCTGTGAAGCGGTGGCATCTGAAACGCAAATCACATTATAGCCATGATACAAGGCATCAGAGGCGGTACTGCGTACACATACATTGGTCCAGACTCCAGTAAGGACGACCGTATCAATTTCTTCTTCTCTCAGGAAGAGATCAAAATCGGTATAGCTGAATGCACTATGCCGCCTCTTTTGGACCACATAGTCTCCTTTGCTCTCATCCGGCTGAAGCTCTGGAATGAATTCAGAACCCCAGGTTCCCTTTATGGCATGGACAGGTCTTACACGGAAATCACGGTCATTCTTTCTGTGAGCCTCCTGAACATGCACAACCTGGATATTGTGATCATGTGCGAATTCAATAAGCTCTTGAATTTTAGGAACAATTTTTTCGCCATTTTCACACCTTAATGCTGCTTTTTCGCCTATAAAGTCGTTTAACATATCAATAATGACTACACAGTGTTTTTTTCCCCTAAGTTCCAATCCGTTCTGCCTCCCTCGATATAAATAGTTATTGCTGTGCTACAGGATCTTTAGTTTTCACATTTACCGCTTCATATTTTTCAAACTTAAATGTTCTCTCAAGCCTCTGGATGCTTTGGCGTGGAACATACTCACCATATCCCGCTTCTCCGACAATCCCTTTGTCTTCTTCAAAGACTACGTTTCCGCGGATAATGGTCTGGACTGGCTTACCTTTTAGTTTCATGCCATGCAGCGGGTTGTATTTAGCCATTGATTCTGTTTTCTGCTCATCAATTACATATTCTTTTTCAAGATCAATAACCGTGAAATCTGCATCACTGCCAATTTCCATTGAGCCTTTCTTAGGATAAATGCCATAATGAATGGCGGCATTTCGGCTCGTTACTTCGACAAATCTTGATAGGGATAGACGGCCTTTATTTAACCCTTCACTGACAAGGATTGGCACCATCGTTTCTACCCCAGGAATGCCAGGGAAGGTGTTCCAGATCGTTGCACCAGGATAATCCTTTTCGGTGGCAATTTCATATGGAGCATGGTCAGTTCCGACAAAGTCGATTGTTCCATCAGCCAAAGCCTGCCAGTGGGATTCGTTATCCTCTTTTCCACGCAGTGGAGGAGCAATCTTTGCATAAGAGCCCCGCTCTGACATTGAATCCTTAGCATTAAGAACAAGGTAGTGAGGGCAGGTTTCAGCTGTAACCTTGACACCACGCTTCTTAGCAGCTTTAACCAGCTCGACGCCTTCCTTTGTGCTCATATGTACTACATGTACACGTGCGTCTGTAGCTTCCGCGAAGCTGAGAATCAGTTCAATGGCCACTTTCTCAGCGAGGCTCGAACGAGCTTCAGCCCATGCAGGTCCGTCAAGGCGGCCTTCTTTTTCAAGTTTCTTCGAATTGAATGTGCAGATATCGTAGTTTTCGGCATGAACACCAATCGGAAGACCGGTTTTTGCCACGTTTTTGAAAATCTCCAGCATTTCTGCGTCAGATACTTTAGGGAAGGTAGGCACAGAAGGAGTCATGTAAACTTTAAACGCAACAACTCCCTGATCGATCTGAGGGTAAATATTATCAATCCAGCCTTCACGTGCATCTTCACCTGTCATGCCGCCCCAGAAGCAGTAATCAATATAAGCCTGATCTCTGATTGGTCCGATTTTTTTATTGAAGCTATCCCCATCCCGAACAGACGGCTTGCTGCAGCACGGCATATCGATAATGGTTGTTAAGCCTCCGGCTGCTGCAGAACGGCTGCCGGTTGCAAAAGTCTCTCTGTGAGTAAAACCGGGATCCATAAAATGAGTATGCGGATCAATACAGCCTGGAACGACTAATTTCCCTTGAATATCAATGACCTTAGATGCATTGAGAAACGAAATGTCATTTGTGTAGCCGACAATCTTTCCCTCGTTTACTAGAATATTCGTTAAAACCTGACGATCTCCCTGCGGAATATTTGCATTTTTCAGAATTAAGTCCATTTACCCTGCTCCTATCTATTAATTTGATTTCTGCCTCAAAAAAAGAGGCAGATGGTTACAGTTGCTGCTATTAAATCATTTCAGCTGAGTGATCTCCTTTCAGCTGTTCGATTCTTTCACTTTCACTTATATTTAACTCTTTATAATTAAATACCAAATTTAATAAAATTGCTGTGATGCTTCCCAGTACAATTCCATTTTCAACCAGAAGCCGTGCACTTGTCGGCAAACTCTCAAAAATCTGCGGTACAACTGCCGAACCAAGTCCGATTCCTATTGAACAGGCAACAATCAGCAGGTTTTCATTTTTGCTGAAATCCACTGCAGAAAGCATTCTGATTCCTGATGAGATAACCATCCCAAACATTGGAATCATGGCTCCACCAAGAACAGCCATAGGAATAATCGTAGTCAGAGCAGCCACTTTAGGTAAAAGGCCTAAAGTCATTAATATGACACCAGCTGCGATAACAACATTTCTCGTTTTTACTTTAGTCAATGCTACCAGTCCCACATTCTGTGAAAAGGACGTATAAGGAAACGCGTTAAAAATGCCCCCTATAACAACAGCCAGTCCTTCTGCACGCAGCCCTTTTTTTATGTCTTTAGAGTCCAGCTTTCTCTCACAGACATCTCCGAGAGCGAGAAATACCCCAGTAGATTCAATCATGCTCACAATCGCTACTAAAGTCATCGTAAGGATGGCTGAGGCATTGAATGTGGGAAATCCGAAATAAAACGGCTGAACAACATGAAACCAGGAAGCCTGGCTGACTTCGGCAAAGCTGACGAGCCCCATAAAATAAGCTGTTATCGTCCCGGCCACCAATGACAGCAGGACAGAAATCGCTTTCATATAGCCTTTAAAAAACCTGTTCATTAAAATAATCAGCACCAGTGTAAATGCAGCCAGGAATAGATTTTCCGCACTTCCATAATCAGGTGAACCAAGCCCGCCTGCAGCATTATTCATGGCAACAGGAATCAGTGATACCCCGATAATAGCGACGACTGAACCGGTAACGACCGGCGGGAAAAACCTCATAATTTTACTCATAAATTGTGATAGGATCATGACGATAATGCCTGAAGCAATAATAGCCCCGTAAATGGCAGTAATGCCCTGCAAATTCCCGATGGCAATCATCGGGCCGACTGCTGTAAAAGTACATCCCAGAATGACAGGCAGCCTAATGCCAAAATGCTTCCCCCCTATAACTTGAAGCAATGTAGCAATCCCGCAGGTAAACAAATCAATCGATATTAAGTAAGCAAGCTGCTGGGCATTAAGCCCAATTGCCGGTCCCACAATCAGCGGTACAATGACAGCACCTGCATACATGGCTAGCACATGCTGAAATCCCAAAGTCCCTACCTTCCAAGGATTTAGCTTTTCCAAAGATTTTCCCCCCAGGTTTAATTCTTTGTTATGCCATAGCCTACTCCAGCATTTTAAAAAACGGCATCACCTCCCAAAAGAAATATTTGTATAAAAAAAACCGCAGCAATAGATAACATCAAAGTAAACCAGATGTTCTATTACTGCGGTCTCATTCAGCTTCCGTTAAACAAAAGACAAAGGAACCGCTCTTATATTCAGGTTTAAGAAAACTGCGTCATGCACAGCTCCCCCAAACATAATGTAAAACTGCTATTCTTCAAAATAAATAATGGTGCATGCTTCTTCAGTAACAGGATCATAATCTTTTAAAATCGTTTTGACTTTTAAATGAAGAGCATCTTCAATCAATCCTTTTAAATGCGATTTGAATTCAACAATCAATGCTGAATCAACCGAAATGGTCAGATGATGGAAGTTCCGGCTCAGCATCTGCAGTGCCTGAACACGCTTATGCTGGGCAAAGATGATGACTCTATCATCAAAAGTTTCAATACGCTGTTTTTTTACGCCTGTTCCATAGATCTCCTGGTTGACTCGATTATAGAGAAAAGCGAGATCTTTTTTGATTGTCTGAGATAATTTTGAGGTTAGTACAGTCATGTAATCCTCCTGTAATCACTATATTAAACAAGGCAATTTTATAAGTCAACATCTTTTTCAGAAAATTCTTACTTGACAAAATATTGACTTAACTATTACACTACAAATCAACTCCCCCTCTATTTCTATAATTGTCCCAATAAAACCTCCCTTCAGCACCATGAAAAATTAAATAGAATTTTTCGTATAACCTCAATAATCGGTTTGAGGGTTTCTACTGGGAACCGGAATTCCTATCTACGAAAGGTATATTTTCTGTGTACTTCATACAGGAACCTTTTGTGCAGGAATTTTTTTGTGCTTATTAGTCTATTTAGAAGAAGATGCATAATATCATAATTTAAATACCTCTGCTTGCTCGCCAGGCTTATATCCCTACAAACTGCTAACACTATCTTTTCATTGTCATTATAGTTTCAAAATCTATGAGGAGGCGAAGATTTGAAAAGTATTCAATTTATTGTTAATGGAAAGGAATGTACGGTCCTTTGCCCGCCTGCGAAACCGCTCCTTGATGTTTTGAGGGAAGATCTGGGTCTGACTGCCAGCAAGGAATGCTGCGGAAAGGGAGAATGCGGATCATGCTCTGTTTTAATCAATAATGAGGTTGTTTGTTCCTGTCTTATTCTCACTGGCCAGGCGGAAAACCAGGTGATCACTACTTGTGAAGGAGTCGGATTATCGCCAAATCTGGATGTGATTCAAGAATCATTTATTGCCGAAGGAGCAACACAATGCGGGTACTGTACTCCGGGAATCATCGTATCTGCAAAAGCATTCCTGGATGGAATTGACCATGTTCCATCCGTTGGGGAAATTAAAACCGCATTAGGAGGCAACCTCTGCCGCTGTACAGGCTATACCAAAATAATTAAGGCCGTTCAGACAGCTGCCAGCCAAAAAATATCCGAGCCGGAAACAATCCGATAATCCATGACACATACCGCCATTTTGCTTGCCGCGGGCCAGTCCAGCAGAATGGGTACTCTAAAAGGACTGCTGCCATGGAATGGAACGACATTATTCGAGCATCAGCTAAACACCCTCAGTAAATCGGTGTTCACTGATCTTGTAGTCGTATTGGGATGTAAAGCTGAAAAATTCCTTCCACTCGGAAAAAATCATTCTGCAAAAATGATAATAAATGAACATTTTCAAGATGGTAAATGCTCGTCCATCATTGCAGGGGTGAAAGCTGCAGACACGTTATCAGAAACGATTCTGATTACATCCGTGGACCAGCCGCTTCATTCTGACATCGTTGATAATCTCGCCGGGAATCTTACAAAAAGCGGCTGCCTGATTGCAGTCCCCAGCCACCAAGGCAAAAGAGGACACCCCATCCTCTTTTCCTCCCGATTAAGGAACGAGCTTTTATCGATAAAGGAAGAGAAAATGGGCTTGAGACATGTAATTCAGCAGCATGAGAAATTTCTCCTTGAGGTGCCAGTTGAAAATGAGCAAATTCATCTTAACCTGAATCATCAGGAAGATTATAAAAATGCTCTTAAAAAATATACCAGGAGGTAAGTCGATGCTTGTTTCAGAGATTGACATGATTACCCCTTCCTCTCTATCCGAATGTCTGCTGCTGCTATCAAAGGAGGGCAGAATCCATAGATTGATAGCCGGCGGTACAGATGCTGCAGTCCGGATGAAGGAAGGCAAATGGCGGCCGGAGGTTTGGATCAATATAAAAAACTTAAATGAACTGCGGTATATCGAGGAAAGTGATGATTATATCCATATTGGCCCATTGACCACACATACAGATATTATTCATTCTCCGCTTCTGCAAAGAAAAGCGGATGTACTTGTGGACGCAGCGCGTGAAGTCGGCGCCACTCAAATGCAGAATATGGGAACAATCGGCGGCAATATTGGAACTGCTTCCCCTGCAGGTGATACCCTGCCGGCTTTGTATGTTCTTGGAGCAAGGCTTGAACTCACTTCTATGTCAAATAAACGAATCCTTCCAATCGAAGAGTTTATCCTTGGTCCCGGCAGGACAGTTTTAAAAGAAAATGAAATGATCACAAAAATCCTCATAAAACCGCAAAAACCAAATGAAATAGGCATTTTCCAGAAGCTCGGCCCCCGGAAAGCACAATCTATTTCCATTGTGAATGTTGCTATTTCGCTCACAATGGACCAGGACCTGAAATGCAAGGAAGGTAAAATCGCCTTCGGGTCTGTGGCACCAACTATTATCCGGGCACGCAAGTGTGAATCTATGCTTCCCCTCGGACAGCTTAATGATGAATTAATCCGGAATATCGCCAAAATTGCCTGGAAAGAGGTCATGCCCATCACAGATGGAAGAGCAACTGCTACATATAGAAGGGATATGGCGAGCGCTTTATTGGAAAGAGGATTGTACCGTTTAATCAGGAGGTGGAATAACCAGTGAACACCAAATGGGTTGGAAAAAGGGTGAAAAGAATTGATGGCCCGGAAAAAGTAACCGGAGAATTAAAATATATGACCGATTACCATTTTGACAATATGGTTTGGGGCAAAGTGCTGCGGTCTGAATATCCGCACGCAAAAATAAATTCCATTGAAATTGAAGCAGCCAAAAATCTGCCTGGTGTTATATGTGTACTAACCCATAAAGATATTCCCGGATTTAATGGATTTGGGATTGTTGTTCCCGACCAGCCTGTTCTGTGTTCTGATGTCGTCCGGTGCACAGGGGACGCTGTAGCCCTGGTGGCCGCAGAAACACTGGAAATCGCCGAGCAGGCACTGAGTTTAATTAAAGTGGACTATGAGCCCCTTGAAGTTGTTGCAGATGCTGAATATGCCCTGACAGATTCTGCTCCTAAGCTTCACCCTGATGGCAATCTGCACAGCCATGTCAAAATTAATAACGGTAACATTGAGAAAGCCTTCGAGGAAGCTGACATCATTGTAGAGAATACCTTCTACTCTCCCCGGCAAATGCATGCTTTTATCGAAACAGAAGGCGGCTGGGGGGTAATGGATGACGAAGGCTTCCTCACGATTCGCTGCCCTGGCCAATATGCATACCGCGATCGAATGCAGATTGCAAGGTCCCTGGCTTATAACCCTGAAAGAATAAGAGTCATTTCAAGCCCAATTGGCGGTGCCTTCGGCGGGAAGGATGAGATCACGGTTCAAATATACCTTGCTCTCCTTGCGCTCCATACAAAGGGACGGCCTGTAAAAATCCATTTAAGCCGGGAAGAGTCTGTCATTGCTGGCATAAAAAGGCATCCTTTTAAAGTCCAGATGAAGACTGCTGCTAAAAAAGACGGGACACTTCTTGCCAATCAGGTAAAAGCCATAGGAGATACTGGTGCTTATGCATCACTTGGAGGGGCAGTTATTGCCCTTGCGATCGAACATTCATGCGGCCCTTATAAAATTCCCAATGTGGATCTCGAGGGCTTCTGTGTGTATACCAATAATGGCATTGCCGGTGCTTTCAGAGGCTTTGGCGTCAATCAGGTATGCATGGGAATTGAAACACATATGGACATGATTGCAGAAAAGCTGGGAATGGACCCTATCGAATTGCGCAAAAAAAATGTCTATCACCAGGGAGAAGTTTCAAGTGTCGGCCATATTGTCAAATCCAGTGTTGGCACCTATAAAACCCTGGAAACAGCAGAGAATTGCGATCTGTGGAAGAACCGTGAAAAGTATAAATCCGAAGTAAGTGAGCCATGGAAAAAACGGGGAGTTTCTGTAGCAACATCCTTTCATGGCATCGGAATGGGTATTGGCCTTCCTGACTATGGAGCCGCCTCTATTGAACTGCTGCCGGATGGAACATTCCTTGTAGGTGTGGGCTGCGAGGAGATCGGAGGAGGCAACAGCACCGCCTATGCCCAGATAGCCGCTGAAATGCTGAACTGTGATATCAGCAATATTAAAATCGTTCAAGGTGATACACAAAAAACCCTTGATGGCGGTACAGTAACTGCCTCCCGCTCCACCTATACCGGAGGAAGAGCTGTTGCGGCAGCAGCACCCAGGATGACTGAGCTTCTTATTCAAACTGCTGCTGAAATGTTGAATTTAGATTCATCTCAAATTGACTTAAGACCGAACCATATTTCAGCCCATGGAGAAATCATCCCTTATAAGTCTATCTATAAATACCTTTATGATCATCATCAGGCAACTAGAGTAGAAGGACACTTCTACCTGCCGAAAGAAAAAGAAGAAATCAAAGGTTCAGGCGGTGCTCCCCACCATTTATACGGTTATTTGACACATGTGGTGATGGTGGAAGTTGATACTTTAACAGGTGAAACGGAAGTTTTGCGGGTTGTATCCATCCCGGATGCGGGCAAAGTCATTAATCCGCAGGGGCTGGAGGGCCAGACTGAAGGCGGAGCCGTAATGGGCATCGGCTATACCCTGTATGAAGATGTACTGATCGAAAATGGATATCATAAAACGCGGAATTTCACTGATTATATCATTCCTACTATCCGCGAGACTCCTTTGATTGAGACCTTTCCGGTAGAAGAGCCCGAACAATCAGGGCCCTTTGGGGCGAAGGGAATTGGAGAAGTGGTGATGATTCCGATTATTGCTGCTATCATGTCAGCCATATATGATGCAACCGGAGCCAGAATCCGCCATCTGCCCGCTACTCCCGAAAGAGTGTTCAATGCATTAAAAGATCTCAAAAAACAAAAAGTCCAATCCTCAAGGTGATCCTATTGATGAGCCGCAATTTATTTGCCAGATTAGAAGAGTCAATCAAAAACCGGAAAGATACATTTCTGCTGACCATGACAGATTATCCGGATGAAAAACTCATTGGAACGAAAGCTTTATTATGGCCTGACGGAGATTTCTGCACCGAAGCCTCCCTTCTGCCGCTGGATGTGAGAGATTTATTAGCGGTACATTGCAATAAAATGGTCACTAAAAAACGATCCGGCACTGTGAGATTTATGTGGAAGGATCGTTTAGTTGAGTGTTTTGCTGAGTACTTCCCTTCTCCTCTCCATTTGATCGTCGCCGGTGCCGGCCATGTGTGTGAACCCGTGGCAGAAATGGGACGTATGCTCGGATTTTTCGTGACAGTAATAGACGATCGGAAAGAATATGCAAACAGGGAGCGCTTTCCAAATGCAGATGAAGTGGTTTGCCAATCCTATCTGGATTATTTCCAGCATGTCGACATTACAGATAAAACCTATATTCTCCTTCTCACCCGGGGACACAAGTACGACGTTCTCAGTTTGAGTGAACTTTTAAAAAGGGAAAGTCGGGCAGGATATATTGGCATGATCGGCAGCAGAAGACGTATTTCAGGTGTATTTGAAGAACTTCAGCAGGATTTTCCGGATGAAAGCTTTGAAAACTTATACACCCCTGTGGGTCTCGACATTGGTGCTGAAACTCCTGCAGAGATTGCAGTCAGCATCATGGCAGAAATTCTGAAAGTGAAAAATCAAAAATCCGGAGATTCCTTAAGTTCGCAAATTAAAAGATTTGCAAAAATGGGTTTCCATGAGGGGGCTGCCAAATGGACCAAATGCAGCTTATAAAGCGTACCCTCGATATCAGGAAAGGAGGTGAGAAAGCAGCACTCGCCACAATTATCCGCACGAAGGGCTCTACCCCGAGAAAAACCGGAAGCCGGATGATTGTGTTCCCCTGCGGAAGAATAGAAGGAACAATTGGCGGAGGCTGTGGTGAAGCAGAAGTAATTGAGAAGGCTTTCCAGGTCATACAAACAAATACCCCAAGTCAAAAGCGCGTAGATTTAACAAAAGGGCTGTTTTATGAAGATGGCGGAATATGCGGTGGAATTATGGATGTTTTTATTGAACCCATCTAACCAGGAAAATAGATCTCCCGCCTGTTCCATGGTCAAGTCAGTTCGTGTCTCTGGATGAACATTAACCATGAATAAGGAGTGACCTTTCATGTCGATGATTGAAAAGGATCTTGGGTCGGGCCTCCCGCCTGCCTCTAATGCGAACCTCTTAGAACGGCTCTTTAAGCTTTCCGCACGGAACACAAATGTAAAGACAGAAATTCTGGCAGGCATTACGTCGTTTATGACAATGAGCTATATCATCTTTGTCAACCCGATTATCTTAGCTGACGCTGGAATACCAAAAGAAGCCGCATTGGCTGCAACGATTTACGCAAGTGTCTTCTGTACCCTTCTAATGGCACTGTGGGCAAATTTCCCTGTAGCAGTAGCTCCAGGCATGGGGCTGAATGCATTTTTTGCGTATACAGTTGTTCTTGGTCAAGGTCTTTCCTGGCAAACAGCCCTTGGAGCTGTATTTATATCGGGTATAGTGTTTTTAATTTTGACAGTTACCGGGGTCCGGCAGAAGATCGTAGATGGTGTCCCGGATGTCTTAAAGTCAGCTATAGGTGTAGGGATTGGTTTATTTATTGCTTTCATCGGGTTAAAAAATGCAGAACTTGTAGTCGCAAATGACGCTACGTTTGTCGGCTTGGGAAGTATCACAAGCAAGGGGCCGCTTCTAGCTCTATTCGGATTAATTATTGCCGCCCTCCTGATGGCAAAGAAAGTAAAAGGCGCCCTGCTTATCAGTATATTGGGTACAAGTGCAGCAGCCATGATTATTGGCTTCATTGCCTACCCAAAAGCCGTAAGTGATATCGTGTCACTCAATCTCCCAAGCATGTCTGAGACGTTTCTGGCTATGGACATTATGGGAGCAGTAAAATATGGCATCATCTCAGTCATTTTCTCCTTTACGATTGTAGAATTATTTGACAATTTAGCTACCCTCATCGGATTATCAAGAAAAGCTGGCCTCACAGATGAAAATGGAAAAATTGAAAACCTGGATCGTGCCCTTCAGGCAGATGCAGTTGGAACGATGGCAAGTGCAGCCTTCGGAAGCACTGCCTTAAACGCTTATGTGGAAAACGCCACAGGGATCTCGGAAGGCGGACGCACTGGTTTAACTTCTTTAACCGTAGCTGCACTGTTTTTCCTGTCGCTCATTTTCGCTCCACTCATCTATTTCATACCGTCTGTCGCCACTGCACCTATTCTTATTCTGGTTGGCGCCTTAATGCTTAGTGAAATAAAACATATTAGCTTTGATGACTTTACTGATGTAATTCCTGTATTTTTAACGATTGTTCTCATGCCATTAACTTTCAGTATCGCCCAGGGACTGGCATTCGGCTTTATCTCTTACACAGTGCTTAAGCTTCTTACAGGCAAGCATCAGCAAATCCATTGGATCATGTATTTTGTCAGTGCTGCTTTTATTATTAATTTCATTATGGGCGGACATTAATCTCATGACAGTCATTTTTTAAAAAGCGAGGAGTCCGAATGAAGCTTACCCTTGAAACGTTACGAAAAAGAATTGATGTGGCGGCCAAAAGAACTCCTGCCGATCTGGTTATTAAAAACGGAAAAGTAATAAACGTATTTACACGTGAAATCATCGAGGAAGACATAGCGATTGCGGATGGATTCATAGCTGGATTAGGAAGCTATGAAGGCAAGGAAATTATTGATGCTGGGGGCAGCTATATCGCCCCCGGCTTTATTGATGGGCATGTTCATATTGAGTCGGCGATGGTTACTCCTGCTGAGTTCAGCAATGTTGTCCTCCCCCATGGAGTAACGACTGTGATTGCAGACCCTCATGAAATAGCCAATGTCAGCGGAAATGACGGCATTGACTTCATGCTGGAATCTTCAGATGGTATCCCGCTCGATGTATTTTTTATGCTTCCATCCTGCGTGCCTGCAACTCCATTTGAAAATGCCGGCGCTTCCCTCAGCTACACAGATCTCGAAAAATATTACAGTCACCCAAGAGTGCTGGGGCTCGGTGAAGTTATGGATTATCCCGCTGTTATGAACAATGATGATGGAATGCTGAAAAAACTGGAAGCAGCTTATAGTAAAGGAAAATGTATTGATGGGCATGCAGCAGGACTTAATTCGGATGAAATCAATATTTACATGGCAGCCGGCATAAGAACAGACCATGAATGCATCAATCCTGAAGAAGCACTGGACCGAATTCGCAAAGGGATGTATGTTATGCTGCGGGAAGGGTCTGCGGCAAGAGACTTATTGTCACTTCTCAAATCTGTCAGTGAACAAAACGCACGGCGCTGTTTATTCGTTACAGATGACAAGCATCTGGATGACCTGATCAATGAAGGCAGCATCGACTATAATGTCAGAATGGCCATTAAGGAAGGGATGGATCCTCTCCTAGCCATACAAATCGCTACTCTGAATGCAGCAGAATGCTTCGGCCTGAAAAATAAAGGGGCTATTGCTCCCGGGTATGAAGCCGACCTGATTTTTCTGAGTGATCTCAGGAATGTCAAGGTTGAGAAAGTTATGAAGACCGGAGTAATTGCTGCAGAAAACGGGGTCATGAAGAATTCAGTTCCAAACAGCATTGCACCTGCAGCACCCATCTTGAACAGTGTCATAATCAGCAGCATGAGCTATGAAGATTTAAGCATTCCGATTGGGAATGGTGACTGCAATATCATTGGCATTATACCGAACAGCATTGTGACCAGGCACCTGGTGGAAAAGGCAGAATCAATTGATGGTAATTTCCAGCCAAATCCTCATAGAGACCTCTTAAAGCTGGCTGTTGTGGAGCGGCACAATTGCACAGGCAGCCTGGGACTTGGCATTGTGAAGGGAATAGGGATCACAAGAGGCGCGATTGCTTCAACAGTTGCCCACGATTCTCATAACATTGTCGCAGCAGGCACATCGGATGAGGATTTGCTGGCTGCCATTAAGCAGACCGCAGCCATGAAAGGCGGCCTGGCTGTAGTCCAGGATGGGAAGATTCTTGCCGAACTGCCTCTGCCTATTGCAGGGCTCATGACTGATCGGGATTCTTCATTTATCCATTCACGTTTATCCCAATTGAATCATGCACTTATGACAATCGGATGCAGCATGGAATTCAACCCGTTTTTGACGCTCTCATTTTTAGCGCTTCCGGTTATCCCTGAACTAAAATTAACTGATAAGGGTTTATTTTCTGTAAGATCTTTTAGCCACATTAAAGCTGAGGCAGAAAAATAAGGCCGGGATGTTCTCCGGCCTTTCTTTCATTTTTTAGCTGCTTCCTTATTAGTTAAAGTTAAGGCAGACCAGGCTGTTTCATCTGCAAAGTACCTGCTCCAGCTTGCAACACCGGCTAAATTATACTTCTTAGCTAATTCAGCCCGTTTGGATAGTGAAATTTCATCTTCAAGCCACACTCTGTATGTGATTTTATCTTTTTCTGAATAATGCTCCGCATAATTTTGCCCGCTTACCGGATCGTATACCGGAGTAATTTTATTTTGACTGAGCCATTCTTTCACTTTGCCCATCGAAAGGGCTTTGGAAGAAACATCCCCATTTGATTTTTGTTCCCATAATCTTGTATATAAAGGCACACCCAATATTAATTTCTCATTGGGCACAACCTCGAGCAAAAGTTTCAGGTTTTCCTCGACCCACGGGAGGCTTGCTACACTTCCCGCAACCTGTGAGCTGCCCCAATGCTCATCATAAGCCATGACTACCATATAATCTGCTATCCCGGCAAGCTTATCCCTTTCATAAAAGGCCGACCAATTACCGCTTGATGAAATGAAGGTGATATCCATCGACACTACTAAACCTGCGTCATGAAAGTATGGAGTGGCTTCCCTCACAAACTGTGTAATGAAAGGCCCGTCTGCAGGATTAACATTTTCAATATCAAGATTGATCCCGTTTAATTCATATAATTGACTGAAATGCAGAAGCTGGCGAATCATATTCTGTCTTGTTTCAAAAGAACCAAAAGCTTCATGTGTTAATTCAGGGTCAAATGCATTTGAAAACAAACCCCAAATTTGGTATCCCTGTTTTCTGGCCCATTTTGCATAATCCTTCGAACCCAGGTTCTTGATATTTCCTTTTCCGTCCGCAAGCTCAAACCATGTTGGTGAAATGACATTAACACCAGGCATTTTTGGGATGCTCGAAGTATTCGGGTTTTTAGTATATACAGCTTCCCAGGTCAGCTGAATTGGACCTTCCATTTTCGGAACTGTGTTTTTTGTTTCTTCAAGAGAAATAGCTATCTCCTTCCTCTCTCCCTTTTTTATGTATTTCTTTTTCAAAAAGCCGGCTGTACCGTCTTCTTTTCTTATAAAATAGTAGTCTTCTTTTTCCTGTTCTATAAATACATTCTCTTTCGGAGCCACGGATGCCGTATAGGGTGAATCCAGGCTTGCTTTCGTTCGCAGCCGGAGCAATTCTTCATGAATTTCTTTTTCCTGCACTTTACCAGCAACCATTGTCTCTCCATTCTTTTGAACCCAAACTGCATTTGTATCGGATAGAAGCGAATACGTTATTGGGTAGAAAACCAATAGGGGCTCAATCGCCAAATACCTGTCTCCTTCTATCTGTTTAACAGCTGAAAAGTCCAGTTTCACAGGCTTATCATTGACATAATAGGTCGACGATTCAGACGGCATCTGCGCTACTTTGTTTTTAGTGGCAATAATGATAGATTGTGAATGTTCATCAAAAATCATCGCTTCGTCAATAAACTCCTGCAGAAAAGTTAGTGGCAGGTAAATCGTTTCCCCTTCTATATAAGCATTTCCCGCCTGTTTGCCCATAAACAAAATCGGATGATCTCCTTTAAAGTAATCTGCCTTCTCCTTTGAAGCAAAAGGGTAAAAAATTAGAATTATGCTTGAGGTTATCAGTGTAAAAGCAAACAAAAGCCCCGCAAAAATAAGTTTTTTAGCGGAAGGCTTTTGTGGTCTTGTTTCAATTTCATACATTCCTTTTCCTCCCCCTGCATTCATCGTAACGAAATTATCAAAAAATGGGAAGAAAATTTACAATGTTTTCCTATTATTTCACCCCTCCTATATTAACGGAATTTATATAAGAAAGGTTTCATGTTTTTGTCAGTATGTTGTAAAGTGAGTAAGCTTCTGCAGTCTGTAAGTAATATATTTAACCCCCGGCATTTTCTCATTGGATGAATAGTTCTTTGTATAAATGGCACCGTTATTATTCCAAAGCTTATTAAAATACCTGTCAACATCCCTCATAACCTGGGATTGGGCTGGGGCACTGATTTTTATATTTGTCTCCAGGTTTAAATCATCCAGATTTCTTCTTGTAAAATTAGCTGAACCAGCTATGATCAAACTTTTTTCTTTGCCGGTTACATACATGATTTTTGGATGGTATTGTTCAAATCCAGTATTATACCATCTGATTTTTATGTTTTCATGGCCTAGCTTGTCCAATTCAGCTGCAACAGGTATATTAGGCAGCCCAATTTTTTCAGATCCGAAAGCGTTCTGGTTGGGATCCAGGATCATTTGTACTATAACTCCCCGGTCGGCTGCTTCTTTAAGTGCGTCAACCACTTTTCGGTCAGCAAGATAAAACATGCCCAGCCAGATGGTTTCCCCTTTCTTGACTTTATTGATTTCTTGAAGGATATGTTTATAAATCTTGCCTTCAGTCAGCACCTGGGCCTTAAGCGGGCCGGTTTTATTGCTCTTTTCAGGTTTGAAATCTGCCAATTTGCCGGATGCTGAATAATCGACCACTGCCTGCTCGGTTTTGACGAGATCAGCTAAGATTGGCCCTTTTACTTCAAATGCTATATTGGAATGAAACCCGCTGGCATTGTGAGGGTTTCCTGAAGTTACAATTCCTGTTTTTTCCGTCACAAAAACCTTCCTGTGATTTGCTTTTATGTTCATTAGATCAAGATAGGACCTGAATGTCACTTTTGGAGCGTTTTCTGCAAGCGGATTGGGCAGCCAGCCTTCACCAGCCTGGCCAAACCATTGTATAAATACACGCCAAAATGCCGAATAAATGGGATTTGAATCCCTTAAAGGAACTAGTGAAGTATAAACCACGTTTATGCCATTCTCTTTAAGTTCCCGGAATTCCGGAACTTCATGCGATCCATAGGTGCTGTTAATCCGATCTGTGATCACAGTAATATCCATATTCGGGCGGCTGAGCTTTTTTTCAATCAGCTTATCAGTTATTTTACCGCTAATATCCGGATATTTTTTATCCCCATCGTTAAATCCATTAAATAAAAACATATCCATCACTATAAAATCCTCTGACTCGTCAATTGCTTCTAAAATACGCTGAAAGATCTGCTGTTCACTTTCTCTTTTGCCATTTTCTTTCTCATAGGTTAAATCGTAAAGGAACTGAACATCCTCTGCAGAATATACTTCCCCTTCGAATGAAAGACCCTTTGGCAATGATTTATTGGATTGATAGATAATGGTTGCTGCCAATACCAGCACAAGGCTCAATATGGGTATCCATACCTTTTTTATTTTTACTTTTCCCAGAACCTTTTTCACCAAGACTCCCCCTGCTCCTTAGACTGCGATAACTATATATAGACCATTTTTGACTATTGTAAACTCATCTATGCGCCTTCAGGCAAAATAAAAGACGAAGGCCGGGTGCCTTCGCCATTTATCTATATTATTAGCCAACAAGCTTTACAAGCATATGAGACAGCTTATGCTTTTCTTCTTCTGTTCCTACCTTCCACAATTCCTGAAGTAGCTTTTCTTCACGGTTTCTCGGTTCTTCTTTGGAAGCCAGATAATCTCCAACCTTTTGAGCAGTATTAGCAAGCTGCTCCTCATCCATGCCCATTTTCTGTCCCATGGAAACCTTACCGCTTAAATAATCTTTAAATCCGTCAAAGCTTGAAAGTATTTCATCTTTCTTTTCGCTCCCCATATTATCTAGCTTTCCCTCTACATTGGCTGCTTGTCCATTTACGCTATTCATATTTTGTTCCATGCTGAATCTCTCCTTTAATTGGATTTGATTGCTGTGACAGTCTACTAATACCCGGTGTCAAACATATCAAACACAAGCCAGAGAGTTTGAAGCCCCCGGTGAAATAAATTGGACTTCTTTTTAATTGCACATGGTATGCTGCTTTGCTCACATGGTACAATATACTAACATAGAAAGTATGAAGGAGAGTTCTTATGATTTATGGAATTATCATTATTTTAGCTTATTTACTTGGCTCCATTCCTTCTGGTTTAATTGTAGGAAAACTTTTTTATGGAGTGGATATTCGAGAGCATGGCAGCGGAAATCTAGGCGGTACCAATACTTTTCGGACACTTGGAGTTAAGGCCGGCATGATCGTGACCATAGCTGATATCCTAAAAGGCACCCTTGCTGCATCACTTCCCTTGTTCTTTGGATCGGATATGCATCACCTTATAGCCGGAATTTTTGCTGTTATTGGACATATGTACCCTCTGTTTGCCGGTTTTCGCGGAGGAAAAGCGGTGGCAACCTCAGGCGGAGTGCTATTAGCCTATGTACCGTTCATGTTTCTTATCATATTGGGTGTTTTCTTCTTAAGCCTTTACATAACCAAGTATGTGTCATTATCCTCTATTCTGGCAGCAGCAGCATCCATCATTTACGCTCTTATACTAGGTGACATACCCCTGATTATAGTTGTTTCTATCCTGGGATTCTTTGTTATTTACAGGCATAGGGCAAACATTAAACGAATCAGGGACAAAACCGAACCCAAAATAAAATGGCTTGGCTGAAATCCAGCCGTCAATGCAAAACAGCAGACCTTTTATCTGCTGTTTTTTACTTTGCGAAAAAATTTTTATACATAAAAAAACATAAATTGATATCTTTCGCCATACATTAGTTTAGGCTTAACTTTTGCCGAAAACGCTAATGTTAGGATGAACAATGAGATGGAAAAGGAAAAAAACAGATATATAAAAAAAGCAGAAAGAGAAATCTGCGAAAGCGGCAGTCAGCTGGCAGCAGCATTAGCCCATGAAATAAGAAATCCGCTGACAACAGTGAAAGGGTTTATGCAGCTCTTGATGCCCCATTTAGTTGAAATCGGCAAAGAACAGTACGCCCAAATTGCCATTGATGAGATTAATAGGGCAAATGATATGATTTATGAATTTCTAAATGCATCGAAACCTGGATTAAACAAGAAAACCGAAGTAGACTTAAACACATTGATTCAGGAAATGAAGATTTCATTCGAAAATCAGGCAAATATAAAAAAAATAAACCTTTCAGTTAACCTATGTCCTGGAGAGCCCACCATCTATGGTGATTCTAATAAGATAAAGCAAGTACTGATCAATTTAATTAAAAATGCACTTGAGGCATGTGAAGACGCTCATGCAGGAGAAGGAAAGGTTTGCCTGACTGCCAAATCAAACAGCCGTAAAGCCCAAATCATTATTGAGGACAATGGACCGGGCATGACAGAAGAAACGATTAACAGATTATTTGTTCCATTTTATACAACGAAAGAAAAAGGGACTGGCATTGGTCTGTCAATATGCCGGAAAATAATTGAGGAACATAATGGCAGAATTATAGTCCAATCCACTCTTTCACAAGGCAGTGTTTTTACAATTGAACTTCCTATGGCTTCGAACCAATAAAAGGCATTAAATATGATGGAAAAATTGCAGAAAATGATGAAAAATGCAAAAGTTCATATTAAAATTAGACTATTAATATATTTTATGATGCTTTATATTAAGGGGATAATTTTGATGAAAAACAGCAAAGCCTTCCTGTTATCTGCATTTTTCTGTACCACATTAGTAATTTGCCCGTGTCTCTTAATCTATAAAATGCACACTGAATATAAGGCTGAGGCAGCCGAAGCCAAATCTTTTCAATTGCATGCTGAAAACAGGGAAACTGCCGAGGGTAATAAAATCCTTATTGAAAGGGTGACCTTGGGAGCTATTGGAGACATCCTTATACATGATTGGGTATATAATGATGCAAAAACAAAAACAGCCTATGATTTCAAACCGATGTTTGAACATGCAAAATCGCTATTAAGTACACCCGATCTCTTACTTGCCAATCAGGAGACTATTCTGGGCGGCCCTGAAATAGGAATTTCCAGTTACCCAATGTTCAACAGCCCTCAGGAAGTGGGGAATGCTCTCATTGATGCAGGCGTTGATATTGTTTCAACTGCCAATAACCATTCACTCGATAAGGGAGTCAAGGGCTTGGAAGCATCTCTGGATTATATGGACCAAATTGGATTGCCGCATGTGGGAACAAACAGAACACCAAGTGAGCAGCAAACCTTGAAAATACTCGGCAAAAACGGAATTAAAGTTGCCTATCTTTCTTATACATACGGCACAAACGGAATTCCCGTTCCGTCAGGGAAAGATTACTTCGTAAATCTCATTGATGAAACCGCAATGAAAAAAGAAATTAAACGGGCTAAAGAAGGAGCTGACGTCGTTGTGATGAGTATGCATTGGGGAGATGAATACGAGCTTCAGCCAACAGAGGAGCAAAAGAGATTAGCTGAGACTCTCGTAAATGAAGGTGTTGACATTATCTTCGGCCACCATCCGCATGTTCTTCAGCCTATGGAGTGGATTGACAGAAAAGACGGCGGCCGGTCATTGGTCGTATACTCGCTTGGCAATTTCTTATCCGGACAGATGCGCGATTATAAGGATATAGGCGGACTTGCAACCGTGGAGGTTACAAAATATATTGATCAAAATGGGGTGGATATCAAACTTTCCGATCCTGGCTTCGTCCCGACCTACGTCAGCAATAAACAGCTGAAAAATTACCGGATCGTGCCGCTCGAGGATGCTGCAAGCTTTGGTTTACCCCATGCAAAGTCCAAATTTGCCGAAATTATGAAACATATGATGGGAAATGTTCAGTGAAGCGCTTTATAGCGCTTTTTTTGTGTAAAAAATGGTAAAATATCTTGTATGCAGGGAGGTTCGATTATGAAAACCGCTTACGTTAATAAGTCTCTTCCTTTTTTGCAGCTAAGTGTATTCACCGCTGGCGTATTGCTTTTTCAATTGAAGCTTTTCGCTTTAGCTTTCATACTTTCGTTTGGACTTATCATTTTTTTATTGCTCCTCTCAAAGCAGGAGCGTGTTTTTTCCTGGACCATTGCCGGTTATTTAACAGGCAGCCTTTTGTTTCTTTATGGCGATAAGCTGCTTGATGCACTGCCTCTTCCATACTATATCTTAATGATAATAAATAGGCTTCTTTTGGCGATCCCGATCCTGATTCTGGTCTATATTTCAATAAAGTTTAATAAAACGGCTATCCCCTTTCTGCAAAAACCGGATTGGAATTCCCTCATATTTTTCCCATTTATATGGAGCGGTTTCCATTCAATAAAAATAAAACATTTTCTTATGATTGCTATCCTAATTAATTTTGCCGGATTTGCTTATTCTATTTTTTCAGCAGATAACTCGTTTTCAAGGGACTTTTTGATATTCCTGATTGGCTTCTCAATTGTAAATGGACTAATGGAAGAGCTTTTATGGAGAGGAATCATCTTATCCAGAATGGCTGAACTGTCAGGTGAAAAGGCAGCAGTTCTTTTTTCCGGGCTGGCATTTGGATTTTCTCATATGATGCTTGGCTACTCATTTATTTTGTGTCTTCTGTTTGCTGTCGGCGGGATATTTTACGCGGCCGTCACAGTGAAATCCCAAAGCATCTTTCCTGCTTTCATATGGCATATGGCCATGAACGTATTTATGATATTAAGCGGTTTAATATCTTTTCCGGGCTAGTTGAATGCTGACATGGCATCAAAAAAGAAATGAAACAGACATTTTATTCGCACACAGGGAAAAACTAGCCTATAATATGACTATCACCCAGGAGGAGGAATTTCAAATGAACATACATATCGAAGATCAGGCTGCCCAATGGTATCAGGAGGAAATGCTCTTAAATAAGGGTGACTATGTCCGCTTTTTTGCAAGGTATGGAGGCTGCAGCACTGTGCAGCAGGGATTTTCATTAGGGGTCTCGAATGAACAGCCACACGACGCTGGAGTGCAGACCGAAAAAAACGGAATTACTTACTTTATCGAAGAAAAGGACTTATGGTATTTTGATAATCACGATTTAGTCGTGACATTTAATGAAAAAGCACAGGAGCCTGAATTCAAATATAACAATGAGTAAAAGAAGCAGACACCGCCTGCTTCTTTTTTTTAGGTAGTTAAGAATAATTCTTAAGCTGGATAACTGTCTAGCTCCCAGGCGCCTTCCGCCTTTCTCATTCCAGCTGTTCCAACTGCTCCAATAGCTTCTCTTTTTCAAGGATTTCCTTCTGCCTGGCCCCAATCAAATCAAAGTGTGAGTAGCCATCAGTCCGATAATCAATCCACTCTGGCTTAAGGCCATGCGATTCTCCCCAATCAATCAATTTCTTCAAATCTGAACAGCCGACCTTTGTGACCGTTTTACACCCAGGGAACCGCTCATCCAGCCAATAATGAGTTAAAAAAGCAATTTCTCCACGGTCTATTTTCCTCTTCCATTCTTGAAGATCTTTTCTTCGAAGGCCGAATGCCATTTCTATTCTCCATCCTTTAGTTTATCGCAGGTCAAGGCAGTAAGACTCCCACTGATTGAAGTTTCACTTATCTGACAGCACCTTCAGGAAGCTTTTTCGCTTGTTCATATGCTTCATGCCAATCAGGATATTTCTTTTTTATTGAAATTGGCCGGAAATTATCCTTCTTGACGCAAACATGCTTTGACAAGCCTGTTACGGCAAGCTCTCCTTCATCATTGAATATTTCATATCCGTAGCTGACGCGGAAACCGTCATACTCTTCGATCCAGGTTTTAATTGTGGCAGTCTGCCCGTAGCGCAATGGTTTTTTATAAGAAGCAAGAATATCCAGAACAGGAGAGATAATTCCATCCTTCTCCATTTCAGCATAGCTGAATCCAAGATCTTTAATGATCTGTGTCCGGCCAAGTTCCATCCATACCAGGTAATTGGCGTGGTATACTACTCCCATTTGATCTGTTTCTGCATACCTTACCTCTATTTCTTTTGTTGAGATGAGCATCCCTATTCCCCTTTACTAATTTTATTTAAAGCGATTTCGAAATCCGGCTTCTCCAAAATGCTTACCTGCTCAATATCCTCAGCAAGTGCTGAAACAATTCTCATGGCCTGTGCCTGAATGGCCTCATCAGCAAGATTGGCCGCAAAACGTCCATTCCCGTTTACTTCAATCTTTGATAAAGTGTGGTTAAGGTAATCCTTTGCTTCCTCCGTTAGAGTGTATTCATATTTTCCAGCATACGAAATAATAATTTCCAGGAGCTCTGCGGTTGAATAATCTTTGAAATGAAAGAACTTTTTGAATCGGGATTTCAACCCTGGGTTACTTGACATTAGCTTCTCCATTTCATTCGGGTAGCCTGCCAAAACAACGACAAGATTTTCATTATGCTTTGTCATTTCATCCACTAACGTATCAATGACTTCTTTGCCAAAATCTCCTGATGTCTGGGAAAGAAGTGAATATGCCTCATCAATGAATAGGACACCACCCAATGCCTCTCTTATCTTTTTCTTTGTCTTGATAGCAGTTTGGCCAACATAGCCCGCTACAAAATCAGCACGGCTCGCAACTATCAAATGTCCGCGTTTGAGAAATCCGCATTCCTTCAGCAATTCTGCATAAATCTTTGCTACAGTCGTTTTTCCTGTTCCCGGATTACCGGTAAATACTGAATGAAGCTGGATTGGTACAACCGGAAGACCTCTTTCACGACGCACCTGCTGCATTTTAACAAAGGACACTAAGTTTTGAACTTCTTTTTTAACTGTTTCAAGTCCGATCAGCCGGTCAAGCTGCTCCCGAGGATTCATCAGCTTTTCTTCTTCTTCACTTTCAAAATCTTCTTTTTCCAAAAGTGTATAAGACATGATGTTTTCATTACTTTTTGCTTGAGAGCCTTTTTTAAAAATCGCATCCAGAACAATGTTTCTTACAGTCCTGGCATTACCGAATGTATCATCAACCCGCTCTTTTTCAATACGTTTGCCCAGTTCCTGTTTTGCTCCTTCTGTTAGAACATAATCATTATCGGCTGACAGCTTCTCAGCAATCTGCAATAGCTCCCCATTCGAATAATCAGGCAGCGCAATAAAGTTTGACTCCGGGAAACGGCTGCGGAGACCAGGATTACTGTCCAGAAATTGTCTCATTTCTTCAGGATAACCGGCCATAATTACCGCAAACTTTCCTCCGTATTCAGTTCCGGTCATCAGTGATACAAGTGTATCAATGGCAGTTTGTCCATAATCGCTGCCAGTCTGACCCTCACGCTTTAAGCTGTAAGCCTCATCAATGAACAGTACACCGCCGATCGCCTTTTCAACTGCCGCTCTGACATTTTCTTCTGTTTGTCCGACAAATCCGCCAACCAGCTGTGACCGGTCCGCTTCGATTACTTCTTCCCGAGGCAAAACACCAAGGCTATGATAAATCTTCGCCAAAAGCCGTGCGATAGTTGTTTTTCCCGTACCTGGATTCCCGGTTAGTATCATATTAAGGCTGAGTTCATCCTTTGTCTGAAAACCAAGTGACTTGCGTTCGTTTTGATATTTTAAAAACCGGTAAAAGTCATGAACTCTGCTTTTGACCGAGTTAAGCCCAACCATGTCATTAAGTTCATTCAGTGGATCGGTTTGTACATCGGATTCCTCTTCCTCTGATTCAAATATCTCTTTCCAATCATTTTTAAGTCTGTTGATGGCACTTAAGTGGTTTTTCATATCTGTATAGTATGTTGAAGTATGGAAGACACCTGATATAGATTGTTCATATTCCTCAGAAGCCTTTAAAAGAAAAGCTGTCTCTTCAATAGCTTTATCAAGTATTTCAGTCAACTTCCGGTATTCCGCATCCTCATAGGCATGCTGCTTTTTCTGCAGGTCTTCTAACTCGTCATCCGCTTTGTTCATGAAGCTTCGGCAAATTTCAATAAATTGCTCAGCTGTTTTCTTTTTGGCTGCCCTGTTATCGGTTTCCCGAATCGGCGGGAAAGTCAGGGTTTCAAGAAGATTACTTTTATTTTTCCATTCGGATTTTCCTAATTGGGCTGCTGCCATTGTATTGCCAGTGTCCAGTTCAACTGCTTTCTGCAGCCATGCACTGGCAAGAGTATCATCAGTATTCTTATTGAACCGGGAGATAGCAGCCAGGGCCAATAATTCCGAAAGCAGACCTGGATTTGTCTTTTCATTCATATTCTTAATTACATTTAGCAGCTCTGCTTCATTTTTTATGTATCCGTATTGATCAAGCTCATTTATCCAATGGCCGACCTTAATATCATCTGATTTAGCCTGTCTATTCTGCTGTGTCATCTATCATCACTTCTTCTTCTTAGTTTCCTCAACTTATCTTACCATATTTCAATAATTATCTATAAGGATGCGCTCCTTATCTCCATAGGAAAAGACCTAATCATATTCGATTAGGTCTTGAAGGTATCAATAATTATTGTTCTCGATGCTATTGCCGTTTTGCTGTGCCTGATATTCATCCTTTATTTCTGAACGGAAAGAGTCAAGACTTTCCCGTCGGCGTTCATTTTTAGCTTCAATTCTGGCAAGATCTTCTGCATTGGCATACTTCATTGATTCTTCTGCTTCGTCCATATTCTCAATCGTATGAACGATCATGGATTGAAGCTTTTCAACGTTATCGCTGCGGTCATCCGGGTTAGGTCTGTTATGTGCCATGGTATGTTCCTCCCTTTGTTAGGTGTTGGTACAAATTTAGTTTGTGAAAGAACAAGAAAAATATTGGCGGAAAAGTGTGGGTTGCTTGCCTGATATACCAGAAATGTTCAGAAACAAAAGAACCTGCCCTATAAAAATGGCAGGTACTACTATCAATTATTCGCCTTTAGTCTGTATCACTTGAGCATGCTGTCCGGATTTGTCCTGCATCTTCTTGCCTTTGTTGCCGCCAAATCCGCGTGATTGTGTACCAATATGGTTCGGATTGAAATGATTAGGGTGTCTTTTTGGATTACTCATTATATCCCTCCTCATTTAAAGTTTGTGCATTTGAGAAGGGTTTCATGATTGGCAAGTAATTCTATTCAGCCTTGTTCAGACGTTTAAGCTCGAGGCGCTCTTCAATTTTTTCCATAGCATCATGATCTTTAAGCAGCTGGCGTTTATTTTCTAGTACTAATTCAGCAAAGGAGCGTTTTCTAGGCTTTCTCATAAATCTTTCACCTTCCTTTAATAACATTGTAACAATCATTATCTCCAGAAAACCGTTAAATTATTACAACTTTTCGAAAATTTAATCCGCATATACCCAGACTACGTGAAAAGAGTATATATTGTTCGGAATTATTGATAAAATATTCAGAAAACATTAACGCTATTTAATTTTTCCCTTTTTTTTACAGCATAAACCTATAAAAAAACATCTGCTTATGCAAATGTTTTTTTTACATTTCATCTATATACTGATTCATAAGCTCAACAGACATCGCACTTAAATATTTATTCCGAATAATTCCTTCTTCATCAATAAAAAATGTGGTTGGAATTGTTATTATTTGATAGGCATTAGAAGCTTTTTCATCCACATCAAGTAAAATCGGAAAGTTCACTTTCATTTCTTCAGCAAAACCTGCAACATCAGATTGAGGATCGATGTTCACCGCCAATATAGCAACATTATTTCCCTTCTGAGTATAGAATTTTTGAATATCAGGCATTTCAGCTTTACAAGGAGGACACCAGGTTGCCCAAAAGTTTAGCATGACTTTTTTGCCTTTGTAATCTGAGAGCTTGACTGTTTCCCCTTGCAGGTTTTTCAATTCGAAATCAGGGGCTTTCAAGCCTATTCCTAATCCTGTCTGATTAACGGGCTGACTTTTGACATCACCTTTTTCAAAAGCCTGCACTGCAAAAACCGCGGTAATAATGATTAATAACACAGAAGCTGCAAACATTTTTTTGAACATGCTGTTTTCCCTCCCGGCTATTCAAGCCTTTTTGCTTCCTTGATTGTATTTTAACCTAGAAAAGCAAAATTAATAAGGTTCTGAACAGCCAATAAGACAGCATAAATGTGACAGATCCGTAAACAATCCCATGAATCCATTTTTTAAGCGGATAGTTGTCTTTCTTAATTGCCAGTATTAAATAGATTAGAGCCAAAAAAGCCCCTAAAATAATTCCTTTTCTTCCTCCGGTAAAATATAAAAACGCGATCGGGCTGCTTAGAATATTTCCTGTTTGGAAAAGGATTGAACTGAACTTATAAGTAAAAAAGCCAATAAGAACGGAATTCAAGATGACATTCAGAAAAACTTTTTTATAATCCCCGCTGTCTCTTAAGACTTGTACAATAGTGAAATAAGAAACAATACCTGAAAGCAGGACTAAAACCCATTCGTATTTCACTAATAATGGTCCAATCATAAAAGCACCCAATGTCAGCCCTCCAAATTACAGATACATTCAAGATACCTCAACCCGTTTTTGTAAATAAATAAACCGCTATGTGAGCAAACACATAGCGGCGAGTCAAAATTAGTTAGCCAATTTATCACGAAGAACCATTTGCAGGATTCCGCCATGACGGTAGTAATCGATCTCAACTTCAGAGTCGAAACGGACAAGAACTTCGAATGTAGTCTGGTTGCCGTTTTCATCTGTAGCTGTAACCTTAACAAAGTCACGTGGTCTAACATTTTCATCGACTTGAACATCGATCGTTTCTTTTCCTGATAAGCCAAGAGTTTCTGCACTTTCGCCTTCCTTGAACTGAAGTGGAAGAACTCCCATTAGAACAAGGTTAGAACGGTGGATACGCTCATAGCTTTCAGCAATAACTGTTTTAATTCCAAGCAGGTTCGTACCTTTGGCAGCCCAATCACGGGAAGATCCCATTCCATAGTCTTTGCCGGCAAGAACAACAAGGCCAGTTCCATCTTCTTTATACTTCATGCAAGCATCATAGATAGATGTAACTTCACCAGTTGGCCAGTAAGTTGTGAATCCGCCTTCTGTGCCTGGCGCAATTTGGTTGCGGATACGGATGTTTGCAAATGTACCGCGCATCATTACCTCATGGTTACCGCGTCGAGATCCATAAGAGTTAAAGTCACGTGGTTCAACACCGTTCTCGCGAAGATATTTTCCTGCTGGCGTATCTTTGCCGATCGCACCTGCCGGAGAAATATGGTCAGTTGTTACAGAATCACCGAACTTGCCGACAACACGCAATCCTGATAAAGGTTTAACTTCATCAGCATTAGGAGTTAAGCCTTCGAAGAACGGAGGATTCTGGATATATGTTGAATTATCATCAAATGAATATAAAGGCTCATTGCTAGTTTGAATTTGATTCCAGCGAGCATTGTCGTCAAATACATGCTCATATTCTTTACGGAACAATTCAGGTGTAACAGTCTGTTTAACCACTTCATTAACTTCAGCAGTTGAAGGCCAGATATCATTAAAGAAGACATCATTGCCATTCTTGTCTTTTCCGATTGGCTCGTTTTGAAGATCAATATCTACCGTACCAGCTAGTGCATAAGCAACAACTAATGGCGGAGAAGCCAGGTAGTTAGCTTTTACAAGCGGATGGATACGTCCTTCAAAGTTACGGTTACCGGAAAGAACAGAAGTTACAAGAAGATCGCTTTCGGCTACAGCCTTTTCGATTTCTTCTCTTAATGGACCGGAGTTACCGATACATGTTGTACAGCCATAGCCAACAAGGTTGAATCCAAGCTGTTCCATGTATGGAAGAAGTCCTGAATCACGCAGGTATCCAGTAACAACCTTAGATCCCGGAGCCAAAGAAGTTTTTACGAACTTAGGAACTTCCATTCCAAGTTCAACTGCTTTTTTCGCCACTAAACCTGCACCAACTAAAACGTAAGGGTTTGAAGTATTTGTACAGCTAGTGATTGCTGCAATGGCAACAGCACCTGTTTTCATCTTAGTTGAATCGCCATTTGCAAATTCAACAGTGACTTCTTTGTTGATTTCTTTCTTATCCAAGCCAAAGCCCTGGTTGCCCTGTGGAGCAGTGATTGCGTCATTGAACTCTTTTTTCATTGCTGAAAGCGGAATTAAATCCTGCGGACGCTTAGGACCTGAAAGGTTCGCTTCAATTTCGGAAAGATTGATTTCAACTACATTTGTGTATACCGGCTCTAGAGATGGATCGAAGAACATTCCATTTTCTTTGCAGTATTTTTCAACAATCTTGATTTGCTCTTCAGGACGTCCAGTCAGGCGCATGTAATCAAGGGCTTCTGCATCAACAGGGAAGAAACCGCAAGTTGCACCGTATTCTGGAGCCATATTAGCAATTGTAGCGCGGTCAGCCAATGGAAGCTGTGTAACACCAGGGCCGAAGAATTCTACAAATTTGCCAACCACTCCCTGGCTACGCAGTACTTGTGTTACCTTTAATGCAAGGTCAGTAGCAGTAGTTCCGTTAGGAAGTTCGCCAGTAAGCTTAACCCCTACAACTTCAGGAACTGGGAAATATGAAGGCTGTCCCAGCATGCCTGCTTCAGCTTCAATACCTCCTACACCCCATCCAAGAACGCCGATACCGTTGATCATGGTTGTATGGGAGTCAGTACCTACAAGAGTATCAGGGAAAGTTTCATAATCGCCTTCCGTTGTCTCAAGCGCATGAACAACATTCGCAAGGAACTCAAGGTTTACCTGGTGAACAATACCTGTTGCAGGCGGAACTGCACGATAATTGTCAAATGCTTTTTGTGCCCAGCTCAAGAACTGGTAACGCTCTGCATTTCGTTCGAATTCGAGCTCCATGTTGGCTTCAAGTGAATCAGGTGTTCCATACTTATCTACCTGTACAGAGTGGTCAATAACCAGATCTACTGGCTTCTCAGGATTAATTTTATCAGGATCCCCACCCATGTCAGCCATTGCCTTACGCAATGAAGCAAGGTCAACTACTGCCGGAACTCCTGTGAAGTCCTGCAGAATTACACGTGATGGTTTGAAAGGAACATCTACTTCTTTTACTTCAGAAGTTCCCCATTTTGCCAGGTTTTCAACATGCTCTTTTGTAATTACACGGCCGTCATATTGACGAAGTACTGATTCCAATAATACCTTAATTGAATAAGGCAATTTAGAAACATTACCTACCCCAGCTTCTTCCAGAGCACCTAAATGATAGTAATGATAGCGCTTCCCGTCCAGATCAAAGGATTTGCGGGAATTGAACACATCGTTCTTTGCCAAATGTATTACCCCCTCTTTCAATAAACATCATATACCAAGTGTTAGGTAATTGTCGAAAAGTTTGAATTTTCATCCATCCTTACTTTTCTCACAATTCCTATATTAATACAACCTGCTATATAAGTAAATAACAAGAAAGTTATTGTTTTTGATAAGTTTTTCTTATCATAATTTCTCATTTACTCCATTAAGCCTTTTAAATGCCGTAATTGATAGTGTTTTTCAATTAGAGAAAAATACCCTGCCTTGCCTGGTTATTATTCTGCAAAAACGAAAAAGGGAATCCGCCAGTCCAAAAAACAACATAAATTGACATTATCCAAGGAAAAATAGTACCAGGGAGGTGAGTGACTATGGCTAAAAGAAAGTCTAATCATATTATTGAGGGTATGAACGCCGCAAAAGGCCAGGGCATGGGCGCAGGGTATAATGAGGAATATGCGAATGAACCATTAACAGAAGCGCAAAAGCAAAATAATAAAAAGCGCAAGAAGAATCAATAAAGTGAAACTTCAAACAGTGGGGAGTGCTTTTCTCCCCGCTGATTGTTAGTTGCGGCCCACAGGACAAGGAAGGCTTCGTAAGCATGAACATCGCACGACCAAATGCGTCAGCTTTTGGGAGGAAGTGGGTCACAAAGACGTTGCCACAGGACAAGGAAAGCTACGGCAGCGATACATCGCACGACCGAAAGCGGCAGCTTTTGGGAGGACGTGGCGTTCTTAGTCTTTGTCCTTCTTTCGGGCCTTTACGGGCAGTTTGACCCCACTTATCTTCCTTTGAGTCTTGAAGTGGGGGTCTTACTGCCCTTTAGACTGCGATAAATGATAATACCCGGCTGTACTGCAGCCGGGTAAATTCCTAGTACTGGTTTACATCATCAACCATGGATCTTAAATCCTGCTGGAATCTCTCCAGCTGTGCACGCTGATGGTCAGAAGCAACCTCCAGGGCATTTTCAATTTGAGCGTATGCTTCATTTACTTCCTGCTTTAGATGTTTTAGCTGATGTCCATAACTGGCAGAATCTCTTACAATTTCAGCGTAGAGCTCCTGTGCATCTTCCATTCCCTGCTGTGCAGCCTGAAATGCCTGCTGTTTATCTTTATGATATGGCATGCTTATTTCACTCCTAATAAAATTTGTACCATTAAATTGTGCAATAGCATCATAAAATATTCCGCGAAATCAATCAGGAGGAAATCTTGACATTCAGCCACATTTTGCAAGGCAATTTTTCAATGAAAAGAGACAAACTAACACATGAGATGAAGGTGAATATCACCTTGTATCTTTTCTACCCGTCAGCCATTAAGACGGCAGCCGGCATATCAGCTGTTTGGAGCGGAAGAAACATCCTATTATCCGAGGAGGGCTTCAATTGAACAAAAACAATGGCAAAGACATGCGCAGGAATGCACCTAAAGGACATAATAATGATGGACAGCCTGAACCATTAAGCGGCTCTAAGAAAGTAAAAAACCGTAACCACACCAGACAAAAACATAATTCACACCACGATATGTGAATGTAAAGAAGCAGCTGCCTCATCATCAGGCAGCTGCTTTTTCTTTAAACAGCAATTAAAGCATTTATTATGGTGTCCTCTTCTTCAGCTGTTACTGTCCTAAGATCAATCAGAATTTCTTCCTTTTGAATCCTGACTATTATGGAAGAATTAATCCTTAACTGGCGGCCGATATGATCTGCTGAATATTGACGGTGCTTTAAAACAGCAATCCAGGATGGAAGCTCTACCTCAGGCATCGTGCCTCCCCCAACCTGCCCTGTACTTTGTCTCATTGAGCATACATAATCGTTCCCGGCGGCTTGTAATCTGTTAAGAAATTGGGACGTCCTCACTTTGAGTTCATCACTGGTCATCAAAACATCATGGACCACAGGAATATTTTTCAGACCCTCTTCGCCTTTTAAGTAATCAATTAGCGTGCCTTCGAGAGCAGCAATGGTCATTTTATCTACCCGGAGAACCCGGGCAAGCTGATGTTTTTTCAGCTTTTCGATTAAATCCTTTCTTCCGGCAATAATTCCTGCCTGAGGACCGCCCAAAAGCTTATCTCCGCTGAAAGAAACGATATCTGCCCCCATTTTTAAAACATCGCTTACTGCTGGTTCATTTCCGATTCCTTTGCTTTTAAAATCAAAAAGTGCACCGCTTCCCAGATCTTCATAAAATAGGAGGTTTTTTTCTTTTGATAGGCGGGCAAGTTCCCCGGTGCCGACTTCTTTCGTAAATCCGATAATTTTAAAATTGCTCGTGTGCACCTTCATAATCATAGCTGTATCTTCATTTATCACTTTTTTATAATCTTCCAGGTGGGTTTTATTTGTTGTTCCCACTTCAACGAGCTTTGCCCCGCTCTCTTCCATTATGCTTGATACCCTGAAGGAGCCTCCGATTTCAACTAGCTGTCCACGGGAAACGATTACTTCTTTTTCTTCCGCAAGAGCTCTTAAAATGAAATAAACGGCAGCAGCGTTATTATTGACTGCCATGGCTGCTTCTGCACCTGTCAGTTCTTTGACCAGATTTTCCAGGTGACTATGCCTGGATCCCCGTTCGCCTTCACCCAGGTTATATTCCAAATTGGAATAGTTCATGGCAGCTTCAAGCACATGATCCGCTGCAGACTTGCTTAACCGTGCCCGGCCAAGATTAGTGTGAAGAATAGTGCCAGTAGCATTAATAACCCTTTTAAGTGTATATCCATACCGAACAGTGATAACCTCTTCTGCTTTTTGAAAAATTAGGTCCGTAAACTTCTCCGTACCGGGCTCCTCACCGGTCCAATTCCCGGCAAGAATAGTATTCCTTATATCAGAAATTACCTCTTTCAGCATGTTGGTTGTATGTATAAAGTCAAGTCCATACTGGTTCATTAAATTAGTAAAACGCCGGTCTTTTTGCAGTTCATGCACCGGCAAAATATTTCTGACTGTACTCTTCATAATATCCCTCCAGCATTTGCCCCGTTATTATATCATTTTTCACTAATTTGCATGAAATGAATACTATAGAATGAAACAAGGGGGTTTTGAAGTTGAACAAAAAGGAAGATTTCCATCCGTTTAATATGAGTGAATTGGAAAAATGGATGGAGGATTATTACCTGGACCCGCTTTCTTCTTATTTGGATCAGATGACATTCCGCATCGACTTATACGATACGGAAGCGCAGATTATCGTTGAGGCGCTTTTAACGGGATGTGCATCAAAAGATGTAACCGTTTCCTTAAAAGAAGACAGCGTAATCATCAAAGCTGCTAAAATAGATGACACAGAAACAATTCGGCGCGGTCATCCATGCATGCGAAAAGTGAAACTGCCTTTCTCAGTTGTAAATAAAATGGTTAGTGCAGAGTTTGCAAATGAGATATTAGAGATTTTTATCAATAAAAATGAAGCGGGACCGGGATGCAATAGAGAGATAATCATCGATTGATAAACTGAGCTAGAGGTTGCCTTATACCCTTTGTTTACATAGATCAGCAAAAAACCTTCTCCGCCCGGAGAAGGTTTTTTACCGTTTTATTTTTGCATTTTTTCGATGATTTCTCTGGTTTTAGGAAAAACGCCTGTATCCAGCTTAGAATAAAGCTTTTCTCCATTAACTGTTACTTCAAAAGCTCCGCCCTTGCTTGGGACCAGCTCCATTTTTGAAATATCAGAACGAAAATGAGTAAATAGCTCTTCCGCGAAACTCGCGGCTTTAGGTGCGTAGTTTCACATCATGCAAAATTCAACTTTTACTTCATAAGTCATATTTTAACCCCCGTGTATAATTTGTTAAAGTGAAACTTCATTCAGTGGGGGGTGTTCGTTTCCCTCACTGATTGTTAGTTGAACCAATCGGGCCTTACGGGCAGTTTGACCCCCACTTATCCTCTTTTGATTCTTCTGAGTCTTGAAGTGGGGGTGTTAGTGTCCGTTAGACTGCGATAAAATTAAATATAATGACATTCTAGTATAACTATTTTATTACTGCAAATCGATTTGTTTTTCCTTCAAAATAGAAAGCAAAAAAATTTATGGAGTGATTTGATGGATGCACAAAAATACCTGCAGCGAATTAAAGTTTCCGCTGACCGTAATCTTGATCTGGAATATCTGACAGAACTGCAAAGCGGGCATATGCTCAATATTCCATTTGAAAACCTGGATGTGACACGAAAAATCCCCATAAGGCTGGACACAGATTTGTTTTCCGAGAAAATACTGGAACGGGGCCGGGGAGGCTTTTGCTATGAATTAAACGGTCTGTTTCAGCTTCTCCTGTCAGAACTGGGATTTCAATCACATCTTATTTCCTGCACCGTTAAAAAGCCTGATGGATGGGCCAGAGAAGATTCTCATGCAGCTATACTGATTTACTTGCACCAAGTTCCTTATTTGGTTGATGTAGGGTTTGGTGATTCCGTCAGGCGGCCTCTGCCTTTAACCGGTGAGGAAAAAACCGATGTCAGCGGAACATACAGGATAAAAGCGACAGCTGGAAAAAAATTTGATCTTCAGCGGCTTGAAGATGACAAATGGAAAATTCTATACCGTTTTTCTGATAAGCCGGTGCAGCTTGGCGACTTTCATGATGCCTGTTTATTTAATCAGACCTCACCCGAATCCCATTTTACACATGACGATCTGGCCACTATCGCTACAAAGAATGGCCGTATTACAATTTCAGGATTAACTGTCACCAAGTCCGAAGAATCGGGGAAAAATAAATTCGAACTAACCGAGGAGCAAAAAAGAGAATTTCTTCTCGGGCAATTCAAAATAAAATTGTAAAAGGGACAGCCCAGCGGCGTCCCTTTTAATTTGATTATAATTTTGTTCTTAATTTATCAAGCATATCAGCAGTCATTTTTGCTAAATCAAAATCTGCTTTGAATCCCCACTCTTCTTTTGCTGCAGAAGCATCAATCGAGTTTGGCCAGCTGTCTGCAATTCCCTGGCGCACAGGATCCACTTCATAGGAAATTTCAAATCCCGGGATATGCTTTCTGATTTCAGCCGCAATCTGTTCAGGTTCAAAACTCATCGCTGTTACATTAAAGGAGTTGCGGTGGATGAGTTTATCTGCATCAGCTTCCATTAAATCAACGATGGCATTCAGCGCATCCGGCATATACATCATATCCATATATGTGCCTTTGTCGATGTAGGATGTATAGCGGCCATTTTTAATGGCTTCATAATAGATCTCAACAGCGTAATCAGTCGTACCGCCCCCTGGAGGAGTTACATAGGAGATTAAACCAGGGAACCTCAAACCTCGAGTATCCACACCAAACTTGTAATAGTAGTAATCTGACAGCAATTCGCCCGCAACCTTATTCACGCCATACATTGTAGTTGGGCGGTGAATAGTATCCTGTGGAGTGTTGTCTTTAGGCGTAGAAGGGCCAAATGCACCAATAGAGCTTGGCGTAAAGAATTGTGCATTGCACTCTCTTGCTGTTTCAAGTGCATTCATAAGCCCGCCCATATTTAAATTCCATGCAAATACAGGGTTAGCCTCAGCTGTAGCTGATAATAGAGCAGCCATATGAATAACTGTATCTACATTGTATTTCTTTGCTGTATCCAGCATTGATTTTGCATCGGTAACGTCAACCATTTCAAATGGCCCTGAATTAGCAGCCTCAGAGTCATTTTTTCTGATGTCTGTTGCGATAACATTGTCCGTTCCATAAATTTCTCTTAATTTCAAGGTTAGTTCAGAGCCGATTTGGCCTAAAGCTCCTGTAATCATAATCCGTTTCATTTTATTCCTCCAACGTTTCCTCTTTGCCTTAATTTTGAAGCCATTTATAGTCGAACTTAAATAATTCCCATTTCCTTGCCGACTTTTTCATAAATCGCAATTGCCTGATCCAGCATTTCTTTCGTATGTGCTGCAGATGGCATGTTTCTGACACGTCCCGTTCCCCTAGGGACAGTCGGGAAGACGATTGATTTTGCATAAACGCCTTCTTCATTGAGCTTTTTGCTGAATTCCTGTGTTTTTACTTCATCTCCAACAATACAAGGAGTAATCGGTGTTTCACTGTCGCCAATATCAAAGCCTAATTTTTGCAGCCCGTCTTTAAGGTAGTTGGCATTTTCCCATAGCTTTTCATTCAGCTCCGTGCTTTCCATGAGCAGCTCAATAGCTTTCGTACTTGCTGCTACATCTGCAGGTGTTAAAGAAGTAGAGAATAGGAATGGTCTGCTTCGTACTTTCAGCCAATCAATCAAATCCTTCTTGCCGGCCACATATCCGCCAACAACACCAATCGCCTTTGAAAGTGTGCCGATCTGGAAATCGATTTTATCCGAAAGGCCGAAGTGCTTAACAGTGCCTGCTCCCTTTCCAAGAACACCTGAACCGTGTGCATCATCCACATATGTGATCAGATCGAACTCTTCCGCGATTTCCACGATCTCAGGAAGCTTGGCGATATCCCCATCCATCGAGAATACTCCGTCAGTAATAACCATGATCTTGTTGTACTGTCCTGATTCTTTCGCTTCCTTCGCTTTTGCTCTTAAATCTTCCATATCAGAATGATTTACGCGAATAATCTTGGCTTTGGATAAGCGGCAGCCATCTATGATGGAAGCATGGTTTAATTCATCAGACAAAATGGCATCATTTTTATCCATAACAGCAGAAATAGCAGCCATATTACAATTAAATCCGGACTGGTATGCGATAGCTGCTTCTGTATGCTTGAACTCAGCCAGCTTTTCTTCAAGCTTCGTGTGAAGCTCAAGCGTTCCATTGATCGTGCGGACTGCACCTGCGCCAACACCAAATTTTTCAATTGCTTCGATTGCGGACTTTTTTAGTCTTTCATCAGTAGCCAAACCTAAATAGTTATTGGATGAAAGATTAATTAGTTCTCTGCCGTTGATTTTGATTATTGGACCATTCGGGCTTTCAAGTGGGTCGATTACGTTGTAAAGTCCTCTATCCTTTAAATCCTCCAGGTTTTCCTGTAAAAAAGCATCTAAAATTTTGCTGGTCATATCAGTATCCCCCAGTACATTTTTATTGAATGTCGCCAACTCATATACAACTGTATTTTTAGAGCGGACATTATTTCATTAAACAAACTTAGCTATGTAAAGGTTTTTTCACTTTATACTTTAACACAATTTTTCATTTTGTACACTTATGAAGGACAGATTTTCTATCAGAGATTCTTTGAGATTTCCTTATATACAGTTTTCCCTATTATCACGAAAAAATTTACCTGCCTATTTAGCTTAATTGAATAAATATACACATAATTGATCTGTTTACTCTATGATTACACAGGGAACCAATCAAACATAGAACAATAGGTCAGGCCATTAAGCCTTTGGAGGTATTTATTATAATGAAACATCCGCTAAATGTAACTTCGGAAATAGGAGAATTAAAGACGGTCCTTCTGCATAGGCCGGGTAAGGAGATCGAAAATCTTACGCCTCAATATTTGAAAAGACTTTTATTCGATGACATTCCATTTCTGCCTGCCATTCAAAAAGAACATGATTATTTCGCCAATATTTTAAGCAACCGGGGAATTGAGGTCTTATATCTCGATAAATTGATGACAGAAGCCATACAGCAGGACGAGGCAAGACTGGCTTTTATTGAAAAGGTCTTATGGGAAAGTCAATCTAATATCAACGGTTCCTACGATACAGTGAAAGAGTATCTCTTATCTCTTCCTCCCGATGAACTGGTTAAGAAAGTGATGGCTGGTGTCGTTAAGTCGGATATTGATCAGGATAAGAAAATTCATCTTCATGAAATGATGCCGGATCATTATCCTTTTTATCTCGATCCTATGCCTAACCTCTATTTTACGCGAGATCCAGCTGCGGTAATCGGTGAAGGCATTACGATTAATCGAATGCATGAGCCTGCAAGGAGAAGGGAATCCATTTTTATGGACTGCATCATGAAACATCATCCGCGTTTTAATAAACATGAGATCCCTGCTTACTTTAAGCGTGATGATCTCTACTCTCTTGAAGGCGGAGATGAACTGATTTTAAGTGATGAAGTGGTTGCCATTGGCGTCAGTGCAAGAACCTCTGCACAAGGAATTGAAAAACTTGCACGAGAGTTATTCTCCCGTCAGGATGCCATTAAAAAGGTTGTGGCAGTTGAAATCCCTAAAATCCGCGCATTCATGCACCTGGATACCGTTTTCACTATGATTGATCATGATAAATTCACCTACCACCCTGCTATTGAAGATAGAGATGGCAGTATGAAGATTTACATACTGGAACAGGAGAATAATTCTGATACTCTAAAGATTACAGAGAAAAACTCGCTCAAAGAAACATTAAAAGAAGTACTTCATCTTAATGAATTAGTGTTAATCCCCTGCGGAGGAGGCTGCCCGATTGCATCGGCACGCGAACAGTGGAACGATGGCTCAAATACACTCGCCATTGCTCCCGGCGTAGTTGTCACTTATGACAGAAACTATGTTTCAAACGACATCCTCCGGCAAAATGGAGTTGAAGTTATTGAAATTCTCAGCTCGGAACTTTCAAGAGGCCGCGGCGGCCCAAGATGCATGAGCATGCCGATCATAAGAGAGAATATTAGCTAATAAATCGGGCGGTTGCCAAACCGCCCGATTTTTTTATGATTACTATTTTATTTCAGAGATCCTCCCCTTCTGTGTCCCTCCTTCGAAAAAACCAGTTCTGTCAGGAAAAAACGAAAATATAAATATACTAATGCCCTTTTCAAACAAGCAATTACCCGTATTTTGATAAGATGTCGTTATTAATAATTTATATTTAATTATAATTATTATAAAAAAGTATTGATTTTACTTTGAGAAGTGTTATCATTGCAAATATAAGCAAGTTATTAAACTTTTATGAGGTGATTATAGAATGACAAAAAAGAATAATCTTACGACAAGCTGGGGCGCGCCAGTTGGCGATAACCAAAATTCAATGACTGCCGGCTCAAGAGGGCCAACATTAATTCAGGATGTACACTTGCTGGAAAAGCTCGCCCATTTTAACAGAGAGCGTGTACCTGAGCGTGTTGTTCATGCAAAAGGTGCCGGTGCACATGGCTATTTTGAAGTTACAAATGACCTCACTAAATATACAAAAGCAGCTTTTCTATCTGAAGTAGGCAAAAGAACGCCTTTATTCATCCGCTTTTCAACTGTAGCCGGCGAACTTGGTTCTGCAGATACAGTCCGTGACCCGCGCGGCTTTGCTGTTAAGTTCTATACAGAAGAAGGAAACTACGATCTTGTCGGAAACAATACGCCTGTATTCTTTATACGGGATGCCATCAAGTTCCCTGACTTCATTCATACACAAAAGCGTGATCCTAAGACACATTTGAAAAATCCGACTGCCGTCTGGGACTTCTGGTCCTTATCTCCTGAGTCGCTGCACCAGGTAACCATCTTAATGTCTGACCGGGGAATTCCTGCAACACTAAGACATATGCATGGATTTGGAAGTCATACCTTCAAGTGGGTAAATGATAAAGGCGAAGGTGTCTGGGTGAAATATCACTTTAAAACAGAGCAAGGTGTTAAAAACCTCAGTGTAGAAGCTGCAGCTAAAATGGCAGGCGAAAATCCTGATTATCATACAGAGGACTTATTCAATGCAATTGAGAATGGAGACTATCCTTCCTGGAAGCTTTGCGTGCAAATCATGCCGCTTGAGGATGCAAATACTTACCGTTTCGACCCATTCGATGTCACGAAGGTGTGGTCACAAAAAGACTACCCATTAATCGAAGTAGGACGTATGGTTCTCAATAGAAACCCGGAAAACTACTTTGCTGAAGTTGAGCAGGCTACCTTCTCTCCCGGAACTCTAGTGCCTGGCATTGATGTGTCACCTGATAAAATGCTCCAGGGCCGCCTGTTTGCCTACCATGATGCCCACCGTTACCGTGTAGGTGCAAACCATCAGATGCTGCCAATCAACCGCCCTAAAAACGAAGTGCAAAACTATCAGCGTGACGGTCAGATGCGCTTTGACAACAATGGCGGAGGATCTGTATATTACGAGCCGAACAGCTTTGGGGGACCAACTGAAGTACACGAGCACAAACAGGCTGCATACCCTGTCTCCGGTTTAGCTGAAAGCGTTGCGTATGACCATAATGACCACTACACACAAGCCGGTGATCTATACCGCTTAATGAGTGAAGAGGAACGCTCCCGTCTTGTAGCAAACATTGTTGCTGCCATGAAGCCTGTAGAAAAAGAAGAAATTAAACTTCGCCAAATTCAGCATTTCTTTAAAGCGGATCCTGATTATGGTACACGTATTGCTAAAGGCCTTGGTCTGGCAGTGCCGCAGGGAGTAAAGTAAACCACTAAAAATAGTGAAAGGTGCCATAAGTTACTTGGCACCTTTTTTCGTGGTGAAGTGTTAGTATGATCCCCTATTTACGGATCCCCCACCATTACTGCCGCGGCTTCAATTTATCCAATAATCGAGCAGGAAATAACTTTAGATAGAAAAAAAAGTCTAAATCTAGTAAGATATCCACATGGAATAGTAGAGAAGGGGTAAAAAAATGAGTGTATTAAACGTACAAAATTTAAGTCACGGTTTCGGTGACCGTGCGATTTTTAATGATGTTTCTTTTCGCCTTTTAAAAGGTGAACACGTTGGACTGGTTGGGGCAAATGGTGAGGGTAAGTCTACTTTCATGAATATTGTAACCGGAAAGCTGCAGCCTGACGAAGGGAAAGTTGAGTGGTCACGAAAAGTTCGTGTTGGTTACTTAGATCAGCATGCTGTACTTAAAAAAGGCACTACGATGCGTGAGGCTTTGAGTACTGCTTTCCAATATCTTTTTGATGCTGAAACAGAGATTAATGAACTTTATGCAAAAATGGGTGATGAAGGTGCCGATATCGATGCATTACTCGCAGAAGTTGGAGAGCTGCAAGAAACGTTAGATAGTAATGATTTCTATCAAATTAATTCAAAAGTTGAGGAAGTTGCCCGTGGTCTGGGATTAGACGAAGTTGGACTTGACCGGGATATAGATGATCTTAGCGGTGGGCAGCGTACCAAAGTTTTGCTGGCTAAGCTTTTGCTGGAAAAGCCTGAAATCCTGTTACTGGACGAGCCTACAAACTATTTGGATGAACAGCATATCGAATGGCTGAAGCGCTATTTACAGGAATATGAGAATGCATTTATCTTGATTTCACATGATATTCCATTCCTGAACAGTGTTGTTAACTTGATCTATCACATGGAAAACCAGGAATTGAATCGCTATGTTGGTGACTATGATAACTTCTTAAAAGTATATGAAATGAAAAAGCAGCAGCTGGAGTCTGCATACAAGCGTCAACAACAGGAAATTGCTGATTTAAAGGATTTTGTTGCACGCAACAAGGCAAGTGTTGCGACTCGTAATATGGCGATGTCCCGTCAAAAGAAGCTAGACAAAATGGAAATTATTGAATTGGGAAGAGAGAAGCCGAAACCAGAGTTTATTTTCAAAGAAGCTCGTGCAGCCAGCCGCTGGATTTTCACGACTGAAGATCTTGTTATTGGTTACAATGAACCACTTTCCCGCCCTCTGAATTTGAAAATGGAACGCGGACAAAAAATCGCATTCGTGGGTGCTAATGGTATTGGTAAGTCTACTCTTTTAAAAAGTATTCTTGGCTTGATTAATCCCATTTCGGGAAAAGTGGAACGCGGTGAGTATCAACACATCGGTTACTTCGAGCAGGAAGTTAAACAGTCAAACTACAACACTTGTATTGAAGAGATCTGGAGCGAGTTCCCAAGTATGAATCAGGCTGAAGTTCGTGCTGCTCTTGCAAAATGCGGGTTAACGACGAAACATATTGAAAGTAAAGTCGAAGTCCTTTCCGGTGGCGAAAAAGCCAAAGTTCGATTATGTAAAATTTTAAACACAGAAACGAATTTATTAATTCTGGACGAACCTACCAATCACTTGGATGTGGATGCAAAAGAAGAATTAAAACGTGCTTTAAAGGCATATCGCGGAAGTATCCTAATGGTATCCCACGAACCTGATTTCTATCGTGAAATTGCGACCGATATTTGGAATTGTGAGGATTGGACTACGAAAGTTTTTTAATAAAGATTAATGATTCCCCTGCCACGCAGGGGATTTTTTCTCCTTTCAGGCCCCCTTTTTATCAGGTTCAAACATTGTTCACAAAAGATTCTTATTTGCCTTCAAGTGCTTCATATAAACGTTCTAACAACCTACTCAGGATACTTCCTATAAATGGATTACTAAAAAGCAATACAGGTAATGGCCTATTCATGTATAATGAGGGGAGTTTTCAATAATGGAAGCGGTTCAATTTATACCAAAATAATTGACAAAGGACTTAAAACATTCATGACAAAAAAGAAAATTGCCTGGATAACAGACAGCACAGCCTATGTTACTAAGGAGCTGCTGGAACATCCTGACGTTTATGTGGTTCCTCTAACCATTACATTCGGTGAGGAATCCTATGAAGATGGTATTGATTTAAATACAGATCAGCTGTATAGCCGGATTCGGAATGAAAAAGAAGTTCCAAAAACTTCGCAGCCCTCTGCCGGAAAATTTGCCGAACTATTTGAATCTTTGAAGCCGGAATATGATGCTGCAGTTGCTGTCCATGTATCCAGCAAGCTTAGCGGCACGCTAAATAGCTGTTTGACCGGAGCAGAGCTGGCTGAGTTCCCTGTTTTTGCAGTAGATTCTAAATGTATGTCATATGCCATTACATCATTGATCAATAAAGGATTAAAGCTTGCTGAAAATGATATGCCGGCTCATAAAATTGCTGATATCCTGCAAAATGAGACCGATAAATCCGATAATTATATATTGCTTGGAAGCCTTGAGCAATTTTATAAAGGCGGCAGAATGTCTGGCACACAATACCTGCTGGGAAGCATATTAAAAATAAAGCCAATTATCCGCATTAACCGGGACGGGGAGTTTGAACTGTTTGATAAAGTCCGTTCAGAAAAAAAAGCAAATAAGAGAATGATAGAATTGCTAGGGAATTCATATGAAAACCACACAATCCCCCAGGTTCAAATCATGCATGGGAATGTGCCTGCCAAAGCAGAGGAACTGGCCGAAGAAATACAGTTTCATTTTCCGCGGCTTGATATTTTCATTGGTGATATAAGTTCAACGATCGCTGCCCATGCCGGTGAGGGAACACTGGCCATTATATGGCAAAACGAAAGTTAAAAAAGCACTCTCCAAAAGGAAAGTGCTTTTTTCTATTCAACCCATGTGAACATGTAATTTTCATCTTCAATTAACTTAGCGTTTTTCACCAGTTTTAAGGGCTTGAATGTATCAATCATGACAGCAAGTTCGAGTGTTTCCTTTTTCCCGATGCTGGCTTCAGTTTTTCCCGGATGAGGCCCATGTGGAATCCCGCTTGGATGAAGGGTGATGGAGCCTTCTCTAATCCCCTTTCTGCTCATGAAATTGCCTTCCACATAGTATAGCAGTTCATCACTGTTGACATTGCTGTGATAATAAGGAGCAGGGATGGCCTCTGGATGATAGTCATATAATCTGGGAACAAAGGAACACACAACAAAGTTATGTCCTTCAAATGTCTGATGGACCGGTGGAGGCTGATGCACTCTTCCGGTAATCGGTTCAAAATCTTCTATATTAAAGACCCACGGATAAAGATAGCCGTCCCAGCCCACTACATCAAGCGGGTGATGATTCAGAATATGGGAATGCAAGTATCCCCTTGTTTTCGTAATAACTTCATATTCTCCTTTTTGATCATATGTTTCCAATGTCTCCGGTCCCTGAATATCCCGTTCGCAAAATGGACTATGCTCAAGCAGCTGCCCATACTCATTCCGGTATCTTCTTGGTGTTGTAATCTGGCTGAAAGACTCCACAAGGAGCACTTTAGTCAGCTGCTCTTTATCCGGAATCACGCGGTAAATAGTGCCAATCGGAATAATGACATAGTCTCCCGGGCGATAGGATAAAGTTCCGAACATGGTCTCAACTTTTCCGGTTCCATAGTGAATGTAGAGCATCTCATCTCCATCGCCATTCCGGTAAAAGCTTTTCATCGGATCAGTAATATTTATGGTGCCTATTAAAAGGTCATCATTCCCGAGTAGATATTCCCTTGCTGAAAGTGCATCCCCTTTCTTTTCAATTTGATCTGTAAACAAATGCCGATGCTTTAAGCTCTCCTGATCTTCATACTCTGGAACATATTTTCCGATCAGTTCAGTTCTTGCTACTTCAGTCGGCATATAGTGATGATAAAGAATGGATTGGGTGCCGGAAAAACCTTTTGTCCCCATTACCTGTTCCCTGTATAGGGTTCCATCCGATTTTTTGAAGGTTGTATGGCGTTTGTGCGGGATCTTCCCCATTTGGCGATAAAACATATTTCCACCTCACTCATTTGCAATTCGATTTTTTAATATTCCGAGATTGCTAATCTCAAGCTCAACCTCATCTCCAGGTTTCAGCCAGCGGTGCACATCCGTGCCCAGCTCAAGAATGCAGCCGCTGCCAACAGTCCCGGAGCCTATCATTTCACCTGGACAGAGGGTTACACCATCTGAAGCCCGCTCAATCATTTCGTAAAAGGAATAGTAGATATCCTGCATATTCCCTTCTGAAAGAAGAGTTCCGTTGACTTTTGCTGTCATCAGCAAATCATAGCCATTTTCAACACGGAAATTCTCAAGCTCATCCTTTGTAACGATATATGGCCCGACGGAAGTGGCAAAATCCTTCCCTTTGGCAGGGCCAAGACCTACCTTCATTTCTTTTCGCTGAATATCTCTTGCACTCCAGTCATTCAGGATGCAATACCCAAATATATAATCATCCGCATCGGAAGCTTTAATATCCTTTCCTTCTTTGCCGATGATACAAGCAATTTCGAGCTCGTAATCAAGCCATTCGCAATGCTTGGGACGCGAAATTTCTTCATTTGGCCCCTTAATGCTCAGATGATTTGAAAAATAAAAGACGGGTATTTCATACCATTCGGATATCATATCAAGTCCGCGGTTATCTCTTGCCGTTTTTACGTGTTCTTCAAAAGCATAGAAATCCCGAAAGCTTTTGGGATTTGGCAGTGGAGCCATTAAGTTCACTTCGGATAAAGGATATACCCCTTTATCTGTGTTCTTCAGTTTTTTGCTGGAAGACAGGTATTCCATAAAAAACTCATGATTCTCAAGGAATGCCAGCATTGTTTTTGGCAGAACACCATTGGTCGCTTCATGCATATCAACAGCATACTCCTCATTCTTCAGCCAGCCCGCTCTTATAGATCCATCCGGTTTTTGAAAGGTTATGAATTTCATGGCATCACCTTGGGTCCGTTTTTCGGATCAATTCAAATACATCAGTCATTGGCCTGGTATAGATATGTCCTGCCATCCGGCCAACAGGCTTCAGCTTTTCGGAATTAATCCTTCCATTTTCGTAAAGCTCTTCAGCAACATGCACATGCTCCACTTTTCCAATCACCAGGCTTCCTGAACCGGGATGTTCTCCAAAATGAAGTACCTGATAGAGACTGCATTCCAAATGGACTTTTGATTCTTTAACCCGAGGCGGCTTAACAGCGGCACTGTTTTCTTTTTCGAGCCCTGCTGCATCAAGTTCGTCTGTACCAGCCGGATAATCCGCTGCACAAATATTCATCTTTTCGGTAAAGTCTTCACTGACAATGTTAATAACGAATTCCCTGGTGGCTTCAATATTAGCAAGCGTATCTTTCTTAGAGCCATCTGTCCCTTTTCGCATCGGTGAAAAGCAAATCAGCATCGGATCTGCACATATGGCAGTAAAAAAGCTGAATGGAGCTGCATTTACATTTCCATCTGTGTCCATAGTGGTTACAAACGCAATAGGACGCGGCAGAATTGAGCCAACCATCAGCTTATATGCGTCTTTCCACTCAAGACTCTGTGGATTTAATTCCATATGCCCTACACCGCCTTTTCATTCAGAAGTTTGTGTATTACAGCCAATGCCGCCTCGTTATCTTCTCTCGTTCCTAAAGTCATCCGAAAAGCATCAACAAAGCCGTCAAGCCTCATTTTCCGGACCACTAAGCCATTTGCAATCAAGTTATCTGCAATAGGAAGCTGGCTGAAAATATATATAAAATTAGTTTGGGAAGGAAAATAGCCGACATGCAATTCAGTTAGTTTTTGGCACACAAATTTCATCTCTTCGGCATTTTTTTGTGCACAATCCTTTATAAAGTCCTGATCATTTAGTGCTGCAGAAGCCGCTGCCTGTGCCAGGTGGTTGACATTAAAAACATCTTTTACCTTTTGAAGGTCATTCACGATCTCCGGATCCATGATTCCATAGCCGACACGGAGACCGGCAAGGCCGTAGATTTTAGAGAAAGTCCTTAGAATGATTAAGTTAGACCTCTGTGCAAGAAGCGGAATAGAGTGAGGATAATCCTCGGAATTCACATATTCATAGTATGCTTCATCAAGAATAATAAGGATATGAGAAGGAACTTTATCAATGAATTGCAGCAGTTCTGATTTTCCGACTATGGTTCCAGTAGGATTGTTCGGATTGCAGATAAACACCATTTTTGTTTTTTCGTTTATCTTCTCGTACATGGCACTTAAGTTATGTGTTCCATTTTGCAGCGGTACTGTTATCGCACTGCCTCCTTCAATCAGGACGTTTGTTTCATACCGAGGAAATGTATTCTGCGCCATAATAGCTTCATCTCCAGCACTTATGTATGCTCTAGTCAATAATCGGATGATCTCTTCTGAACCATTGCTGACCAGAAAGTTATCTTCACTTATATTATAGAATCCCGCCAGCTTGCGTTTGAGCAGGGAAACAGTGCCATCCGGGTAAAAGTAAAGACTGTTCATCGCTTTGCTGATGCTGTTTTTGACTTCGGGTGAACAGCCATACACATTTTCATTATCAGACATTTTCCGGACAGCCATTAAATTGTACTTTTCTTTGATCTCTTCCGGCGAACTGCCAAGCGGATAAGAAACAATCTTCTCCACAGCGCTTTTTGTCTGGATTCTAGCCATCTGGATTGCCTCCTTCTTAAATTTATTAAAAAAGGGAGAAATGCTTTCTCCCTTTTAAGCTGAAAAGTTATAAATTCCCCCGTCTTTCCTGCTCACGTTCAATAGATTCAAAGAGTGCTTTAAAGTTGCCTTCACCAAACCCTCTGGCACCTTTACGCTGAATGATTTCAATGAATAGGGTCGGACGGTCTACGATCGGTTTCGTGAAAATTTGAAGCAAATAGCCTTCGTCATCGCGGTCAACGAGAATATTTAATTCCTTCAATTTGTCTATCTCTTCATCAATTTTCCCTACACGCTCAGAAAGCATTTCATAATAAGAATCAGGAGTGCTTAAGAACTCCACCCCATTTTTTCGGAGGATGCTGACAGTGCTGACAATATCTTCTGTTAGAATGGCCAGATGCTGTACTCCAGGCCCGTTGTAGTATTCAAGGTATTCTTCAATCTGGGATTTGCGCTTCCCTTCTGCAGGCTCGTTAATCGGGAACTTAATTCTGCCTCCATTATGCATAACCTTGGACATCAGAGCGGAATATTCTGTTGTAATGTCTTTATCTGTAAAGTGCTTCATTTCCTTGAAGCCCATTACATTAGCATAATAATTCACCCATTCCTCCATTCTCTCTACATTTCCAACCACATGGTCGACGCCGATAAAACCTGCATCCTCAAATGGTACTTCAGTTTGATAAGGCTCAAAGCCAGGCATGAATACCCCTTTATAATCATTCCGTTCAACAAGTGTATGAATGGTATCTCCATATGTACCAATTACTGCCTTTTTGACTGTGCCGTGCTCATCTTTTATCTCAGCTGGAGGCTGTATTTCGATTGCACCTCTTTCAACCGCTGCTTTGTAAGCCTTTTCAACATCATCAACAGCTAATGCTATATCTTTTACACCATCTCCATGCTTATGAATGAAATTTGAAACTCTGGAACTGTCATTTAACGTTCCTGTGATCACCAGGCGAATCTTTCTCTGCTGAAGGACATAAGAGACTGTTTCTCTATTGCCGGTTTCCAGACCGGAATAAGCAACTGGCTTAAAACCGAAAGCTGTGCAGAAATAATGGCAGGATTGTTTTGCATTTCCTGAATAGATTTCTAAATAATCTACCTCCTCCACAGGAAAGAAATCGTCTGCCTTTTGTTCTTTCAATAATTTTTCATCTTGCATGCTAACCCCTCCGTTTTAATATTAATAATATTTTGAATTCATCATATAGGAAACGTGTAAATGTTCTCAAGAGTTCAAGTTAAAGCTATAATGCACTTCTGCATTAAAGGAATTTACACTTTCACTTTTTGCGTTTTTTGCTTTGGGGGCGGTATGTGAACAGCCAAATTCTTTAAAGCTTCTACAGCTTCCAGCAAGCCTTCATTTACACTTGGATGCGGGTAGTTAGGGAAAATTAAATCTTCATCCCTTGCTCCCATTTCCAATGCAGTAATTCCGGCGGAAATTAGTTCTATTGCTCCGTGGCCTACCATGTGGATCCCCAGAAGAACTTGTTTTTCCCTGCAGCTGATCACTTTTATAAATCCGTCTTTTTTCCCGCTCAATGTGCTGAATCCGTTGGCAGATAATGAGGATACACCAATTTCAATGTCATAGCCCATGTTAATGGCTTCCTGTTCCGTTAACCCGGCACTCGCAATAGGAGGCTGTGTATGTGCAGCAATCGGAATGAAGTGGAAATCTGATTCCGATTTAATTCCCGCAATTGCTTCAGCGGCTGTTTTTCCTTGTTTGATAGCTTTTACAGCAAGTGCAGGACCTTCTGTTACATCACCGGCTGCGAAAATATGTTTCTGTGTTGTCCTGCTTTGACCGTCAACCTTAATAAACCCTGCTTCACATTGCTCCACCCCTATACGGGAGAGTCCCAGCTGGTCAGTATTTGGTCGAATGGAAGATGAAACAAATAGATGTGTGCCTGAAATGGTTTCTCTTTTTCCTTTACTCTCAAAAGTTACTGTTAACAGTCCTTCATTAGTCTGCAGTTCCAATACATCCGAGTTTCTTACAATGTCTATCTTTTTCTTTTTTAAAATCCTCTTCAGTTCCCTGCAAATGGACTGATCAAAATCAAAATCCTCTTTCCCATCTTCGAGGATCAGAGTAACACTAGATCCCAGAGCCTGATAGGCCATACCTATTTCGAGGGCAATGTAATCACTGCCATAAATTAATAGTTTATCGGGTATTTCACTCAAATTTGAAATGGAATGCTGATCTAATACCATTTCACTTAACTCTCTAGTCCAAAGAGGCTTTTCCGGTCTCCCGCCAGTCGCAATGATGGCATTCTGAAATCGGAAAACATCAAATTGGTCTCCTTTTTCGATGCCAATCTTGTCCTCTGACAGAAAAAAGGCTGAACCATTGAGAACTTCTATTTTATTAGCTTGACAGAGAGCTTCAATTCCTGCCCGCAGCTCCTTAATTTTCTTCTGCTTGTATTCCTGGAGCTTGTTTAAGTTTAATGAAATATTTCCTCCTTCAAGCCCCCAATTTTCCCCTTCCTGGAATGAAGTGAATTTTTCAGCAGACTGTGTGAGGATCTTGGAAGGTATGCAGCCTTTATTTAAACAGATCCCGCCAAGCTGATCATGTTCAACTAATGTAACATTTCGTCCCAGCTGAGCAGCGCGAATCGCTGCATGATAGCCCCCTGGGCCGCCGCCGATTACGATGACATCACGCTCATGTGCCAGTTCTCCAACTACCATTTATACCATCTCCAGAACAAGCATTTTCGGATTTTTAATCAATTCAGCAAAGCGGTTTGTAAAGCGTACAGCTGTCGCCCCGTCTGCAACTCTATGATCAAAGGACATAGATATATTCATCATCGACCGAATGACAATCTGGTCATCATCGGTCACAACAGGCATCTTTTTTGTTTTATGGAAAGATACCAAAGCGGTTTGAGGATGCTGGATAATCGGAGTCGCTCCAAAGCTTCCCCCAAGCGGCCCCACATTGCTGATTGTGAATGTCCCGCCAGATATTTCTTTAACAGAAAGCTTATTCTCCACTGCTTTTGCCGTAAGCTGTTTCATTTCTGCATGAATTTCTCTGATTGTTTTATTTTCGACATGCTTTATAACCGGAACGATTAGACCTTCGTCCGTATCAACCGCAATACCGATATGATGTTCACCTGCCAAATGTATTTCTTCCTTTTCTTCATGCAGCACTGCATTGAACACAGGAAATTCTTTCAGGCAAATTGATAAAGCCTTCAGGAAAAAGGCTGTAGCAGATATATTTAGGTTTAGAAGCTTAAGATCTTTTCTGAAAGCAATCAGCTCGGTTACATCAATCTCTTCAAAATGTGTACAATGGGGAATGTTAAAGAGTGATTGTGCCATTTTCTTGGCAATCTGCTTTCGTCTGCCCCTAAACGGAATGATTTCTTTCTCAGCAGGGGGCGTTTTTGTATTATCCTTCAAAACTGCTTGCTCCTGTTCATCATGGGCCGGCTTCGTTTGAAGGGAAGCTATATACTGATAGATGTCTTCATCTAAAATTCGGCCAGCAGGACCTGTTCCCGTGATTTTCTCAATATCAATTTCATTATCGCGCGCTATTTTTCTTGTGAACGGAGAAGCAAGAACCCGTTTTCCTTTGAATGCCACAAAAGAATACTTTTGCTTCTGCGGCGAATCTGTGTAGACAGGAATAGAAACGGCATTCTCTTTTTCAGCGCCTTCCTCACCAGCCGATTCTAAAATTAAAATGGTGGAACCCACTTTAACCGTATCGCCAGGCTGCACTTTAAATTCCTTAATAATGCCTGCTCTCGGGGCAGGTATTTCAGCAGTCATTTTATCAGTTTGTACTTCAACAAGCGGATCGTCTGCTTTCACTGCATCCCCCGGCTTAACTAAAAAGCAATTAATATCCGCTTCCGTCATTCCTTCACCAATATCGTGCAGTTTCACCTCCACGGCTTCTCCTCCTAAAACTTCATTACTTTTTCTATTGCCTGCTGAATCCTTGCCGGAGTTGGCAGGTAATGGTCCTCAAAACCAAAGTATGGAACTGGCGCATCAAATCCAGTAACCCGTTCGACAGGTGCTTTCTGATATAAAAAGGATGTATCATTAATGATGGCAAGCACATCATTTCCGACTCCGCCGGTGGCATGAGCTTCATGAACAATAACCGTTCTCCCTGTTTTTTGGACAGATTCTGCAATCATGTCTTTATCCAGCGGAAATAGGGTTCTTAAATCAATGACATCACAATGTACGTTATTTTCTTTCATCTGCTTTGCCGCTTTCATAGCCTCTGGCACCATTGCTCCCCATGTAATAACCGTTACATCGTCCCCATCCATGAGTTTTTTGCCTTTTCCTATTTCAACCGTATACTTCCCTTCAGGCACTTCCTCCCTGGCCGAACGATAGCAGCGCATCGGCTCAAGAAACAGAACCGGATCCGGGTCTTCAATCGCAGCAATCAGCAATCCTTTGGCATCATAAGGACTGGATGGGCAGACGACCTTGATGCCGGGCATATGAGTGAAAATAGCTTCTGTGGAATCACAGTGAATTTCCGGAGCCCTAACCCCCGCACCATATGGAGCCCTTATTACCATCGGAACAGTAAAATGTCCCATTGTCCGCATCCGAAGCCTTGAAGCATGTGTCATGATTTGTTCATATGCAGGATAGATAAAGCCGAGAAACTGAATTTCGATCACCGGCAAAAATCCATTAACAGCCATTCCGATCCCCGCTCCGACAAAACCTGCTTCACTCAAAGGTGTATCGATAACACGGCCTTCGCCATACTTGGCCTGGAGACCCTCGGTTGCACGGAAAACTCCGCCGTTCCTTCCGATATCCTCGCCCAGCAGCAAAACCTCTTCCTTTTCATTCAGCATAGTATCTAAAGCATCCGTAATGGCTTGAACTAATGTCATGGTTTTTGCTCCAACTGCTGTTTTCATTATCGGCCGCCTCCAATCAGCTTCAGATATTCTTCTTTTTGCTGCTTGATTTGCCATGTAGGCTCAGCAAAGACATAGTCAAAAATTACTGCAGGATCTGCAGGAGGAAAATCTTCCATTGCAGCTACAGCTTTATCTATTTCAGCTGCTGCTTCCTCTTCTATTGCCTGTTGCCATTTTTCATCAAATATTCCTTCGTTTTTCATCCAGCGCTCCAGCCTTAAAATAGGGTCAGTCTCCTGTCTTCTGCTAGTGCTTTCCGATTGATCGCGGTATTTGGATGGATCATCTGCTGTAGTGTGTGCACCATATCTCCATGTCACGGCTTCAATTAGCGTCGGCCCTTCACCTTTACGGGCCCGCTCTATGGCTTTCAGTGTTTCAAAATAAACCATGAAAACATCATTCCCATCGATCCTGACTCCTGGAATATCATATGCCAGGGCTTTCTGGGCAATCGTTTTTGTATTCATCTGCTTCTCAAGCGGAACAGAAATGGCGTATTGATTGTTCTGATTAAAAAAGACAACCGGAGCTTTAAATACGCTGGCAAAATTTAAGCCTTCATGGAAATCTCCCTCTGAGGTGGCACCATCACCAAAATAAGCAATAGCAGCATTGGCAGTGCCTTTTTTCCTTTCAGCAAATGCGGCTCCTGCTGCATGAGGGATTTGTGTCGCAATCGGAATGCCTGGAGGGAAAATCTTCTTTCCGTCAGGCGGCACACACCCTTCATTTCTTCCGTTCCAAAACAACAGGATGTTTCGCAGTGAGTGGCCAAAAGTCATAGCTGCTCCGTGGTCGCGATAGGTAGGAAACATCCAATCGTTCTCCCCCAGCGCAACAGCAGTTCCGACCTGGGAAGCCTCCTGTCCTTCATAAGGAGCATATGTGCCTATTCTGCCCTGCCGCTGAAGTGAAATAGCTTTGCGGTCAAAAGTACGGATTCTAACCATATGTCTATACAACTCTTTTACAAGCTTTTCAGTTACTATTTCTTTATATTCGGAATTGATGATCGTTCCATTTTCGTCCATTATTCGCCTGATCGGAAAGTGATTTTCCATCTTCTCACCCTTTGGCTGGTAAATTATTTTAATAACTTTTATACGGTACAAATATTGTTATCCAAGCAAAAAAATTATGTTCTTACTGCCCACTTCGGGCGTTTCATATGGGAGAAAAAGCTGTTTCTGCGTGTGCGTGCTTCAATGCGGCTCTCGCAGAATTGGTTGGATGCTTCAACTGTTGTAATTCCATTTGCTTCAGCATGTTCGTAGATGTTCAGAAGAGAGTTATAAATAGCTTTTGTTTTACGGAGTACCCTTTCTTTATTAGGTGTATATAATTCATCTGCGACCTGGATTAATCCCCCTGCATTTACAATATAATCGGGAGCATATAAAATCCCCTTATCTTTAAGGATTTGTCCATGGCGCATATCCATTAGCTGGTTATTGGCAGAGCCAACGATTGCTTTTACTTTTAAAAGGTCGATTGTGTCATCGTTAATGATTCCACCCATTGCACAAGGAACAAAAAAGTCGGCCTGGGCCTCATAAATCTCATTGCTGGATAATACCTTCACGCCGGCTCCAATTTCTTTCGCTTTGCTGAGAAGCTGGTCGATTGCCTGCTGGCTGATATCTGTGACAAATAAATCTGCCCCTTCCTCCAGCAGTCTTTCTGCGACTTTATATCCCACTTTGCCAAGTCCCTGAATGGCATAACTCTTGCCTGAAAGGTCGTCTGTTCCGCTCAGTGCTTTATTTGTTGCCTGGAGGCCGTAAATAACACCCTGCGCTGTTGGAACAGAAGAATCGCCGCTTCCCCCATAAACCTCATCAACCCCCACAATGCAGTTCGTTTCCTTTAGGGCATGAACGAAATCCTCTGTAGAAGTACCCATGTCTGTTCCTGTATAGAAGCGTCCGTTCAATGATTCAACAAATTGGCCAAAAGCACGGAACAGCTCAGGTGTTTTATCTTTTAATGGATCCCCGATAATGACAGCCTTCCCGCCTCCGAAGTCACAATCACTAGCCGCACATTTATAGGTCATGCCTTTTGATAATCGGAGGACATCCTCAAGGGCATCATCAACGCTTTTGTACGGAAACATGCGGCAGCCTCCCAATGCCGGCCCCAGCCTTGTGCTGTGGATAGCAATGATTGCCTTTAGTCCGGTAGATTCATCGTTGCAGAATACGACTTGTTCATGGTCTTTAATTTTTTGAAACATATCTGTCATTTCATTCTCCCCTTTATATATGATAGCGCTTACAATAAAATTGAATTAAAATCCCTTTTTTCCGGCTCTGATTCTGCTATTCTTTTAATCTTTCTTTAACAACTGTGCAATCCTGCTTTTCTTCAGAATCACCTGTTTGACTTCACCTTTGCCAGCAAGGATTTCTCCATTATGGACGGTTACAGTTGAGTAAACTGCATTTCCTTCCAGCTTGGATACGGTAGCTGTAATAACAATGGGGGATCCTTCAGGTGACGGAGATAAATGCCTGGCAGAAACAGCTCCACCCATCCCTTCTTCTTCCTCATCCAAATAGGGGGTGATCAGGAGTCGGGAGGCCCACTCCATGTGATAGATCATGGTTACTGTGGAATAGACAGGATGAATGACCTCTCCTTCAAATTGTGCGAACATTTCAGGTGAGACCACTGCACGGATAACTGCCTGGTTCCCAATCTGCAGCCCAGGTTTCATAACACCCCTCCCTTTTTGATCATAAATATGTATGACGTTTATTTAACGATATGATACCATTACGTTAAATGAATAGTCAATAAATTGTAAAAACTTTAAAAATTCTTTTGATTTGACGCATGTAAAAAGGATTAACCGGCAAATTGGCTAATCCTTTTTATTATTCTAAGAAAGCAGCGCACGATCACTTGCCATTTTTGTTCCGCGAATTCGCTGAAATTCATTCAACAGCTGTTCAATTGTCAGATGCTGTTTCTGTCCATCATCTACTTCAAGGATAATCTGGCCTTTATCCATCATAATCAGCCTGTTTCCTAAATCCAGCGCCTGCTGCATATTATGAGTGACCATTAAGGTTGTTAAATTGTACTTTTGAACAATTTCTTTTGTGAGATTGGTAATAAGCTCTGCACGTGCCGGATCGAGAGCTGCTGTATGTTCATCCAGCAAAAGAATCGAAGGCTCTGTGAAGGTTGCCATTAATAAGGAAAGTGCCTGCCGTTCTCCTCCCGATAATAAACCGACCTTAGCATTTAGACGGTTTTCCAGGCCAAGATGAAGGGTCTCAAGAACTTCACGGAAATAGTCTCTGCGCTTTTTCGTCACACCTTTTCGTAATGTTCTTGTTTTATTCCTTGAATATGCCATGGCCAGATTTTCTTCAATTGTCATGGATGGGGCAGTGCCGGCCATCGGGTCCTGAAAAACCCTTCCTATCAGCTTTGCCCGGTTATATTCCGACATGCCTGTGACATTTTGACTGTCGATAAAAACAGACCCAACATCAGGAATCATGACGCCAGAGATAATATTCATTAAAGTGGATTTCCCTGCCCCATTACTTCCGATGACGGTGACAAAGTCTCCCTCATTCAATGTAAGATTGATCGTATCAAGTGCGATTTTTTCATCAGGTGTCCCTTCATTGAAGACTTTATGAATCTGATTTAATTGCAGCACCAGTCTCACCCTTTCTGCCTGATGGCAACTCACTTATGTTCATGCTTCCTGCCAGTCTTTTAGCTTTCCGTTTCTTCTCCTTCGTGCGGTCAATAATCTTCGGCATTATTAATGCCAGGATGACGATAGTTGCTGTTATCAGCTTCATATCACCCGGCTCAAGGAACTCTACCCTTAGCGCCATGGTAACCACGATACGATAGATAATTGCTCCGCCAATGACCGCTAATGTAGTCCTGGCAATTGTTTTTGTTCCGAACAAGGCTTCACCGATGATAACTGAAGCCAGTCCGATAATAATCATTCCGATACCCATACCAACATCGGCGAATCCGCCCTGCTGGGCAATCAGTGCTCCTGAGAAAGCGACCATTGCATTAGAAAGGCCCAGTCCTAAAATCACCATCATATTGGTATTTGCAGAAAGACTGCGAATCATCCTTTTGTTGTCACCTGTTGCCCTTAAAGCTAAACCAATCTCAGTCTGAAGAAAGCGATCTGTCAAAAATTTTATAGCCAATGTGACAACTAACATAAAGAGAATAATGCCCCAAGTTCTCGGGAGGCTGTCGCCCAGCCCAATCACCGACAGGATTGCGTTGAAAAAAGAATCGATTCCTGTTTTATCCCAAAAATCTCTTACATGTGTAATGGCTGTTTCTGTGTTCAGGAGAGGAACATTTGATTTACCCATGATGCGGAGGTTTATCGAATACAGAGCAATCATCATCAGGATTCCTGATAACAGAGCATTTATTTTTCCGAAAGTATGAATAATACCCGTTAGGCAGCCGGCAATAAAACCGGCAAATAATGCAGTGACCGTAGCAAGAAAAGGATTAGCATCGCTGACAATCATGGTTGCAGCTACAGCCGCTCCGGTCACAAAACTTCCATCCACCGTTAAATCCGGAAAGTCCAGTACCCTGAACGAAAGATATACTCCAAGTGCCATAATTGCGTAAATAATTCCTGACTCAAATGCACCGAATATCGCTGTAAACACTAAGAATCACACCCTTTATTTGTTTTAGCTTAAAAAGCAGCCGGCCGGATATTTTCGTTCCAGCCGGCGTATTTTTTACTCTTCATGGAACTCTGCAAAATCAGCCCATTCCTCTTTTACTTCAAGTCCCTGTGCTTCAGCTGCTTTTTTATTAATGACCAGTTTCAGGCTTCCAGGAAGCTCAACCGGGATTTCAGAAGGCTTTTTGTTTCCTTTTAAAATCTCAGCGGCCATCTTGCCTGTCTGGTAACCTAAATCAAAGTAGTTGAATCCGCTTGCTGCTATAGCTCCGCGTTTCATGGAATCAAGCTCACCAACGAATAGAGGAATCTTTTTGCTGTCAGCGACAGAGATAACGGATTCAAGAGCCGACACAACTGTATTATCCGTAGGGATATAGATGGCATCCACTCTTCCAACTAGGGAGTCGGCAGCCTGTTTTACTTCAGCAGAGGTTGAAACAGAGGCTTCTACAATCTTGGCTCCTTTTGGTTCAGCAAGTTCCTTTACCTGTTTCACCTGAACCTCGGAATTTTGCTCTCCGGAATTATAAATGATGCCAATATTTTTAACACCCGCTTCATCAATCATAAAATCAATGGTTTTAGCAGTTCCTTCCGGATGGTTATCAGTAGTGCCTGTAATATTGTCTCCAGGCTGATCAAATGATTCAACAAGACCGGCTCCAACAGGGTCTGTAACAGATGTAAAGAGAATTGGAATGTCTTTAGTCGCATTAAGAGCACTAACAGCACTTGGAGTGGCATTTGCAAAAATCATATCCACTTTATCGCCTACAAAGTTATTAGCGATCGTCTGGGTATTGTTCATATCAGCCTGAGCATTTTGGAAATCAAATTTTACATTATCGCCTTCTTTAAATCCTTCATCTTCCAATGCTTTTTTAAATCCCTCTGTAGCTGCATCCAGGGAAGGATGCTCGACAAACTGTGTGATGCCTATAGTGTACTGCTTCTTTTCATTACCTTCTGAGGAAGAACCACTCGATTTCTCCTGTCCGCAGCCGCTCAAAACAAGCATGCCTGCAGCCATTAATAAAGAAAAAGCTTTCAACGATTTTTTCATTATATGACCCCCTATACTACTTTATTTAACTATCAGCTTGCTGATAGCTTATACCCTTTATGTATACGCTTACATGGTGAAGTAAATAAATGGTTATTACCATTTATATGATATTTACTTTAGATATCGTAAATACAACGTTATATTATCACCCTAAGGCCAAGAGTGTCAATAATATTCTAAAAATTTGATATATTTTAATAAATCGTTTTAACAAAAAAGCAAGCAGGTGTGAAACCCTGCTTGCTAATTTAATAGCTTCTTAGCCTTTTGAAGCTGAAGATCAGCATCCTCTATCATTTTATCCAAAATTTCCTTTACGCTCGGGAGATCACCAATCAGGCCGGCTATTTGGCCGCTGTTCATAAAACCCTCCTCGCCGTTTCCACTTATTGCTCCAATTTTATGATAATCTTCAGAAGTTAGTTTATTAAACTCATCCAGAGAGATTCCTTTTTTTTCGTAATCCAGCAATTTATTGGCATAACCGGTGGAAAGCACTCTTCGTATTCTGCCAACTGAACGCCCCACTATAAGGGTTTCATGATCAGATGCTTCAATGATTTTCTTTTTATACTCCGGATGAAATGGCGCCTCTTTGGTTGCTATGAATCTGGTACCCATTTGTACACCGCACGCCCCCAGGGCAAGCATGGCAGCAAGACCTTTACCATCACCGATTCCTCCAGCTGCCACGACAGGAACTGAGACTTTGCCTATTATTTGAGGAATCAAAACGAGTGTGGTGGTTTCAAGAGCACTATTGATTCCAGCTGCCTCATACCCTTCCGCCGCAATGATATCAGCTCCTGCTGCCTCTGCTTTTAGCGCCTGTCTTACAGAAGCAGCCACTGTAATGACCTTCACCCCATTTTCATGCAGCTTAGGTATAAAAGAAGCAGGATTTCCAGCCGAAAGGGATACTGCAGGAATCTTATGTTTAATGATAAGGGATAAGATTTCCTTAACATACGGGGAAACACTTAAGGCAATGTTAACGGCAAATGGTTTATCTGTTAAACTCTTAGTTTCTACTATTATCTTCTCAACTTCCTCCGGAGGCATTGTTCCTGCTCCGATCGTGCCAAGCCCGCCGGCTTCAGAGACGGCGGCTGTCAAAATGGCGTTGCTGATATTCCCCATGCCGCCCTGAATAATTGGATATTTAATATTTAAAATGTCTGTTACTCTATTCAATAAAATTCCTCCTTCGTTAAAATAATGTTATACTAATCTCAATAGTTTGACAATTGGAGAATTACAAAAAAAGAGCCATCCTGCTTCCTATGCAGAAGAATGGCTCTTTTTTTACTCAACCATGTAAGGGTGATTTAATGCATCATAATCAGCATCTCTGTTTTTCAGTTCATTTCCTTCTTTAAAAACACTTTCAAAGAATCTGGATGCGGGTTCTGCCAGTTCTTTGTAATATTCACTAAATAAGGCAGCAGCATGACTGCCCAGCCACTTATCAGGCAGAAGCTCTTCAGGCAGACCAGGGTCCACAAATAGGAACTTCCGGTATTCATGCACAAGCTTCGTTCTTTCTACGAAACATTCTGCATCAGTCATATTTCCCTTCAGAATCTTATTTCTATCAATTATATATTTCTGGCTGTATTGAGAAATAAACTCCTGGTATTTTTCGTTGATTTCTGTCAGGTTCCAGCTTTTTTCTACAATTTCGATATTTTTATGCGGTCCTGCATAACGGGCAATAAAGAAATCGACATAGTTGGCAATATCATATTTCTCAATTAAATCAAATACTTGTTTCTCGAGATTATTAGCAGAGATCCAGCAGCTGCTGGACATGGATCCAAAACCGCTCCATACAAGCTCCTTGCGCAATTCATCCCTCACATTGCGTATTTCTTCCGGGATGGTATACATAAGGATGCGCCACTCGCCATCCCACTCCTCAGGCTTTAATTTAAAGATACGCTTAGCCGCTTCCTCAATCCTTTTCTGCCCTCTTGGCGTTAAGGAATAATAGCTTTTATTGCCGATCTTTTCTGCGCTTACCCAGCCCTGCTTATTCATTCTTGAAATAGCTGCTCTGACAGACTGGTCATTGTGGCCAAATTCACTTAAAAGTTTTATAAGACTGCCAATCCAAATTTTGCTTCCGTAATGTGTAATATAATCACCATAAAGTGTGAAAATCATTGATCTTGTATTCAACTTGCCTTCATCCTCATTTCATCATGTCGGTTGAACGGATAAATTTCGTTATATATTAGTGTACTAAAGTTAGGCAGTTTTGAAAATACTTTTTCGGCATACTAAAGAATTGTCTTCCTGCTGCCACGCTAAAATCGTTAAGAGCTTTAAAAACCATAGAGTATAATGCCTCTATGGTCAGCGCTCAACAATCGTTGATATCCCCTGCCCGACACCCACACACATCGTTGCCAGGCCGTATTTAGAATTCCTGCGCTTCATCTCATGCAATAAAGTTGTCAAGATACGGGCGCCGCTCGCCCCAAGCGGATGGCCAAATGCAATCGCTCCCCCATTCACGTTTACCCGTTCCGGATCTGCGCCCAGTTCATTAATGCAGGCGAGGGATTGCGAAGCAAACGCTTCATTTAATTCAGTTAAGTCAATATCACTCATGGCAAGTCCCGCCCTCTTTAATGCTTTCTGAGTGGAAAACACAGGACCTGCTCCCATAATTGACGGCTCAAGCCCTGCTGCTGCGGAAACAATATAAGTTCCAAGGGGCTTTAATCCCAGTTCACCGGCTTTTTCCTCAGACATCAGCAGCAATGCAGAGGCACCGTCGTTAACCCCTGAAGCATTGCCTGCCGTTACAGTTCCGCCCTGAAAAATCGGCTTTAAGCTGGAGAGCTTTTCATAAGTTGTTTCCGGACGGGGATGCTCATCATGTGAAATGGTGATTTCCTTCCCTTTTTTATCCATGTATGTAACAGGAATGATTTCATCGTCAAATAAGCCTTTTTCAATTGCTGATTTTGCCCTCTTCTGGCTTTCAAGAGCAAACCGGTCCTGCTCTTCACGGGATATACCATATTTCTCTGCAACATTTTCTGCTGTTTTGGGCATGCTTTCAGCACCATACATGTTCTCAAGCCTGTTGTTTGTAAATCGCCAGCCGATGGTTGTATCAAACATTTCCATATTTCCTCTTGGAAACTCGCTGCTTGGCTTTGCCATGACAAATGGTGCACGGGTCATGCTTTCGGTGCCTCCAGCAATAAAAATATCTCCTTCTCCTGCTAAAATAGCACGTGCAGCATAATTTACAGCATCTAAACCAGATCCGCAAAGCCGGTTAACCGTAGAAGCAGCCACTTCGACAGGCAAACCGGCGAGCAACGCTGCCATCCTGGCGACATTGCGATTATCTTCTCCTGCCTGATTTGCATTTCCCAATATGACCTCTTCAATTTCTGCAGGATTCACCACGGGATTTCTATCCAGCAAGGCCTTAATAACAATGGCTCCCAAATCATCGGGACGGATATCCTTTAACCCGCCTTTATATCTTCCAATCGGAGTCCGGACAGCATCAACGATTACTGCTTTCCTCATTGCCTGACACCCTCTCTGGCAGTGTAATCATAAACACCTTTGCCCGTTTTGCGTCCAAGCCTGCCAGCTTTCACATACTGTTCAAGGAGCGGTGCCGGCCGGTATTTTTCACCCAGCTTGCTGTGAAGGTATTTTAAATTATTCAGGCGCGTATCGAGGCCGACAAGGTCGCCCAGTTCGAAAGGGCCCATGGGATAGTTCAGACCAAGCTTAATGGCTTTATCAATTTCTTCGGGGGTGCCGAGACCTTCCTGCAGCATATAAAATGCTTCATTCCCCACGAGCGCGCTGATCCTGCTCGTCACGAAGCCCGGAAACTCATTTATGACGACTGTTTCTTTTCCCATTTGCTCGGCAGCACGTTTTATTGACTGTGCTGTTTCTTCGCTCGTTTCAAGCCCTTTAATAATTTCTACAAGCGGCATTTTATGGACGGGGTTAAAGAAATGCATGGCAATCACTTTGTCCGGGCGATTGGTAAAGGACCCAATCTCTGTTGGACTCATGGTAGAGGTGTTTGTTGCAAAACAGCAATGCTCTGAAGCGTGCTGATCGATCACTTCAAAAATATTTCTCTTTATATCCATCACTTCAGGAACGGCTTCAATAACAAGATCTGCTTCACTTACATGCTGTGCAAGACTTACAGAATAGTTAAGCCTGCTTTTGCTTTCTTCCAAATCAGCGGCTGTAATTTTCTTCCTAGCGAGCCCTTTTTCAAAGATGCTGTCAATCTCGTTTTCCGCACGGATTAATTGCTCCTGGCTGATATCTACAAGGGTTGTATGGAAGCCCCCGACTGCACTAACATACGCAATCCCGCGCCCCATGACACCTGAACCGATCACGACAATATTTTTCAAGGTATAATCCCCCTTTCAGTTTAAAAAAAGACGAGCACCCGATACGAGATGCTCGCAAACCATATAACGGGCAAATATTCTAAAAGTAATTCTAAGTTTTATAGTTTTACAAAGGCTATTTCCCTTGAAACACTGGCTTCCGCTTTTGCATAAATGCCGCTACACCCTCTTTATGATCAAGAGTAAGGCCCGCAATCCGCTGTCCTTGTGCATCCCGCTCCAGACTTTCTTCCAGAGTGGATTCCCAGCTCGCTTTCAAATTTTTCTTGATTACGGCAATCGCTGCTGTCGGCATACTGGCAACCTTTTCTGCAAAAGCAGTTATTTCAGCCTGCCATTGCTCCATAGGAATTACCTTTGTAGCAAGGCCCAGCTCTTTGGCTTCCTCGGCATTAATCTTTTCACCAAGCACAGCAAGCTCCATGGCTTTGGCATGACCGATCAGCTTTGGAAGAAAGTATAGGTTACCGGCATCTGGGACCAGCCCGACATGAATAAAAGCTTCTAAAAAACTGGCTTTTTCAGACAGGAGTCTGAAATCGCAGGCTAACGCAAGACTCATACCGGCACCTGCTGCCACCCCATTAACAGCTGCGATAATAGGTTTCTCGCATCTATGAATCTCCAATACCATTGGATTATAGAACCGCCGGAGAACCTCGCCATGATCCATGTCCTCATTTACACCCTGAAGATCCTGGCCGGAGCAGAATGCACGCCCTTCACCTGTAATGACGAGACATCTGACTTCTTTCTCTCTGCTTGCCTGTTTTACGGACTGCTGAACCTCTTTATTCAGCTGTTCGGTGAACGCATTCAGCTTATCCGGACGGTTTAATGTAATCCATGCTACACCGTTTGCTACCTCGTATTTTACGGTTTCAAACATCAGCTATGTACACCTCCTCTACTTTCCTTTAAAATGAGGCTTGCGTTTTTCAATAAAGGCATTCATTCCTTCTTTTTGATCTTCTGTCGAGAATAATAGGTAGAAGTTCTTTCTTTCGAATTCCATTCCTTCATTTAAAGGTGTGTCAACTGCCTTTAGGACTGCTTCTTTTATAAGGCGTATGGCGATTGGAGCCTGGCTGGAGATTTGCTCAGCCGCTTTCATCGTTTCTTCGAGCAGAAGCTCCTCTGCTATTAGCTGGTTGACGATGCCATGGTGAAGGGCTCCCCTCGCCGAGATTCTTTTGCCGGTAAAAAGCCATTCCATTGCTTTCGTTTTTCCCACTAGCTTAGTAAGCCTTTGCGTTCCGCCTGCACCCGGCATTACGCCAAGGTTCACTTCCGGAAATCCAAATTCCGCATTATCCGCCGCATAAAGCAAATCACAGCATAACGCAAGCTCAAAGCCTCCGCCAAGGGCAAAGCCCTGCACAGCTCCGATAATCGGTTTCTTGATCATGGCAAGACGATCCCAATCTTTAAATTGATTGCGAAGCTCAAAATCGATTGCATGATCATTTGCCATTTCATCAATATCTGCCCCGGCTGCAAAGGCTCTTCCATTGCCGCTTAATACAATGGCCTTGACGCTTGAGTCTGCCTCAAAGTCCTCCATTGCCGAAAGAATCTCTGAAACCATCGTGCGGTTAATAGCATTTAGAACCTTAGGCCGGTTCAAAGCGATTAAACCAAGTTTTCCTTGCTGTGAAACTTCAATGGTTTCATAGCTTTTATTCATCTGCTTCCTCACCGATCATAAGTGTGATAATATCACCTGCAAATTTCATGGCGTCTTTGCCTGATGCCTTGCCTTCGTCTGTTTTCATGGCTTCCTGCAATGCTTCATGGCTGTCATAGTACATTTCGCACATCAAATAGTACTTCCCTTCGCCTCCCATAGGGCTGCCCACAATTTTTGTAACTTCCATTTTGCGGAGACCCGGAATTTTGGCTGTAAGAGGCGCGTGCGTATTAAAATAATGATCATCAAATGCCTCCTTATTTTCAGGATGCTTATAAAGAGCGATTAATTTTACCATTTGTCAACTTCCTCTCAATTTTTAATAGTTTTAAGTTCTGGATTTTATTTTTTAAAAAGCCTGCTACATCATAGTCGATACTGGTTTCATAGCTTCAAAGGGGTTCTTGCAGGATTTGCAGTATAGGATGCTGCGGCAGGCTGTGGGGCCAAAAAGGTTATCCATCGTCGTATATGCGGACCCGCAAAAAGGACAATCCACATGCCATTCGCCCGTTTCACTTATGAATTTTGGAGGTGGCGCGATCCCGAATTCCTTAAGCTTTATCCTGCCGGTCTCTGTTACCCGGTCAGACGTCCATGGCGGATGATAGATAAACTGGACTTCTATTTTTTCAAAAATCCCTGCTTTCCCCAGCTCGCCTTCAACGTTTTTTTGAATAATATCCAGGGCAGGGCATCCCATAAAAGTAGGCAGGAGTTTAACCAAAACTGACTGGCCCTCCACCTTAATCTGTTCTACCATTCCTAAATCAACGATTGAAATGGTATCTATTTCAGGGTCTTTAACATTATGAAGCGCTTCTAACGCGGTTTTTATCAATATTTGATCCTGCTCCATTTACATCACCCTTTAGAAAACTTACCAGCTTGCAGCCGGATTTATGTTATACACCTCGCTCAAAGTGGACAATGCGTCATCAAGGTCGGCAGTATGCTCTCCTATTCGTCCATTTCCAGTCTTCATAGCAAGGTCCGCTTCTGAGACTGCCAGATTGACAGATTCAAAAACAGGCTTCATGATTAACAGCCAGCGCTGCTTTAATACTTCTTCCTTTTCAATGAGGCCATGTTCAGCCATTTCTTTTGCCTGGGGCCCCAAATTCAGAACTCCTTCGAAATCTGCTAATACCTTCTCAATGGCCGCTTCCATTCTTGTTCTGGCTTCTCCGCCAGCCTGCAGCAACTGTATAAACCATGTTTTCCAGTGAAGAAGGTGGTAATAAAGCTCCATATTGACCTTTAATGCCACTTCGGCTAAAGGCCGATAAGAAGAGTTTTTCAGAGAGTCCAATCTGATTTTTTTCGCTTGGCAATAAAAATAATTTCTTACAACCGCAAATGCCCAGTCATATTGTGCTGAAGACAAGTAATGACCAGGGCCATTTACCAATTCTAAAAGGACAGCATTTCGCCTTTCAGAAGCTTCTCTTGCATGTGCAAGACTGTCTGCATTGCCTTCTCCGAGATCGGACAGCAGCTGATAAAACATAGCTGCATGGCCCATGGTATCCTGGCTGATGGATGAAAAGGCGACATCCTCCTCTATATGGGGCGCCAGTCCAAGCCATTCTGAACCCCGGTAGGCAAGGATGAAATCATCGTCAGCCAACTGATACAATAATGATGTCAGTGGCGGCTTAACCTTAGTGTTGATTGGCATATTTCCTGCTGGCTCAGTCACCTTTCTTCATCCCTCCCCATGAAAGAATTTCCTTTTCATCAAGCATTTCCTGCTCATAGTGCCGCCACTTTTTCTTCAGATATCCATATCCTTTTGTCGTGCGGTATTCTTTGTTGTCTAGACGCTGAAGTGATTGCTTTTCTTCCGGCGTCAGCTTCCGGATATCAGAGCGTTTGACGACCCAGATATCAGCAACCGGCTCTCTCCTCATAAAATTTTCCTGCGCCATAACGAGTGCAAGCTCCCGATTTGGCGCCAGCAGGGAAAATTGATATTGCAGAGGCGAGGTATCGGTTCTTTGACTAAAAACTTCAAATTCCTGATAAAATCCTTCGTTACCCAAAGGTACCCCTCCCATCTGAACGGTTTAATTTGCAGTATTGAGAGCTTCCCGCACCCATTTGTTAGTATCGTAAGCTGTGCGTCGGAGGCCGAGCCGCTCCTGAGATTTTGGACCATTATTTTTAATAATGTCCTTGAACCTATTCCAATCAGGCTGCTTATAAACCCACAGCTCCCGCTCCTGATCGAAATGCATCGTCTCGTCCGGCAGCGTGAGGCCCAGCGAGAGAACGCGGGGAATATATTTTGTGAAAAAATCCTGTCTTAAATCTTCGTTCGTCTTTGTCCGGATTCTGTATTTTATCGTTGTATCCTGTTTGGAAGTGCCTGTTGTAGAGGCGTCACCCGGACCAAAGAACATTAACAGCGCTTCCCACCAGCGGTTAACGGCATCTTGAACCATTGCTCTTTGCTCGTCGGTTCCTTCAGCCAGCGCCATGATGATGGCTTCACCATGTTGGGCATGAAAAACCTCCTCTGCGCAAATTCTCTTAAGCGCTCTTGCATAAGGGCCATATGAGGCGTTAAGCATATTGGTCTGGGTAATGATCGCCGCTCCGTCAACCAGCCAGCCAATCAGACCGGCATCTCCCCATGTTGGTGCTTCCATATGAAAGACATTATGGAATTTCAGTCTGCCGCTGAATAAATCCTGCATAATATCTTCACGGGTCTTGCCGAGAGGCTTCATTAAATCCTCTGCTACACGAAGCAGCAGCTGACCATGTCCCATCTCATCCTGCACTTTCGCCATGATCCCCAGCTTGCGTTTTAAAGAAGGGGCTTTCGGCACCCATTCCTTTTCAGGAAGTGCTCCCATAATTTCACTGATTCCATGCATTGAAATTAATTTGATTAATGTCATTCGATAATCTTCCGGCATCCAATCATCCGCTTCAATTTTTTCTCCTGCATTAATGCGTTTCATAAACTGCTCATATTTTTGTTCTTCCGTCATTTCTTGAAAGAAAAGAGCTTCTGACATGTGTTTCACCCCCAGTGAGTTTAAAATGATTCATTCAGGTAACTGCATTTACCACTGCCGGACTAACAATCCTGACAGCTTTCCCTTCCGATCTTGGCAGCGTTTTGGGCGGATGGAGAACAAGTCTGATGGTAATAAAGCAGTTTTGTTTCAATGCTTCCTGAATCTTCTTTTTTACGAATTCCTCTTCTCCCATATCCCTATAAAACTCTTCGCTCCATTCAGCATGAAGCTCTAAAACTTTTAAGCTTCCCTTTTTATGCACATGGATCTGATAATGGGGAGCAAGCTCAGGCACCTGAAGAATACACCGTTCAATTTCGGACGGAAAGACGTTTACACCATTAACATTGAGCATATCGTCAATGCGTCCTTTCACACGGCTCATGCGGATCGTGGTTCTCCCGCACGCACATTTTTCTTTAGAAAGGGAGGCAATATCACCAGTACGATAACGGATCACAGGAAAAGCTTCCTTCGTTAAACTGGTAAAAACAAGCTCACCTTCTTCTCCATTTGAAAGCGGTGTCATATTTATCGGATCAATCACCTCCGCATAGAAATGATCCTCTGCAATGTGCAGCCCATCTTGAGCTTCATGGCATTCCATTGCAATACCCGGTCCCATTACTTCACTGAGCCCATAAATATCGCATGCTTTAATTCCAAGCTTAGCTTCGAGAGCTTTCCGCATTTCTTCAGACCAGGGCTCAGCACCAAATATCCCAAACTTTAATGAGGTATTTGCAGGGTCGATTCCCCGCTCCTCCATCTTCTCCGCTAAATTGAGGACATAGGAAGGAGTTCCGCAAATAACTTCCGGCTTAAAGTCCTGTATCAGCATTATTTGTCTCTCGGTATTTCCTCCAGAAACAGGTACGGTTGCCATGCCAAGCTGTTCGCTGCCATAATGGAGTCCCAGTCCGCCGGTAAACAGACCGTATCCATATGCATTATGCAATGTCTGACCAGGTTCGCCTCCTCCTATGGAGATTGCCCTGGCTATCAGATTACTCCACATTTCAATGTCATTCCGGGTGTAGCCCACTACAGTCGGCTTTCCGCTCGTTCCCGAAGAAGCGTGCAGACGCACAATTTCTTTTTTATCCACAGCAAAAAGCCCGAATGGGTAATGTTCCCGTAAATCTGCTTTCACAGTAAAGGGCAGCTTTCGAATATCATCCAGGCCGGTAACGTCTTGAGGTGCAATATTACTTTCCAAAAACTTTTTCCGATAAAAAGGCACATGGTTATATACTCTTTCCACTGTCTGCCTGAGCCGGTCCAGCTGCAATTCCTCTATCCTATCGCGGCTTTCCGTTTCAATATCATGCAGAATCAAGACATGACCTCCCAGAATATTAGGATAATAATTTAATATAACGTTTAAATATCGTTAGATAAAATAAGTGTTATATATTTAACACAAAGATACCGTGTAAACAGGAAAAAGTCAACTTATTTTCTGAAAATTTACTTTTTTATTTTAAAGTTAATAAAAAGACCTAGCCCATATAATAGAGGGCTAGGTAAAATTTCTCAGGACCATTCTTTTAACTTATTGACTATGTTATTTTTCCATTGAGAAATTAAAGGCTCTTCACCTTTTGCTGTTTTCTGTTTCTGCCATTCATTATAGCTTGCTGCAGAAATGAGAATTGAGCCGGCGATTAAAAGGTATGCCCACCAAGGGAGATTCCCCCAATATGGTCTGGTTTGCAGCAGTACATTCAGGAGCAGAACCCCGGAACCTACAAAGAAATAAGACTTTATCCTCCAAAAAGTGCCGGCCAGCATCGAGGTCAGCGAGAGCGTACCGACTATAAGTGCATCATAAACCGTATTACTTGTAAGGCCGTCCTGCACAAGCAGCAAGGATACTGCTATGAGAACTCCCCACTGAATTTTACTGGTCAGCTTTGAGTACTGCCCCTTCAGGACTTTCCTGACAAAAATAATCAGGATGATCCAAGGGAGAACATATGCCTCTCTTATAAAAAGATCCGGTATTTCAATAATCCTTAATACACTATAATATGGCTCCAGTAATACTGCTCCTGCCAGCAATCCAGGGAGCCTATAGTATTTGGATGCCACTCTGCCCTTCTGTAAAAATAAAAATACACTGATCAGGAGTCCAGGGAGAACTTCCGCCCATAGGGAAACCGCTGGAAAAAGATAAGCGGTTAGCAAAAATAGCATGGAAATCATTGTGTAGCTATCCGCTTTTTTGCCCATGAAAATTTTGGCATATACCATTTTGCCAATGAAAACCGCAGCCATGCCGAAGCCAGCGGAAATCACAATTTTCATATCTGGAGCAATACCGTTAATGAATAGGAATTTAAGTACTGCTGCATACAGTAAAAACAATGGAATAGCACCTAATATATCAAGCTGGGTTCTATGCATATATATGATCAACCCTGCTGTATAGATAATAGAAACGATAAAGGGGAGAACTCCAAAGGGATAGGACGCCAGAAAAGCCAATATCCCAATCACAGACCATGGTATAAAAAAGTAAACACTCCTCTGTTTATCCTGAGTTTTACCAGTCATCCAGAATAAGAATACAGCACAGCTGACTGTTAATATGGCATACTCACTATAGCTGTCCCCCAGAATTTGCTCCATACCCGTCAAGATCACCATAAACAAAGTTATAAATGAGCTGTAGAGGAATATCTTTACTTTCCACTCATTAGCAGAAACCTTGAAACTGATCCAATAGACTGCCAGGGTGGCTATAAATGGCCAGATACTGTTTTCCCTATAAAGGAAAAATGTCAGGATCATGGCAAAAGGCATGAAGATATGGCCAATCCAGCTGAACCCTCTTGCCAGGACAACGTCTTTCTTAGAAATATAAAAAGCCGCACCAATCAGGATCCATGCCCCTAAAGGAAATTGGACCCAATTAAAAATTGTAAAGTTAAATGGTAAAGCAATCAAAATCATTAAGTAAGCAAAAAGTGAAATCGATGCTGTCGCAAATGGTATCCAGGTTTGCTTATGGAATTGATACAGGCCAAGGTACATTGCTATACCGCCTATAAAAACTGCTGGTCTCATCCAAACTTCATTGATCGTCAAAGCAGCGGCTGTAAACAGTGAGATTGTATAATATCCCAGCGAAATTAAAAACACGTTTTTGGCTTGAGTTTTGTGCCCTTTCTTAGAAAGAATGACATAAAGGATAAGGAGGGCTATACTTGCCATTACGGTATTCATGGCCATACCCAGCTCATTCTGATAAAAGCTTGAATAACTTCGCAGATGTTCACCATAAAACATAAAGGCAAACCCGATTGACAATGGAATAGCCCAGGGAATCGTCTCTGTATAAAAAATCCGATTTTCAGCCTTATTCATGAGGTACAGGACAAAGCTGAAGATTAATAGCATGGTGCCTGCAGCAAGCCAATCAAGAAGTCCTGAAGCTATCACAGCCGAAAACAGCATAATACTGACAGCCACATCGCGTGAGCTTGATTCCACGACTTTTATTAGCGGATGTTTAAGCAGATACCCGAAACTGATAATAAGCACAAAGCCAATGAAGAAAACAGGTAAAGATAGATTGTTGAACGGGATGGCTTTATCCAGCATAAGAACTGCTTGGAATAGGGAAAAAGCTAAAAATACAGGTGCCAGGTAAGCAAACAGCCTGTTTCCCATAATATTTGCCAAATAGATAAACTGCCCCGCGAGTATTGTATAAGCCAGCAGCAGTGATACAGAGGGTTCCCCGGCCGTTAACAGGATTCCTTCGATTGAAATATAAAGAAAAGCAAGTATCGAAACTGCTGCACTGGTCAGTCTGAAAATCTTCTCCCAGGAATATTGCTTATCCATTACCATAGGAACAAACAGAAAACCAATTCCTGCAAGCGCATAGAAAACCGGGCCAGCTGCATTTAACATACTGTTTTCAATCAGCTGATAGGCACCATAGACAATCAGTAAGCTGAAGACGAAATGAAACTCCGTCCTGCCTGTTACATACACCATTGATAAATAAACGGCTGCAGTCAGCAGGATATTCACACTGTAAAAAACATGGCTATTGAAAAAGACAAGCATCAATAAAGTAGAGATCACTAAATTGATTTGAGCAAAGTAAACCAGTTCTTTCGAAAATAATTTAAGATAGGCATGCTTTTTCATGCGATGAAAGGCTGCGGACAGAAGAGCATTAAAAATCATTAATCCTAGATAGAAACTGTCATTTTCAAGACTGAATGCTGCCAGGATATAACCAGCACAAGCAGTCAGGGCAATAAAAGCAAACCAGACAAAAAGACGGGAACTCAGTTTCTTAGCAAATATACTGTATATTGGAAAGATCAATAAACTTCCAGCCGCTCCGAGTATATAGCGTCCTTCCCCATAAAAGGAAAGATATGGGCCAAGCAGTTCAAACCAGCCGACAGACAAAATGAATATTGGCAAAAATAAACTCCCAAGAACAATGAAAGCAAACGATGTTCTTTCAATTTTCAGCAGCTTTCCGGAAATAAACGCAAAGCCATAGAAAAGAAGGGAAACCACTGCAATGGATGCACTTTTCATGAAATTCGACATTGTCGCCCAGTTGCTTGTTGCCACAAAAAGTCCACCGATCAGGAGCAGGATGACTCCAATATTCAGCAGCCAGGAAATGTTCCTTTCACGGATTTCTTCCTGAGATAACTTCTTTTTCACAGTTTCTTTTGCTGGCAGAATAGGCTTTTGTCTAATTTCTTCTGCAGCTTTTGCAGCCCTAATGTGCTCTCTTTTCAGCTCTTCAAGGTCCTGATAGTACTGATGATGGGCTTTTAGAGTCATTTCATAATGTTCTGGTGAAATATAGTCCTTCTCTTTCAATTTAGTGAGTTCAGCATGAAATATGTCGTGATGATATTTTTCTGTTTGTGGGTTCAAGGGATCCACCTCTTTTAGATAGAATAATATTCGTTTGGTTCTATTAGTGTAATATTACACATTTTGAACGTATAAAGCAATCCCTGTTTTGACACTTATTACTTCTTAAGGAATGTGTATATAATCTTTATTTAATTACAGGAAAAAATGGGTTAATAAGGAAATTCATTCTCAGGTTTGACCTGGATTCTAAGACTACAATTGTTAAACCCCTTGATAGAACAAGCATTTCATCCATCCAATTCCGCTTCAAAAAAACCAAATATTATAGCTAATAACATTCCAAATAACAATTCTATCCGAAAAATATTTTTTACATTATATTATTCTAGAATTAATTATCATATTTGGAGGAACCACCATTGAAAAGACTTAGTATTGTTATAGCATCGATCCTTTTGTTGAGCCTGTTTCCGGCTGTCAGCCTGGCAGCTCCAAGCGATGAGGAAGTGGCTGAATTCCTGAAGGAAACAAATTGGTCTGAAGAAGGCCTGAATGACCACCTGGAATACTTTTGGGATATGAGTATTGAAGATTTCGAGACCATCGAAGAAATGATTGAATATCTTGGTGAGCCTATTACTGAAGAAAACCTTCAGCAGCTGCTGGCTGACTATGGTTTTGAAAATGAGGAGGAATTAACAGCACTGCTCGTTGAGAATGGGGAAATGGAAGCGGCTGATGATGTTCGCGATGTTTTCAAATATATTGATGCATTGGATACAACTGTTTCTTTTTTAACCTATACAGGCACTGAAATTAACGACGAAACTCTAAAGCAGCTATTAAATGACTACGGACTTACAAAAGAGGAGCTCATTTCTCTCCTTGAGGAAAACGATGATTCACTTGAAAACTATGAATTTATTGAGGATCTTGATATCATGGTTTCCATTTATCTGGGCGGCGATGAAATGCCCGGTGAAGACGAAATGACTCAAATACTTGGAGATATAGATCTTACCGATGAAGAACTTGAAGCATTATTTGCACATTTTATGACTTTGGATTTTGAAGATCCAGTATTGCTTGATAAAATGATGGATCTTGAAAACCGGTTAATGGCATTTGGCGAGTTTGACAGTGCCGATGACTTAACAGAAGCAGAAATTGCTGATCTTATCAGCATTATGCAGGAAATGATGAATCTGTTCCAGCTTGATGCCGAGTTTTACCTTGTGAAAGATGGTGAGAAGGTTCATTTAACAACAGCTGAAATGGTTGCTTTAGAAGATACAAAAGACTATGACCTGCTTATAGAGCTTTATAATACACAAGGCCAGTTCCTGGCAGATATGATTATTACAGCTGAGATGTTCAGTTCTGAACTAATAGAAGACACAGTGACCGATTTGAATCAGGCCGAAACGGTAATTAAAAAACAAGATCCTGATAAAGTGAAACAGGTTTCAAAGCATGTAAAAACTGTGAAAGGCGGAAAACTGCCAAACACAGCAGGAAACTATTCTGAAGGAGTTTTAGCTGGCATTGGACTTCTCCTAATAGGGATGGGCATTTTACTCAGACGGAAAGTGAAAGAGGCGTGATAAGAAAACTTACGTTAATAAAAGTTATTGGTCTGGCTTTTATTTTTGGGGGGATTTGGCTTGCCGTCTCAAATCTTATGCCTCTTATGAATAACCAAAAGACTTCAGCCCATACAGCTTCCCCCAGCAGCAATGTAAAAACAGAAGTGAAGGCCGCACAAAAAACGGAGCCTCACAACCTTTACACTGACCGTCCAAAAATGGGCGAAGAAATGGGTGTCTTGTCAATTCCGAAGATATCAGCGGATTTGCCAATCTTTCATGGCACTAATGAAGATGAGCTGGAAAAAGGCGTTGGCCATTATGCAAGCAGCGTCCTTCCTGGAGAAGAAGACAATTCTGTCCTGTCCGGCCACCGGGATACCGTCTTTCGTAAACTTGGAGAAGTAGTAAAAGGCGATCTTCTTGTCGTGAGGACTTCTGCCGGGGAATTTACCTATAAGGTGCGTAAAATCAGAATTGTCGATGCAGACGACAGAACAGTTATTGTTCCTAAACCTAGAGCAACTCTGACTGTAACCACCTGCTACCCTTTTAATTTTATTGGAGATGCACCAAAGAGGTACATTCTGATTGGGGATCTAGTTAGAAAGTAAAAAGCCCGCTAATCAGGCGGGCTTGGGGGGAGGCCGATTCCGGCCTTCCTTTTATTCTGTGATTGTGACTAACTTTACATCAGCGAAATCAAATCGGTGATAGTGACCTTCAGTACATGTCAGTTCAACATACCCTTCCAGATCTTTAATGCTCCCGATTACCTCGGATTTATTTTCTGCTTCAATCTCTTCTGTTACGGTAACGCCTTTTTCAAAAGTATAAATAACCTTAAACGTATTCATGTGTGTAAAACTCTCCTTTCCCTATTTTTGTTCCCATCACTGCAGTGATTAAAACACAAAAATTTTTATTTCAGTTATTTTCCAATATCCAGAATTATAATCTTTCAGTGGAAAGTTAATGGCATTATCTATATCAGGCAATAAAATAGCATGCGCTAGCAATATGATATTCGACAGATATCATCTGATATCAGCATAAAATTGCACTTACCGCCACTATTATTAATAGAGGTCCATTTTTTCGACAACCTTAATTTCACTTAGTGAAAATGATAATGGATTTCTAGTTTACATAACATTATTATAGAAAACTTATTAAATAAAAAAGGAGCCCAGCTATTAAGCGGACTCCTCTTCTCCATTATTCACCTAAATCAACATTATGGTATACACGCTGGACATCTTCCAGGTCTTCAAGGGCATCAATCAGTTTTTCAAATTGCACCTGTGCATCAGCTTCAAGGGTGACTTCATTTTGCGGGAGCATTGTTAATTCAGCAACAGCAAACTCATTGATGCCTGCTGACTTGAATGCTTCCTGAACTGCATGAAACTGATCGGGCTCAGCATATACAATTACCGTATCTTCTTCTTCCAGAATATCACGTGCGTCTACGTCTGCTTCCATTAGGATCTCCAGTACTTCTTCCTCTGATTTGCCTTCAATGCCGATAACAGCGGTTGAGTCGAACATATAGGAAACCGATCCGCTCACACCCATATTTCCGCCATTTTTTCCGAATGCAGCACGTACATTGGAAGCTGTACGATTTACGTTATTCGTTAATGCATCAACAATAATCATGGATCCGCTAGGCCCGAATCCTTCGTAGCGAAGCTCGTCATAGTTTTCTTCCGCTCCGCCTTTTGCTTTTTCTATTGCACGATCAATGATATTTCGTGGCACGTTATATGTTTTTGCACGCTCAAGCACAAATTTCAAGGCCTGGTTTGCTTCCGGATCAGGCTCCCCTTGCTTGGCAACCACATATATCTCAAGTGCAAACTTGGAATAAACACGGCTAGTATTTGCGTCTTTTGATGCTTTTTTTTCCTTGATATTGTTCCATTTACGGCCCATATGTCCCACTCTCTTTCAACTTTGGATCTATGAAATTTTTAAATAGTAATAGGTTCTTCTTTAACCTGAAGAACTCTCACCAGATTATTATACATTAAAACACGGGTCTTTTTCGAGCATTGTTTCATACTAAGCTGCAGGAGACACCTGAGGAGTACAGATGAAAAAAGAGACACGAATATGCCTCTGATCAGCTCAATAGGATTCTTTCTAAAACCTTTTGCACCTGGTGCCCTTCTTTAAAGGATACCAATAAGGCTTTATCTCCTCTTATTGCTTTGAGGAGTTCTGCAGGAAGACTGGTTTCTGGCTCACCAAGCTCTATAATTTCTCCGCTATTTTCAATAGTAGTATGAACCAGAATACTCCAGTTCTGCATATCCAGAGTTCCTTTATCACCAAAAACTTTAAAAGACAGATGTTCTTGCTGCCCGATTCCGGATATTCCGTTAAACACAACCGGAATACCGCCTGGCAGCGTTAATAAAGTCGAAAAGCTTGTTTCACATAATCGTTCATCTTCAGGGTATTCAACAAAAGAATGGACATTGTCCAATTCTCCGAATGCATCGTGAATCATGTGAATAAAATGGGGCGCTACTTCCCTGATAAAGCCTCCCTGTTCCCTGCTTGATATCCAATCGTTCTGCTGCCATTCACGCGGCCATTGCTTAAACTGCAGGTGCAGTTCAACTTTCTTAATCTTACCCAGCTCACCATTATGTATCTTATCCTTAAACAATTTAAAAGCTGGACTGTATGCCATGGGAAAATTCATTGCGTGTATGATCCCGGCATTCACAGCACCTTCACACATTTCCTTGGCCTCTTCAATGGAATTGGCCAGAGGCTTCTCACAAAGCAGATGCTTGCCGCTCTTTATAATATCCATTGCAATTGTATGATGAAATTTTGGCGGAACACCTAAATAGATCAGCTTGATGGTTTCATCCTGAAGTATGTCTAAATAATTGGTATGCATTGTTGTATCCGGCAGCTCAGCTTTAAATTTATCTAGTCGTTCAGCATTTCGATCGCAAAGTGAGGCAATCTCAAACTCCTCATTCTGCCGAAATTGACGGAGTATTCTTTCCCCTACGGCACCCATCCCTATCAATCCAACTTTAATCTTTTCTCTCACATACTTCACCTTCTTATGAAAAATCATGTACTAAGTGAATTATAACGTTAATTGCAAATATTCAAAAGTTTAATTTATCTTACAAGTTCTCAGAGTATGGTTCAAAAATATACCGGCCAATAATTGGATAGAAAAACGTTGTATGGGGATAATAATTTTAATAATACAATCAGGAGGTGCCACCATTGAACCTGGATAAGGATATGCAATTTGAAATCACAAGTACCTTCATGCCAAACCTTAACCGTTCCCAAACACTTAAAATTCTGGAGGTGACCCAGAACAGCGTTGTCATTCAGATGGACAGATCAAATGGCCGAGGAGTTTTTCCGGCAGAAAACTTTCATTATTGGATTAAAAGAGGCTCTCTTATTAAATTGAATGGTCACCATAAAAGAACCTCATAGAGCACTGGCGCCAGTGCTCTTAATTTTTTTTCACATTGCAGCCTATTAAAAGAGGCTGGCTCTACATCCGGAGCCAGCCCTTCTCTTATCGTTCACAAGCATAATTGTCTTTATCTCTATCATGCTTTGAATCATATGCAGGGTGTGTAGATGGCACACCATTTGGATATACCTTTCTCAACTCCGTACAGTTTTTGTAGGACTCTGAACCGCTTTCTGAAGAAGTTGAATTGCCGGCTGTACCGCTGCTGTCATTCGACCCGCTATTAGCGGCACTGCTTGACGAACCGGCTGCAGCTGCAGAATCCAGGTCCCCTTTTGTCGTTCCCTCATCTCCGAGAGCCCATAATCCTTTGTTGGCTTCTCTTGCTTCCCTGCCAAATTCTCTGAAGTATTCACTATATTTAACATCCGGATTGTAGGTGGATGGCTCCGCATAACCATTCAGTACCAAATGGGCATTGAACATTTTTTCACGTATTTCATCTTCGTCCATATCATCCGCCGGAATGTCCAGCCAAATAATTCTCAGGAGGCGGCCATACCGATCTGTGTCCGACACATCCTTTTGCACCCAGACTTTCTTGCCAGTCAGCTCAGATGTGGTAAATTGGCTTGCTTCTTTCCCGTATTCTTCTACTCTTGTTGTTGATTCTGGAGTGTTTACTCCAATCAGGCGGACTTTTCTGCCATCAGAGGTTTCAATTGTGTCACCGTCTACTACTCTGCCAACGGTAACTAATTCCAGGCCCAAGCTCTCTGCAGCCTGCCTTTGTTCCTGTTTTTGCTTTTCAGCCTCTTCCTGCTTCTGTTTTTCTTCCTGTTCTGCTTCTAGCCGAGCTTGCTCCTCAGCTTGCTTTTTTGCTTCCTCTTCTTCAGCCTTCTCTTGGGCAAGCTTTTCGTCTTCAGTTTTTTTCTCTGCTTCATTCTCTTCTGATTGTATTTGTTCCTTCTCAGGCTCATTTACCGTTTCGGTTGCATCGGAATCTGCAGTTGCTAAAAATATGGATAAAATGAAGCCTGCTGCCATAATCCAGCCCGATTTATTAAAATTTATTTTATATTTACGGTGCTGGTTATTTAAATATAAACCAATTAAAAAGATTGCTAACCCAATAAATGCCGCAGGAGCAGCTATGCTCATTAAAAGCATAAACACAATAACAATAGTAATAATAGTTCCTCTTATAACTTTCAAAACTCTTTTTTCTCTCCCCTTTTAAAAATAATCCAAAATAAGCATACCTTTTTTCCTTCCAAATTTAAACACCAATTCGCAAATGAATTGGTGTTTATAAGCCATTAAATAAAATTACTGCTTTTTACCAAAAATCTCTTCCTGCAGTCTTCTGCCGGTAGGCGTTGCAGCGAGTCCTCCCTCAGCTGTTTCCCTTAGTGCTGACGGCATAGATTGCCCGATAAGGAACATTGCGTTAATGACTTCATCACATGGAATTCTGCTCGTAATTCCGGCAAGTGCCATATCTGCAGCTGTCATGGCATTGGATGCACCCATGGCATTCCGCTTTACACATGGAACTTCTACTAGTCCGGCAACTGGATCACATACAAGGCCCAGCATATTCTTAAGTGTAATTGCCATCGCTTCGGCGGCCTGCTTTGGTGTTCCGCCTGCCAGTTCTACGATGGAAGCTGCCGCCATGCCGCTTGCAGACCCGACCTCAGCCTGACATCCTCCAGCTGCACCTGAAATGGAGGCATTGTTTGCCACAACAAAGCCAAAAGCTGCGGAAGTAAACAGGAATTCGATCATTTCCATCCGTGTGGGTTTGAGGACTTCTTTTACAGCGAACAACGTACCCGGCACCACGCCCGCTGAACCTGCTGTCGGTGTGGCACAGATTATACCCATTGCTGCATTAACTTCATTGGTTGCGACTGCTTTGCTGACAGCATCCAATAAAATATTTCCTGATAAAGCCTTTCCGCTCTGAATGTATTTTTGCAGAAGAACTGCATCGCCGCCTGTAAGTCCTGTAACAGATGTTACCCCTTTCAGTCCCCTCTCAACTGCCTGTTCCATGACAGTCAAGTTGCGGTCCATTTTGGCAATAATTTCATCACGTGTTAATCCCGTTACTTCTATCTCCTGCTGAATCATAATTTCAGCTATTTTTACACCTTTATTTTCAGCGAGCTCTACAAGCTCAGCAACATTTCTAAATAACATTAGACTTTCCCTCCTGATGACCAGCTAACTATTAGTCAACCATTCTGATTATTTGCGTTACATTTGGAAGCCCTTCAAGCTCCGTCATCACATCCTGGTCGATCTTCTGATCCACTTCAATAACCATGATGGCCATTTTTCCTTTTTCCTTGCGCGAAACTTCCATATGCCCAATATTGATCTGGTGCTTGGATAAAATATTCGTTACAGCGGAGATAACACCAAACTGATCGTTATGAACAACTAAAATGGCAGGATGCTCCCCGGATAATTTAAGTTCAAAGGAATTCAGTTCAGTTATTTCAATGGTTCCGCCGCCAATGGATATTCCTACAAGTTCAATTTCACGATCACCATCAGTCAGCTTCACTCTTACCGTATTAGGATGGTCTGTAACAGTATCTTCAACTGTAAAAATGACTTCAATCCCAGCTTCTTCAGCTAATTGAAGGGCAGAAGGAATTCGCTCGTCAAAGGTGTCAAAGTCAAGGATACCGCCAACAATCGCCACGTCCGTGCCATGTCCTTTATAGGTTTTTGCAAAAGAACCATATAAGGAAATCTCTGCTTTGGACGGCTGTTTTCCAAAAAGAGTCCGGGCAACACGTCCAATGCGTGCCGCTCCTGCTGTATGAGAGCTTGAAGGACCGATCATAACCGGGCCGATAATATCAAATGCTGATCTGTATTTCATTTTGTATGCCCCTTTACTGTTAAGGTCTATAATTGGATAAAGCTGTAATGATAACAGCATCTATTTTAATAACTACTCTTATTTATGCTCCAGGGCTGCTTCCGGCTGGAGCTCATTTATTGTTCTGATTTTCTGAAGGTAATTATAGATGGTAAATTTCGAAACCCCCAGAACCGATGCGACATAATCAGTTGCCCCTTTAATGAGGAATGTCCCTTTATCTTCAAGCTGGCGTACACATTCAACTTTTTCTTCAAGCGTCATCAATGAAGGTGCCTTCTTAAAGCTCTGAAGAACCTGATCTACCATCTCGTGAATAACATCCTGAACGGAATTAAAAAAGGTTTCCGATTTAGATGAATGTTCATCAAAGCTGATAAATTGTTCAATTTCTCCTCCGAATTGCATGAGCAGACTAATATCATAATTAAGGCATAATGCGCCAATTACTTTATTTTCATCATCCCGGAGAAAAATCGTAGATGATTTCATGACATTTCCTTTTTTGGACTGTGTTTTATAATTCGCAATATCATTTACATCGTTTTTATGTTTGGCTAATTCATTCAATACAAGGTCGGTGATGGGTGACCCGATCTTTCTTTCGGTTATATCTCCTGCTATATGGATAAGCGATTTTTTTAAGTCGCTGAAATCGTGCACGGCCACTTCACAGCGGGAACCAAACATTCGCACAAGCATATCTGCAGTCCGGATCGCCAAATCAAAAACAGGTCTATGGCATTCCTTCAACTTTGTCACTTCCTTTAATGAAATCGCTTTCAATATTATACTACTCTATATTTCTCTTTAATTTCATAATAACATAAAAACAATATAGTTAAAATAAAATTTTAATAGCTACAAAAAAATTGTAATGCACATAAAAAATTGCCGCATATAAATCAGAGGCGGCAATTTTTTATTAAACATTCTTTAGTACAAGGTAAAGCCTGCTGACACGTTCTGTTCGTTCTTCTTCAGAAGCAAGATCAAATTTTTTCAGCAGATGGAAGACCTCATTTAAGATATCCTGTGTATGTTCCTGCTGGAAAAATGCCTGAAACAGCGGGTTCATATCTTCCGGGAGAAAACCTCTCTGCTGTTCAAATTTTTTTTGAACATCTTCCGGAGTATGATCCAATTTACATTCGCTCATTTAAAATACCTCCTGTATGACTGTATACTTATTTTTCGTTAGTATTAATCCTTATTCTATTTTACCTTCTACAGTCCTATTAAAACATATACCTCTTCTGCATCGTTTCTTCAAACATTTCGACTATAATAGAAGTAATTGATTTGAAATGAGTGAGTTCTTTGAAAAAACTTTCTATGAAGCTCGGTCTGCTGTTCCTTCTGATCCTTTTTGGCCTAGAAACAACTATGTTCTTCTTTTTACATAGTACCCTTGTTGAATCACGTGTGGAAGAAGAGCTCATAGCCTTGCAGACACGCGGCAATTCACACCGTGCTATACTCGAAAATCATTTTGATGAAAATACGATTTCCCATGTAGCTCTGATGGAATCTGAAGCCACTACAGATGTAGTTATTACAAATTCAACCAAGGAAATCCTTGGTTCTTCTGTTGATAGCAGTTTGATCCAAAGGTACATAGAAAAGCCGGCTACATCTTCTGATAGGGAGGGCAAAACCATTGGTGACAATTGGAAAGAAGAAGATTATATTTCAACTGTCAGCCCGATTGAACAGGATGGTGTGCTGATTGGCTATGTATATATGTTTCAAGATACAGCCTGGATTCAGTCGTTAATCTCACGCTTAAATGAACAATTTCTAATAGCCGGGTTCATTGCCGTCATTTTTACCATTACGATCATTATCTTTTTATCAAAGGCTCTGGCGAAACCGCTGATTAAAATGAAGGAAGCCACCTCACAAATAAGCAGCGGTGATTTTTCAGTTTCCCTTCCTAAAACCGGTGACGATGAACTTGGGGATTTAGCACGGTCCATCCAGTTATTGGCGGGCGACCTGAATTATCTCAGAGAAGAACGCAGTGAATTTTTATCCAGTATTTCCCACGAACTTCGCACTCCTCTTACTTATATAAAGGGGTATGCGGATATAGTTCAGAAGCGGAACCTGAGCCCGGAAGAGAGAAATCAGTATTTATCGATTATCCTGGAGGAAACCAACCGGCTTTCAGATATGGTTAAAAATCTTTTCGATTTGGCAAAGATTGATAAAAATACCTTTGATATTATAAAAAAACCAATAGACTTGAAGAAATTAATGAATAAAATTGAAACAAAATTTTCTCCGGCTTTCGCTGAAAAAGGCATGCAGCTATCTGTCAGCTGCCGTGAATCAATCATCCTTTCGGCGGATGGATCAAGGCTGGAGCAAATCATATTTAATCTTCTGGATAACGCGATTAAATATTCCTCAGCTGGAGATAAAACAACAGTAGAGGTAAGCAGGACTAAAAAACATGTCATCATCAGAATAAATGATTCCGGAAGAGGAATCTCTGAAGAGGAACTGCCCTTTATCTTTAATCGTTTTTACCGGGTGGATAAATCACGTGCAAGAGCTCTTGGGGGTACAGGTCTTGGACTCGCCATTGTGAAAGAACTTGTCCATGCCCATGGAGGGACTATTTCTGTCTTCAGCAGAGAAGGTGAAGGAACAGAATTTGAAATTGTTTTTAAGGGAGAAACGGAAAGATGAAAACAATACTTTTGGTTGACGATGAAACTAGAATGCTTGATCTAATTTCTCTATACTTAGCGCCGCGCGGCTACAATTGCATAAAATTGACTTCAGGTTCAGATGCCTTGCTTTACTTGGAAACCCATTCTGCAGATCTGGTCCTTTTAGATGTCATGATGCCTGAAATGGATGGATGGAGTGTATGCAAGGAAATAAAAAAATATTGGGATATTCCTATCATCATGCTTACTGCCAAAAGCGAAAAGCCGGACATTGTAAAAGGATTGAACATTGGAGCAGATGATTATATTTTGAAGCCGTTCGATGAAGAGGAATTATCTGCAAGGATTGAAGCGGTTTTAAGAAGAAGCAAAAAAGATGGAAAAACCAAAACCTTTAAAGGGCTGGAACTTAAAGAAGATTCTTTTGAGCTTTCCTATAAAAATAAGGAAATTCTGTTAACTCCAAAAGAGTTTTCAATGTTAAGCCTTTTCCTCTCAAACTTGAACAGAGTATTTTCACGTGAGCATTTAATAGGCTCTGTTTGGGGTTATGGAGTGTCAATCGAAGATCGCACCATTGATTCGCATGTAAGAAATTTACGTGAAAAATTAAGGAAAGCCGGGTTTCCTGCAGATGAGTATCTGACGACTGTCTGGGGTTTAGGCTATAAATGGGCCGGAAAGGATTAATAGATGTTTTCTGATATCATCGAATCGCTTTCAGATGAACCGATATTGGCGGCTTTATTTAGTATATTCATGAACATTGCTGCAGCAATAACTGGATTCCTCCCAAGTGCCTTTATTACGGCTGGAACAGTTGCCGCTTTTGATTTAAAAGCGGGTCTAGTCCTTTTGATCATCGGAGAAGCAGCCGGAGCAATTATAAGTTTTATACTTTATCGCAAAGGAATCACCAAGCTTACTTCCTCTTTTCCTCAGCTTAAGAATAACCAATTTTTTTCTAAGCTTCAGAGTGCGGAAGGTCCAGATGCGTTTTTCATGGTTGTTTTGCTGAGGGTCTTGCCTTTTGTCCCATCAGGTGCAGTCACACTGGCAGCTGCATACAGCAAAATGAGGCTTCTGCCCTTCGGCATTGCCAGCACGATCGGTAAAGTACCTGCACTGTTCATGGAAGCCTTTGCTGTTTCACATATACTAAAATTTGAAAGGGAGCTGCAAATAGCCATTTTTCTCTTAGTTGCGTTCTTCTTTTTAATTTACTATTTATATAAAAATTATAAATTAAGTTAAAGAGCTTATCTTCTGCAGATAAGCTCCTTAACTTTCTATATTATTCAGCAGGAGAAAACTCGTTTTCTGTTACCCACATGTGATTTTTTACTTCCTGCCCGTCAGCTGTAGTAAAGTCAACCATATAGACAGTTGTTTCCTTCACAGAATCGATTTCGGCAGCTGCTCCTTCCATCCCCTTCATGTGGCTTGCATTTAATGTTACCTCGTCGCCTTCTTTAAATGGTTCCTCCCCTGCATCAGCAATCTCCTCATGAACTACCCATTTATGATTTTTAACTTTTTTTCCGCCAGTGGTTGGTGTATAAGAGACCGTATATACGATTGTATTATATGCACCTGTAATAGTTGCTTCTGCTCCCTCCATCCCCTCCATATGTCCTTCTGTAATAAAGGCTTTGCTTCCAACTTCATATTTAGGGTTTTCAGCTTCCTTTATTCCTTCAGGAACTTCTCCGGAGCTGGAATGATCCATGCCTGAATGGTCTCCTGAATGGCCGCTGCTTTCATTATTCGTTGTGCTCTCTTCTTTGCTGGCACTTTCCTGTCCATTATCCCCGTCATTTCCGCCGCAGGCAGTTAGAGTTAGCGCGGCAGCCAGAGAAACAAACCAAATGGCGAATTTTTTTCTTGATAACATATTCAATTCCTCCTTTTCTTCATGAAGTTAGTATGGCAATAAATTGTGCAGAAATTATGAAACAGGTATACAAATGTCTATTTTAATTAATACTGCCCTGGCAGATGGAAAATATGTACAATATTGCAATAATCCAGGATGAAAACAGACACCCTGCTGGATGTCTGTTTTGTCTGCTAATTTAAGCAGCCATTTTACGGCATTCTTCTGCACACTTAAAGCATGCTTCTGCACAGAGCTGGCAATGATCGTGATCGTGTTTTTTGCACTCATTTCCGCACGCATCGCATATATCTGCACATAGATTGCAAATTTGCTTGACAAAGGGGCTCTCAGACTGCATTGCCTTAGCAGCAAAGGCACAGATATCAGCACACTCCCTGTCCAGGCGAATACATTCTGCCATCATTTTAACATTCTCTTCTTCCAAGCATGCATCATAGCACACATTACAGGCTTTCATACACTCTAAACAAGCTTGGATGCATTCTTCAAAAGATTGGCTGTACATCCTTATCACCCTTTCTTTATATCTTTTCAATGATATTCTACCCTTGCATTTTCTCAGTAAACTCCATACTTTCTGCATATATTTAAGGGTTAAAAAAAAGAGCAGAGAGTAATCTCTCCGCTCCTGAATCTTACTTCTGTACACCAGGCCCATTTCTTTCCTCTTTAAATGGGACCTCTTTCTTAATATATGAATAATCATTCCGGTTGATTGGAACAAATCCTTCCGGCTTATAAAAACGAAGCAGGTCCTTGTAAACAATGTTGTCTGACATTTCAAGCTCTTTTTTCGCCTGATCGGAAAATGGCTTACATGCATTAGCTTCAGCTATTTCTCCAGTATCAGTAAAATAGCAGGTTTCTTCAATTTGGGTATATTCCGGTGAAATAAAGTTGCCGTTTCGGAATGGGACAACTTCACGGTGTTTTGCCGATAACAAATCTGATCCCATTTCAAGATGATTTTTTGTATCAATGCCCAGCAGGTGAAGTAATGTTGGACGCACATCTACCTGTCCGCCGACGTTGTGGACAATGCCGCCTTCCACTCCAGGTACATGTATGAACACTGGCACCCTTTGAAGCTTGGCATATTCGAATGGCGTAATTTCTTTTCCGATCACCTTAGCCATTGCCTCATTATGATTTTCGGAAATTCCGTAATGATCCCCATACAGAACAACTACGGTATGATCATACAATCCGGAATCCTTTAAATCGATAAAGAATTGCTCTAGTGCCTGGTCCATATAATTCGCAGACTGGAAATAGTGATTCACCACATCATTATCTGTTTCTCCTGCAGGAAAGTCAGTATCCCACTCATCCATTTTAAAGGGAAAGTGATTTGAAAGCGTGATGAACTTTGTGTAAAAGGGCTGTGGCAGACTGGTCAGCAATGGCATGGATTCCTTGAAAAACGGCTTATCCTTCAAGCCATAGTTTTTCGTGTTTTCATTGTTCATATCGTAGTACTCTGCATCAAAAAATTTATCATAGCCCATGGTTTTATACATTTCGTTACGATTCCAGAATGTCTTGTAGTTTCCATGGAAAGTTGCTGAAGTATAGCCATGTGGCTTTAAAATAGCAGGTGTGCCATGGAATGTATTTTGCGCTTTTGTTACATAAACGGCTCCCTGTGACATGGGATATAGCGATGTATCCATCATGAACTCGGCATCGGAAGTCTTTCCCTGTCCGGTTTGGTTGACTATATTATCAAAGTAAAATGTCTTGCCGCTATGTGCAAGTGAGTTCAGGAATGGGGTAACTTCTTTTCCATTCAGCTTGTAGTCTATAATAAAAGTCTGCAGTGATTCCATGGATACATAAATAACATTCATGCCCTTGGCTTTTCCGAAGTATTCAGGGTTTGGTGGTGCATATTTTGCTTTAACATAGTTCTCCACTTCAGTCACATCGTTCGTATCCGCAAGAGCTCTCTGGCTGGCAGACTTCGCATTCTGCACTATATCATAAATCGTGAAATTGTATGCTCCCAGGTATTTCACCAAATAATTGCGGTCAAAAGAACGTGTAAGCAGTTCAGGGCGGTCATTCTCGGCCATTCCAAGATTAATGAAGAATACAATGATCCCTGCTGCCATAACAGCCAAAGCTGGTTTACGGGTGATTTTCTTTCCCGGATTGTACCACTTCCTGACTGCCAGAAAAAGAAGCAGCAGTGTATCTGTAAAATAAAAGATATCCCAAGGAGTCATTAACGACAGAGCGCTATCTCCCAGCTGCCCTCCATTTACTTTTGCCTGCATGAGAACAGGAACAGTAATAAAATCGTTAAAGAATCGGTAATAAACGACATTTGCATAAAGCAGGAAGGATAAGAAGAAGTTCAAGCCAATAAGCATGCCGGATTGCCATTTCCCTTTGAAAAACAAAGCCAACCCCAGGAATACCAGTGTAGAACTTAACGGATTCAAAAACAACAGAAATCGCTGTATGTCATTATTAATCCCTAAGTTAAATTCAATGCGATAGGCTCCATATGTTTTTAGCCAAAAAAGGATAACAGTCAGAAAGAATACAGCAAGGCTGCTTTTAGCTAATTTGTCAGGCGATTTGAATAACTTTCTCATTAGTGTGGTTTCACCTCTTAAATTGTACACATGCGAACTTAGCAGCGGCTAAGTTTTTGTTATGTAAAAATTTTGTAGCAGCAGCATTAATAAATGGTGAACGAATGTAAAATAATATAGCACAATTCCAATTCAATGAAAATGGATTTCGCCTTAATATCTTTCGCCTTTTTACCGCAAAAACCAACAATTTTTAATAAAATAACCTGTTGCCCAATATATTTTAATGGTAAAATGAATTTTCCCTTCATAATTTCAATGCTGAAGGAGTATTGATGTTCAAAAGGGCCAAGCTAAAATTAAACATAGTTGGATTGGAGAGTCTTCATGAAAGAACGTCTATTATTTTTTGTTATTGGGATGCTGATCCTGACAATGGGTGTAGCCCTGATTATCAGGTCAAACCTCGGAGCTTCTGCATGGGATGCCCTGGCTGTTGGTGAATCGCAAATGTTTAACTTAACAGTTGGCACCTTTGTTTTTATAAATGGAATCGTGCTTATTTTTATAAATGCCTTTCTAATGAAAAAAAAGCCTGAAGTCCTTGCAGCCATTTCCATTTTGATTATTGGCGCACTGATTGACTTTTGGCTTCTCATCATTTTTGGTGACCTTTCGCCGCAGACATTGGCAATGCAATCGATCATATTATTCGTCGGAATTCTTTCGATGGGAATGGGAGTTGCCATCTATCTTCAGGCTAAATTTCCGGCAAGCCCTATGGATACATTAATGGTAGCCATTCACACCAGATTCGGATTAAACTTAAGGAATTCAAGGATCATCAGCGAGAGCTTTGCTTTGCTGCTTGCGTTTTTATTCAGAGGTGCAATCGGAGTAGGCACAATCGTGGTAACATTGACACTTGGACTTGTAGTACAATTCTTTTACCCGGTTTTCGAAAGAGCGCTCGGAAAAATGCAGGACCCGAAAGGTCCTGTCATTACTAAATAATACGATTACATCCTGCTCAAAGAGCAGGATGTTTTTAACTTCTTAATACTTTAAAATCCTTCCATTCCACTGGCAGCAGAGCCTGATATTTTGCCTGCACATACCTGTCATCCATTAAAACAATCATTCCTGTATCGTCCTCAGAGCGGATCAATCTGCCCCCTGCCTGCAGAACCTTGTTCATACCAGGATAAGTATAGGCATAATCATAGCCGTCTTTTCCTTGCTGATTAAAATAAGCTTTCATAATGTTGCGTTCAAACCCTAACTGTGGAAGCCCTACCCCCACCACGAATACACCGTTCAGCCTATCTCCCTGCAAATCAATTCCCTCTGAAAATATCCCGCCCAGGACGGCGAATCCCAACAGAGTTCCAGAAGGATTTGACTGAAATGCATCCAGAAACTTCTCCCTTTCCCCTTCATCCATTCCAGTCCTTTGAATGATTGTATGTACCGGCAGTTCCTCATCGAGTAACCGACAATAGACATCCTCCATATATTGGTAGGATGGAAAGAAGATCAAGTAATTCCCCTTCTGTTCCTTTAACATGCTCTTAATAGTACTGACGATCGGTCCAATAGACTCTTCCCGGTCGCGATATCTAGTGGAAAGCGGCTGTATGTATACCTTAGCCTGATCTTTTGAGAAAGGGGAAGGAACAGATAAAATAAAATCTTCTTCTTGAAAGCCAAGCATGTCCAAATAATAATTAAGTGGCATTAAGGTAGCTGAAAAAAAGATAGCTGACTTATATCCTTTTCTGGCCTTGTACAGAAGATTAGATGGATCGAGGCAAAATAGCTTGATATTCAGATCATTTCTCTGCTTTTGAATATACGTTACAAACCTTTCATCATACAGTTTACCTATTCTTACGAAGTTCTGGGCAGCAAAAAATACTTCCAGCAATTCCTCATCCGTATTGTTCCTGTTTTGTCCCAGATAGTCTTCGGCATATTGAACAAATTCCTCAAGAACTTCAAAAAGTTCTTCAGGGGGATCCTTTTCTGCGATTTCCTGATTTTCACCACAATTCTTTTTTAATGCAATAAAAATTCCATTAACCTGTTTTGCACTTTTTTGAATCCTTTCATCCTTCCCTTTAAAGCTTCTGCTCAATTGAAGAAAAGATGATTTCTCAAGCGTGCTTGAATACATTTCCCTTCCGCGGTCCACTAGATTATGTGCTTCATCGATCAGGAGCGAAGTTTTCTTTTTCTCCTCTTCCAGCAATCGCTTCAGTGAGACCTTCGGATCGAAAATATAATTATAATCACCAATAATGGTGTCAGCTGCATATGCAGCATCCAATGAAAATTCAAAAGGGCAGACTTTATGCTTCATCGCATATTTTTCAATTGTCGTTCTGGTTATCAAGTTCTCATTTGTCAGGAGGTCAAGTAATGCATTATTAATCCTGTCGTAATACCCATTGGCAAACTCACAGCTGTCTTTATGGCAATTAGTTTCTTCCTTAAAGCAAATTTTGTCCTTGGCCGTGATTGTGACTGATTTAAGATTCAATCCATTTTCCCGCATTAGGTTAATGGCCCCTTCTGCAGCCTGACGGGTAATGGTTTTAGCTGTGGCATAGATGATCCTCTGAATATGTCCTTCCCCAATGGCTTTTAATGCTGGAAAAAGGGTGGAAATGGATTTGCCGATGCCTGTAGGTGCGTTGGCAAATAAGTTTTTCCCTTCAGCAATTGTTTTGTACACTGCCCCTGCAAGTTTCCTTTGGCCATTTCGATAAGCTGGAAAAGGAAAAGTCAGTTCCTGAAGACCTTTTATTAAATCCTTTTGATGCCGAACCCTTAATTCTGCGTAAGGAGAATAGGATTCAAGAAGATGCACTATGAATTCTTCCAGTTCACAAAAAGAATAACTGTGCTGAAATCTTTTCACTTCATCAGTTTTAGCATGTACATAAGTTAATTGAATTGTTATTTTTGAAATATTATGGTCTTTCGCATACATGAAAGCATAGCATTTAGCCTGAGCCCAATGGACAGGATATGCAAATTGATCAATTTCAGATAGTGGGATAGATACAGACTTAATTTCATCAATAATCCGTTCGCTATTATTGATGATAAGCCCGTCACATCTTCCTTCGATCTGAAAGTCGAGATTATTGACGGTTAATGCTGTTTGCAGATACACTTCTTTTTGATCTTCTTCGCCATACAGTTTTTGAATTCTCTGATGAATTCTTGTTCCTTCTAAAAGCGGCACTGCAGAACGGAAGCCTGTTTCAATGCTGCCGCTCTTATATACATATTCAACAAGCGATCTTACAGAAATTTTTATCTTTTTATCCATTGAAACGGCCCCTTAGTTTACTATCACTCCATTATAGCACATACGTTCTGCAGATAAGAAAGATTTGCAAAAGAAGGAAATAACCATTTACAATTTAAGAAGAAGGAAATGGGAGGAGTGTGAACGGAACTGTTCGTTTCTCAGAGCAGCCCATAAAGTTGAAAAAAATTATTTTTTGGACTATCACTGGAGGGTCTTTTATTCTACTGGGTTTTCTCATTTATTTTGCTTCAATGAATTTGATATCAAATAAAGTAATGACAGAAGTTGCCGGCAGCATATCTGAGGATGATCTTGCGATGCTTGCCAATGATCCAAACGTAGAGGCTCTGCTTGGAAACAGTATGGATGATTTAAAAGCTGCAGATCTTCAAAAGACATCATTGCCGATCAAGACAAAAGAAGAAGCGGTAAAGAAGATTTCAGAAAGCTTTTCGATTGATGAAATCAAGCAGAGTGTCTCAAAAGTAAAAGGCGGACTGACTGCTGAAGAACAAAATGAATTATACAGTCTTTTAACTGAAAGATTATCGGATGAAGAATTAACTGCTCTAAAAATCATAGCTGTACAGGAAGCAAATCAGAATCAATAAAGTGAAACTTCAATCAGTGGGGGTTTTCCTAATCCCCCACTGATTGTTAGTTGAGGCCCACAGGACAAGGAAGGCTTCGTCAGCATGAGCATCGCACGACCAAATGCGACAGCTTTTGGGAGGAACTGGGTCACAAAGATGTTGCCACAGGACAAGGAAATCTACGGCAGCGATACATCGCACGACCGAAATCGGCAGCTTTTGGGAGGACGTGGCGTTCTTAGTCTTTGTTCGTTTTCGGCCCTTTACGGGCAGTTTGACCTCCGCCTATCCTCCTTTGATTCCTCTGAGTCCTGAAGTGGGGTATTACTGCCCGTTAGACTGCGATAAATAATTCCAAAGAACTGTTTTTGCGTTATTCGGAAGATTCGGGATATTAGACCAAGCAAGATTCCTTCATTTTCATACGTTAGTATGGAAGGGAGGGATCTATAATGTATCAATTGGCATTATTATATCTTGCATGTATGCTTGCTGGCTACGGCATGACAATGGTACCTGTTTCTGCAGTTATTACTTCAGGTATTGCCAGCTTTTTCACCATTGTCGGCAGTCTGGCTATGATCATCTTTGGTCTTGCCATTCTTTATCTTGGAGTGAAAGCTCTGTTGGGAAAATAGATTTCACGTTGGAAAACACCAGCCCTTAGCAGCTGGTGTTTTCGTTATTTCTACTGCTTAACATGTATTGTCACTCACCGGGCAGCAGCTGTGCTGAGGCAAGTTCAATTCCGTTCAAATAAAAACTCTCTGCAATTACATGCCTTAGCCGGCTTTCAAATTTCTGCTTGGCTTCAAAGTTTGCAACAGGGACCTCTATCAGAAAGTCCATGGCTTTGCTGCGAAAATCAACAAAACGGATATCAGGCGCAGGTTCCATTAAAACTCCTTTTGTTTTCGGCACTTCCAAGTCCACTGCCTCTCTCAGAAGCTTTTCTACTTTCTCAGTATCAGTGCCGTACACTACGCTGATTTGAACCTGGGCAAGCATTTCTGAGCCCGTCCGGTTCTTGATGATCTGTTCTATAAAGTATTGATTTGGCACAATCAGGGTTCCCTCTTTAGCCGTACGGATGATAGTGGATCTGAGACGGATGCTTTCTATTTTACCGATTTTGTTGTTTATCTCAATTACTTCCCCAATTTCAATCGGCCGTTCGAAGAGGATGATAATGCCTGAAATAAAGTTACCGGCAATATTTCGCATCCCGAAACCTATCCCAATACCGAGAACACCCAGTATGGCAGCCGCCGCTGTTAAATCCAGCCCAACCGTTGTCAGGCTGATGGCGAGCGCTGCAACCATGACGGTATAATAGATCATTCTGTTGAATGAATAACCGAGCCCGCGGTCAACTCCATAGAATTCATAAACAGATGTTAATACATATTTGGTGAATACTTTTACGATCCGGTTTGCGAGCGAGACTGTCAAGAACGCTACAATTATTAAATATAGCGTTACATCTACCTCTCCTGCTGTAAACAAGGTATAAAAAAGCCATTTCTCCTTTGAAAAATAATAAAGGAAAAGAATGATGATTCCATAAAAAGCAGCCCAGTTCACGAGTGAAGAAACACCCTGCATGATCCGGTCATTCTGAATCGACTTGCCCCTCCTCTTATTCACCAGTAAGTTAACTGTCCATTTGGCAGCGAGTATCAATCCTGCAAACAATAAAAACAGCAGTACTTCCTGCAAGGTTACATTCTTAAAAAATAGCATCGGCAGCTTCCCTCACCTGTAATATAGTTCATTCTTAAACTATTCCTCTTACATAGATTCTTAAACCGGTGTTTAATACTGTTTAAAAAAAGGAACAGTGAGTAGTAAATACATATATAAGGGTTGGGGTATATGCATGTGGATCAATAAACCTTTTTTTAAATATGCAGCAGGCACCATTTTTGTGTTAATCATCATTTTTCTCCTTGGGAAAATTGATTATTTTTTATGGCCGATCCGTGCTCTAATTGCAACTATTTTCTTCCCTGTATTAATTGCCGGCATTTTTTACTATATACTAAGACCCCTCGTCAGGCTGGTTTCAAGGGCTGTGCCAAAAACAGCGAGCATTCTGCTTATTTTTGCTGCGGTCCTGGGTTTAGGATATTTAGGTTTTAATCTGCTCGGCACAACAATTGGCAGCCAGATAGCAGAAATCAGCGAAAATCTGCCTGCTAAGATGGAAGACTTATCGGATGAAACGGAGAAAGTGGTTGAGGAAAATAATATGGGCACCTTCTCCTATGACCGTGTAAAAAATAAAGTACTGAACTTCCTGGAAACACTTTTATCAGGGGCAGGAGAAAACGTAATGAAAGTTTTTTCTACCATTACAAGTATTGTCACTGTCATCGTTGTTGTACCTTTTATCCTTTTCTACTTCCTTAAGGATGACCACAAGCTCAGGCCTTTTCTTTTAAAATACCTTCCTGACAAACACGAGGAAGAAGGCCAGCGGATTTTGGGGGATATAGACAAGACCTTATTTTCCTATGTAACCGGCCAGTTTATTGTGGCAGTCGTCGATGGCGTGTTAATGTATGCCGGGTATAAGATTATCGGATTGGAATACGCATTGATACTAGCTGTGTTTGCGATGTTCCTGACTGTTGTTCCTTTTCTCGGTCCTGTACTCGGAATCATTCCTGCAATATTCATCGGGTTATTGCAGGGACCGGGAATGGTATTGAAAATTATAATGGTACTGATTTCAGTTCAGCTTCTTGAAAGCAATCTCGTCTCACCTCATGTGATGGGCAAAAGACTTAATCTCCATCCGCTTACAGTCATTATTATCTTAATGGCTGCAGGATCGATTTATGGTTTTATCGGAATCCTGATTGCTATACCTTTTTATTCTGTCATAAAGGTTCTCGTAAAAGACTTCAGAAGGTTTTACCGATTAAGAACAAGGAAAAGCCTCCTATCCGAAGAAATATAAATAAATGGACTGCCGTTAAGGCAGTTCAGACTGTAGACAAACTCGATGAAAAACGAGCTTGTCTGCAGTTTTTTTATTTAGCGTGTAATCGAGGCTGTTGATTTCCGTTCCAGGCGCTTCGCTTTCCTGCGGG
>NZ_MRTQ01000029.1 GCF_001956215.1 Paenibacillus sp. FSL R5-0490 | reverse complement strand
GACTTGCATGTATTAGGCACGCCGCCAGCGTTCGTCCTGAGCCAGGATCAAACTCTCCATATAAGAGTTGATTAAGCTCGAGTTGTCTTTTCAAAAAAGACTAATGATTTAAACGTTGACGTATTGTTCGTTCAGTTTTCAAAGATCAATCCGCCGCTCAAGAGCGACTTTATTATCTTATCAGATCCAACTATCTGAGTCAATAACTTTTTTTAAAATCTTTTTTTGTAAGTCGCTGTCTTGCAGCAACGAATATAAATATATCACCTCACAGGACAACATGCAATATGTTTTTATCTTTTTTATACGTAAAAAAGAAAGAAAAAATATTCCCATTATTCTGCCCGGAAAATAGCACTATTTATATTCCTTTCTATAATAGAAAAAAGACAGAGCACGCAATGTACTCTGCCTTATTTTATAAAATATTAACGATGACGCATTAACGGGAATAATAGTACATCTCTGATAGAAGGTGAATTTGTCAGCAGCATGACAACCCGATCGATTCCGATGCCCAGTCCGCCTGTTGGCGGCATGCCGTATTCAAGAGCTTCAATAAAATCATCATCCATCATATGAGCTTCATCATTGCCCTCTTCACGTTCTTTCAGCTGTGCTTCAAAGCGCTCGCGCTGATCAATCGGATCATTTAGCTCAGTGAAGGCATTTGCATGTTCACGGGCTACAATAAATAATTCAAAACGATCAGTAAAACGCGGGTCTTCGTCATTTTTCTTCGCGAGCGGCGAGATTTCAACAGGATGTCCATAGATGAAGGTCGGCTGAATTAATTTCTCTTCAACCTTCTGCTCGAAGAATTCATTAACAATATGACCATATTCCATATTGTCTTTGATTTCAACACCATGCTCCTTCGCAAGCTGCTGGGCTTCTTCCTTACTTGTTTCTTTCCAGAAGTCTACCCCAGTGTATTCCTTAATGGCATCTACCATATGAAGCCTTTTCCATTCAGGCTTTAAATCCACTTCGTACTCGCCGTATTGCACAGTAGTTGTTCCAAGCACTTCCTGGGCGATATGGGCAATTAGGTTTTCAGTAAGGCTCATGATATCTCTATAGTCAGCATATGCTTCGTATAATTCAATCATAGTGAATTCAGGATTGTGACGTGTAGATACACCTTCATTACGGAATACCCGGCCAATTTCATATACCTTTTCAAGGCCGCCCACAATCAGACGCTTCAGATGAAGCTCAATGGCGATACGCATATAGAGTTCCATATCCAGCGCGTTATGATGAGTGATAAATGGACGTGCAGATGCTCCCCCTGCAATGGAATGCATCATAGGTGTTTCAACTTCAAGGTAGCCATGGCTGTCAAGGTAGCGGCGCATGGATTGGATAATGCGGCTTCTCGTGACGAAAGTCTTTTTGCTTTCCTCACTCATAATGAGATCCAGGTAACGCTGGCGGTAGCGCTGCTCAACGTCCTTCAGCCCGTGGAACTTATCCGGCAGCGGACGAAGGGATTTTGTCAGAAGGACAAATTCCTCTGCTTTAACAGACAGTTCGCCTACTTTTGTTTTAAAGAGCTTGCCGCTGATTCCAACAATATCTCCCAGATCCGCAGTTTCGAAGATGGCATAGCTTTCTTCTCCAACAGCATCTTTGCGGACATAAATTTGAATTTGCCCTGATAAATCCTGTACATGGGCGAATCCGGCTTTCCCTTTTCCGCGCTTTGTCATAATGCGGCCTGCCAGTGTAACAGAAACATCCTTTTCCTCAATTTCTTCCTTCTCAAGCTCACCGTACTGCTCAATTAATTCATTGCTTTGATGTGAACGGTCGAAACGTTTCCCGAAAGGATCCATTCCCTGTTCGCGCAAGCTGTTCATTTTCTCGCGTCTTACTTTCAACTGGTCATTTAATTCTTCATGACTCTGGCTCACTGAAATCATCTCCATTTTGTAAATCTTTTTATGTACGCACAATTCTGCGGTCCTTCAAAAATGTATATCTCTATTATTTTACACAAAGCGGGTAAATCAGACATCCTAAATAGTTAAATAGAATAAAAACTGCCAGTTCATGCACTGGCAGTTTCCATTTATCAAAAGTATTATAGGCAAAGATTGTCAGCCTGTCAAACTTTACGCAGTTATACAGCCTGTATCTGGCTTCTTTCTTTTTCTTCTGCATCAATGACAAGAGCGTTAAGAACGCTTACCAATTCTTCTCTTGTATTGGATTCATTGATTCCATTGCGGACCTTCGCATTGCCGCGGATTCCTTTCAGGTACCATGCAGCATGCTTTCGCATTTCGAGTACAGCGATATGTTCACCCTTTAATGAAATCAGACGGTCCAGATGGAGGATGCACACATCCATTTTCTCGCGTACAGAAGGCTCGCCCATTAATTCGCCAGTCTCCAGGTATTTAACTGTACAGTAAATCATCCATGGGTTTCCCAGTGCAGCCCGTCCGATCATGACACCGTCACAGCCTGTTTCATCCAGCATGCGCTTGGCATCCTGCGGTGTTTCCACATCACCATTTCCGATTAACGGAATGTTAATGTTCTGCTTTACTTCGCGGATAATATCCCAGTTCGCTTGTCCTTCATACAACTGGACACGCGTACGGCCGTGAAGAGCTACAGCTTTGCCGCCTGCCCGTTCAACTGCCTGCGCGTTTTTAACAGCGTAGATGTGGTCTTCATCCCAGCCCATCCGCATTTTTACAGTAACCGGCTTTTCAACAGCGTCTGTTACAGCTGAAACCATTTCATAAATTTTATCCGGGTCAAGAAGCCACTTGGCACCCGCATCACATTTGGTGATTTTAGGGACAGGGCAGCCCATGTTAATGTCGATGATATCTGCATTCGTATTTTGGTCTACAAATTTCGCCGCTTCTACAAGCGTTTCTTTTTTACCCCCGAAAATCTGCAGGCTTAGCGGCTTTTCTCTTTCATCAATATAAAGCATGTTCATCGTCTTTTCGTTCTGGGAGACAATGCCTTTGTCGCTGACCATCTCCGCACATACAAGTCCGGCACCGAATTCTTTTACAGTCAGTCGGAAAGCGGAATTGCATACTCCGGCCATCGGAGCCAGTACTACACGGTTTTTCAGCTGGATATCACCTATTTTGAACATAATTGCACCTCCCTCTGTAATTATTCAAACTTATATATTAATCCTGCTCCTGTCTGGGAGCCAATTCTTCCTGTGTCACTTTAAGCGCCAGAGCGATCTGCTCGATTAAAGCCGGTGCTGGCATGCGGTTTCCTCTTTCAATTTCACCTAAAATTGAAACCGATACACCGAGCTCTCTTGCAAATCCTTCTTGTGTAAATCCTTTTAGCTTTCGAAAAGCGCGAATACGTCTTCCCCATTTTTCTGCTTCCATATCCGTACTCCCTCTCTGTCAGGTATATCTTCCAGTATTGAAATTAAAGGCCGCTCCATCTTCGGAAGCCTGATGCTGGAATCAACCTCTAACAGAGGAACAAGGACAAACGCTCTTTCATGCATCCGAGGATGAGGAACTATTAGCTTCTCTGTTTCAATATTTTCGTGACTATACAGCAAAATGTCAAGGTCTATTGTCCGCGGGCCCCAATGAATTTTCCTTTTTCTCCCAAGTTTTAATTCGATATCAAGGCACGCATCCAGCAATTCAAAAGGATCTAAGCCGGTAGAAATTTGGATTGCCATATTCAGAAATTGTTCTTGATCTTCATAACCGACAGGATCTGTTTCATAAACAGATGAAGTATTTACCACTTGGGTTTCCGGTAGCTGATCAATCATCTCAACTGCTTTCTTCAAGTGGTCAAACCGGCTGCCGATATTTGAGCCAAGCGCAATAAAAGCGGTGTTCCTCATGATCTGCCTCTTGTAATTTCGATGGCTACTGATTGATAGTGGCCCGGAATAGGCGGATCAGGCTTGATGACTTTGACCGTCAGCTGCAGAATCAGCGGGAACCGGGAAAGAAGTTCGGCTGCCAGCTTTTCTGCCACAGCTTCAACCAGCTTATAGGGCTTACCTTCCACCACCTCTTTGCACACTGCATACAGCTCACCATAGTTAATGGAATCGTCAAGATTATCGGTTTCCCCCGCCTTTTTCAGGTCTGCTTCGACAGTAAGGTCTACAGCAAAGCGCTGGCCAAGCCGTGTTTCTTCCGGGAAAACACCATGGTAGCCGTAAAACTCCATTCGGTTCACATAAATTTTATCCATTGTAATCACCTTTTCCCATTAAAGCGTCCATCATTTTAGCCATTCGGCTCATTTCCTTTACATCATGAATGCGGATCATCTGGCAGCCCTTTTGGATGCCGTAGCACACCGTCGCTCCCGTTCCTTCTGTCCGCTCCTCAACCGGAAGGTCCAGGATGGTTCCGATCATCCGCTTCTTCGATGTGCCAAGCAGCACAGGATACCCGATAGCCACAAGCTTGTCCAAATCCCTCATCATTTCCAGGTTATAGTTCAAGTCCTTAGCAAAGCCGATGCCCGGGTCAAGGATAATATTCTCGTCTTTAACACCTGCAGACTTTACTAGCGCAATGCTTTCGTACAGGTCATTCATGACATCCCGGAAAAAGGATGTGTATTCCATATCCTTGCGGTTATGCATTAAGATGATCGGCGCTCCTGTTTCTGCTGCAGCTGCCGCCATTTCATTATCCGCTTTGGCTCCCCACACATCATTGATAATGTGGGCCCCGGCTTCAATGGCCTGCCTGGCGACTTCCGCTTTATAGGTATCAATGGATATCGGAACATCCACTTCCTTTGAAATTGCCTCGATAACTGGAAGAACACGTCTCAGCTCTTCGTCTGCAGGCACCGGATCAAATCCCGGACGGGTTGATTCTCCGCCAACATCGATGATATCTGCTCCGTTTTCAACCATTTCAAGAGCATGCTTGACTGCCAGATCCTGCTGACTGTATTTGCCCCCATCCGAAAAGGAGTCAGGGGTTGCATTTAAAATTCCCATCACAATGGTTTTCTTCCCGTAATCTAGCGTATATGGCCCACACTGAATTGTTGTTTTAGACATTATGAATCCTCCTACAGTTCATTCCTGCTCCATAAGTGTTCACAGCGGTTTTCATAGTGCACCTGGAGCTCCGATGTTTTCTTCCCGGATAACCCTGGCATGAAATGGCCATCAAACGAGGAAATCGGCACAATTTCCTGGATGGAGTTCGTGACAAAAACTTCATCCGCATCCTTTACAGCTTCTGCTCTGTACAGGCCTTCCTGCACATTCATCCCCAGCTTTCCGGCAAGCCTGATCACAAATTTCCGGGTAATGCCGTTTAGTATGCCGGTTTGAAGCGACGGGGTAAATAAATGGCCATCACGAATCCAGAATAAATTCGAAGTGACCCCCTCTGCCAGATAGCCATCCCTGGTCAAGAAGATCCCTTCAATGCCTGGATCGTCCCCCGCTTCCTTTTTAGCCAGAATGTTATTTAAATAATGGTGGGACTTCAGCCGTTCGGCCCCTTCAGGTGTATTGCGGGGAATCTCAAGCAATACTGCCTGCTTTTCTGCACCGGCACTTCTTGGCAGAAGCGGTTTGCAGAAAATGATCGTATTCGGGTTAGTGTACGGTGCTGTCTGCAGGCCAATCTCCCCGTTCCCCGCTGAAACATTCATCCGGATATAGGCATTATGGTATCCATTTTTTCCAAGCAGCAAATCCAGCGCCGCGAGCACTTGTTCCCTGGCATAAAATGCTTCAATATTTATCGCTTCAAGGCTTCTGTTCAGCCTCTCCAGGTGATCATCCAATAAAAAGGGATGCCCATTATAGATACGGAACGTCTCAAACAGCCCCATCCCATATATAAAGCCATGATCAAAAGGAGAAATCCTGGCCTCCTCTTTCCTGACAACTTCCCCATTCATATAAATATACAAGGTTTACAGCCCCTCTGCCTGCAGTGAGGCTTTGTAATGCTTAATAAAATTTTGAAGGAGTTCCTTTCCGGCCGTAGTCATAATCGACTCCGGATGGAATTGGACACCTTCTACAGGCAGTTCCTTATGGCGGATGGCCATAATCTCTCCCTCAGCTGTCCATGCTGAAACCTCAAGACATTCCGGAAGTGTTTCCTTTTTGACAATCAGCGAATGGTAGCGGGTAGCAGGAAAAGGGTTGGGCAGGTCTTTAAATATGGTTTTCCCATCATGAAAAATGTCAGAAGTTTTTCCATGCATCAGACGCTCTGCCTGCACCACATCCCCTCCGAATACTTGAGCAATCGACTGATGTCCCAGACAAACACCAAAGACCGGGATTTTGCCTGCAAAAGCTTCAATGGCTTTCAGGCTGATGCCTGCTTCATTCGGACTGCACGGCCCCGGAGAGATCATCAGGAACTTCGGCTGCATACTGCCTATTTCAGAAATCGATGTTTCATCGTTTCTTTTGACAACCAGCTCTTCGCCTAATTCACCGAGATACTGCACGAGATTATACGTAAAAGAATCGTAATTATCGATCATATAAATCATAGCTGATCCCCTTTTGCCTGTTCTGCGAGTTCTTTTGCTTTCCATAGAGCAATCGCCTTTTTCAGTGACTCTTTGTATTCATTTTTCGGATTGGAGTCAATGACAATGCCTGCACCTGCCTGCACATGAGCCTGTCCATCTTTAACGAGCATAGTGCGGATGATGATATTCAGCTCCAGATCACCGCTGAAATTGATCCAGCCAAGAGAGCCGGTGTATGGTCCCCTTGTGACCGGTTCAAGTTCTTCAATGATTTCCATAGTGCGCACCTTAGGGGCACCTGTGATCGTCCCCCCGGGAAATACAGCGTCAATGATATCAACCGCATTCTTGCCTTCTGCCAGCTCGCCTTTTACATTGGAAACGATATGCATCACATGTGAGTATTTTTCAATGACCATGAACTCATCCACTTCAACAGTCCCATATTCGCATACTCTTCCCAGGTCATTTCTCTCCAGGTCAACCAGCATTACGTGCTCTGCACGCTCTTTCTCATTTTCAATCAGTTCACTGGCGAGCTTGAGGTCCTCCTCATGATCCTTCCCGCGGGACCTTGTCCCGGCAATCGGCCGCGTGCTGACGGTGTTTCCTTTTTTCTTAATCAGCAGCTCCGGTGATGCGCTCACAAGCTGGTATGCAGGTGTGTGGAAATACCCCATGTATGGAGACGGATTTAACACTCTCAGCTGCTCGTATACATCCATAGCCTGAATATGCATCGGGCGGCTTTGTCGTACGGAGAGATTCACCTGAAAGACATCTCCCTGTGAAATATATTCCTGAACACTCCGTACAGCAGACTGGAATTCTTCTTCGTTCATGGATACCCTAAGTGTTTGTTCCGCCTGACTGCATCCCGCTTCCTCAGAAGGCTCTCCGCTCTCATTCTTCCATCTCTGCTCCCAATTCTCTGCCCGTTCCTCGATCGAGTGCTCTTCCCCTTTTTCATATAAGAATAGAAGCCAGAGCTGTTCCGTTTCATGATCAAAGACAAAGCAATCTTTATAAATAAAAAAGTGGATATCAGGTATTTGCAGATCATCCCGGGCTTCATCTGGAAGCTTTTCGATATATCGTGCGTAGTCATAGCTGATGAACCCGATGGCCCCTCCCTGAAAATCCGGAAGTTCTTCAAGCTTATCTGCTTTATATCGATTCAGCCATTCCTGCATCAGGTGAAGGGGGTTGCCTTCGAGCACTTGTTTTTCACCGTCTGCAGTGATTTCAAGCTGTGAATTTTTGCCTGTTAAAATGGCTTCAGGCTCAAAAGCTGCAATACTGTACCTGCCGCCCCGTCCGCTTTCCAGTAAAACATGATGCGGCAATCCCTCAGACAGCGAGCGGTATGTGCGGAAAAACCGGTTATATGTATATGGTATTTTTTTTGCATGAATCTGAAGATGCTTCACTAAAAGTCACCCCTATATAGTTCTCTTTTTTCATCATACATGATACGGGGCATGCTTTCATAATTTTTATTGTACGCAAAAAACAGCGGCCAATGTAGACCGCTGTCCTATCAATTATTCAGCTTCAAATTGATATAAAGGAGTACTTAAATAACGTTCGCCGTTACTTGGGAGAATGGCCAGAACTTTTTTGCCCTTGCCAAGCTCTTTGGCAACCTTCAAGGCCGCACTGATTGCCGCACCGGAGGAAATCCCGCCCAGGATTCCTTCTTCCTTGGCCGCACGGCGGGCATAATCAAATGCCTCATCATTCGTAATTTGGATCACTTCATCATAAATCTTTGTATCCAGTGTATCCGGGACAAATCCCGCTCCAATTCCCTGGATCTTATGCGGGCCCGGCTTTCCGCCTGATAGTACAGGTGAATCAGTTGGCTCCACTGCGTAAATTTTGATGTTTTTATATTTTTCTTTAAGCACCTGACCGGCACCAGTAATGGTTCCGCCTGTTCCGATTCCGGAGATGAAAGCATCCAGCTGGTCGCCCATTTGCTCAGTGATTTCAGGTCCTGTTGTTAAACGGTGAATTTCAGGGTTCGCAGGGTTTTCAAACTGCTGAGGCACGAAATAGCCATGTTCCTTTGCCAGCTCCTGCGCCTTGCGGATTGCACCGTTCATTCCTTCCGGTCCAGGTGTGAGGACAAGGTCAGCCCCGTAAGCACGCAGCAGGTTGCGGCGCTCCATACTCATTGTCTCCGGCATCACAAGAACTGCTTTATAGCCTTTGGCTGCGGCAATCATCGCTAATCCGATTCCTGTATTTCCGCTTGTCGGTTCAATGATGGTATCACCTGGTTTAAGACTTCCATCTTTCTCTGCAGCCGTGATCATTGCCAGGGCAATACGGTCTTTTACGCTGCTCCCCGGATTCATGTATTCCAATTTCAGATAAACATCTGCGCTATTATCATCAACTAGACGGTTTAGTTTCACAATTGGCGTATGGCCAACAAGATCTGCAATTGAATTTGCTACACGTACCATTTTCCCCACTCCTTATTTCCGACTATTTTTATTGGTTTAATATAAATTTACCAATTTCCAATGGGAATGTCAATGAATTTGACTGCCATTTAAAAGAAAATTCATACTTTTGTCATTATAGATAATTACCCATCTCTATTCATGATACTCAATTTAGGCAGAAAAAAACACGGAATTCGCTCCGTGTTTTTATATTTACTGCTCACCGTAAAACCATTCTACATCCGTCTCTTTCCAAAACGGCTTGGCTGAGACAGGAACATCCATCTGCTCAAGAGCAATCTGGCGGCGAATCATGTTCTTCACCTCTTTAAAGGAATACTGCTCTCCCTTTAAATGCTCATGAAGCATGACAACAGCATAGCCATCTTCTGTTTTAACCGGTTTGGTCCATTTGCCGGGCTTCAGGTCTTTGACCTGTTCCAGGACTTCTGCCGGTACGTGCTCATCATCTTCACTGACATACCCTGCATTTCCCCCAAGGTTGGCAGTGAATTCATCAATGGATCGCTCCATCGCCAGCACAGAGAAGCTGGAGCCTTCTTCCAGCTCTTTCACGGTCTGTTCTGCTTCTTCTTTTGTTTTTACAATGATTTGAGAGATGTGATAGGTGTCAGGAACATGAAATTGGCTGCTGTTCTCTTCATAATAGCTCTTCATTTCCTCTTCTGAGACAGAGACATCAGCCGTCAGCAGCTCTTCAAGAATAAGATTGTTCTTGATTTGCCTGCGCCACTTGTCTTCACTCATCTCATCAGTGATATTGCCGCCATACATCGTCTTGACCATTTTCAGCTCAAGATCTACTGCCTTATTAGAGATTTTCACCCCGTATCTTTTCCCGGCTTCTTCAATGACCTTCTGATCGATTAATTCGCTTAAGGTGCTTTTTCCGTACTTCGTTTCCATCTCACTCATCCATTCCTGGCGAGTGATTTTTTCTCCGCCGATTTTGGCTACTGCTTCCCCGTTGCCATCGCCTTTAAAAAGCAAAAAGGTCAATGTGATAAGATTCAGCAGCACTAAACCGGCAATGATCATTAAAAGCTGTCTCTTTTCCAAGTGCTCCTCCCCCTAAGAAAAGCGCAAGCACCTGTCCCCCGACACTCGAGGGGGCAGGCACTGAAGCTGGACATTTCTCTAAGTTCAAAAAACAAAAGCGTTTGGCCCCGGCCTAAAGGGCGAACCTTAAGGAGACCGGCAAACGCTTATTTTATCACTTTACTTCGTTTTTCAATTCTTCCAGTTCTTCTTTTGTGTAATGATATTTCTCATTGCAGAAGTGACAGGATGCTTCAGCCTGTCCGTCTTCATCGATCATCTGCTGGATTTCGTCTTCACCGAGGCTGATAATCGCATTGGCAAAACGCTCTTTTGAACATGTGCAAGTGAAGGATACAGGAAGCTTCTCAAGGAACTTCACATTATCTTTGCCAAGAATCGTTTCCAAAAGCTCTTCAGGTGTTAAGCCCTGCTGAATCAATTTGGATACAGGCGGGATTTCTTTCAGTCTGTTCTCAATTAAAGTAATCGTCTCTTCATCTGTTCCCGGCATAAGCTGAAGAATGAATCCCCCTGCAGCAAGAATAGAGTTATCAGGATTAACAAGAACCCCCACTCCAACGGAAGAAGGAACCTGTTCAGAAGTAACAAAGTAATAAGTGAAATCTTCCCCAAGTTCTCCAGAAATCAGCGGAACCTGTCCTGTGAAATGTTCTCTCATGCCAATGTCCTTCACGACAGTCAGGGTTCCTTCAGTGCCGACCGCACGGCGCACGTCAAGCTTGCCCTGCTCATTAAGATCGAAGTGCGTCTGCGGGTTTGTTACATATCCGCGCACCTCTCCATTTGCATTGCTGTCTACCAGAATGGCGCCAATTGGACCGCCGCCTTCGATTTTGATCGTCAGTTTGTTATCGCCCTTCAGCATGGCACCCATCATCACGCCTGCCGTCATGGCTCTTCCTAAAGCAGCTGAAGCGGTTGGCCATGTATAATGTCTGCGCTGGCCCTCCCCAACTGTTTCGGTAGTGCGGGATGCATAGGCACGGACTTGTCCATCATATGCAAGTGCTTTTACTAAATAATCGCTCATTTTTTGCTCCTTTCCAGAGTACTGCTTTAATGGCAGCAGCTGATTAAGCTTACTATTTTTTTATGTTCTCCATATTTCGTTTATAAATAATCTGCAGGCCCTTTAAAGTTAAAAATGGATCCACAACATCGATGATATCCGACTCTTGCGCGATGAGCCCCGCAAGTCCTCCCGTGGCAATGACAGTCGGCTTTTCATCTGCCTGATCTTTCATTCTTTTAACTATACCTTCCACCTGGCCGACGTAACCATAAAGAATTCCCGCCTGCATGGCAGATACAGTATTTTTTCCGACAATATGATCAGGACGGGCAATTTCTATTCGTGGAAGCTTCGCTGCACGGGAATAAAGAGCCTCTGTTGAAATTCCGATTCCCGGGGCAATGGCGCCGCCCATATATTGTTTACTTTCATTGATATAGCAGTAGGTAGTAGCTGTTCCAAAATCGACAATGACTAACGGGCTTCCATATTCATGAATGGCAGCTATAGCATTGACGATTCGGTCTGCCCCCACTTCTCTCGGGTTATCATACTTGATGTTTAAGCCTGTCTTGATGCCAGGACCCACAACAAGAGGCTTCACATGGAAATATTTCTGGCACATTCTTTCAAGCGAAAACATGATTGGCGGCACTACTGAGGAAATGATAATGCCATCTATATCTGAAAAGGAAAGATTCTCATGCTCAAACAGAGACTTCACAATCATTCCATATTCATCTTCTGTTTTATTCCGGTTGGTTTCAATTCGCCAATGATGCTTTAATTCATCTTGGTCATAGACACCCAGAACGATATTGGTATTCCCTACGTCGAAAACAAAGATCAACATTCTCACCACTTTATGATTATTTAAAACGCTTTTTTCACTGAAAACATCATATCACAACTGCTGTTGTTTCGTGTAATCGAAAATTCCGGGCGGTCTGGGAATTGATATTTTTCGTCAAAAAAAAAGCGCCCCTGGAGGCGCTTTTCGATTATTATTTGTCTTTGCGTTCTTCGTCGATGGCAGGAGGCACATCCGCTTCTGCGGGGCTTGAGCCTTCCCTGGTTTCAGGGATTTCGCCTGTTTCAGCAGGATCCTCTTTCTTGATGCTGATGTTTACTTTCACATCTTCATCCGTTGAAATGGAAGTTGCTGGACGGTCAGGCAGTCTGCCATGGTCTGATAAGTGCTTGATTTGTTCCGCATCAAGCGTTTCAACTTCAAGCAAAGTATTGGCGATCAGATTCAGCTTATCGCGGTTTTCTGTTAAGAGCTTTCTTGCTCTTTCATAGGATTCCTTGATAATGCGCTGGATCTCAAGATCGATTTCATATGCGATTGCATCTGAATAATTCTGTTCATTATGGAAGTCACGTCCAAGGAATACCTGGCCGCCCTGAGACTGTCCAAACTGCAATGGTCCAAGCTTGTCGCTCATTCCGAATTCGGTTACCATGCGGCGGGCAATGCCTGTCGCACGCTGGAAGTCATTATGGGCACCTGTGCTTACTTCACCAAAGACGATTTCTTCAGCCACACGTCCGCCAAGCAATCCGACAATTTTGTCGAGGAGCTCAGGCTTCGTCTGGAAGTAGCGGTCTTCTTTCGGAAGCATTACTGCATATCCTCCGGCCTGGCCGCGCGGCACGATTGTAACCTTATGAACCATTTCTGCTTCATCAAGCACTAAACCGATGACTGTATGACCTGCTTCATGGAAAGCAACGATGTTTCTTTCTTTTTGGGAAATAACACGGCTCTTCTTGGCTGGTCCCGCAATCACGCGGTCTGTTGCTTCATCGATATCTTCCATATCGACTTTTTTCTTATTGCGGCGGGCAGCTACAAGCGCTGCTTCATTCAATAGATTTTCAAGGTCTGCACCCGAGAATCCAGGAGTACGCATCGCAATGCTCTTTAAGTTAACCGACTCATCTAAAGGCTTGTTGCGGGCATGCACTTTAAGCACCGCTTCACGGCCTTTAACATCCGGGCGATCAACCGTAATCTGTCTGTCAAAACGTCCCGGACGCAATAATGCCGGGTCAAGAATATCCGGACGGTTAGTGGCAGCAATGATGATAATTCCTTCATTTGCTCCAAATCCATCCATTTCAACAAGAAGCTGGTTTAGGGTCTGCTCGCGTTCATCATGTCCGCCCCCAAGGCCGGCACCACGCTGACGCCCTACAGCATCAATTTCATCGATAAAAATAATACATGGTGCGTTCTTTTTCGCATTTTCGAATAAGTCGCGGACACGGGAAGCACCCACACCGACGAACATTTCAACGAAGTCAGAACCGCTTATAGAGAAGAACGGAACGCCCGCTTCACCGGCAGCTGCCCGTGCAAGCAAGGTTTTACCTGTTCCCGGAGGTCCCACAAGAAGAACCCCTTTGGGAATTCTGGCTCCCAATTCAGCAAACTTGCGCGGGTCTTTAAGGAATTCAACGACCTCAACAAGCTCCTGCTTTTCTTCATCGGCGCCTGCAACATCTTTAAAGCGCACTTTCTTTTTGCTTTCATCATACAGCTTGGCTTTGCTTTTGCCGAAGTTCATCACACGGCTGCCTCCGCCCTGCGCCTGGTTCAGCAGGAAGAAGAATAGTATGAAGATGATGATGAAAGGAATGATTGACGTAAAGAATGTAACCCAGCCGCTTGTTTCTTTAGCCGGCATAACATCGACATCCGATGTCTGGGCTAATTGATCCACACGGTCAAGGATATTATCATTGTTCATGATATAAGTCAGGAAGTATTTGCCTTCCTCATATCCCTCAAGCTGACCCCGTACTTCAAAAACACCTCTCTCAGGCTGAAGGGAAATAGACGTGATATCGCCGCTTTCCAAGTGATCAACAAATTTATTATAAGAGATGTGCTCCGTTGGTTCATTGTTGCCGTTAAAGAAGCTGACAACTCCAATAATGACTAAAAATATTAATAAATAAAAGATGGTATTCCGGAAGATCCGATTCATCCCTTACCTCCTCCCACGGTAAACAAACTATAGTGTATAGTATCATAGAAAATTGTGCCAATACAAGGAATTAGACTTCTTAAAACCGGGTGATTCTTGTTTCAGTAAAGGGCTTTAATCCAAGATCATACTTAGGATTTCCTTAATCGTTATTGCTGTATACTTCCGGCTTAAGCACTCCAATATATGGAAGGTTGCGGTACTTTTCCGCATAATCAAGGCCATAGCCGACTACGAACTCATCAGGAACTATAAATCCTACATAATCAGCTTTGATATCAGCCTTTCTTCCAGTTGGCTTGTCAAGCAGTGTTACAATCTTAATGCTTTTCGCTTTTCTGTAGCGGAAAAGCTCAACCAGGTAGCTGAGTGTCAAACCGCTGTCAATGATATCTTCAATGATCAGAATATCTCTGCCTTCAACAGAAGTATCAAGGTCTTTCAGAATTTTTACTTCTCCTGAAGATACCATGGAATTTCCATAGCTCGATACATCCATGAAATCCATCTCAAGATATGTATCCACACGCTTTAAAAGGTCGCTCATGAAAGGCATTGCCCCTTTTAAAACTCCAATGGCAAGCGGGAATCGGTCCTGGTATTCTTCAGTAAGTTCGGCAGCAAGGGATTTAATCTTATCCTGCAGCTCCTCTTCTGAAATCAGTACTTTTTCAATGTCATTTTTCATCATTTAATGTGCCCCCTAGAAGATCATTGCTTTATGTATTTTAAAATAATATAGCTGGTGCAGGATTGCTGCTGCCTATCATCATGCGATTTCTTCAAACCAGGCACCCATAGGATCCTGCCTTGTGCATCTGTCACGATTGGCCAGGTTTTCCGATCATGCAGCGGAATTTTATGATCGATGAAAATGTCCTTAATCTTCCGCGACCCCTGCATTCCTTTAAGCGTCATGCGGTCTCCCTTTTCTCTTGTCCTGATAATGATTGGAAAAGAAACACTCTCCCTGTCTATTGCCAGGGTATCATTATTTAGAATTCCATCAGGACAGTCAGCATATTCAAGGATAATCGATCCGCCGTTTGGGAGTTTAATGCTTGCAGGTTTGAAGATTTCATATCGATAGGATTGTACAGGTTCCTTCGGGAATAAAAAGTGGCATTGCCGGTAGGAGCGTACAATATGTAAACCGCCTGGAAAATCTAAATTTCCCGATGGATGAGGACTTTTCATTAAGGAAAAAATACTCTCTATATGAGATGCCGATAACGATGCCGGCCTTTCCTTATAAAGATAGTTTAATATTAGTTGAATCCCTCTTCTTTGTAAAGGCATTGGCATTGCCTCAAAAGCATCGATATCCACACTAATTTCCTCATTGGCATTCTTTTTCATTACTGTATTCATTTTATGGACGGTTAATTCCTGCAGATATGCTTCATCACTTTGCAAATCTTCACTAAATCTTTGAAAATGCTCATGCACCTGAGGGTTTTCTTTTCTCAGGAATGGGAGCACTTCCTGCCTGAAACGGTTGCGGCTGTATATGCCTTTTTCATTGCTTGGATCCCGCCTGGGGTTCAGGCATTCTTTCAGGCAGAAGCTTTCGATTTCAGCTCTATTCAAGCACAGGAAAGGGCGGATGATCGTATAATCGCCAAATGGACGCTTGAAGGGGATCCCTGCTCTTGCGCTGCCGGCGCTTCCCCTTGTGAGACGCATTAAGATGGTTTCAACCTGATCGTCGCCATGATGTCCAAGCGCTATATAGTCTGCCCCATATTTCTCGGCTGTTCTTTGAAAGAAGCTGTAGCGGCAATCCCTGGCAGCGGTCTGTGAACTCTTCCCGGACTTCTCCATATACTCAGGCACATTCACTCTTTCCATTTCAAACGGAATGGCTTTGTCCCTGCAGTAATCCTTCACAAACATGGCGTCCTGAAGGGATTCTTCGCCTCTGAACATATGATCGACATGTGCGGCAATTACTTCTGTCTGATAATGCCGCTGCCTGCTCCAAAAATAATGGAGCAGGGCGATGGAATCCGGCCCTCCTGATACACCGATTACTATTTTTTTGTTTTTTAAATCTAATCCCTTTTTCTTAAGGAAAGCACTCACTTTCTCTTCGAGCATAGGCTTCTTCCTTATCCAAATTAAATATATTTACTACTACCCCTGCAAAGGGCAGCATAATCCTTCCTATAGAAAAGCATATCATTATTAAAGGGTAAATATCAAAAGGGATTAAGCTTATAATACGGATCAACGAAAAGAAAGTTTCATTTATTTCATTTTCAAAGCAGCTGCCCATAAATATATAAGAAATATAGCAGGCTTACAATAAGGGTAATCAGCAGGGTTTCAAAGAAGCTCCCTTTCTTTTTTTTCTGCCTTTGTCTGTGCCTGCTGGCAGGCTGAGGGCTGGCGGTTTGTCCGGAATTCCTGCTTACCGTCGTCCTTTGCGCCGGATTTGCACGTGTGAGCTGGAGCATATCGTTTCTCATTTCACCGGCTGAGCTATAATGGCCCTGCAATGCATTCAGAATAACATCCTCGTATTTAAGCAGTTCTTTCTTTTGGCGGATCATCATTTTTAGCTGTTTAAGGTCACCTGTTGTCTTGGCAAACCTTTTTGGATAGGCCGTATTGATTAAAATCATAGCTGCAGCAAAGAGATCATAGGCTGGATCAGCCTTTCTGGTGCCGAGCCCCCAATAGCCGCGATCATAAAACTCGGTAAATTCCTTTATTGCCCTGCCCTGAATGGTGGTGCCGCCCACATCAATGGTGCGTATTTTCGATGGAGGGCCTGTTACAATCAAATTATCCGGCTTTAAATCACCGAACACCCAGCCCGCTTTATGCAATGCATCCAGATCATTCAGGAGCTGTACAATTAATACACCAGTCCAGGATGGCCCCTTCTGCTGTATGAATGTCAGCAAATCAGGACCCTGTATATATTCCATTACATAGAATGAAACCTTACCGCTCCTTCGTTCCCAATCATCGACATCAAGCAAAGAAGGCCCGAGGGCAGAGCCTTGGACCTTTGCAAAGGATTTAAGGACGTTCACCTCGGACGTGATGGACATCCCGTTATCACTCATTTTCAAAGCAACCTGCTGATTTTGGTTTTTGGCGAGATACACAATCCCATTAGCACCATACCCCAATTCTTTAATAATGGTATATCGGCTGCGGTGCCACTTTCCTTCAATCACAGTACCAGGGCTTACTTTACACTGACTCTTCAAAGAATGATTCATCATCACGGGAAAGCAGACTCCTTAATGAACGTTTTTTCTTGAAATGGTTTAGTGCCTCATGAATGGCCGGGCCTGTTGGCGTAATTCCGCCTGTTGTCAATTTCGAGAATATGCTGGTGAGCGATTCAAGATTCGGTGTCCAATCCAGCAATTTTTCGACATCTTTCTTTTTCCCGGGAAATACGAATACAGAAAATCGGTTATCACCAGAGCGGGCATTAAGGCTTAAGGACAGATCCAGCAGGGCTTCCTTAACGGTCGGGAGCTTATGTTTCATGCTTGCACTGGTATCCACGAGGACCAGCACTTCAAGCTCGACCGTCTCACCCAATTCATCTACGACCTCCATCACTTCGCCGCGCTGATCAGGCGGGAGGTCCTCCATCGTTTTCGAACCGCCCAGAATCTGCTGGAGCTCTTTGTTCACCACTCCCTGAAGGGTCTGAGTCATGGCTTTTCTTGTCACCATCTGTACCGTCTGGGAAAGCTGCTGAGAGTAGACTACCTGACTGACTCCGCCTCCTGACATGGCGATTCCTTCAATTTCGTTCATTCCCTGTTCATCAATGACATCCTGCTCCATGACTCCGATTACATTCACGGTTATTCCCTGCTCCTTGGCGAGTGCCGCCATGGCAATGGGATCTTCACCCTGATTTGAACAGCCATCCGTTATCAGTAAAATCTGCTTCAGTGTTCCTGTTTTCATTTGAAACTCCCCTCCACATATGAGTTGTTAGCATTTTCGACTGTTTGGAGAGGAAATATACATATAAACGCATCATGATGAGCAAATTAATCAGTTGGCTTTTTGGCGGATGGCATGCACAGGGATGCTTGTCCATTTCGGTGTATTGTGCTTAACCTTGGAGACCACAACCGTCATATCATCCTCTATATTTCCGGACCTTGACCTGATCACCTCTTCCATAATGAGATCGGCCACTTCCTGAGGATCGTCCGTCTTCAGCTCGGATATTTTGCGCTTCATCCACAAATCAAAGTTCTCCACATGCTTCGGCCCTTCAAACACGCCATCACTCATCATGATCAATAAATCACCGGCTTTAAGCTGCTCACTGACCACATCGACATCAAATTCTTGAATGATGCCCATCGGGAGGTTGCTTGCCTGAATTTTCATTACCTTAGGACCTCTTTTTACGAAGCTTGGAGTTGATCCAATTTTCAAAAATTTTGCGTCGGCATTCTGCAGATCAATCATGGCCAGATCCAATGTGGAGAAAATTTCGTCTGTGGTCCGTAAAGAAAGAACGGAATTGACGGATTTAATCGCAACCTGCTCTTCAATGCCCGATTGAAGAATTTTTTGCAGAAGCTGAAGTGTTTCCTGGCTTTCTGCGTGGGCCCTTTCCCCGTTGCCCATTCCATCACTGATGGCAATCGCATACTTTCCGCAGCCCAGCTCGATGGTGGAATAACTGTCCCCAGACACTAAGCCCCCGTCCTTCGCTGCATGTGCAACACCTGTTTCAACCACGAAAGCCTTGGCTGACCGGAAAGTTACATGGCAGTATCCATTCGGAAACGCGGCACATTCCTCTGAATTTACTAATATCGTTTCTCCCAAAATATCAGATAGCATCGGTGCAATGAGCTTTTCACATTCCCCATGTCCCTGGCAGTATGGGATGGTCATATCAATGTCGACATTTCCCTGCTCCAGGCTGTAGATTTCCACCTGCTCGATATGAATGCCAAACTCCTGAAGCGCTTCAAGGATCTGTTCTTCCTGTTTATGATGATTTTCCCGCTCTCTCTGAATTTCCTTGGCAAAGTCACCCATCACCTCCGAAACACCCTTAAGCTGGTCGGCTACCAGCCTCCTGCTTTCCTGAACCTGTTTCTTCAGTTTTTGGTTCGCTTTATAATAAGTCAGCTCCTGCTGAACGGCTTCTGTCACTTTTTTCGATCTTGTGCAGTACTTTTCCCAATCCCTCGCAAGCTTTGGAGAAAGGGCACCTTCGTTATTGTCCACATCATGCATAATATCCATCATATAGTCATAGGTTGTATTAAAGTTCTTTGACCAGCAGTGATCCTTCTTAAAGCAGGTCTGACAGGTTTTTTCCGTTACATTGCTTAAGAAATAATCCACTTCCCTGTCACTGTCTTCTTCCCATTGGGACGGTTCATCATGGGAGGAAAAGCTTTTGGAAAGAGCCTGAAAGACGCTCGAAAACTGGGCAACGCGCTGTGCCGTCACATCACGCATTTTTCTCATATATTGCTGTTGCTCAGCGGCATATTCAGGCGTTCCCGGGACTTGCTTAGCCAATTTCATTGTAAGTGCCTGCGGTGTCAGTAAAAATAAGAGAATGGCCGCACCTGTTTCTGACAGAGTTTTCATGAGGTTTCCGCTGCCCTCTCCATACATGCCCATCAGGAGTGTCGCAACCAGCAGGCCGAATGCCACTCCAACCTTCCTGCCTTCTTTCAAAAGGCCTCCTAAAAGGCCCGCAAAAGCAAGCAGACTCATATGATAAAAGCTCGATATATTCGCAAGGGAGAAGATCAGGCCGGTTACCACCCCTACTGTAGAACCGACTGTAGCTCCTGCCACAAAGGCGAAGAGCAGGACAAGGTAGCGTGACATAATATGCTCGACCGAAAGATCATAGACCGTCCAGCCGATGGTTCCCGTCATGACAGAAGCCAGCATAATGATCAGGCAGACGATTTCTTCGGTTTTCAGTGATTGTCTGCGTTTATTTATAGAAAGCAGCGGCAGTCCCTGCAGAAAAATAAGTGTCAGGATGAAGCCAAGGCTCGACTCGACTCCGGCCATCATGCCATCATATAAAGTCAGCTGCCCCTTCATAATGAAGGCCTCCAGGAGCTTGCCTGCCAGGAGAGTGAAAAATACATAAAAAGGCAGTGCCCTGATTTCATTAGACAGCCATTTCTTTGAGACCCGGAAAGCGAATAAAAAGATAAAGGTGATTCCAAAAGCGGATACCGCATTGGATATGGATAATGTGGCGGCTCCTGCCATTAATCCCACCAGTGCCAGGGGCGCCTTATCTCTTCGTATGAAATAAACCGCTGCAAAAAACGGAAGGCTAAATGGGGTAAGCTTCGCCAATATCAAGGCTCTTCCAAGCAAAAAGCCAATGATCAGCAGAACATAGCCTTTTTTCAGAAAGAAATTCTCCAGCCCTGATTGGAGCTTTTTTAAGCCTTTGGCAATATCCAGTTTCGGTTTGTTGAAGGGCACTTCCCCGATCGGCTCCATTACATTCCTTTCTACCTTTTCCATTAAACTACACTCCCCATATTTTTATCGTTGCTGACAATTATAAAATCAAGCGCTCCAGAAGTTTGTCAAAATAGCGGACAAGCCCCGGCTTTTCGTTCGACGGTTTTCCACTATATATGGGGATAGATAACAAGATTTAAAATGGAGCTTCCTGAGGTTCAGCTTAGTTCTGACAAAAAAAGTAAACAAACCGTTGGAATGACAGCTTTCTGCGAAAAGCGAAGCATGGAAGAAATTGACGAAGAGGCAAGTGAGAGTTACGACATATTTCTTTTAATATCTTATTGACTTCCTTTTTAAAAATTTGTATTATAAATCTTGTGCTTCAGAGCACATCTAGTAATCTATTGAAATTTGGCGGTGTAGCTCAGCTGGCTAGAGCGTACGGTTCATACCCGTGAGGTCGGGGGTTCGATCCCCTCCGCCGCTATCAGAGAAATGCGGAAGCGCCTTGCCTAAATTTATTATCCCGGCCCGTTGGTCAAGCGGTTAAGACACCGCCCTTTCACGGCGGTAACACGGGTTCGAATCCCGTACGGGTCATTTCAAAAGAGCGTCAGCCTTAGGCTGGCGTTTTTTTGATGGCTGAATTTGCGTTAAACAGCATAAAAAAACAAGCCCAACCGGACTTGTTTTTCATCCTGCTATATAGATCGATCAGCAGCAAGTTAGCCTCGCTTAGCTCCTCTTCCTCCGCGCTTGGATTCAGTATGGCGTTTTAGCGATGACAGACGATCTTCGCTGTCCTTCAGGAAACGGGCCATTTTGGCTTCAAAGTTTTCTTTAGGGCGATGGTCGTTTGGTCGATTATGGCGAGGGCGGCCAGAATTGGAATTCGGTCTGAATTCTTTTCTGTCTCCTCTTTCAGGTCTTTCAGAACGCTCAGGCCGGTCTTTTGCCTTTTTGATGGATAATCCAATCTTGCCGTCCTTTTCGACATTAATGACTTTCACTTCAACCATGTCACCCACTTTTAGGTGCTCATTAATATCTTTTACATACTTGTCAGCGACTTCACTTATGTGCACCAGACCGGTTGAGCCTTCCGGCAGCTCCACAAATGCTCCGAAATTTGTAATGCCTGTGACCTTTCCTGTTAACTTGCTGCCTGCTTCGATTGACATTAAAAAAACTGCCTCCTTGAAAGATTTAAAGTGAAACTTTTTATATATTATACAGAAACCAAAAAAAAAGTGTCAATATAGCGTCAGTCGGCCTTTTTTTCTTTCTTTTTTTCTTTTTCTGTCTCTTCTTCAGGGAGGTTGAAAATGATTTCGTTATTGTCAGATAGGAAATAATCTTTGCGGGCAAGCTTCGCGATATACTCATCATCATTCAGCTTAACAATTTCTTCCTCGAGCATAACTTCTTTTTTCTTCAGGTCAGAAAGCTCCTGATCCAGCCTGGTTTTCTCTTCCACTTTTTCTTCCAGAGCAGCAGACTGCGAAACGAGTGTTGTGATCATAAAGAATGAAACGACGGCTGCCAGTGTGAAAAATGCTGCTAATCTGCGAAATAATAGCTTTTTCTTCCGGCCGGCACTGATCTCTGCTGCTTCCTGCTGTTTGACATAGCTTGTTTCCATTTTGGCTACATTTTTCTTCTTGGTGACACTCATTTCCGCACTCCCTCCTTACTCTTTAGGTTTTTTCCACTTAGCTGTCCATTTTAAAACATAATTCTTTATCCGCTGTAAATATCCTGCCAATTTATTATATAACTTCTCGACTGTTTTTTTAATCTTTTTCGGCAAAAGTTTCCACAAAAGTGACAAAATCCATTTGACAGGCAGAAATACGATCTTCAATGTGAACCAAAAGACTCGAAGAATGACTTTTAAAAGGGAATAAAGTCCTTTTCCAAGCATGACAGCAATCGCAATTAACGCCATAATCAGACCCTGGATGGGTTTATAGACGAGCAAAGTTAAGGTCTTCACGAAAAAGCGGTATATGGAGATCGCCATTCGGATGGATATCTCCAATACCCGCAGATACATTTTCTTAAATAAACTTTGATAAGCGGCAAACCCGCACAGCAAAGCAATGAAAATATAAAACCTCAGTTCACCCTTATTCACCAGGAATAAAATATAGAAGATTGCCAGACCCTGTACGATCCAAAAAAGAATATCATTAATGAAAACAAGCCAGCTTTTCCGCTTCGTCCTTTGCAGGAAACGATTATACGTATCAAGGGCAGCCCCAAATACACTTCCCATGCCAATCATCGCCAGCATGGTCACAAATTGAGTGGTCAGTGTCATCGGAACAACTTGCTAAAGAAACCTTTAGCTTTATCTCCATTCTGATCATCAATATAAACAAGGTCAAATACCTTCCCTTTGATGGAAACAATTCCCTTATCCACATCCAGATTCTTCATCTGCAGATTCTGCCCTCTAATCGCAAGGAACCCCATCACCGTCTCCAGCAAAAACTCTTCATTATCAAAGCTTTCCACCTGTTTAACACCCGTAATATCAATCAGCCTTCTGCCTCTCATAATAACATCATGTTCCTGAGCATTGGTTTTGTTTGAATTTGACTCATAATATTGACTCATTATTCATCCCCCGCAATCACATAGTACAACCTTTTTGTACATGTTTATGAATGGGGGGATTAAAATAGAACAAGCCATCAAGAAAAGCGCAAGGCGCCCGCCTTTCGGCGACAAGCATAAGACGAGCCGGCTGAAAGGTTGTTCTTTAACCTTTTAGACGGATACCTCGAGACGATGGCGCCTGGAGCTAGACAGTTATCGAAGTTCAATGATATAGATTCTGATAATATAAAAAAAGCGGGAGTTCATAAGCCTTATGCTTCTGATTCCACTTTTTCTTCCTTTACAATCGAGTACATGCCGGCTGCTTCTTCCTTGCGGGTCGTTTCCTGCAGGCGTTCCACCTTGACCGTTACCAGCTTCTGGCCGAAGCGGACTTGAAGTTCATCTCCCACTTTAACCGTGGAGCTTGCTTTTGCCTGCTGTCCGTTTATCGTGATCCTTCCCTGATCGGAGACCTCTTTTGCCAATGTTCTTCTTTTGATAAGTCTTGATACTTTTAAAAATTTATCTAATCTCATGTAACGCCACTCCTCTATTAATAGCCTTTTGATTTTGCCTCATTCCAGAATTCATCGAGCTGTTCGAGCGTAAAGTCTTCAAATTTTCTGCCGCTCATCATTACCCGTTCTTCCAAATACTTAAAACGGCGGATGAATTTTTCATTTGTTTTTCTCACAGCTTCTTCGGCATCGATTTTATAAAAACGTGCAATATTCACAAGAGCGAACAGGATATCGCCAAATTCCGGCTCCATCTCCGGGCTGAAGTCCGCGGCTTCCTTCTCGAATTCGGCAATCTCTTCTTTTACCTTCTCCCAGGCAGGCTCAACTTCCTTCCAGTCAAAGCCGACTTTTGCTGCTTTCTTCTGAATTTCAGCTGCTCTCATTAAGTTCGGGAATGATTTCGGGACAGAATCCATCTTGGATTCCTGTTTTTCACCCTTTTCTTCCTGCTTAATGCTCTGCCAATTTTTCAGGACATCTTCTTCATTTTCTGCCTGCACATCTCCAAAGACATGGGGATGACGGCGGACCATTTTTTCGGAAAGGCCTTCAATCACATCATCGATGGCAAAATAGCCTTCATCCTCGCCGATTTGAGCATGAAGCAGCACCTGGAGAAGGACATCGCCCAGTTCTTCCGTCATATGCTCGCTATCTTCATTATCAATCGCTTCAATCAGCTCATAGGCTTCTTCGATTAAATATTTCTTTAATGATTCATGGGTTTGCTTTTTATCCCATGGGCAGCCGTTTGGTCCGCGCAATTCAGCGATAATGCTGCGCAGTTTAGAAAAGTCTTTATAGAGGACAGCCTCATCTTTTACAGGGGGCACATAAACGGAAGTTAAATTATTCAGCTCCATATTATGATCCATTTCATGCAGCTGCACCTTTTTGATCACTTCTTCGCTGCTTCCAGCAGCTGTTACAATATAAACCTCGTAATCGTAAGGGAGCTTTTCCATCAATGTCAGCTTGACGTCACTCGCAATAAACTGGTCATACACCTGTCCAATGATGACGTGCTGTGCGACCTGAATCTCATCCCTTTTCAGATCGGTTCCATCGAGAAGCTGAAAACCTTCGATGGGATCGATCTTCAAAGCCTGAAATAGTGGATCCAGGAAGCTTTGTCCTCCTCCAATGATAATCTCAATGCCTCTCTGCGGCGCACGCTCTATGAGAAGCTGCACCGTACGCTCCGCAACAAGCGGATGCCCTGGAACTCCATATGTAATCTCTTTGGCAAGAGCTTCATTCAGGAGAAATTCACAAATCTCCTCATATACTTCTTCAAACTGCTCATGCTTTTCGTAGATATGATCAAAAGACTGATACGTCAGCCCTTCTTGTTCGAGATCACGCAGAACCGGATGCTCTCTAGTCCGCAGGTAAAGAGCCCCTGTATTTGTAAGCTGTCGATATACGCCAAAAGGAAGCTGATCCAGATCTCCTGCTCCAAGTCCGAGAATGGTTATTTTTTTCATAAAGCGATTCATCTCCTAGTCTTTTTGGGAAGCAAGAACATAAGTTTGCTTCCAAGCGGCAGCAAAGCAAGCTCTTCCTCTTTAAAAGTATTGCCTTTAAACATGATATACAAATACGTAAAGCCTCCGAGCGCTACACCGCTCAATGCCTGGAATCCGGAAAACATTCTGCCCGGTTCCGGGATGGGCAGCAGTGCTGTGGCGTGCAGGTACAGCTGCAGAACAACTGACATCATAAATGCTGCGAATCCAGCCGCAAATAGAAAGCGCAGTGAAATCAATGAAATTTTCAAGTATACCTGAAGCTTTGCTATAAGAAGCATGAGGACGGCCGTAAGAGCTATGCATGAGGCCACGGCTGCACCGATTGTGCCGTATGATGGCACCAATAGCGTATTCAGGACGAGTTTTGCCGCAAATCCAAGCAGAATGGCTCCTGCCGGGAAAAAGATGAACCCAAGTCCCTGTAAAATGCTGGTAATGGTGATGATCAGGCTGCTCAGCAAAATCAGCAGACTGAGAATCGCCAGGACATCCGATCCTGATGAGTTTTCAAACAGCATAATATTTGCAGGCTTTATGATATTCCAGAGCCCAACGGTTGCGGCAGCTCCAACCAGAATGCCGATTTGAAGGGCAAGTCTGATTTTACTATAAAGGAATGCGGGCTGATTTCTCATTTTTTCTTTGGAAATGAGCGGCACCAGCGACAGGGACATGGATGTTGCCACAACAATGCCCAGCTGGACAATAGGCTGTCCGCGGTCATACACGCCTTTTAGCGCCTTGGCCTCCTCCCCTTCAATTCCGGATGCCAAGAGGAGCGAGTATAAATTAAAAGAATCTGCCAGCTGAATGAAAATAAGCACCAGACTGCTGATGCAGATAGCAAATCCCTGTATGATAATCGTTTTGGCCAGCTTGCCGCCTTGTTTAAAATCAATTGAAATGGCGGACGGCAGGCTATTTCTTTTTTTAATATAAAAAAAGGTAATCAAAATCAGGACGGCGATGACTCCCCCGGTAACAGCCCCGAACATGGCCCCGCCTCCCACCATGTAGAGGGAATTTCCTCCCTTAACCAGCAGATAAGCGGCAAGCAGGATCGTAACAACCCTGACAAGCTGTTCTCCTACCTGGGAAACTGCGGTTGGAACCATGTCCCCTTTCCCTTGAAAATATCCCCGGAAAAGAGACAGGACCGGAAAAATAAGAAACACAGCTGCTACCACTCTGAGCAGAATTGCCAGCTGCGGATCGCCCATCCTGACTGCCAGCCAGTCCGAACCCCAGTACAGGGTGGAAAACCCGATAAAACCTATTATGAATAGAACAAAGGCAGATACAGCAAATAAATTTTGAATATCCTGCTCTTTCTTTAAAGCAGCCTGTTCGGCATAAAGTTTAGAAATAATGACCGGAAACCCGTATGTAGATAACACAATGATGATTCCATAGAACGGATAAACCTGCTGATATATATAAAACCCCACATCCCCGACAATATTCTGAAAGGGGACCCGGTAAATTGCGCTTAAAATTTTTGTGATCAGGGCAGCGACCGTCAGGATAAACGCACCTCTAAACAAATCGCCGGATGTCTGAACGGGCCTCAGGTTGCCCATCTCCTTCCAATTGAATTCGAAAGTATTATAGCATATTGGGGCTTTGTGCGGGATTTTTCGGTTGTGCGCGGATGCTTCTTTGCGCACTGTGACACTGAGTTTACACGCCAAAGAAAAAAGGCAGCATTCCGCTACCCCTTTCATTAAGTATTCATTTTTATGATTCCATTTGTCTGGCCAGGAAGCCGGCTGCTGTTTCAACTGCTTTTTGTTCCACGTCGCCAAGTGAATCCTCTTTTGCAAAAATGATAACTGCACCAATTGGGTCGCCGTTTGCAATGATAGGGCCAATTGTATAAGCAGAGGAAGATTCAGTGTTCCCGTCCACCAGCGAAATATCGCCTGACTGGTTTACCAGAACTGAACTGCGTTCTTCCATTGTTTTTTCAACAAGATCGCTTATATTCTTGTTTAAATAGTCCTTTTTTGAACCGCCTGCAACAGCAATGTAAGTATCTCTGTCACAGATTAACACTGGATTTCCCAGGCTGTCATATAATGCTTCTGCATATTCTTTTGCAAAATCGCTCAGTTCACTGATTGGTGAATATTTCTTTAAGATGACTTCTCCATCACGATCTACGAAAATCTCCAGCGGGTCCCCCTCACGAATACGCAATGTTCTGCGGATTTCTTTAGGAATGACTACACGACCCAAATCATCGATACGACGAACTATACCTGTTGCTTTCATCCAACGTTGCCTCACTTTCATCTGATGATTTTTAGAAAAGCGGAAGTGCCCATCAAGATGTATGAACATCTGCTAAAAACCGCCACGTCCTGTGGCGAACGCAGATGCCAGCACATCCTGTGCCAGTCCGACAAGCATAAGACGAATCATGCAGGAAACCTCCCAAAGCTCGCTTTGGTCGGGCGATGTATCGCTGCCGAAGCTTTCCTTGTCCTGATTTCTGGAGTGATTTGGCTTATGACTCGAGGGGCTAGGCGCTGGAGCTAGACATCTCTCTTCAGCGCCAGCACTTACTCTTTCCTCTTCTGGCTATGATCCATAATTGGGAGAAAATGAATGCATCGCCATGTTTGAACTTAGTATCTTTCATATGGAAAGTTATATACGTGCACAAAAACTTTTTCTCGTAGATGTTATTCATTCCATTTCCGGATAAACATTCCAAATGGTCCTTCACTTAAAAATACCCTCATCAGAATGAGTTAAACATTACTAATGTTTCATTTTATTGACAGGGCTGTGTCCACGAATTACGCAGTTGGATGTTCTTGTTCCTTTTTCGCTTCCTGCATTCCTTTAATCACTTCGTACGCAATGTTGAGCCATTCATTTGTTTTGACGCCTTTAATATGGAGGACTGCTTTCAGCTTCTTCCCATCCATGCCCAGGCCGATCATCCGGCCGTATTTGCTGGTGATCTGGAAAATTTTCTGGCCGTCTATATGTTCGCTGGCCTTTTCGGATAAAAGAATCAGCACTTCCTGTTTGGATTGCTTCACTGTCTCGACTCCTGCCAGTTCACCATAAGCCTTCATTTCGGCAATCTGGAATAAGTAGCCTACCTCATCCGGATATTCGCCAAAACGGTCGATCATTTCATCCTGAAGCTCTTCTACATCTTCAAGAGAGGAAATGCCGCGGAATCGCTTATACATTTCAATTTTCTGATGGCCATCAGACAAGTAGAAATCAGGAATATAGGCATCAACATCCAGATCGATTTCAATTTTAGCCGGCTTTTCCTCGATGCCATCCAGCTTATCTTTCCGTTCTTCAATCGCTTCTTTCAGCATTTGCGAATACAGATCAAAACCGACGGAGTCGATAAATCCATGCTGTTCGGCTCCAAGCAGATTGCCGGCACCCCTGATGGATAAATCCCGCATGGCAATCTTGAACCCTGAACCGAGCTCCGTAAATTCCTTTATGGCCTGAAGCCGCTTTTCAGCTACTTCTGTTAATACTTTATCTTTTCGATACGTAAAATACGCGTAGGCAACCCTGTTGGAACGGCCAACCCGGCCCCTGAGCTGATAAAGCTGGGACAGACCCATTTTGTCTGCATCATGGACAATCAGCGTGTTGACATTTGGAATATCTACGCCTGTTTCAATAATCGTTGTGCTGACGAGAACATCGGACTCGCCTTCAAGGAAGCTTAACATAACAGATTCTAACTCATTTTCCGTCATTTTCCCATGGGCATATGTTACCCTTGCATCTGGAACCAGCATGGATATTTCCTCGGCTTTTCGTTCTATATCCTCCACCCGGTTATATAGAAAATAGACCTGTCCATCCCTCGCCAGTTCTCTTTCAATGGCTTCACGAACCAGTGCACCGTTGTATTCCATCACATAGGTCTGAACCGGGAATCGGTTTTCAGGCGGTGTTTCAATAACTGAAAGGTCACGAACGCCAAGCATTGACATATGAAGGGTTCTCGGGATTGGCGTGGCTGTCAGGGTAAGGACATCCACATTGGTCTTAAGCTGCTTGATCTTTTCTTTATGTGTCACGCCAAAGCGCTGCTCTTCATCAATAATGAGCAGGCCTAAATCTCTATACTGGATATCCTTTGATAAAATCCGGTGTGTGCCGACAACTACGTCAATAGTCCCTGCCTTTAAGCCCTTAAGCGTTTCGGTCTGCTGTTTTTTTGTTCTGAATCGGCTTAATAGCCCAATTTCGATTGGGTAATCCTGGAATCTCTCTCTCATCGTTTCATAATGCTGCTGAGCCAGGATCGTCGTCGGAACGAGGATGGCAACCTGTTTTCCATCTGCAATTGCCTTAAAGGCAGCACGAATGGCCACTTCTGTTTTCCCATAGCCCACATCTCCGCATAATAAGCGGTCCATCGGGCGCTCCCTCTCCATATCCTTCTTAATTTCATGGATGGAGCGGATCTGGTCCTCTGTTTCCTGGTAAGGGAAGGCCGCTTCAAACTCTCTTTGCATATCCCCATCCGGATTGAAGGCAAATCCTTTTGATGCCTCGCGCTCTGCATAAAGCTTGATCAGATCATCTGCAATATCCTGAACAGATGATTGAACCTTCTTCTTAACCCTCTTCCAGTCGTTTCCGCCCAGCTTATAAATTTTAGGCTCTTTTGCTTCGGAGCCGACATATTTCTGGACAAGATCAATCTGCTCCACCGGCACATACAGCTTGTCGCTGCCCTGGTAGCGGATATGGAGATAATCTTTATGGACTCCATTAATCTCAAGGGTTTCAATCCCCAGGTATTTTCCGATCCCGTGATTGACGTGAACGACATAGTCCCCAACCTTCAGTTCGGAATAGCTTTTGATTCTTTCCGCATTTGAAAGCTTTTGCCTGCGGGCCTTCTTTTTCGTCCGTTTGTTAAAAAGCTCTTCTTCCGTAATAACGGCCAGCTTTTGCCCTGGAAGCTCAAAGCCGGTCTGCAGACTGCCCTCTGTAATTTGGATTTTCCCTGTTAAAACCGGGTCCTTCTCACTCACAAACGCCGCTTCAATCTCGTAGTCTTCAAGCACTCTCTGCAGTTTTTTGATCCGCTCTTCATCAGGGCCCAGGAATACGACCGAATATCTGCCTTTTTTCCATCTGTCCAGCTCGCTTTTCAGCACATGCATCTGTCCATGGAAATTCTGCATCTGTTTACAGGTGACATTAATGATGTTTTGCGGGTTGGTATTCGGTACATGTCTCAGGAACAGAGACATATACGTGATCGGATGCCTGGAGCGGTGCAGAAACTCTTTTAAAGTGTGGGATACCTTCACATCATGAATGATCTGGCCCTCGCCTAAGAGACTTGTATACCACTCAGCCTCCTCCTTATCAAGGGAGTCGTTCATTTCCTGAACACGGCTGATTTCATCAATGAAAATTAAGCCATTGGCAGGGAGATAGTCTACTAAACTACTTCCTTCCTCAAAGGCAAACGAAAGGTATTTAAAAAGCTGTTCAGGCTTGTTCCCCATTCGCAGCTGTTCTAATTCATAGCCAACATTCTGGGCAAGCTGCGTTTTCGCTTTATCGTCTTTCAATTTTTTCAGGCTTGATCCCAGGCCTTTTTCCAGTTTTTCAATTATGGTCTCGAAGTGCTTTGAATCAAGAGGGATTTCAGTTGCCGGGCCAATTGAAATCTCGGTTAGTTTTTCTTTTGATCTCTGATCCTCCAAAGAAAAGGTCCGGATCGAATCCACTTCCGTATCAAACAGCTCAATCCTTACCGGGTCTGCTTCAGTCAGTGGATAGATATCAATGATTCCGCCCCTGACACTGAATTCTCCTGGCGAAGAAACCATCTCAGAACGGACATAGCCCATCTGAACAAATCTTTTTAATTGATCATCAGTCAAATCATCGCCTATTTTTAAAGACAGCTGGTATTGTGTCCAGTGGTTTGGAGGCGGAAGAATTTTTCTTAGCCCGGCCATCGGGACGATCATGATACCTGTCTTATGTGTACTCCAATAATTTAAAGCCTCAATCCGCTGGGCCTTTAACTCGGGGCTTGCAATCCCCATTTCAGCTGCGATCAATTCATTGGCAGGATACAAAAACACTTCTGAATCTCCTGCCAGATTGACGATATCATCATATAGCTTCTGTGCCTGCAGAAGGTTATGCGTTACAACAAGCATCGGCCTTCCCGATTGCTCATATATGGAAGACAAAAACAAGGTGCGTGCCGATCCTGATAAACCGGCAAGCATCTGCTCCCTCAGTCCTTCCTCAATGCCAGACAAGATGGAACTTACATCATCCTGCCGGCTAATAATCTCTTTAAGACCAAACATGAAAGCCCCTCCTATAAGAAAAGCGTAAGCGCCTTGCCCACCCCCGACTCCTCGAGGGGGTAGGCGCTGGAGCTAGACAGTTCTCGAAGTTAAAAGTTATATTTTCTTATCTTTTTAGAAAAGCGCAAGCTCCTTGATCACCCCCGACTCCTCGAGGGGGGCAGGCGCTGGAGCCAGACAGTTCTCGATATTCAAAAATTCATTTATTTTAAAAAAGCGCTCCGGCAGTTTAACCGCCAAAAGGCAGATGTCATTCCAGGCCCCATTGAGCCAGAGAACTGACAGTCTGCAAAATCCATTTTCCTATCATTAATCTTACTAAATAAAATAAGGATCCAACAAGAAACTATAGAACGGTTTCTATTAAATTTGATGATGCCTCAAAACAGAAATAGAAAAACGCTTTGGATTGCCTCCAAAGCTTGTTAATGAATAATAAAGTCCTGCTGATGATAATCCGGATTGCGTTCAAGTGATTCCTGGCAATCCTCACAGATCGCTCTTACATGCATATCTCCTGATTGATCATACGAGATCATCTCCTGACGTTCCTGATCGTTTAGCTTATGGAAGCCAAGCTGCTCTGAGTAAACAGAGCAGTTCTCTATTGAACCAATCTTTGTTCCGCAATGACGGCAATGATAATGAATAGCCATGCCTGTCCCTCCCGTTAAACTGTCCATATATCCTAGTATGGACTCCGGGCAGGGAACTTATTCACGCATCCGGCGCTGCCGCCAAAGGTGAGATACATTATTCTATGAAAAGATTAATAAAATATGAAGATTATTGGTTAAAATCGTTCATAACCTGTAAAAATGGTTTTCTGAACCATTCCTCACAGGCATCTGCGCACTTTTTAGCCGTTTCGTCCATGATGGCCTGTTCTTCTTTCGTGAAGCGGCCGAGCACATAGTCCGGCACCTTCATGCCGCTTGGCGGACGGTCGATCCCCACTCGGATTCTGTTAAACTCCTGTGTTCCCATATGTGCGATGGTCGATTTGATTCCATTGTGGCCGCCGGCGCTCCCTTTTTGGCGGAGCCGAATCTTGCCCACTGGAAGATCCAGATCATCATAGATGACTACAAGTTCATCATCATTAATCTCGAAATAATCCATAACAGCGCGGATGGACTCTCCGGATAAATTCATATATGTAAGAGGCTTAAGCAAAAAGACTTTTTCCCCGTTCACATACCCTGTGCCAAATACGCCTTTCAGCTTGGCCTGATTCAGAGGAATATTCAGCCGGTCCGACAAAACATCAATCACATCAAAGCCAATATTGTGCCTCGTTTTATCATACTGCTTGCCGGGATTCCCCAGCCCTACAATTAATTTCATTTTCTCACCCCATATTAGAAAAGCGCAGGTTAGCCCGCGAATTACCGGGCGTGTGCGCTGACTTAATCTATTCTCTTTTTTATTATAGTAGAAAGTGTGTGGTTCGGTAAGAAGATTCTGGTTTGATGCGTTCTGACTCTGCGGGTTCTTTTTTCGGTCTCTGTGTCCGAAGTTGAGTCGGGTTCGGACTCTGCGGGCGCGTTTCCTGCTTTTTGTGTTCGAAGTTGGACCAGGTTCCGACTCTACCAACTCGTTTCCCGCTTTTTGTGTCCGAAGTTGGGCCAGGTTCTGACTCTAACAACCCGTTTCCCGCTTTTTGTGTCAGAAGTTGGACCAGGTTCTGACTCTAACCACTCGTTTCCCGCTTCCTCTGTCCAAAGCTGCCCCAGGCTGTGCAAAGCCGTGCAAATGCAAGCTCATTTCAAACCCAAGCAAACAGGGGCTTGCCATAATGCAAAGCCCCTGTAAGAATAGCTTCCCTGAGCTTATTCTTCGCCTGATTTATCTTCATCTGCTGTTGTTTCTCTGCCTTCTTCATTTTCAGGTGTTCCCGCTTCCTGTTCTTCACCGCTGTTGATTTCTTCTTCCTGTCTTGGAGGAAGGATGGAAGCGATAACCGTGTCTTCTTCATTGTTTATTTCATAGCCGCGATTTGCTTTGATATCGGCGACTGTCAGGGTCTCATTTACCTGGAGGTTCGTTACATCCACTTCAACAGAGGATGGAATATTATTTGGTGTCGCTGTGACTGAGACTTCATGCATAGATTGCTGCATCACGCCTCCATCTTTCACACCTGCTGCATCTCCAGTTAAGACGACGCGTACATCTGCCGTCATTTCCTTGTTCATGTCTACCGCAAGAAAGTCGGCATGGACAATTGCATTTCTAATCGGATTGGATTGGTAGTCACTAAGCACCACTTCATGCTTGCTTCCATCCACATCCAATGAAAATACGCCATTTCTGCCTACTTCCTTTATCGTCTTCAGAAAATCGGCTTCGCTTAAGTAGATTGATTTGCTTTGCAGCTTTGAACCATACACAACGGCCGGAATATTCCCTTCCTTGCGCAGTGAAGTTAAGTTAGAGTTGCGTGAACCTTTTCTTTCTTTTGCCTGCAATACAGCTGTCATAAATACGTCCCCTTCCTCATTTTAAAAATAGTCTTGTCTATATAAAAAAATGCCCTAAAACGAGGAAGTCTAAACGTTTTTGTTTTTTACAGATTTATTATTTTCAGAAAGAACGTAAATCAGGCTTGCTTTGCAGCAAGCCTGGGCAGTTATTTTATAATCAATCAAACAGAGTGCTGACAGATTGCTCTTCATGAACGCGGATGATCGCTTCACCGATTAGCGGTGCTACGGAAAGTTCGACAATCTTGTCTGTTTTCTTCTCTTCTGGAAGAGTGATTGAGTTTGTCACAACCAATTCTTTGATGGTTGAGTTTTCAATTCTTTCGATGGCAGGTCCGGATAGAACCGGGTGTGTACAGCATGCATACACTTCTGATGCACCGTTTTCGATCAGGGCATTTGCTGCTAATGTAATCGTTCCGGCAGTATCAATGATATCGTCGATTAAGATGGCCGTTTTTCCATCGATGTTCCCTACAATGTTCATGACTTCAGCCACATTTGGTCTTGGACGGCGCTTGTCAATGATGGCAATCGGCGCTTTTAAGCGATCAGCCATTTTACGCGCACGTGTTACACCGCCGTGGTCAGGTGACACGATTACGATGTCGCCATCCATCATTTTGTTCTTAAAGTAATCAGAAAGGATTGGCACACCCATTAAATGGTCGATAGGAATATCAAAGAATCCTTGAATTTGCGGCGCATGCAGGTCAAGTGTAATCACACGGGTTGCACCAGCAGTTTCCAAAAGGTTTGCTGCAAGCTTAGCTGTAATCGGCTCACGCGCTCTTGCTTTACGGTCCTGGCGGGCATAGCCATAGTAAGGCATTACGATGTTGATGGTCTTGGCAGATGCACGCTTAAGAGCATCAATCATGATCAAAAGCTCCATTAAATGCTCATTGACAGGAGAGCTCGTAGACTGGATCACATACACATCGCATCCACGGATGCTTTCTTCAATGTTAATTTGGATTTCGCCGTCGCTGAAGCGCGTTACGGAACATTTACCAAGCTCCACACCAATCACATTGGCGATTTCTGCAGCCAGCTTGCGGTTTGAATTTAAACTGAACACCTTTAAATTTGGATCTAAATACTGGTTTGACATTTTGGGCCTCCATCGATTTATTTCTAACAAATAGAAAGTTCGGTTTATTTCTTAATGTTTAAGTTTTGCGTGTAGTTTTCCTTGTTCACCTGGCGTGCGCGGGCAATTGATAGGGCTTTTCCCGGCACATCTTCAGTAATCGTCGAGCCTGCTGCTACATATGCACCTTCGCCAATCGTTACCGGTGCCACGAGATTGGAGTTGCATCCAATGAATACACCATCTTCGATTTTGGTCAGGTACTTATTTTTGCCGTCATAGTTAACAGTGATTGAGCCGCAGCCCAGGTTAACATCCTTGCCTACTTCTGCATCGCCAATATAGCTCAGGTGAGAGGCTTTGCTTCCTTTTCCGAAAACAGACTTCTTCACTTCAACAAAGTTGCCGATTTTCACTTCATCATGAATATCTGATTGCGGACGAATGTGAGCAAACGGCCCAATATTCACTTGTGAACCGATATGGCTGTCATGTGCTGCAGACTGGCGGATCACTGTGCCTTCTCCAATATGGCAATCAGAAATCTCCGTATTTGGTCCGATCACACACTCAGAACCAATGATGGTATTACCGGAAATGATGGTTCCAGGGTAAAGAACTGTATCAGAGCCAATTTTCACATCCGCACCAATATATGTGTTTGACGGATCGATAATGGTCACGCCGTTACGCATATGTTCTTCATTAATCCGCTGTTTCATGAATGATTCTGCCTGGGATAAGGCTACCCGGTCATTGACACCCAGAGTCTCGCCAAAATCAGCTGTCTGGTAGGCCGTAACGACCTCCCCTTCATTTTTCAGAATCTCAATTACATCCGGAAGGTAATATTCACCCTGCACATTATCATTTGTTACTTTGTTCAAGGCTTCAAACAAAGCCTTATTATCAAAGCAATAAGTCCCAGTATTGATTTCTTTTATCTTGCGTTCATCGTCAGAAGCATCTTTCTGTTCAACGATTTTTTCAACCATCCCCATGTCATTGCGGATCACGCGTCCATATCCGAATGGGTTTTCCGCATGAGCTGTTAAAATAGTCGCTTTGGCAGAAAGCTCTTCATGATGCTTAAAAAGTGCTTCCATCGTTTCATGCCTGATGAGCGGTGTATCTCCGCAGACTACGATGGTCACACCCTCTTTGCCTTCAAGCATTTCGCGGGCCTGCATAACCGCATGTGCGGTGCCCAGCTGCTCCTCCTGAAGAGCATATTTGCTGCTTGATCCAAGCTGCTGCTCCACCATTTCTGCTCCGTGCCCAGTAATCGTGACAATTTCTTTTATGTTAAGCTTTGTAACTTGATCAACGACATGTTGAACCATCGGTTTGCCGCATACAGGGTGAAGTACTTTGTAAAGCTTTGACTTCATTCTTGTTCCCTGGCCTGCGGCTAAAATAACCGCGTATCGATTAGACATTTACAGGCCTCCATTTTAACCTTTTTATCCATAACGAATATATCTTAAATGGGCTCTTATTTCAAGAATTGATGACAAAGTACAAATAATTGTCATTACCATAAACGGTATTTTTTGAAGAAATGGTTTATTTTTATTATAGAAAGGGTAATGGACAGAAAGAAAAAAAGCCCTAAGCACCGCCATTAACTAGGGGTCTTAGAGCTTAATTTTCCCACAGCTGAAATAAAAAAGAGCCTTACTTATGAAGTAGGCCCTTGTTGATTTATTTTCTTAGGAAGCACCGGCTTCTTCAAATTCCACTTCTAATTCACCTAAACGGTGGTACTCGGCTAATACAGCCTCCTGGATTTTACCTCGCGTTCCTGAATTGATTGGGTGCGCGATATCTCTGAACTCCCCATCCGGAGTACGTTTGCTGGGCATGGCTACAAATAAGCCATTATTTCCATCAATCACACGAATATCATGAACAACAAATTCATGATCCAGCGTAATAGATGCAATTGCCCTCATACGTCCATCCGTATTAACGCGGCGTAATCTTACGTCTGTCACTTCCATTCTGTTCACCACCTTTTCGAGAAGATATAATCCTAATTGTATAAATTCAACATATTTCCTGAATCTCCTTCTTTAATTAAAAATATTTTTTGAATATTTTGTTCAAAGATTTTTCCAAATAAAAAACGCCCGTTACATGAACGAGCGAGTGAGCTGCGGTTATTATTTATTTTACAAGGGCTACTACTTCAATTTCCACCAGGGCATCCTTCGGCAGGCGTGCCACTTCCACACAGGAGCGTGCAGGCTTATGGGTGCTGAAATATTCTCCATACACTTCATTGATGGCTGAAAATTCGTTCATGTCCTTGATAAATACTGTTGCTTTTACCACGGTATTTAATGTCGCGCCAGCTTCTTCAAGCACAGCCTGGAGGTTTTTAAATACCTGATGCGTCTGTTCTTTTACATCCCCATCCACCATAACGCCTTCTGCTGTAAGCGGAATTTGGCCTGAGCTGTAGAATAGGTTATTTACGGTGATCCCCTGAGAATAGGGTCCAATTGCTGCCGGTGCCTGATTCGTTTGAATGACTTTCATGAATTCTCCCCCTAAAAAATATGATTATTTTTTAAAATAGTTGCCTTCACTTACATTGATTTTCTTTTCCCTCACATCAACATCAGATAGACGCACAAGAGAAAGGTACTCATCAACCAGCCGTTCTTCTGCTTTTTCCGCCTCGACCAGGACAGCAATGCCCGCCAGATTTGCTTTGAATTCTTCCAGCATACTGACCATGCCATTAACCGTTCCGCCGGCTTTCATAAAATCGTCAATGATCAAGACATTGGATCCCTCTGCCAGGCTTCTTTTCGAAAGAACCATGGTTTGAATCCTTTTAGCCGAGCCTGACACATAGTTAATGCTTACCGTAGATCCTTCTGTCACCTTGCTGTCACGTCTTACGATCACAACGGGCACATTGAGATAATTTGCGGCAGCATAAGCAAGCGGAATCCCCTTTGTAGCTACTGTCATAACCACATCAACGGGCTTATCCGCAAAGGCTGAGGCAAAAAGCCTGCCTGCACGCTGAACAATTAAAGGATCTCCGAGAATGTCAGTCATATAAAGGTAGCCCCCGGGAAGAAGCCTTTCGGGGCTTGCAATTAAGCTGCAAAGCTCGTCCATAAATGGCCGGGCTTCATCATCGGTTACTTTAACATGGAACTTGACGCCGCCTGCTGCTCCGGAAACGGTCTGCAGCGTGCCTATTCCTCTTTGCTCGAATGTTTCTTTGATGATGGCGAGATCTTCACTGATCGAAGACTTGGCAGAACCATACCTTTCTGAAAAGAAAGTTAAGGATACCAGCTGACGCGGATGGTTCAATAAATAATTGGTCATATCTATCAACCGTTCGCTTCTGCGAAATTTCATTGTGGAACCCCCATTTAAATCCGAATATTTTAACGATAATATACCACTAATATACGGATTTAATCAAGCTTATGTCTTTCTCCAAGCATTCTGACCGCAAAAACCTGGTCGCAAAAACCTCTAAGGCCATTATAAATCCGATGCATTCTTGAGTCATGATGCACAAGCCCAAACACGGTTGGTCCGCTGCCGCTCATCAGGACAGCATCCGCACCAAATCGTTTCATCTGGTCTTTTATTTGCAGGACCTCGGGGTGCATATTCAGTGTGACATCCTCGAGAACATTCCCCATGTTCCGGCATACGTCATCATAGCTGCCGGAATTGATCGCTTCGATCATTCCTTCTGTATTTGGATGCTGCACCTGCTCTACATCGAGTCTCCTGTATACATCCGCTGTCGATACGCCGATGAATGGCTTAGCAAGTATGACCCAGCAGGTTGGAGGAGCAGGAAGCTCCTGAATTCTCTCTCCTCTTCCTGTTGCTAATGCAGTGCCTCCGTATACGCAAAAAGAAACATCAGAACCGATTTCCGTCCCTATTTCAGCAAGTTCATCCAATGAAAGCCCCAGACCCCACAGCTTGTTAAGACCTCTGAGGGCCGCTGCTGCGTCACTGCTGCCGCCGGCAAGGCCAGCCGCAACCGGAATCATTTTTTCTATTGTAATGGACACACCTTTTTTTACTTGAAACCGTTCTTTAAGAAGGTGCGCAGCCTGGTATGCCAGATTCCGCTGATCATCCGGAACAAAACGGTTATGAGAGATAATCCTGATCTCATCTTTATCTAAAAGTGTTAATTCCAGGCGGTCTGCTAAATCAATTGTTGTCATTATCATTTCCACTTCATGATAGCCATCTTCCCGTTTATGTAAAACATCTAATGACAAATTGATTTTAGCAGGCGCCTTAACCATGACCTTCAACATTTCCACCTACTTCTTTCCTTTGAATCGGACTCCTGTCCAGCTCCACAAGCGAAGTGCTTTGCCCTGCCGGTTCGTTTCGAAGGGAAAGCCATACCTTCATTCAGTATTGACTTTATTTTACTAGGCAATAAGCGGCGGCTTAAAGCTTTTCTCATAGAGCGTCTCCATTTTTTGTCCTATTTTACCACAAAATAAACATAAAAGCTCAGGTGTCTTGGAATATAGAGGTTATCGCTATTAGAAAGAAGAAATGCCGAGGCATAAGCCTCGGCAGACGCAGTGCATATTAATGCTTAAACATATTCTGTGCGAATGCTATTTGTTAAGAAGGTTCTGCTGTGCGATTTCGATGGCCCGCTTAACCATATTGCCGGCATCTTTCGCACGGATGCCGCCCCAGCCTTCCTTTTGGACCACATCATAAAAGCCGAGCTCTTTCGCAATTTCTTCTTTTAACCCATCTGACATAACGCCGCGTCTTCTGCCCAACATTAACATCCCCTTTCGCACTGCGGTATGTATAGTATGTGAAAGGGTCCTGCTATTTTATGAAAAAGGGCAAACAAAAAGCAGTAAACAAATTGTTCACCGCCCGCTGTCATATATATTATTAGCTTAAAGCAACCTGTCCTGATGTATCTTCATAGAATGTAATTTGAACCGTTTCTGTTAAAACATCCGCATAGCTGTAAGATACCCGTTCAAATGCATTTTCATCCTGATCTAACTCAATCACAAATACTGAAGGATACGTTTCGGCCAGAACTCCTGAGCGTTCAATGGTCTTTCTGCGCCCGCCATTTGCTTTTAGCAGGAGCCTTTTCCCAAGATTTGAATCAAGAGCTTTTTTAATATCTGATAATGTTTTTGCCATTCGGTCCACCTCACTATGTTAAGTATATCACACTGACACAATACTGTCAAACAAAAATATAAATTATAACAGTGTTTAAATTTAAATGTCAATATGTTTTGTTCTACTTTTTCTTCTAATTTTCAACAATTTTAGGATTGCCTTAATTGGAAAAGATTATGTATCGGTTTTAGAAAGCTTATAAGCTTGCCGTTCATTACCTGGGAAATAGACGAATGACCCCTCGCGAAATTTCTCGAAAAATGCTAAATATCCTATTACAAACAAACATAAAAAAACAAGCCGCAAATAATAAAAACGGCCCGCTCATTAAGATTCATTTAATTCTTCGTCATTGTATGGCATTCCTGTTCTCAGTACTCCCCGGGTTTCAATTCCTCCAAGTCCCTTTTCACCTGTCAGTGTATTTCTTAAGATATCCCATAAATTGATTCTTTCCATAAATGGTGTGAGGCTGACTTTCGCCACAATGTATACAGGGTCAAGGGCATGAATATTCACTCTGGAAGGAGAACTGGCAAAGTTGGCTCCAGCATGGATCAGTGATTCGAAATGTGACTGGCATGCTCCGGCAAAAATGACAAGCTGATCAAGATGCGGTACTTTTTTGCGCGCTTCCCTTACCGCCTGCACAAATTCCCTGGAGTGCCTGTAAGCATTGATATCGGATTTTTTTCCCTTTGCCTTTGAATACGCATCATGACCTGTTACAACGAGGATATCCGGTCTGTAATGATCGATGAGCTGTCCGATTTTCATCGGCATTTCCTTTTCACTGCAATGGATCCCTGTTACGGGTATGCCTATTTTTTCATACACACTCAAGCATTTTTTTAAATAAGAAGGATCACCATCCAGATGAAGCACCCTGCCTGGTATCTGAAAATAGTTAAGCGTCTTGCTGTAGCCGTCTGTCACTTCATACTCCTGCTTCTCCCTCAAGAGAGCCACATCCTGCCTGAATAGCTGGAAGGACTGTTCCTCAAGTGACCTGAACTCCTGTTCAAACTTCATCCGCTGCGCCTGGTTGATGACGATTAAATCCTCACAGGGAGCATCCGCTACAAGACGGATATCCTCTCCGAATAATATGGCAATTTTCTTGCCGCCCTGTTCTTTAATATCAATCACGCGGAATAAAATATCACAATGATACGAAATTCTTCCGACGATATCCATCGTATTTATAGTCAATGTCGTCACTCCAATTTCCCGAGAGTAAACACGGTCTGCATCTAAGCTCTTGTTTGTGATTTATTATTTATGTCATAAATTATGCATTTGACTATGAACATGTGCGTAGAAAAGGGCGGTTGGGAAGATAGGCATTTGGGCGAAAAAAAGCCCGCTGTATAGACAGCAGGCTTGGTCTTTTATGAAGGCTCTTTTTCAAGGACTATTTTTTGGTTTATGAATTCAGCCGGTTGATTTCCGCTCCAGGCACGCAGCGAACCCATGGGGAGGAATGCGAGCCTACTCGGCTTCGCCTGCGGGGTCTCACACTTCCCTCTCTTCCCGCAGGAGTCAAGTGCCCTCCGCTCCAATCAACTCAAAGACTAATTTAATTATCTGCCCAATACAGCCTTATGAAAAATGGGGCAGCAGGGCATCACTCAATCGGGCAAATTCTTCGATGGATAAAGTTTCTCCTCTTCTGCCCGGCTCGACATTCGCTTGTTCGAGAGCGGAGAGGATTTTTTCCTTCTTCTGTTTTCCTTCAGGCAGCTGGCTTGTTAAGTTATTCAGAAGCGTCTTGCGCCTCTGAGCAAAGCTTGCTTTTGTCACCTGGAAAAAGAAGGGCTCACTTTTCACCGCCACTGCAGGCTCTTTGCGCTTTGTCAGTTTAATGACGGCTGAATCCACATTCGGCTGCGGCACAAAGACCGTCTTCGGTACGATCATGGCCGTTTCAGCCTCTGTATAGTACTGGACAGCAATGGAAAGGGAGCCGTACTCTTTCGTGCCTGGGCGGGCCGAAATTCTATCTGCCACTTCTTTCTGCAGCATACAGACGATACCCCTGATTGGAAGCTGGTTCTCCAGCAGCTTCATGATGATCGGGGTTGTTACATAGTACGGAAGGTTGGCGACAACCATAATATCGTCAATGCCTTCAAACTCCCGTTCTATCGCTGTCTTTACATCTGCTTTTAATACGTCCTCATTGATGATGGATACATGGGGATACGGCGATAGAGTTTCCTCTAAAATGGGAAGCAGCCGCTGGTCAATTTCAAAAGCCAGCACCTTTTTGCTTCTCCGGGCCAGCTGTTCGGTCAGTGCCCCAATTCCCGGGCCGATTTCGATGGCGCCCGACTCTTCCGTTAAATCAGCATGATCGACAATTCTCCGAAGAATGTTCGTATCGATCAAAAAGTTCTGTCCCAGGCTTTTCTTAAAAGAAAAGCCGTATTTATCCAAAATCGCCTTTGTTCTGGCTGGCGTTGCAATATCTTTATGCATTTTGTTCCTCCTTGCGAATAGCTTCGATTGCCTCAGCAAAATCCTTTTGGCTAATTTGAAACATCATTAAGCGCTTATGAAGCTGCTTGCCGTTTGTGTAGCCGATTTTAAGAAGTCTGCCAAGCTTTTCTCTTCTTTCCTTGGCACCTTCCCCGCCAATCAGGCCTGCAGTGACCAGGTCTTCCTGGGTAATGGCTTCTTCATAGGTCTCCTGCATAACCTGTGCGTCCTTTAATGCCTGGCGGATCATTTCTGGCGATGCATGCTCAACACCCACTCCTCTGCCATGCTTGTGGAGGGCATCCGCTTTTTCTATAAAGGCATGCTTGCATCCCGGAACTTCATTGGTGATTGTATTTCGGATCTTTTGTCCGGGAAAGTCCGGATCTGTGAACACGATGACCCCTCTGGTCTTCTGGGCAAGCTTTATTTTTTCAATCGTGACCCCATTAATGGCAGATCCATTTGTTTCAATTGTATCGGCATCCAGCGCCCTCTTGATCGCTGCTGTATCATCCTTGCCTTCTACAACAATAATTTCCTTGATTTTCATGGTTCCTCCTAAGAAAAGCGCAAGCGCCTTGCCCACGAATGAACGCAGACTAAGAACGCCACCTCCTGTGGCAACGTCTGCATGACCCCCATCCTGGGGGCCTCAAGCAAAAGACGAGCCTCCCGGAAAGGCGTTCTTTGCCTTTTTGGGAGGATTGCCCGAAAGGTGGAGGCGACTGCCCAGGGACGACAGGCATAAAAGGGTTCCTGTAAGAAGGCGTTTTTCCTTCTGAAAGGAAACGGCTTATGACCCCGAGTCCCTAGGAGCCGAAACAAGACAAGCTTGTGACCTCGAGGAGGCAGGCTGCTTGCGCTAGACAATTATCAATGTTCAAAATTAAAGACTTCGCATTCCGTAAAAAAATATAAAAAAATTGAAAAAAACTTGAAACATTTCTGTAATGTAATTCGTCTAAATAGATGTAAGAAGAATATATTTATAAAGAATAGTTCTTATTATATATGAACCAGCTTGAAAATGAAAAATGTTATCCATTAACCTTCTCTGCAATGAAATAAAAAATGCAGGGGAAGCCCCTGCATCATAAAATTTAATTCAGTATTTTAATTTTTACCGTTTTTCTTCCCCACTTGTATGCTTCTGATTTGGAGGAGAAGAATACATCAATTTTGTTTCCTTTAATCGCGCCGCCTGTATCAGCTGCAATGGCATAGCCATAGCCTTCCACATAGACCTTCGTTCCAAGGGGAATGACACTTGGATCAACCGCTATGACCTTAGCACCCGGATTGGCACGCAGGTCCAAACCGGTAGCCGTTTTGCCTGAGCATCCGCTGCAATTAGCCGTATAGGCAGTTGACGATACATAAATTTCTTTACCGCTTGCCTTGCTGCTTGTTCCGCGGGAAACGACTTGTGTTGCTGCAGCCACCTTTGTTCCGACAGCAACGACTTTATCCTGCTTTTCCTTCACTTGCTTTTCACTGATCAGCTTTCTGGAAATTTCTTTGCCATTCTCCAGGACGACTTCAAACTCTTTCGTCTTAAGGCCTTTTTTTCCAGCATTCATCACTTTTTCAGTGCCTTTAGTCAAGCTGTTATCCTTCTTTGTCACAACTGCGAAATTAATTGGTTCTTCCACTACATCGGTGACTTTTTCAACTCGAATGACTTTTATTTTGTCATTGGCTTTGACTGTCTCTTCCAACTTTGGTTCAACGCGGTCTAAATCATTGATCTTGATTCCCTGCTGTGATAAAAAGTCAGCGACCGTAGTCGAAGTTGACCAAACCTGCTTCTCTTTGCCGCCATTATTAAGCGTTAAAGCGAATGCTTTCTCTACTTGAATTTCCAGGTTGTTTTTAACTGTATCCTCTGGCTTTGGCTGAACCTTATCATGTTCAGTCAGCGTAATATTCTGTTCTTTTAAAACGTCCCCGACTGTCTTTGCAGCCGTCCAAATCGTTTTCTTCTCGTTATCTGTTACAACTTTCACCTGTTTAGCCGGTTCATAGACAATTTCTGTATTGTCCTTAACCTCTGTGTTTACCGAGGGAAACACATAATCTTCTGAGCGGAGTGAAATATCTAGATCATCGAATATATCTTGAATCGTTGCTGCATGCGTTTTGATGACTTTCTCTTGGCCGTCTATCGTCAGTGCTACTGTTTTCTTTGTCGTTTCATATGCAATGAAACCGCAGGCAGCAGCAAAAACTACTAAACTAGCAGAAAAAATGGCCAATTTCTTTTTACTCAAAGACTTGGATAACAGGTTTTTCATGTTTTGAATCACGATGAAAAACGCCTCCTTTTCTCTCGGAGTGATTATATAGAGTATCTTGCCGACTGTCAACTCTTTCAATTTTCCAGCTTCCGAAAGGCTGGAAGAATGCAGGCATTGGGCTTTTTTGCCTGTATTCTTAGAACTGCACTCTATCTCTATGTATGAATGATAGTCCCCTTCTATGCATGCCTTCTTGCAAATGCCTGTTTTCAGTCATGCTTGCCTTGGATTAATACTTTTCCACATCCATGTGAAAAATCCTTCTTTTTTTGAATTAGGAATTTTTCACGGATCTGGAAATTCTATATATTCTGCTGACCAGGCGCTCAGCAATCGGGAGCGATTTTCAAAAATCCACTCAAGACTTCAGGCTTCCGGCCCTCCATCTGTCACAATCCCCGATCAGCAGTAAACGCCCTCCGCTCGGCCAGCAGGGGTGCAAAATAGCACCTTTTTTCTAGTAATTGGCAAACACTTCCGTAAACGTATTTCCTATTATGCAAAAAAACCGGATGAAAGGAAAGAGAGACTTATCGACATGGTTATCCTATGAGAAGAAGGAGACATGTAGAACTTTTTAGAATCAGAAAAGATTTGGACAAGCTCCTACAGGCTTCGACAAAATGAGCTATCAGTTTATGCCGAATAATTTTTTTGCATTTTCTGTGGTTGCCTGTGCAACTTCTTCTGTTGAAAGTCCTTTTATTTCTGCAATCTGCTCTGCCACCAATTTGACATAGCTGGGTTCATTCCGTTTTCCTCTGTGCGGATGAGGGGTCAGATAGGGGCAGTCTGTTTCAATCAACAGCTTTTCAAGCGGAATAACATCTGCTACTTCCTTTGGTTTTTTTGCGTTTTTGAAGGTCACTGGACCGCCAAGGGAAATGTAGAAGTTCATATCCACACATTCTTGGGCAATTTCCGGGCTGCCGCTGAAGCAATGCATGATTCCGCCCACTTCTCCCGCTCCTTCTTCCTTGAGGATTTCGACTATATCGGCTGTAGCATCACGGTTATGGATGACGATGGGAAGCTTCACTTTTTTCGCCAGACGGATCTGCTTTCGGAAGACTTCCTGCTGAATATCCTTCGGAGACTTGTCCCAATAATAATCCAGGCCCATTTCTCCCAGTGCCACCACTTTTGGATGGCTGGAAAGCTCTTCAATCCATAGCAAATCTTCCTCTGTCATATCAATGGCATCAACCGGATGCCATCCCACACTGGCATAAATGAAATCGTATTTTTCAGTCAGCTCCATCGCTTTTTCAATGGTTGGACGGTCAAACCCGACGACCACAATGTTGGAAATTCCTTCACTAAGGGCCCGGTCGATTACCTCTTGTAAATCTTCGTTATATTGTTCGGCATTAAGATGTGCGTGTGTGTCGAAAAACATCAAAAAACTCCTTTTCCTTCATATTATTTTTCTATTACTATTATGTCAGTGATGTAACAAAATGACTTTACTGTCAAAATGGTTCCAATTAGATAAACCAACTATAAATACTTTACAAGAATAATTTTTTCCAAAAATAAAAAACATAGAAATGCTTACGGTATACGCTTAACACTTCTATGTTTTTATGATTAACAGGAAAATAAATAATATTATTTTACCCTTGCACCTAGTGGAAGAGATTCAGCAATTGTGGCAAGTGAAAGTTCGCCGTCTTTTCCTCCTGCTAAAATCATTCCTTCTGAAAGCTCGCCGCGAAGTTTAACAGGCTTTAAATTGGTTACACAGATGACTTTTCTGCCGACCAGTTCTTCCGGCTTATAGAATTTAGCAATTCCGGAAACGACCTGGCGCTTTTCATAGCCAAGATCCAGCTGTAATTTCAGGAGCTTATCAGCTTTTTTCACCGGTTCTGCCTCGATGACCTGGGCCACTCTTAAATCGACCTTCATAAAGTCATCAATTGAGATTTCCTCGCTATCCGGCTTTTCCTCTGCTTTTGCTTCAGGCTTTGCTTCTTCTTTAGGAGCAGAAGATCCCTGCATTTTTGTTTTAATGAACTCAACTTCTTCCGTAATATCCAGGCGAGGGAAAATCGGTTCTCCCTTTAATACCTTTGTGCCTTCAGGAATCAGGCCGAATGTCTCAAGGCTTTCCCAGGATGTTAATGCTTCTTCATTTACATTAAGCTGCGTGAAGATTTCCTTCGGCGTACGTGTCAGGAATGGCTGCAGAAGCACCGCGGTTCTGCGCAGGGATTCCGCCAGATGAACCATCACACTTGCAAGCTCTTCCCTTTTCTCTTCCTCTTTGGCCAGAGTCCAGGGCTGTGTTTCATCTATATATTTATTCGTTCTGCTGACAAGCTGCCACACAGCAGATAAGGCAACAGAGAACTCCATTTTTTCCATAGCTTCCTCGTATTTAGAAACCGTCTCACGGTTCATTTGCAGCAGCTGCTGGTCGAACTCACCTTCTGAACCTGTATATGCCGGAATAACACCGTCAAAGTATTTATTCACCATGGCGATCGTACGATTTAATAGGTTGCCTAAATCGTTGGCAAGATCAAAGTTGATTCTTTCCACAAAACCTTCCGGTGTAAATACACCGTCTGCGCCGAATGGCACTTCGCGAAGCAGGTAATAGCGCAGTGCATCCAGGCCATAACGGTCAATAAGGGTAACAGGGTCCACTACATTTCCCTTTGATTTGGACATTTTGCCGTCCTTCATCAAAAGCCAGCCATGGGCAAATACCTTTTTCGGCAGTGGCACATCCAAAGCCATCAGCATGATTGGCCAGTAAATCGTATGGAAGCGCACAATTTCTTTTCCAACCAGGTGAACATCTGCAGGCCAGTAGTTCAGATACTTGGAATCATCATCGGTTCCATAGCCAAGTGCGGTAATGTAGTTGGATAGTGCATCAATCCATACATACACCACATGCTTTGGATTATTTGGCACCTTTACTCCCCAGTCAAAAGTTGTTCTGGATACTGCCAAATCCTCAAGGCCCGGTTTAATGAAGTTATTGATCATTTCATTTTTGCGTGATTCAGGCTGTATGAAAGATGGATTTTCTTCATAATATTGCAGAAGTCTGTCAGCGTATTTACTTACCTTAAAGAAATAAGATTCTTCCTTCACTTTATGAACGGGACGTCCGCAGTCAGGGCAATTGCCGTCCGCAAGCTGGCGTTCTGTGTAATAAGACTCGCAAGGCGTACAATACCAGCCTTCATATTCGCCAAGATAGATATCACCCTGTTCTACAAGCTGGGCGAAGATTTTTTCAACGATCTGCTTATGTCTGTCCTGTGTCGTACGGATAAAGTCATCATAGGAAATATCAAGCTTTTTCCAGAGATCCTGGATGCCGGAAACAATTTCATCTACGTACTGCTGAGGTGTTACCCCTTTTTCTTCTGCCTTCTCCTGGATCTTCTGTCCATGTTCATCCGTTCCTGTCAGGTACATAACGTCAAAGCCGCGCATGCGCTTGTAGCGCGCCATCGCATCACCGGCCACCGTTGTATAGGCATGCCCTATATGTAAATTTCCACTAGGATAATAAATTGGAGTGGTTAAATAAAACGTCTTTAATTTGTCCTCCACAAGATTCCCTCCCTTATTTTATGAAAACATCGATGCATACTTATATGCAGCTATGCTTTTGGCTGTCTAATACTAAAAAATCCCGCCCCATTTGGACGAGAGTATTAATGAGAAAATCGTGCCGTTATTGGGCCTGCTATATCAATATTTTACAAGAAGTTATATTCGTCAGCATAACCTCTTATACCATCAAAATATACCTAAAAACTTGAAATTGTGCAACCAATAGGCAGAAAGGAACGGCAGGATTTTTCTCTAATAAAAAATTTTTTATTTTCTATCCCTAAAAAAGGAAACTGCCTTTCGAATATTATTATAGTAATAGCATGGGTTTTTGTAGAATTTTGTCGAAATGTCGAAAGGAGTCATATATTTAATTTTTGGAAGCTTCTTTCCATATCCCTATTTAAAATGGCTTTTATTTCGTAAATCTCAGTTATACCAACACTTCATTGAGTTTCCTAAAATTTTCTACCCCCTACCAAAATAAAGTAATTGACGTATATGGGAATGGCTGGTATTATAAATGTAACAAAGATTTTGTCGAATAATGACGAAACGATATAGATAGAGAAAAATATTATTGGAGATTTGAGAGGAGACTTTTATTATGAAATCTACAGGTATTGTTCGTAAAGTTGATGAGCTTGGCCGCGTAGTAATCCCTATTGAACTAAGACGCACACTTGGAATCGCGGAAAAGGATGCGTTGGAAATCTACGTAGATGACGAAAGAATCATCCTTAAAAAGTACAAGCCAAACATGACTTGCCACGTTACAGGGGAAGTATCTGATGATAATATCTCACTGGCTAACGGCAAACTAATCTTAAGCCGTGACGGTGCAGAGCAGCTGTTAAAAGAAATTCAAAACACTTTTGAAACCGTAAAATAATAAAGAACAAAGCTTCTCACACAAGTGAGAAGCTTTTTTTATTCTTCGATATGATAAGCATGGTAAACATCCCGCTTATTTATTCCCCGATCTTTTGCGGTTTGCTTGATGGCTTCCTTGCTCGCGAGTCCAGTTTCTTCTATATAATGGCTGACGTGATCTTCAATCGAAAGATTCTCCCACCAGGAAGCTTCTGCATCCTGCACAGTCTCGGAAGTCCCTTCAATAATAATTACAAATTCTCCTCTCACTTCGCCGGTTGAAGCCCATTCTATCACTTCTCCTACAGTTCCCCGGATAAATTCTTCATATCTCTTCGTCAGTTCACGGCATAACGCAATATTCCTGTTACCCATGATGTCCGACATCAGTGAGAGGGTTTCCTTCAGGCGATGGGGAGCTTCATATAAGATGATGGTTGCCGATAGCCTGGAGAGATCCTCGAGCTCCTGTTTCTTGAGTTTCTTCTGCCTGTTCAGAAACCCATAGAAATAAAAAGGCTGGGTGTTGATGCCGGAAGCAATCAGGCCGGTTAAAGCAGCATTCGCACCGGGAAGGGGCACCACTGTCAGTTTTTCTTCAGCAGCCGCTGTTACAAGGTCATAGCCCGGGTCTGAAATCGCAGGCATCCCTGCATCACTGACAAGGGCAATTTTTGCGCCATTTGCCACTTTTTCAAGCAGCTTCTGTCCGCTGATTTCCTTATTATGTTCATGATAGCTGATGATGGGGGTGGCAATCTCAAAATGATTGCATAGCTTCTTTGTATTGCGCGTATCCTCTGCTGCAATAAAGTCCGCTTCCTTCAGTATTCTAACCGCCCTGAAGCTCATGTCTTCCAGATTGCCGATCGGAGTCGGGACTAAATACAGAATTCCTTTTGTTTCTTCATGTTCAAAGCTTTTTTGCTGCCACATATGTACCACCCGTCTCTTTCATTAAAAACTCGTCCTTCTTCTTCCGGGACCATTGCTTGAATTCATATTCCGCTCTCATCGCTTCCCCTTTTTCCGGGTAAGAACGGGAGAAGACCAGCTCAACCGGTCCTCTTCCTCTGGTATACTTTGCCCCTTTTCCTTCATTATGGGCCCTCACCCGTTTTTCAAGATCATTGGTGTAGCCTGCATATAAGCTGCCATCACGGCAATGGAGAACGTAAAAAAAATGGCTATTCTCCATATAAAATCTCTCTCATTTCGGGTGTGTATTCATTTTCTTCATTATATACAAATAAAGGAGGCAGGATTTTCAGGTCTGGATTGCCGTTTTTGACTGCCTCAATCAGCAGGGTGTTTGCTTCTTTTCCGGCCTTGGGATAGACAAATTGCACCCTTTTCGGCTCCAGCTTATACTTGCGCATGAGCGTGACAATATCCAGGAACCTGCCCGGCCTGTGCACAAATGCCACCTTGCCTCCCTGTTTCGCAAGCCCGCTTGACGCTTTCACCGCATCCTCGAGTGTACACAGAATTTCATGGCGGGCAATCGCCAAATGCTCATTCTCATTGATTTCATCCTTTGAAGGAGTAGGAAAGTAAGGCGGATTGCAGGTGACAACATCAAATTTTCCATAACCTAATTCCTGATGGATCTCTTTAATATCTCCGTGAATCATCTTAATCCGGTCTTGAAGCTTATTGTATTCAATGCTTCTGACCGCCATATCATGCAGACGCTCCTGAATTTCGACGCCTGTAATGGCACCCTTGGTTCTTGTGCTTAAAAAAAGCGGAATCACGCCATTTCCGCTGCACAAATCAACGAGATTGCCTTTTTGAATCGGCACATACACAAACCGGGCCAGCAGGACAGCATCCAGTGAAAAAGAAAAAACGGCCGGGCTTTGGATGATCCTCATATCTTCAGCCAGCAAATAGTCCAGCCGCTCCCCTTCTTTTAAAAAATCCATTCTTGATCCTCCATGCTTCTCTGATTCTTTGCTTTTATGGAAAGGCTCTTTTCGTATAAATCGTTGTTTATCGCTAACAATATTGTCCGTTGATTTCCGCTCCAGGCTGCTCGCTTTCCGCAGGGCGTGCGGTGAGCCTCCTCGACGCTGCGCGTCTGCGGGGTCTCACCTGTCCCGCTACTCCCGCAGGACGTTGAATAAACTTCCCCGAAAAAACATCGCACGAAGAAAATGCGATAGCATTTTCGAGGATCTCGCACCTTCCGCTCCAATCAACTCTATAAATAATAAAAAAAAAGCAACAAACCCTGCGAAAACAGCCTATGGAAAAATAGCCTTCCTATCATCAGGAAGGCTAAAAGTTTACTTCTTATTCAGGAAAGACAGGCAAAACAGACAGTCTCCCTCTTTACGCGGGCTGCCGAAATGGAGATTGCAAATGTGAAAGCCTTCCTGATAGAGGCGGGCCAGGTTATCATAGCCTTCGCCAATATCAATCACCTTATCATCATCTGCAGCATCGGCCGACTGCTCTGATTTGCCTTTTTTCGCCGATGTGCTTTCCTTTTCTGCAGGTATGTCTAAATGACGTCGTAAATGTTCATTTTCCAGCTTCAAAGAGTTATTCTCTTCAAGTATTTCTGCCAAATGCTGCTTTAACTCACCAAGCTGCTGATATAACTCTCCAATTTGGGTTTCCATATTACTCACTGAGTCAAAGATTTCTTTTTTATCCACGACTTCCACCTCTTAATCTGTGGACTGAACTGATACAGCACCTTGTTTTAAAATTTCATCCAGTGTATATTCGAGGACGCGCTCGGCTTCTTTCACATCAACCTGCAGCACACGCTCCAATATATTTAAGCCTACCACTTTTCCGGCTCCATCCGGGGTTTGAATCCATTCCCCAAGGTCCGGAAGCATTTCTTTTGCTGCTTCATACTCATCATTTTCATATTTCAGGCAGCACATTAAGCGGCCGCATAAACCCGATATTTTCGTTGGATTCAGCGATAGATTCTGGTCCTTTGCCATCTTAATGGATACAGGGTCAAAGTCACCCAGGAAAGTGGAACAGCAAAGCATTCTTCCGCATGGGCCAATTCCGCCCAGCATTTTTGCTTCATCCCTCACACCTATCTGGCGAAGTTCAATCCTTGTCCGGAAGATGGCTGCGAGATCTTTGACAAGCTCGCGGAAGTCAACCCGGCCATCAGCCGTAAAGTAGAAGATGACCTTATTTCGGTCAAATGTATATTCAACATCCACCAGCTTCATATCAAGCTGATGTGTTTGTACCTTTTCACAGCATACCTCGTATGCTTCCTTGGCGGCCTGCTTGTTCTCCTCGACAATCATGCGATCCTTTTGATCTGCAATACGAAGAACCTTTTTTAATGGAAGGACAACATCATTCTCATCGACCTGCTTCGGGGCGATTACCACTTTTCCGTATTCAACGCCTCGGACAGTTTCGACAATGACAAAGTCATCCTTTTGTATTGAGAGATCTCCGGGATCAAAATAATAAATCTTGCCCGCTTTTTTAAAGCGCACTCCTACTACATCATACAAAGGAAGATCCCTCCTGCAATTTTAGCACAAGCTGTTCCATCAACAGCTGCGGATTCATATTTGCCTGCAATTTTCTTTTGGCTTCCAAAACAGCCGTCATCTGTTCCGTCAGGCGTTTGGTGGAAGATTGCAGCGCAAACTGCTCTAAACGTTTTCGTTCGTTCAGATGGACAACCTGGTCTTGTTTCCCAAGCTGAATATATAGTAAATCTTTAAAAATAAGAAGTAATAGATCCAAGCCGCGATCAATCTGCTCTTTTTCTTTAAAGTGCAAGAACCAATCCTCCTGAAGGGCAACCATTGCCTCAAGGGGATTCTTCTTTACCACTTCATATAATTTTAACACTATTTTTTGTGCTTGTACAAACCAATCATCTGAACTATATTGTAAAGCTTCATCCAAATTATTGGTAATTTGTGCAAGTAATGGTGCCTGGGCAGGATCCACTCCATTATTTTTTAATTGCTGAATCATTTCAGCAGGAGATAATGGTTTAAAAGAAATGGACTGACAGCGGGATAGAATAGTAGGAAGCATCTGCTGCGACTGCTCGGTAATCAGCACAGCGGTCGTCTCTGAATGGGGTTCCTCCAGAAATTTAAGCAGACTGTTGGCAGCGTTCACTGTCATTTTGTCAGCATGAACAATCACATACAGTTTCCGCCTGGATTCTACCCCGGTCTTTGAAAACTCTTCCTGCAGGCTTTGAATCTGATTTTTTTTGATAGAAAGCCCGTCCGGCTCCAGAATATGAACATCCGGATGATTTCCGCTGTTTATCCTTTTGCAGTTTGAACATGTTTCACATGGAACATACCCTTCAATCGGCTCATGGCAGAATCGGCTTTTCGCCAAAAGCATGCTTGCCTCCCGCTTTCCTGTTCCTTTCATCCCTTCAAATAAGTAGGCGTGGGCCAGCCGATTCTTCACTATGCTATTTTTAAACATTTTTAATACAACTGGCTGTACGGCCTCCAGCTGTTCCCACGTTTTCCCCACAAGTATCACTCACTTACATATATAAATTTATTAGGAGTCCCTTAATCTCTCCGACTTTACCTAATATATCAATAGAAGATTCTTCTTTTTTCATTAATTCATCTGTCAGCTCTGAAAGCTTTTCATCAACCTTTTCCACCACTTTCAGAGACCGGCCCTGTCCATGCTGGTTCCAGCTGTGCGATTGCCTCAGCTCCATTCCAAAATCAACCGCTTCCTTCACAAATCGTTTCACAAGCGTTTTATATTTGGCCAGGTCCTTAAAGGTTCTGGAGCGGGCCAGCCGTTCTCCTGCGGCATCTATATCCTTTAACAGACCCTGAAGCTGGGAAGCCTGCATTTTCTGGTCCTGCTTCTGCACCATTTCAGAAAATTTAACGCCGTTCATTGCTGCCTGCTTCTGCTCATTGCGGACATTTTCCATCTTGAGCCGAAGTTCCTGATTAATTTTCATACCTGATCCTCCGCAAAGGGCTCAAAGCTCCCTCTGTAATGATTAAAAATGATGGAACTGCTCGACTGGCAGAACAAACACTGTCGCACCGCCAACCTCAACTTCAACAGGGTATGGCACATAAGAATCTGCGTTGCCGCCCATCGGCGATACCGGTGCAACCAGCTGGTCTCTTGCTCTGCAATTTTCCTTAATAATCTGCAGGGCTCTCTCCACACGGATATCCTCTGTCCCGATCATGAACGTTGTATTGCCTGATTTCAAGAATCCGCCCGTGCTGGCCAATTTTGTCGCACGAAAGTTATTGTCAACCAGCGCATTCATTAGCTTATTGCTGTCCTGATCCTGAATGACTGCCAGAATTAATTTCATAAGCCCATCCCCTTTACAAAGTTTTCATCCGTTTTGTCTTACTTTTATTATATCAATTATTTTATCTTCAAGCAGAAATTAAGGGAATACAGGAAAAATAATTTTATAGCCTGTAAAAAAACCTTAAAGATATCCCATCTTTAAGGCGAGTTTTTATATTCGTTCTTTCAGCTTGCTCTCCGCCTGCTGATACACTTCCTCCAATGGCTTTGAAGCATCAATCTTAAAGATGCGCTCCGGGTAAAGCTCCATTAGCTTCAGGTAGCCCTCCCGCACTTTATGGTGAAAGTCGAGCTTTTCCAGGTCCAGGCGGTTCACTTCCCGTCCTTTATGCTGATTGATTCTTTCCAATCCGGCCGCAGGATCAATATCAAAATACAGTGTCAGTTCAGGCATCATGCCTTCAATGGCAAAGCTGTTGATAGAGTAGACCTCCTCAATGCCAAGTCCTCTTGCATATCCCTGATAGGCAAGAGAGCTATCAATAAACCGGTCACATAAAATGATATATCCCTCATCCAATGCCGGCTTTACTTTCTCGGCCAGGTGCTGCCTTCTGGCTGCCGCATACAGCAGAGCCTCTGTTCTCGGGTCCATCTTTGTATTCTTTTTATCAAGTATGACACTTCGGATTTGCTCAGCAATCTCAATTCCGCCAGGCTCTCTTGTCTGAAGCACCTGATAGCCTTCCTTTGCCAGATTGCTTGCCAGCATATCAATAATTGTTGTCTTTCCGGCACCCTCAGGTCCTTCGACCGTAATAAACTTCCCATTTTTCATTTTACTTCCTCCAGCTGCTGTTATAGATCCTTATATATGTGGATGCTGCCTTTTTTAATATTGTCTCCATTTTGAAACCGTGCTCCGGCCTGAATTTGAAATCTGATGTTTGCGATATCTTCAGCCTCAATGATTTCACCCGGGTATAAGAGCGGAATGCCTGGCGGATAAGGAATTACCTGCTGAGCGCATATTTTGCCGGCCGCCTCTTCCAGTGCCACCATTTTAATGGTGTGCTGACTCTGTTCCTTTTGCTCAAGGGCAAGGCCGGAAACAGGCTTTTTACTGAAAGTGATTCTTTCCTGGCGGTCTGCCGGTCCGAATGAGGTCAATTCCTCTTTCAAACATTCAATCACCCGGTCAAATGGATAATCCATATCGTTCTTCAAAAGTGGCAAAACAAACAGGACATTATAGGGATCCGCCATTTCCGTAAAGATCCCGTGTTTCTCCAGTAGAGTCTGCAGGTTAAATCCGCTGAGTGAGGTTTCCGACTGGATGGTTACCTTTAAAGGGTCACCGCTGTGATGTTGGAATGGCAGTACCTTAATGCCTTTAATACCGTTAAGACTCTTCCTGAAATACCTAATCTTTTCAAGCAGTGCTTCCTCATCCTTTTTCGAAAATGAAGCTAAATAAGCCCTTGCCAAATCAAGAGAAGCCATAATCGGATAGGATGGGCTGCTTGATTGGAGTATCCCCAGATAGTTGGACACCTTCTCTTCCTTTATAAAACGACTGTTAAAATGCAGATAAGCACCCATTGTCATAGCAGGCAGCGTTTTATGTGCCGATTGTACAGTAAGATCTGCCTGAAGCTGAACGGCCGAAGCGGGAAAATCGCTCCCGCCTATTAAATGCGCTCCATGTGCCTCATCCACCAGCACTGGAATACCATAATCGTGAGCGCACTGAATAATACTTTCAAGGTCGTATACCATTCCATAATAATTCGGATAGGTTAAGATGATTGCTTTTGCATCCGGATATTGCCTGATTGCCTCTTTAACCGTTTCTAAAGTCACTCCCCCGGCGACGCCCCACTCTTCATTAAACTCAGGCGCTAAAAAGACAGGCTTCGCCTTAGCCAAAGTAATGCCATTCAGGATGGACTTATGGCAGTTCCGCTGGACCAATACAGTCTCACCTTCCTCTGCGGCTGACAGGACCATGGCAAGATTCCCAGCAGTCGATCCGTTCACAAGGAAAAAGCTTTTTGAAACTTCGTACAGGCCGGCAAGCAGCTCTTGTGCCTCCAGGATGACTCCCTCAGGAGAATGCAAATCATCCAGTCCGCTGAGCTCCGTAGCATCCAGCTTTAAAATATGTTTAAAATAATCTGCTCCCTCACAGCCTGCAAGAAACCCGTTCTTATGGCCAGGCACATGAAAGGATAACGGCTGGTGTGAAGCATGTATTTGTAATTGGTTCCATAATGGAGTGTTTTTCTGATTCATATGTTCATCACTTTCCTATGATTCTTCTCCTATTTTAACAAAACAAGTATGTAACTGCTACATATGGCAGATATCTGCGCCAGTCCCTGAAGCATCTGGCAAAATATTAAAAGAAATCCTTTATAGACATACACCCAAATTAGATTTCCATCATACAATATTAATCAAGTAACCTCAGAAAAACCCGCCAGCGAAAATTCAAAAAATTGTATACAATACTGTTAATCTGGGCAGACTAAGGGTATGGAGGTGGAGTGATTGGGTTCGCTATTAGCAAAGAAACAGGCAGGGGAAGAATGTGTCATATGCGAGCAGGAAAAAACCAGGGGAATACATCTATACACTTCTTTTATCTGCACAGATTGTGAAAATGATTTACTCACCACGGATACAAGTCATCCAAAATATAATTATTACTTAAAGAAGCTGCGGAAAATAACAATGCCGGAGATATTTTCTTGAAATGTAAGCCCTTTGATAGGGGCTTTTTATTTTTTTGCTGATAGGGCAGCTGGGATGTCGCGGAATTTCAGGTTTGCTGGGAATTTATTTGGGCACGTGCATGGGATTGGCGGTATATCTAACAGATTTTGGAGTTTATCTAGCATGTTTTGGGTTTTATCTAACAGGTTTATGAATTTATCTAACAGGATTTTTGATTTATCTAGCAAGTTTTGGAGTTTATCTAACATTTGGCACCATCCGTCTTTACGGAGACGAAATCGACTATGAAAACAGAGGGCGAAATGTGGAATGGCGCATATAATTTGATTCTTGCGCATAAATGCGAGAAGTGACGCATATATGTGCCAAAGTGAAGCATATCCTGAAAATGTGACGCATATGTTGCGCGAAGTGACGCATAGCTGCACTTTTCAATAAAAAGAAGAGTCCAACTGATTCAAATACCCCTAATTACACACAAAAAAGAGCACCCATCAGGTGCTCTTTCATGTGCCCGGCAGCGTCCTACTCTCACAGGGGGACAGCCCCCAACTACCATCGG
>NZ_MRTQ01000028.1 GCF_001956215.1 Paenibacillus sp. FSL R5-0490 | reverse complement strand
GATCTTAGCGACACTAGAACGCGACTAACAATCAGTGGGGGATAAGGAACACCCCCACTGATTGAAGTTTCACTTTATTCTATAAAAAGCGACAACCCTACCATACAGGAAAAAGGATGAACTTGTGTTCATCCTTTAGTCGTATATTATCATGCATCCAATCGAATCTTAACTCCCAGTTTTTCCAGCTGCTGTTCAAGCTTTTTGTAGTAATCATCACTTACTCTTCCTCTGGCGCCGCGGAGAATTTCATGAGCGTAATGGTCAGGCGGGGGCAGCTCCCCTTTTTTATTATAGACATGGAAAGTCAGGACATCTTTGTACAATTTGTCCCCTGCCTGGACATTTACAAAGGCAGGACGGTACCATTGTCCGTAAAAACCTTCCCTTTGGAACAGATATTCAACAGCTTCATAGGGAAGTTCATATAGAACCCCTTCAGTAACACCGCCATTTTCTATAATATCTGCCCTTCCTCCATCATCTCTGGAAAACAGGTATTGCATTGAATAACCGGCCAGTTTTCCGCCTCCTACTATTGTTTTAAAATGGTGATCTACCTTGGCCACGCAAAATCGTTCATCATCCATGCAGGACCCGTAAGCAAAATAATAGGTCTTCTCCGGCTTATCCTTCATAAGCTGGTAAAGCTTCCAATCTCCGTGAAGGATTGGTTCTGCCAGCAGGTCATCCCTTGAGGATACATATACAAGTGCATTTACTTCTCCATTATCCGTATGGACAGTCTGTTCTACCCTGTCGTATAAATTGTCTTTTCTGCCCGGGATATAATCCTCCAGTTCATCCAGATCGGAAAAATGATCCAAATGCACTTCATAAAGCTCGCCATACACTTTTTGGTCTAGTGATGGTTTCATAGAGGGATAGCCTAGTCCAGTATCAAATAATTCTCCGTATACCCATGCCTGCTCGGCAATGCAGGGACTTCCTTTAAGAACAAAGTGATTTGTTTCATGCATTCTTAAGGTTCCATATACAAACAATTTCTGTGTAGTCATCAGCAAAACGTTCCCCCTTGGTTCTCTCTTTTGTTTATTATAGTATCATTTTCGGAAGATTCTTTTCAAAAAAAGAAGACGGAGGAACATCTCCGTCACAGACTGTAGACAAACTCGATAAAAAACGAGCTTGTCTGCAGTTTTTTTATTTAGCGTGTAATCGAGGCTGTTGATTTCCGTTCCAGGCGCTTCGCTTTCCTGCGGGCCGGCGCTGAGCCTCCTCGGCGCGTTCGCGCCTGCGGGGTCTCACCTGTCCAGCACTCCCGCGGGAGTCTTCGCGCCTTCCACTCCAATCAACAGGCTTTCTGAATTTTGTATCGCATGTTCTCCAAGTCTTGATACAATAGGAATATCAATTGCTTGAGGTGAAGAAGAAGCTTTCAAAAAACAGTTCCATTCAACGTCATCAGCTGTAAATGGTACTCTGGACGAGCTTGTGCCAAAAGATCATTTAGTGAAACCATTGAACGTGTTTTCGCAGATGCAAAAGAAAAGCATGGCATGCGCTGGACATGGCCGGAGCCTAAAATGGTCTAGAAGGAGGCCAGAGGAAGATCTGTATATAGAGGAAAATGAGTGAAAATCACAAAAGGGCTTCGGAATGAGAGCATTCCGAAGCCCTTTTGTCGACAAACTGAGACGGAGAAACATCTCCGTCATTCCTGGCATTGGCAGGCATCCAAATTTTTAATTACCGGAAGCCTGCAAATTAATTTGTTATTTGAGCTTTTCAAGTGTGGTGTAATTAAATCCATTTCTTTTTGTTTAGCCTTCATTAAAGCTTCCATTACATACATTTCATCATACATCTGCTCTCGCTCCTTTTCTCATATCTTTAATACCATTTTAATTTCTCATAAGCTTTATAACATTGGTTCTGAGGAGGAGTTATTTTAAGCCTTTTGAATGAACGAAGATGGAAAATGAAAAAACCTGCGGGTAGTTCCCCGCAGGTTTCTTATGCTTATTATTTTAATGTAGTTGCATTTTCAATGACTTCTTTAGCTTGTTCACGCAATCTGAACTTCTGAATTTTGCCTGAAGCTGTCATTGGATATTCTTTAATAAATTCTATATACCGAGGGATTTTATGGCGTGAGATTTTCCCTTTGCAGTAATCGCGAAGTTCTTCTGCGGTTAAGTCAGAGCCTTCCTTTGCTATTACCCATGCGACCACTTCTTCACCATACACAGCATCAGGAACCCCAACCACCTGAACGTCAAGAATCTGCGGATGAGTATAAAGGAATTCTTCTATTTCGCGCGGATAAATATTTTCTCCGCCCCTGATGATCATATCCTTTAATCTTCCCGTGATTTTACAGTACCCGTTCTCATCCATTACAGCGAGATCCCCGGTATGGAGCCAGCCATCCTCATCAATGGCTTCTTTTGTAGCATCCGGATTTTTATAATATCCCTTCATGACATGGTAGCCTCTGGTACATAATTCCCCCTGAACACCGGCAGGGACTTCGTTGTTTGTGCCCGGCTCTACAATTTTCACTTCTACATTCGGCAATGCCCTTCCGACAGACTCCACTCTAAGTTCAATTGGATCATCTGTCCGTGTCTGGGTTATGACAGGCGATGACTCTGTTTGTCCATAGGCAATGGTTATTTCGCTAGCGCCCATTTTTTCGATAACGCCTTTCATGACCTCAATTGGACAATTGGAGCCAGCCATTATGCCTGTACGAAGGGTCGATAGATCATATTTGCTGAAATCAGGATCATTCAGCTCTGCGATAAACATTGTCGGCACCCCATGAAGGCCTGTACATTTCTCATCCTGGACAGTCTGCAGAACAGCTTTAGGGCTGAATTCCTGCACCGGTACAATTGTGGCGCCAACGGAGATACATGCCATCGTTCCAAGCACACAGCCGAAACAATGGAAAAATGGAACAGGAATGCATAAGCGGTCATCTTTTGTTAATTGCATACAATTTGCGATATTGTATCCATTGTTAACGATGTTATTGTGGGTTAGCATGACCCCTTTTGGAAAGCCTGTCGTTCCTGATGTATATTGCATATTTATGGCATCGTCAGGGTCAAGGCTTTCCATCCTCTCATCGAGGTCTCTGTCTGTGACTGATTCACCCATCCGGATAATATCTTCCCAGCTGTATGTACCTGGGAAGCGTTTTTCTCCCATGACAATAACGTTTTTTAAGAAAGGAAGTCTTTTGCTTTTCAGCTGCCCCGGCTCGGAATCCTTCAATTCAGGGACAATGCTGTACAGCATTTCTATGTAAGAAGTTTCTCTGAACTTTTCCATCAGAACAATCGTTGTACTGTCAGATTGCTTTAAAAGATATTCGAGTTCAGCAGCTTGATAGTTTGTATTAACGGTTACAAGGACAGCCCCCATCTTGCCTGTTGAAAACTGGCACGTAAGCCACTCCGGCGTGTTTGTTGACCATGCTGCAATATGCTCTCCTTTTTCAAGGCCCAGCTTCATAAACCCTTTGGCAGCAAGCCTGCAATAATCATTAAACTCCTTATAACTCATTCGGAGCCCGCGATCGGCATATACTACAGCTTCATGATCAGGGTGAAGGCCGGCTTTCTCCTCCAGGAGCTTCCCTACTGTAAGATTCAATAATTCTTTCATCCAGAAATCCTCCTTGGTATATGATCTAATCATTATGCAAAAGATTCCTCTAAGATGAGTGATATAAAACGCTTACATTTTATGTTAACACATATTACTGAATATTCAATATTTTCATATAGTAATAGTTTATTAATTTTTATAAGATGAAAAAAAACTGCCCTTTAAAAGGAGCAGCAGGTTAAAGTTGAAACTTCTCTCTCGTTAAAAATAAAGACCTTCATATAGCGATATTTCTTTTTCAAGGCTTGGCGCTAATTGAACAGCAAAGGGCTTTTCACCTTTTTTTCGAAGGACCTCCATTGCCATTCCATTCTCGTTTAATGGCTGGCAAAAGACGATATTTACTGAACCAATCAGAATGGATGCTCTTTTTTCTTTTCCATCATGGCTTATGTAAATATCAGCACCGGAAGCTGGCATGATCTCCTGCCATGCTGCCGCAGATTTTTCACAGTCTTTTGAAGCTATATAGACTGCTTCAATCTTTTTAGCAGCAAGCTTCTCATCAATTAAGCCCTGTTGTTTCAATCCTTCTAAGCTCTTATCGTCTTCCATGCCCCAGTCAATAAAGAATGGGTATTTATAACCTGGGTTTTCCTTTATAAAGAGCATTTTCCATGAAAGGATGCTTCCATCTTCCCTCTTTCTGCTTCCATTAAAGATTGGAAAGGTCTCAAAGCCGTTTTCCGTTAATTCATTCTGCAAATCCTCAATATTATTGGTTCGGAAACAAATTTGGCCTATCCCTTCTCCATGTCTGATTTCTTCTGTCAGCTGTTTAATAAGAGGATTATCTGTACTTAAGGCAATATGATCCTTTTCAATCGATAAAAATTCGAGGTAGGAATGCCCAATGTACAAAAGACTGTTATATGTTCCCCATTTTTCATGGCTGCCCCCAGCGATTGCCTTATATCCATGATCCCTCCATTTTGCAGCAGCAGCAGCCGGCTCAGCCTTAATAAAGTGGACAATATGATCAAGCGTTACATTCATATGCAGATTCTCCCTTTATTCAGTAGTTATATAAATTTTACCTTTCCTGTAAAACACCGTCTACCTTCTGCTCCTGTGAAAAGAGTTTGCAGAAAAATGTCACCATAATGTAATAAATCTTTTTTTAATAAAGGGTTCACAAAATCTTAAATAACCTTTACAATAATAAAAAATAGAATATTCAATCCATTTAACCAGGAGGTATGCATAATGAAAATTATGAGTAATGAACAGCTGGTCGTCTCGTATCGTGATGCATTAAAGTCAGGGTCTGAAAAGGAATGGATTAGGATATTAAAAACGGAGATTCAAAAACGCGGCTTAAGACCGTTTAAAGAGTAAGTTTCAAATACCATATTAGTTTGCAAATACTTATTGAATATGTAGAGCGGGAGCTATTCCCGCTTTTTTTATTATCTTCGGACGTATGCTGTAAGTTTGTTTGCTTTTTTTATATTTTCATATTCCTCTTCACTTATAACCCCTAATTTCTTTAACACCGCACTATACTGCAGAATTTTCATTTGCCGTCTTTTCAAGATTATCACCTGCTTTTTAATATACTATTCATAACCTGTACATTGTTTCCTTAATGCAAATAATTTTCCATAACGAAAGCGGAAGCGCCTTGCTCACCCCCTACACCTCGAGGGGGTAGGCGCTGGAGCTGGATGCAGACACTCTTCCACAGAGCTATTAATATCGTTCATTTTTATAGTTTCCTATGCTATTAAAAAAACCAGAGCGGAACTCCACTCTGGTTTCATTATTTATTAGGCTTCAAAAAGAAGGCTTTCCGGATCTTCAATCAGTTCTTTGACGCGTTTCAGGAAGGTTACAGCTTCTTTTCCGTCAACAATGCGGTGGTCATACGATAGTGCAATGTACATCATTGGACGGTTTTCCATTCTTTCAGCATCTATCGCAACCGGGCGCAGCTGGATGGAGTGCATTCCAAGGATACCAACCTGAGGTCCGTTCAGAATTGGCGTAGACATCATGCTGCCAAATACACCGCCATTTGTGATGGTAAAGCTTCCTCCCTGCAGGTCTGAAAGAGCAAGCTTATTGTCTCTTGCCTTCACTGCAAGGTCCATGATATCCTTTTCGATCTCAGCAAAGTTTTTGCGGTCTGCATCACGGACAACCGGAACGACAAGACCTTCAGGAGCTGAAACAGCGATACCAATATCATAGAATTTTTTTAGAACGATTTCATTGCCTTGAATTTCAGCATTTAAGTAAGGATTCTTCTTAAGTGCTGCAACGACCGCTTTTGTGAAAAATGACATGAAGCCAAGCTTAACATCGTTTTCTTCAAAGAATTTATCTTTCCGCTTCTTGCGAAGGTTCATTACATTGGTCATGTCCACTTCATTGAACGTTGTCAGCATGGCTGCTGTTTGCTGTACTTCTACAAGGCGATTTGCAATTGTCTGGCGGCGGCGGGACATTTTAATCCGTTCCACTTCTTTTCCGCCTGATGCCTGTTCAGCCGGTTTGGAAGCTGCTGCCGGTTTTGGCGTTTGAGCCTGCTGTTTTGCCTGGTTGGGATTAAAGGATTCAACATCCTGTGTTCTGATTCGGCCCAGTGGATCCCCTGTCGGCACCTGGCTCAGGTCAATGCCTTTTTCTCTTGCCAGTTTACGTGCTGCCGGTGAAGCGATTGGACGCTGTCCGCCTGTTTTTTCTTCAGCAGCAGGCTGTGCTGGCGTCTCCTCTGCTTTAGGTTCTTCAGCTTTAGCTGCTTCAGGCTTTTCTTCGGCTTTTTCCGGTGCAAGTGCAGCTTGTCCGCTTTCATTAACGATAGCAATGGTTTCACCTACATTAACCGTGTCGCCTTCCTGTGCTTTGATTTCCTGTAAAACTCCGCTATGTTCAGAAATAATTTCAACATTTACTTTGTCTGTTTCAAGTTCGACAACATAGTCACCTTTATTGACAGTGTCACCAGGCTGTTTCAGCCACTGTGCCACCGTACCTTCTGTAATGGATTCCGCCAATTCTGGAACTTTGATTTCTGCCACCTTAATTTCCTCCTTCTTGCTTGCGTGATAGGGTTTCATCTATTATGCGTGCTTGTTCTTTCTTATGAACAGTCGGGTCACCTTCTGCCGGGCTTGATCGGCGTCTTCTTCCGATGTAGGTGACATCGATATCGCTGCCTGCGATTTCTTTCAGTCTAGGTTCAACGAAATTCCATGCACCCATATTCTTAGGTTCTTCCTGAATCCAGACAATTTCATCCACATTTGGATAACGGGTTAAAATGTCTTTTATCTGATTCATTGGGAACGGATAGATTTCTTCCACACGTAAGATATGGAACCAATCCTGATCCGGATAATTTTTCAGGTTTTCGGCTAAATCAATTGTGATCTTTCCTGATCCAAGAATGATGCGTTTCACTTTTTCATGATTTTCACCTAAACCAGGCTGTTCGATTACAGATCGGAACTCTCCTTCGCTCAATTCAATTCCATTTGATGCGACAGTCGGATTGCGCAGCAGACTTTTCGGAGACATGATCACTAACGGGCGAACTTCCTCTTTTCCAAGTATGGCAGCCTGTCTTCTTAAAATATGGAAATACTGTGCTGATGAAGAAAGATTGGCAACTGTCCAGTTATTTTCAGCTGCAAGAGTCAGGAATCTTTCCAGGCGCGCACTTGAATGTTCAGGCCCCTGTCCTTCATAACCATGCGGAAGGAGCATGACAAGACCTGATTTTTGCCCCCATTTTGCTCGGCCGGCAGCAATAAACTGGTCAAACATTACTTGTGCTGCATTGGCAAAATCACCATATTGAGCTTCCCATAAAACAAGCGTTTCCGGAGCAAATACATTATATCCATATTCAAAGCCTACAACAGCGGCTTCAGATAATGGACTATTATGGACTGCGAATGAAGCCTTGGCAGTTGAGAGTTTATGCAAAGGTGAATACGCTTTTCCAGTTGTATGATCATGCAGAACAACGTTTCTTTGAGCAAATGTTCCTCTCTCTGAATCCTGGCCAGTCAGTCTGACAGGTGTACCATCAGATAGGATGGTTGCAAATGCCAGTGTTTCTGCGAGACCCCAATCAATCTTGCCGTCCCCTTCAAGCGCTTCCAATCTGCGCTGCAGAATTTTGCCGAGTTTATCAAATACCTTGAAATCCTCCGGCCATTTTAATAGTTCTTCATTGATTTGCTTGAGTTTATCAATTGAAACGGCTGTATTAATTTTTGGCAGACCCTTTTCGACAGTTTCAGGAGGATCGGTTAACTCAGCTGCCTTCTTTTCTTTTGGCACTTTTTCATAGGCAGCCTTCATTTTTTCCAGTACTTCATTATGGACGCCTTCAGCTTCCTCTTTGCTGATGATCTTTTCATTTAAAAGCTTTTCAGCATACAGCGCTTTCACGGTTGGCCGATTGCGTACAATATTATACATAAGAGGATTCGTCGTCATAGGCTCGTCCATCTCGTTATGTCCAAAACGGCGGTATCCGATTAAGTCGATGAGGATATCCTTCTGGAATTTAGCACGATATTCGCAGGCAATTCTTGCCGCTGCCACTACTGCTTCAGGTTCGTCTGCATTAACATGCATAATTGGCATTTCATACCCTTTGGCCAGATCACTTGCATATCTGGTAGAGCGGGAATCATGTGATTCTGTTGTGAAACCAATTGTATTATTGGCAATGATATGGATCGAACCGCCAGTGTTATAGCCTGTCAGCTGTCCAAGATTTAGTGTTTCTGCTACAATGCCCTGACCAGGGAATGCAGCGTCTCCATGAATGATAATGGCTAAAGCAGCTTTTGGATCTACTTCAGGATAACCGGCCTTTGTTCTGTTGTCCTGTGAAGCTCGCGTGTAGCCCTCAACCAGTGAACCTACAAATTCAAGATGGCTCGGATTGTTAGCTAATGTCAGTCTGGCAATGGTCGTATTCTCATCTTTGATCTGTTTATCCAGACCAAGGTGATACTTCACGTCGCCTGTCCAGCCGTAATTGATTCCGATGGATCCTTCAGAAGGAACCAGTTCTTTATTCGGCGCATGCTGGAATTCCGCGAAAATCATTTCATATGGCTTGCCAAGAACATGGGCAAGAACGTTTAACCTTCCGCGGTGGGCCATGCCGATGTTAATTGTTTTTGCTCCATCCGAAACAGATTCAGAAACAATTTCATCCAATAAAGGAACCATTGTATCAAGACCCTCAATGGAGAATCTTTTTTGTCCGACGAAGGTTTTATGAAGGAACTTTTCAAATTCCTCAACTTCAGTCAGTCTTCTTAAAACTTTCAGTTTTTCCGCCTTTTGCATTGACAGCTTATGGCTGTTGGCTCCTATTTTACGGCGAAGCCAGTCTTTTTCGTTTTCATCAAATATATGCTGGAATTCAAAAGCAATGGGTCCCATATAAGCGCTCTTCAGGAATTCAATTGCTTCAAGTCCGTTGCGTAAAGGGTATGTGGCATCTTTGGTAATGACACCAGCAGGGATCTCTTTTAAGTCATTTTCAGTTAAGCCATATTTGCTCAGTTCAAATAAAGCAGTTTCCGATTTATTGTTACCCAGCGGATAGATATCGGCAGCCAAGTGGCCATATGTGCGGATATTATCAGCCAGGCGAATAGCAGCAAGTGTTTTCTCAAGCTGTCCGGCATTCATTGGCTGATTTGCTGATGAAGCCATTTGTCCCGTCCCTTCACTTGTTAAAGGGGAACCATTTTTTTCAAAGTACTCTTTCATTTCAGGATCAATCGAGGATGGATCCTCTAAATATCTTTCATAAAGTTCAATAACGTAGCCAAGGTTTGGGCCATGAAATCCCTGTTCAAAAGGTCCCTCACCATTCGATGGCTTTTTCATGGAAAATTACCTCCATAACTGTTTTGTAAGTGAATAATTCAATACGTTTTTTCTCTCTAAAAGTACAATACCCATCATTAGAAGAAATTAACAATTCATTTTTACGAATAATAATATTTTTCAGAGGATAAAACGTTTCCACAGCTATTCTAACACGTAAAATCTAGTTGTACAAAGATAAAAACATGAATATAGTGGAAAACTATAAAAAATTTTTTCTAGTAATTACTTATTCTAAAAAAATGATTTGTAAAAAGGTAAACATTTATAAATATGAAATAACTGAACATAAAAAAAGCCGAAAAGTTTCGGCTTTAAAAAGTTTCTACCAGGTTAATATAGATTTGTTTCGATTCATTGGTATTTTTTCTGTTTTCTTTAAGGGAAGATTCAATGGCTTCTCTAGTATCCACGGGAAAATCAAAATGACCGCATGTTGTACATTTTTGGAATAAGCTGCCGGCAACATTCACTTCAATGCCATCAATTGTCCGGAAAACGGCTGGTCCATCTGTTTCAGCAAATCTGTGACGGCAATGACTATGTTCTTGCATAAAAGCTTCCCTCCAAGAAATATTATTTTCCTCATTATTATAAAGGAAATATTCTGAACTTTAAAGCGATCTACCTATAACAGTTTATGCCAGGAGGAGTCATTTTAAATCAATACATGAAATATTCGAAAAAGTGTTGACTATTAACGGTTTACTGTAGTAAAGTTTAGAGAAAATTTAATATTTGATTTCTTATCCAGAGAGGTCGAGGGTAAGGCCCGACGACGCCTCAGCAACCAGCAATCGTATTTTGATTGAAAAGGTGCTAATTCCTGCAAGTTTTTTAGAAACTTGAAAGATAAGAAGAATGGCTGTTCACATTAAAAAGTCTTCTTCTTATAGAAGGCTTTTTTTTATTACGATAAAGGAGTGTTTACCAGCATGTATAATATTGACACCAAATTAGCGCAAATCGGAAACAGGAGCGAATCAGCAACAGGTGCAGTCAATCCGCCTGTATACTTTTCAACTGCCTACCGGCATGAAGGCATTGGCCAGTCAACCGGCTTTGACTATAGCCGAACAGGCAATCCTACCCGCCAGCTGCTTGAAAAGGCGATCGCCGATCTGGAAGAAGGCGATCAAGGCTATGCCTGCAGTTCTGGTATGGCCGCCATCCTTACGATTCTTTCCCTCTTTAAATCAGGTGATGAGTGGATTGTTTCCAAGGATTTATACGGCGGAACCTATCGTCTGCTTGAACAGGGCTTCAAAAAATGGGGACTGCAGAGCAAATATGTGAATACGAGCACTCCGGAAAATGTTGAAGAATTAATCACCGAAAATACGAAAGCTATTTTTCTGGAGACTCCCACTAATCCGCTGATGGAAGAGACAAATATTCAGTTAATAGCTGATATCGCGAAACGGCATAATATTCTCCTGATCGTTGATAACACATTTTACACCCCCCTTCTTCAGCAGCCTCTAAAGCTTGGTGCTGATATTGTCATCCATAGTGCGACAAAGTATCTTGGAGGACATAATGATGTACTTGCCGGTTTAGTTGTCGCAAAAGGCAAACAGTTATGTGAGGATCTTGCCATGAACCACAATGCTGCCGGTGCAGTCCTTAGCCCATTTGATTCCTGGCTTTTGATCAGAGGCATGAAGACACTCTCTCTTCGCATGGAACGTCATGAAAAAAATGCCCGGGAATTAGCGGCTTTCTTATCAGACCACGCTGCCGTAACGGATGTTCTTTATCCAGGCAAAGGAGGAATGATATCTTTCCGGGTCCAGGATGAATCCTGGGTGAATCCTTTTCTGCAGAGCCTCTCCCTCATCTCCTTTGCTGAAAGCCTTGGCGGAGTCGAGAGTTTTATAACATATCCCGCAACACAAACGCATGCGGACATCCCAGAAGAGATCCGCATTGAAACCGGTGTCTGTAACAGGCTTCTGCGTTTCTCGGTTGGAATCGAAAATGCAGAAGATTTGAAGTCGGATCTTGAACATGCTTTTGCAAAGGTTTTAAAGGAGGCAGTACGATGAGTACGAATTACACATTTCAAACGAAATTGCTTCACAATAATCAAAAGTTCGACCCGGAAACAGGAGCAGTCAGTGTACCGATCCAGCATGCCTCCACTTTCCATCAAAAAGATATAGATGCATTCGGAAAATATGATTACAGCCGCAGCCTGAATCCAACAAGGGAAGCACTTGAGGAAGTCATCGCCGAGCTTGAAGAAGGGATTAGAGGGTTTGCCTTTTCTTCTGGAATGGCTGCCATTTCTACAGCATTCCTCCTCTTGTCACAGGGAGATCATGTGGTCATAACAGAAGACGTATATGGCGGAACCTATCGCATGACAACAGAAGTCCTGTCCCGTTTTGGCATTGAGCACACATTTGTTGATATGACTAATCTAGAGGAAGTAAAAGAAGCAATCCGTCCAAACACGAAAGTTTTCTATGTAGAGACTCCTTCCAATCCGCTGCTGAAAGTGACAGATATACAGGCCATCAGTTCACTTGCAAGACAGCATGGAGCCCTGACATTTGTGGATAATACATTCCTGACCCCTGCCCTTCAAAAACCGCTCTCTTTAGGGGCGGATATCGTGCTGCACAGCGCAACCAAATTCTTATCCGGACACAGTGACGTCGTAGCCGGCTTAGCTGTTGTAAAGGATCCGGAGTTAGGTGCAAGACTGGCTTTTCTCCAAAATTCCTTTGGAGCTGTTCTGGGTGTTCAGGATGCCTGGCTTGTGCTGAGAGGAATTAAAACGCTGCAGGTAAGGCTGGATCAGTCTGTGAAATCAGCTGAGAAGATTGCTCGTTTCCTTCATGATCACCCAGCAGTAAAGAAAGTTCATTATCCCGGTTTTGCAGAACATCCCGGCTATGATATTCAGAAAAAGCAGGCTGTGAATGCAGGTGCCGTCTTGTCTTTTGAACTTGAAGATGAAAAGTCGATGAGAGTATTTGTGGAAAATGCGAAAATTCCTGTTTTTGCAGTAAGTCTGGGAGCAGTTGAATCCATCCTCTCCTACCCTGCCAAAATGTCGCATGCAGCCATGCCTGCATCTGAAAGAGAACAGCGCGGAATTACAGACAGTCTTCTCCGTCTTTCTGTTGGCCTGGAGAACGCAGACGATATTATGAAAGATTTTAATGCAGCTTTATCTGCAGTCGAACAAACAAAGCAATCCATTTTACAGCGGGGGTGATACTTTGAGTTTCCTGGATAAATTAAAGAATGAAATCATCATAGCAGATGGAGCGATGGGAACTCTTCTTTACTCCTATGGCACCGACAGCTGTTTTGAGGAATTAAATCTATCGCAATCTGAGCAGATCCAGCACATCCATGAAGCGTACATAGGCGCAGGGGCTGAGTTGATCCAAACCAATACGTATGCAGCGAATTATCTGAAGCTGCAGCGATATGGGCTTGAAGACTCTGTGAAAGAGATTAACAGTGCGGCAGCCCGGATTGCCAAAAAAGCTGCCGCGGGACGCGCATATGTTGCCGGTACAATCGGCGGGATCAGAGGATTCAAACCGAACATGATTACACTGGAGGAAATAAAAAGAAGCTTTCGTGAGCAGCTTTATTGTCTGCTGCTTGAGGATGTAGATGGTATTTTGCTTGAAACCTATTATGATCTAGAAGAACTTGAGACGGTTCTGGCAATAGCCAGAAAAGAAACCGATTTGCCGATTATCGCACAGGTTTCACTTCAGGAAGCTGGAGTTCTTCAGAACCAGACTCCTATAGCAGACGCATTAACAAAGCTTGACGGCATGGGCGCAGATGTGGTGGGAATCAATTGCAGGCTTGGCCCCCATCATATGCTGAAAACGCTCGAAAGTGTACCTTTGCTAAAACATGCCCATTTATCGGCATATCCAAATGCCAGTATTCCAGCTTATACGGACGGCAAATTCCATTATGAAGGTGATGCGGAATATTTCCGGCAGTCCGCAATAGAATTCCGGAATCAGGGTGTCCGCCTTCTTGGAGGGTGCTGCGGAACAACACCTGACCATATCAAGGCGTTTGCTGATGTATTAAAAGGACTTCCTCCAATCGAGGAAAAAGAAATAAAGGCAGTTAATAAAGTCATAGTTTCAGAGAAACCGGAATCATCCAGAGAGCTTCCTCCTCTTCAGGATATTGTCAGAGAGAGGCCATCGGTAATTGTTGAGCTGGATCCGCCAAGGAAGCTTGATACTGCCCGCTTTTTCGAAGGTGCAAAGGCATTGAAGAATGCTGGAATCGATTCTATTACTCTTGCAGATAATTCTCTTGCTTCACCAAGGGTATGCAACTCTGCACTTGGCTATCTTGTCAAACAGCAGACTGGACTGCGCCCCCTTGTGCATGTAACCTGCAGGGATCGAAATATAATAGGGCTTCAATCCCATTTAATGGGTCTTCATGCCCTCGGTTTAAATGATATTCTTGCTGTAACAGGAGACCCTGCCCGTGTCGGTGATTTTCCTGGCGCCTCTTCTGTCTATGATGTTTCTTCATTTGAATTGATCAGTATGATCAAGCAGTTAAATGAAGGATTATCGTTTTCAGGGAAAGACCTGGGCCAGAAAGCAGCCTTTTCAGTTGCAGGCGCTTTTAACCCCAATGTCCGCTCTTTGGAAAAAGCTGTCGGGCGGCTCGAAAAGAAACTGGAGCATGGTGCGGATTATTTTATCTCGCAGCCTGTTTTCTCTGAAGAAAAACTGCTTGAGGTTCATGAGGCTGTGAAAGATTTAAAAGCACCTGTCTATATAGGCTTAATGCCTCTTACCGGCAGCCGGAATGCAGAGTTTCTTCATAATGAAGTTCCGGGAATCAAAATTTCCGACAGTATTAGAAGCAGAATGGCTTCATTAAAAGATGATCCAGCACGAGCTGGCGCTGAAGGCATTGCCATTGCCAAGTCGCTGATCGATGCTGCGGCAGAGCTGTTTAATGGCATTTACCTTATCACTCCATTTATGCGTTATGAAATGACTGTCGAGCTATCAAATTATGCCCGTGAGACAACCGAACGGCTTTCAAGGAGGAAACAGCATGCATAAACCATCACTGCAGGAGCAGCTAAAAAAGAAGATTCTGATCATGGACGGAGCAATGGGCACCATGCTTCAAAGAGCCAATCTTTCAGCGGATGATTTTGGCGGAGAAGAATATGAAGGCTGCAACGAGAATTTAAATATTACAGCTCCATCGGTTATTGAACATATTCACCTTGAATATTTAAAAGCCGGCGCAGACATTATTGAAACTAACACCTTTGGCGCAACCAGCATTGTTCTCGCAGATTACGATCTGGAAGAAAAAGCTTATGAATTGAATAAAATTGCTGTTGAAATTGCCAGAGAAGCTGCAGACCGCATGTCTACTCCTGAATGGCCGAGATATGTGGCAGGCGCTATGGGACCAACTACGAAGACACTGAGTGTTACCGGCGGTTCTACATTTGAAAACATGATAGCAGCTTATGAAGAGCAGGCCAGAGGGTTAATAGACGGCGGAGCCGATCTTCTTCTCCTCGAAACCAGTCAGGATATGCTGAATGTGAAGGCTGGTTTTATCGGCATTGAAAAGGCATCAAAAAAGACGGGAATAAAACTTCCGCTCATTGTTTCCGGGACAATTGAACCGATGGGCACGACCCTTGCAGGCCAATCGATTGAAGCCTTTTATATTTCGCTTGAACATATGAAGCCTCTGGCAGTTGGACTCAACTGTGCGACAGGTCCTGAATTCATGCAGGACCATATCCGTTCTCTTTCAGGATTGGCATCCACTGCAGTCAGCTGCTATCCCAATGCAGGATTGCCTGATGAAGAAGGACAGTATCATGAAACTCCCGAATCACTGGCGAGCAAGCTTGAGGGTTTTGCCAAAGAAGGCTGGCTGAATATTGTAGGCGGCTGCTGCGGAACCACGCCTGAACATATCCAGGCAATTGCTGAGTCGGTTAAAGATTATAAACCAAGGAATTATGAGGGGAATTCCCTGCATAAAGTATCCGGAATTGAACCTCTGATTTATGATGATCCAACTTTAAGACCCATAATGGTCGGCGAACGAACAAATGTAATTGGCTCCCGCAAGTTTAAAAGGCTGATTGCAGAAGGAAAGTTCGAGGAAGCTGCTGAGATAGGCCGTGCCCAGGTAAAAGGCGGTGCCCATGTTATTGATATTTGCCTGGCAGATCCTGACCGTGAAGAAATGCAGGATGTTGAGAATTTTATCAAGGAATTAGTGAAAAAAATCAAAGTTCCGCTCGTGATCGATTCAACAGATGAAAAAGTGATTGAAAAAGCTCTCACCTATTCACAGGGTAAAGCCATCATAAATTCGATTAATCTGGAAGATGGCGAAGAACGCTTTGAGGCGATTGCCCCTCTCATCCACCGCTATGGTGCTGCTGTAGTTGTCGGAACAATTGATGAAGAAGGCATGGGTGTTACGGCTGAACGCAAACTTGAGATTGCAAAGCGTTCTCATGATTTGCTTGTAAATAAATATCATATCCCGCCTCAGGATCTTATTTTTGACCCCCTCGTCTTCCCTGTCGGCACAGGGGATGAGCAATACATCGGGTCTGCAAAGGCAACGGTAGATGGAATCAGACTTATTAAAGAGGCTCTGCCGGAGGTTCAAACCATTTTGGGAATCAGTAATGTATCCTTCGGCCTCCCTCCTGTCGGCAGGGAAATATTAAATTCTGTATTTCTGTATCACTGCACCCAGGCAGGCCTGGATTATGCGATAGTGAACACGGAAAAACTCGAAAGATTTGCTTCCATTTCTAAGGAAGAGGTCTTAATGGCTGAAAAGCTTCTTTTCGAAACTACTGATGAATCACTCGCTGTCTTTACTGATTTTTACCGGGATAAGAAGAAAGAAAGCAAAAGTGTTCTTCCGGATATGACACTTGAGGAACGCCTAGCCTATTATATTCTCGAAGGAACGAAAGAAGGGCTCCTGCCTGATCTTGATCTGGCCCTGCAGGCATACCCTGCTCCGCTTGATATCATTAATGGGCCTTTAATGAACGGAATGAAGGAAGTCGGAAGATTGTTCAATGATAATCAGCTGATTGTCGCAGAGGTTCTGCAGAGCGCCGAAGTTATGAAAGCATCTGTCGCTTACCTTGAACCCTATATGGAAAAAGATGCTGCCCAATCTTCATCCAAGGGAAAAGTCATCCTGGCGACCGTTAAAGGCGATGTTCATGATATAGGGAAAAACCTTGTGGATATTATTTTAAGCAATAATGGATATGAAGTGATAGATTTGGGAATCAAGGTCTCCCCTGCTGAACTGATTGAAAACATCAGGCGTGAGAAACCGGATATGGTCGGTCTATCTGGGCTCCTTGTCAAATCAGCACAGCAAATGGTCATCACGGCCCATGATATGAAACAGGCTGGCATCGATGTCCCGATTTTAGTAGGCGGCGCAGCCCTCTCAAGGAAATTTACTGATACTAAAATTTCCAAGGAATATGACGGTCTCGTGCTGTATGCCAAGGATGCTATGAACGGTCTCTCTTTAGCCAATCAGCTTCAGGAGCCGGAAGAAGCTGTGAAGCTGCGAATCCAGCAGGAAGAAAAACAGGCAGCAGCGCTAAATGCTGTACCTTATGACCGCGGATCAGTGGCGGTTGCAGTAAAGCCTAAACCAACAGTAAGCACACAAGTACCTGTATTTGTTCCAAAAGATTTAAAACGGCATTTGCTGAAATCCTATTCCCTTTCACACATTGAGCCGTATGTGAATAAGCAAATGCTGATTGGCCATCACCTTGGCTTAAAAGGAAATCTGCAAAAGCTGCTTGCGGAAAAAGATGAAAAAGCCATTAAAATTAACGCAGTGGTTGATGAACTGATTGCTGAAGCAAAAGAGAAAAACTGGATTGAGCCTAAAGCAGTTTATCAATTCTTTCCTGCCCAGTCAGATGGCGATAAGGTGTTTATCTATGCTGAGGATGAAAAAACGGTCATTGAGACATTCGAATTTCCGCGCCAGGAAACAGAGCCATTCTTATGTCTGGCAGATTTCCTTAAATCAAAAGAAAGCGGTCAAATGGATTATGTTTCCTTCTTCACTGTGACAGCCGGGAAAGGAATACGCGCTATTGCAGATCGTTTAAAAGCCGAAGGCAGATTCCTGGAAAGCCATGCCCTGCAGTCGCTGGCTTTGGAGACGGCTGAAGGTCTTGCTGAGCTGATCCATCGACAGATCCGCGATCGCTGGGGCTTCCCTGATCCGGTTGAAATGACGATGAAGGACCGTTTTACAGCGAAATACCAGGGGCAGCGCTTTTCGTATGGCTATCCTGCGTGCCCTGATCTTGAGGACCAGAAAAAGCTGTTTAAGCTTATACAGCCTGAGGATATAGGTGTTCAGCTTACTGAAGAATGCATGATGGAACCTGAGGCTTCTGTATCTGCAATGGTGTTTGCCCATCCTGAAGCAAGATATTTTAATGTATTGAGATAATAGATACCCGGCAGGTAAAATGGCCGGGTATTTGCCTTTGCCTCTTCACAGCCTATACAATGAATACATAGTAAGGAGGGAAATTTTTATGAATGTTCTCTGGGATTTAGATGGCACGATTCTGGATACCTGGCCGACTTTGGTTCAGTCTTTTATTCGCATATCCGGCAAAGAGCTGGATCCTCACGAAGTTCTCACGCCCCTGAAAAACGGGACAGCCTATCAGAAATTTGATGTTCCTCCAGAAAAAATTGCTGATTTTCGTCAAACGGAAGCAACTTTTATGCATGATGAAAAGCCATTGTTTCCACATGTAAGGGGAATATTAGAGCAAAATAATGTTAACGTGCTTGTCACCCACCGTAACCGGCAATCCACGGAGGAACTGCTGGAGTATTGGAAACTTACTTCCTATTTTGAAGAAGTTATCTGCCCGGAATTTGATGGTTTCTCCTTAAAGCCGCATCCGGAGTCCTATGAATATCTTCACCGGCGTTATCATATTGATTTGGCCATTGGCGACCAGGATACAGATTTAATGCCTGCCAGACAGATCGGCATCAGCACATGTGCTTTCCGCAGCACTAATCCCTATGCAGACTTCTCGATTGATTGTTATTCGAAATTTGAGCTTGCGATCAATCGACACTACGAACCCGATTGGTTCAACTAAGCCTCTGCCTGCGCGTCGGCAAGTTTCACTGTATCTCACCAATCGGGCCTTTACGGGAAGTTTGACCCCCACTTATCCTCCTTTGGCTCCTCTGAGTCTTGAAGTGGGGGTCTTACTGCCCGTTAGACTGCGATAAAAGGAAACAGGACTTCACCTTGGTGAAGTCCCGCTTTGCTTCTGAGTGAGCTAATTAGCTGATTTTCGCGTATTGATCCTGACAACTCTGTCAGTTTTTGAATCAAATTCAATATCAATGTACAAACCGAACTCTTTGCCGCCATCCTCTACCCATAGCTTAAACCTTTCGATATCTGTTGTTTGTCCCTTTTCTCTGCCGATATGCAGGTAGTCAAGGATTTTAGCCCTCGGGTATTTCTCTTTTGCCGTTTCCATAGCCAGTCTGCCCCATTTTGCATAGGCTGGTTCCGGTCTCTCTGCAAAAGCTTCTCCAGTAATTGCACGAATGGGAGTATATTCGGTTAAGATCATCAATACCATTAGACTGATCATTAATTTCTTCATCTTAAACCTCTTTCCGGGAAGGATCCTAATTGCTATTGCCGCTCTTCAGAGTTTCTTCCTTCATCCGTTCTTCCTCTTCTTCCACACAGATATAAGCAATTTGTTCTTCCATTAAATGATGAAGAATATCCTTATCATCTGTACAGGAAACGTCTTTTCTTTCTTGCATTTTTCATCTCTCCTCTCCCTTATTCAAAAGGGTTTTTTTTAAACCATTCGCTAACCTGGATATTGTTTTTTTATCCACAAAGATGAGGTGGAAAACATACATGAAGATTGACTTCAGCAAAAACAGCATAAACAGCTTCATTTGTGAAAAGCGCCGAAGTTTCCAAATTCCGATCTTTTTGAACCAAGTATAAAAAGGATAGGCGAAAAAGGCATCGACCACCCCATTTAGAAGTAAATACAGTAACGGCTTTCTATAGGTTAATTTTAATATCCATATAGACCCTGCAAAAAAAGGTCCTAATACTAATGGCAGTTCACCACTAAGCTTGGGATGAAATCTTTCCTTAATCGTCCACCATTTGTTTTTTTCAGCTATAATCCCTTCTATTAATACATAAAACCCCATAAATAAAGCAGCAGGATAAAATCGCTTAAAATCCTTTTTGCCTATAAATGGAACAGTCAGCCAGGAAAGGAGAATTATCAGCAGCAAATATAGCTTCTTTTTCATCTTACCCCACCTTTTTTTAAAGGTTTTGTATTTAGAGGAATTTTATTCATCCTTTTTACGGGAGCCAATGAATTTTTTTCGAAATTGCTTGAAAATCGTGTTTTGAAAGTTCCAATATGTGTAATAGATTAACAAGCATAGAAGGAGCTGATCAGCATGATGACAATGTACAAGTGCAAGAACTTCAACAAAACGGGTAAAATTCTTCTTCCGAGCAAGTGGCGCAGCCAATTTGGCCTTTTGCCGGGAAAACTGGCTGATCTTCGCTTCGATCATGATCAGATTATTATTGAAAGAGCCAATTTGGAATCAACCCACAATAAAAGGCTAATTTCTGAAAATGGCTCCATCCATATCCCTAAAGAACTTCAGCAGCTGCTGGATATTACAGAGGAAGAAGAATATTGCCTGTATATTGATGAGGAAGATAAGAGCTTTGTTTTAAAGATAGTTTCAGAAAACTAAAAAGCTGCAGCCAGTTTCTCAGCAGCAGCTTTTTAACAGATATATTTTCCAGTAAGATTCGTAAGTGCCATGCAAAACTTTTCCCAGCCATTAGGGAAAGACTGTATCCCCTGACTCTCAAAAATGTTTTCCTTCGTGACCAGCCTTATGGACCATGTGACACTATCCATTAAAATCCCTGGATTTTTATATTCCTTCTGCCATTTCCAAATTTTCAGCCGGTATAATTCTTTTTTAAATTCCTCAATGCTTCCTGACTTTTTCGGCAGCTCATTTCTTGATGAAAAATTACTTAAATGCCATTCAAAATAAACAAAGCGGCTATTGATGAAATCCACTTCTATTTTGTACCAGGGCCCCGGATAACCGCCGAGGCTGACGCTTAAAAGAATGGGATCTTTATCAGGATCAATCGTAACAATATTATTTTTAATATGGAAGAGCTCTCTTTTCCTGCTGATGACTGATTTTACATGCGATAATTCAACAGGTTTTGCACCGCTTCTCTGAGAATTACTTGCCCTATTCATTTCATCCAGCAGAGAAGGGATGGAGATAGCCCCCTTTTCCTCCAGGATATCTAAAATATTCTCAAAAATACTCATTTATCTTCCTCCATCAAAACAGGGTAGGTATATGTAACACCAAGATAGTTTTCTTCCCTAATATCCTTTTTTTCGCCTGTGCAAACATTCTTTCGTACTTAAGGGGCTATAATGAATAAATTGTACCTGCTCATTGCACGCTATGGAATGGGAGGTGCAGCCATGGATCCAATAAAACCAGGAAGCAAAAAGCTGCCGGACTTCGGAGAACTGGATGATCGGATGATTGCCGGGCATACTTCGGGGCCGACACTTGTAATAAAGACCAATCTTGATCCCGAAAATTCGACTGAAGATAATCCTTACTACAAAAATAAAACTGAAACGGATACAGAAGAATTTCGGGATTATTTTGAGGAGTAAAAGGAAACCGGCAGGCTATTTGCCTGCCGGTTCCTGTATTATTTAGAAATCAAAGTTGTCAGGGTCGGGACCTACTCGTCTATTTTCATTTAAGCTGCTGATTTTGTCCATATCTTCTGAAGAAAGTTCAAAGTCAAATACATCAGCATTTTCAATGATGCGATGTTCTTTTACTGACTTTGGAATAGTAACAATTCCGTTCTGAAGATCCCACCTTAAGATAACCTGTGCAACCGATTTTCCGTACTTTTGGGCAATTTCCTTCAATACTGCGTTTTCAAGAAGCTCTCCCTGTGCGAGTGGTGACCATGCTTCTATCTGAATTCCCTGATTTCTGCAGAAGTCTCTAAGCTCAGACTGGCTGAGTAAAGGATGAAGCTCCACCTGATTGACCATCGGCTTTATCTCGGCATCCTTCATTAGATCTTCCAGGTGATGAATCTGGAAGTTGCTCACACCAATTGCTTTTACTTTCTTCTCTTTATAAAGAGTTTCGAGTGCTTTCCATGTTTCTTTATACTTCCCTTTCACAGGCCAGTGAATCAGGTAAAGGTCAATATAATCGAGACCAAGCTTTTCAAGACTGGTTTCGAATGCCTTGATTGCAGAATCATAGCCCTGGTCAGAATTCCAGACTTTCGTTGTAATAAATAGCTCTTCCCGAGGTATGCCTGCTTCCTTGATTGCCTGGCCTACACCTTCTTCATTCTGATAGACTGCTGCCGTATCAATGCTTTTATATCCTGCTTTCAGGGCTGATTTAACTGAATGGACAACTTCGTCCCCGTCCTTAACTTTAAAAACACCAAGACCAAGCCAAGGCATTTTGACACCGTTATGTAATGATACAGCTGATTGTAAATTTTCCATTCTTTCACCTCTTTTTAGCAATTGGATTACTGGATAATTTTCTCACATTCTTTTCAGTTATCAAAATTTTATGCTTGAACATGAAAGTTTTGGCGGATGTTTGTCTAAGAATAACTTTATACTGTGATTTATATCACGTTTCAGCTAGAATATCTTCTATATAATGACAATAAAATAATGAATTACAAGCAGGTGAAGAATCATGCACGATTTTAAAACACTTTTTGAAGAAATAGGCGGAACTGAAACAATTGAAAAACTTGTCGAGGCGTTCTATCCGCGTGTGTATGCAGATCCAGTTTTAAGTCCCCTTTTTGAAGGAGACATAGAGGATATTAAGCGAAAGCAAAGGATGTTTCTTACACAATTTCTTGGAGGACCGCCTCTCTATAGCCAGGAGTTTGGCCCGCCGGCAATGAAACAAAGACATCTTCCATTTGAAATTACACCATTAAGAGCGCAAAGATGGCTTGCCTGTATGAAGGAGGCCTTTCAGGAAACAGGGCTTGAACAAAATCCTGCATCTGTCCTTTTCTATGATCGATTAATGCAGGTTGCAGCGATTATGGTAAACAGCCCAGAATGAAACTGGACCTTCCTTCCAGAAGGTCCAGTGTTCATTAAAGTGATTCAAAATATTCTTTTGCATGCTCTGCCGACTGAAACATTTTTACTTCCGTAACTTCTTTTTCGTCATATGCCACTCCTAAAAATCCATCAGCAAGCTGAAGAATATCTGCAGATGAGGTATTTTCATCTTCAACGACCACTGTTTCTTCCATTTCCAGCTGACCCTTTTCAGCCCATGACTGTACTTCGGCAGAGTACGTATCAATATTCATACCCTCATCAATCCGGTCATCCAGCTCGGCAATAGAGAGCGGCTTCTTTTCACCTTTTGTGTTTGTGGCTTCATTGTATTCCTGGCTGCTGTTTTCCTTTTTAGCAGTTTCATCTTTTTTCTCTTCTCCCTCACTGCAGGCTGTCAGCATCATGCATGCAGTAAAAGCAAGCATCGATTTATGCATTCTGTTTCATCTCCTTCTTTATTTTGTAAGCTAGTATTCTATTACCCCAATTATTGGGTGGCACACATAAAAAATGAAGCATCCCCTCTAAAAAGATGCTTCACTGCTATTTTTTCCTGAGTTCATCTCTATCAAGTGATTGAGGCGGGTTTTCCAGCCAGCCGTTGTCAATCATCATTTTGGCTCCGTCGTCTGCGAAACTGCCGACTTTGATCATCATTTTAGCATACTGGATAGCCAAATCTTTTCTAACGCTTGCACCGATCGCTATTCCAAAGTCCATTACCCCGACTGCAGTTATACTTGCGATCAGAAACATCATTAATTTATCCGAAAAAGGTGAGATCGTTGAGTCTGTAATGGACCCATCCCATGTGCTGGGATAGGCTACATCGTCATTTTTTAAGACATTGAGAAAATATTCAACATGCTCCAGGCTCATGTCATAGCCTTTTTTGAAATAATTGCTTATCATTTTTTCTTTAGCTACCTGGCTGAATGCTAAAAGCATAGTTTTGGCAATATTGGATAACTCGATATTCGTTCCCAGATGGGCAATTTCGATAGCCAGCAGCTGACGTTTTTTGCCTGCAATCCCGCCAAGGAAACTATGGTCTGATACATACTTTACCTTTTTAGGATATTCAATATAGGGTGATCGAATGAAGATCCCCTTTTCCTGCATAGCCTCAGCTGCCATATCAAAGAGTTTTTCGGTTTGTTCATAGTATTTCTTAAACATGCTGCGAACGTCTTCTCTTGCAGAAACTGATTTAGCAAGTAAATAGGCATTCAATCCGGTTCTTCCCAGATGGTGCATGAATCTTAGATAGGTTATGTCTGAAAATAACTTGGGAGCGTCAATGTGCAGGTCTTGCTCATTAAATCCATCAGGGATGGGAAATTCCTCTGTCTTAAAGAGTGAGGCAATATCGTCTATGTGATCCTTCGCGATAGTCAGTGCGTAGTTCAATACCGGAAGCACATCCGGATCTTCATTTGTTTTTATATAGTGCTTTATGCAGCAGACTGCTGCTGTATCTGCTACATAGGTATTCCAGAGCATGGCCATTTCAGACGATATTAATTTAGGGATACTGCTGCCGTTCATATACTCACCAGCCATTTAGTAAAATTATATTTATATACTATATACGTTATATTAGCCGTTTTATATTAAATTTATTCAAAAATATGGAAATTCTATTCCGATATTCTTTTCGTTATACAGAAAAAGAACCAGCCGGAAGGCCAGTTCTGTTAAATTAATTTAACCTCAGTTCTCCTGATTTTTGGAACCCCTCTGTATGATAGGCATCAACTTTTTGAGGTGAAATGCTATAAATGTAATCACCTATATAGATAAGCCTCTCGATTGCATCTTCCCATTCTTCATAGATTGCTTCTTCTGTCTGATGGGTAATTTCACTTTGGAGCTCTATTCCGTTTTGGACAGTAATTTTGTATACTAACGCACCCTGGAAGTCGAATGTGGATTCAAACTGGCTTCCTTCTTTATTCTGGTAGATCGAAATGGGGAAACCATATAGATTTTTCTTTTTATCAACGAGAAGCGCTTTATGGTCGTAGTTTAAAGGCGAGTAGGTGCCGCGTCCTCCGATTATTTCTGTATCCTTTTCAACAGGATTACTTGTATCACTTACATCAAATAAAGATATTTTAACACCGTCCGTTGTAATAACAGGCTGGCTGCCAGCTCCTTTGCCTCCAGTAATCTTTGTATCATGACCAAAACCAATGAGATGATTTTTATCCAAAGGGTGCAGATAATTGCTGAAGCCGGGAATTTTTAATTCACCGAGAACACAAGGTTTTTCAGGATTTGAGCCATCAATAACAAAGAGAGGATCGGTTTCCTTAAAAGTAACCATATAAATCCGGTCATTCATAAACCTTGCGGAGTAAATCCTCTCCCCTTTTGCCAGGTCTTCAAGCTGGCCAATCTGTTTTAAATTTTTATCCAAAATGTAAAGGCTATTGGATGAAGGAGTCCGTTCATCCCAGGCTTCCCCTTTGGTTGTCACGACTCTGAAGTTCCCATTGTATTCATCCATTGAAAACTGATTTAAAACGGTGCCTTTTATTTCCGCAGATGTCTGGAATTCTACTTCTCCGTCTTTTATATTGAACTTAAAGATGCTCGTATCCGGATGTGGCATCTGTCTGTCGGCAATGATTTCATTATTGTATTGGGTGGCAGCTAAATATAAATTGTTTTGGGACATATAAAATTCATTTCCGCTGCCTAAGTAGCTTGTGACAGCTAATGGCTTCCTGCCGGCATTTAAATCCAATACAGCTATATTAATATAATTTGCATTTTGAGAACCGGGAAAATATTTTATTTCATTGTAATCAACGATTTGCTGCTCTTTACTCCCGGCAGTATCGTAATAACGGGGACGCAAATCGGCATTTTCATTTCTTTCCAGTATCCAATATTCGGGATGATAGCTTGTAATTAAATATACTTTTCCATCCATTAGCCTCGAAGCAAGCAGGCTGCCCTCAATGTCTGCTTCTCTAATTTGTTTTGGTTTTTGTTTGTTTTCGACATTATAAACAATTGTTTTGACCGATTGAAATGCAGGTGCAATCTTTTTTTCCGAAGACTCCTTCCCAATGGATCCAGGTATATCTTTATAGCTGTGACCCAAAATGATTAATTGGGTGCCTTCTATAAATAACTGATAGGGAGAAAAGTCTCCATTAAAAGTTAATTGAGATTCCAGTTCCATTTTATCTGCCGGAACTGCCTTGATAATCTGGACTTTATTTTCGGAGATTTTGTATATGTGCGTTCCATCTGTTTTTATCAGATCGGCTTCATCAATACCCGATACTTGCACATTTGTCCCCGAAAAATCTGTCCCTGCAGAATCTTCTGAGCTCTTTGCACTGCTGCTCTCCTCGCTTACCGCCATATCCCTTCCGGAAAAGAAAGTCCTTTCTTCCTTAAGCATTCTTGAAAAATAACTGTTCAATTCTTCTCTTGAGCCGATTGCCGGCAATGTATTAATAACTTTAAAGGCTGTTTTTACTGATTGATTCAGATTTTGTCCTCTCTTTGTTTTAATATCATTTGTGATCACCAATGTATAATGAGGTGAATGCACATTATATCCTTTCTCTGGCGGCTGAATTTCAATGGATTTATTATTGTTTTCCAGTGAGATTCTTACCTGCTCTTTTTCTCCCTCCTCATTCAGAATATAAACAGAGCTATTGTTAACACTATCCGGATTAAGTTCTTTAGAGATCGCAATCTCCCACACTTTATTGTTTAAAACAACTAATTCTTCATTAGTTCCTGCCAGAGTACTCACAATTTTTAATCTGTTAAAGAATGAAAAAGATACAAGTGTTATAAGGATTAATGTGATACAACCAAGAAAAAGCCATTTATTTTTCATAACAGACACCCCTTTTTAAGTAAGTTGACGCACTGCCTCTTCCAATAGTTACAAATTTTTCAAGAAATTTTTTTCTGAAATTAGTGAATTTTCTTGATGGCAGAGTTAAAATTTTATTTATTAAATAGAGGAAGAAGGTTTTCATTATTGCTGGATGAGAGAAACAAAACAAACGGCTTTCTATTGCTGATATTAGCTAATATGATATGGGGAGGTAATTTTGTTATAGGGAGAATTGGTGTTGATTATTTTCCGCCGGTCCTTTTTTCCCTTATGCGCTGGATCATTGCCTTTTTGCTTTTAACTCCTTTTTTGATAAGGCAGCTTAAAAATGATTGGAGTGTTATAAGGAAGCATATGAAGATCCTTTTGCTCTTGGCTGTGACCGGTATTGCCGGTTACAATACAATCATTTATGTTGCACTGCAATACACCACATCTATAAATGCTTCAGTCGTAAATAGTACAACTCCGCTTTTTATCGCCATTTTGGCCGTGTTTTTATTAAGAGAAAAGCTTCTGGCCCACCAGGCAGCTGGAATTATCCTGTCAGTCTTTGGGATTATATTTGTCATTTCAAAGGGATCGTTTGAGGTGTTTCTTTCATGGAAAATAAATGGCGGGGATCTTTACGTTTTGGCAGCGGTTTTTATGTGGGCTATTTATTCTGTGATTGGCAAAAAATATGCAGACGTGCTGCCTTTGCTATCTGCTTTTTATGTATCTGTTTTTCTTGGCATTTTACTATTGGCGCCCTTAAGCCTGGTTGAATACTTTTTGCTGCAAGCAGCAAAACCTGTCTTCACCCTTCACTCTATAGGGATCTTGCTGTATGTTGGGTTTCTGGCTTCCATTATGGCTTTTCTATCATGGAATTTTGGAGTTCACATAATCGGAGCAGCCAAAGCGGGGGTTTTTCTCAATCTGCTTCCTGTTTTCGCTATTATCTTCGCCTTGTGTTTTACACAGGAAAAATTGTATTTATATCAGATAGTTGGCGGGGGCATTGTAATTGTCGGCGTAGTCCTGTCTTCCAGGAAATCTATGCGATCTAAGAGTCATTCGCAAGAAGATCCGTTTTCAGCATAAAAACTCCCCTCAGCTCTGGCTGAGGGGAGTTTTCTTTTATATATCACCAATCCTGGGTACGCTCTAATAAATGATCAATTTCCACCTGTCTGATCATATAGCCAAGATCTTCTTCGGCAATCTCAGATGTGGATTCCAATAGCTGATCAATATCCATTTGCACCAATCTCATAACCAGACCTCCATTTTAACAAAGTAATCATAATCTATAATCTCTTTCCTGCTATACTATTCGCTGTTCATATGACAGGTATGGGGGCAGCCGAGAATTATTATAAATATTTAATACCCGATTTTCTGAGAGAGTAATCCTTTATGCAAAAATCAGGTTGAATGAATATTCATTTTTATTCACAGCTCAGCTGGCAGGTTAATAGTATATAGTGAGTTTTAAAAAATCGTAACAGGGTATAGAGTCATAAAATACATTGCTGTTTGAAGGTGTCTATTATGAAATCTAACTTTAGTGATTTTGCAAAGCTATTGGAATCTGCTCTTGATAAAGGGCAAACAGATACAGACATGACTATTCATGAATTGCTTGATGATATAAAAAATCAGCTTGAACCTTTAATAAACAAAAAGGAAATCGACTAATGCGCCGATTTCCTTTTTGTTTTGCTTTATTTTGCAATAAACATTTGTGTCCAATAAGATCCCTCATCCGTATATCCTACACCAATATGTGTAAAGGTGCCGTTTAAAATATTTTTCCGATGCCCTTCACTTTCCATCCATGCCTGCACCACTTGTTCAGGAGACTGCTGACCCATGGCAATATTTTCGCCTGCGGTGCTGTAATTGACCCCAAAATCCCTCATCATATCAAATGGCGAACCATAAGTGGGACTTGTATGGGAAAAGTAATTTTTCTTCTGCATATCATTTGATTTTGCCTGTGCCACACCGCTTAGCGGTTTATCTGATTTTAGTGCATTAAGCCCATTTTTCTTCCGTTCTGCATTTGTTAACTGGATTACTTTAGATTCAAAGTTATTTATGTCATCATTTTGAGCAGCTGGTGTCTGTTCACCTTGTCCTTGAGGCGCCTGTTCAGTCCCTTCCTGTGTAGGGTTTTCTGCAGGTGCTTGGGGCTGCTGACCCTCTTGGCTAAACGGCTGAGCAAATTGACGCCCTTCAGTTTGTCCGCCTTCCATTCCCTGATTTTGCTGTTGGCCCTCTCCAAATTGGTACAACGGCATACCGCCATCATCAGCTAATTGACTATGAGGGAATTCCTGGCTTGGTGTTGCAGTACTATATGAATTAGGATCAATAGTGAGGTACCCATTATTTACTTTTTGTAACTCAAGCGGAGCTGTTCCCCGTCTTTCTCTGTCCACATTCACATTATTGGTATTGCTAATTTCCTTCAGGTCATCACCGGTTAATTCCCCAGTATCCATGCCCTGCTGATTATTATTACATGCAGCAAGCGTTAGAATAAGGAAAATACCAATAAAAAAGTTTTTCTTTAATAACATGGTCTTATTCTCCTTTAAAAAGTGTAAGTTTTACTCTTTTATCATACGGAGAAGGACGAAAAGTATAGGTGGAAAAATTGAGCAGTCATTTAGAGGACACTTTAAAAGGCTTTGCATAGTTTATTTATAAAAGATGAGAAGGAGGATTCTCTTTGAGGCAATATGTTATTACCGGCATGAATGGTGCCCATTATTACGGATATTCCCAGACGCAGTATGGTCCCTGGTGTCAGCCTATTCAACAAGGATATCCCTATCACAGCATTTGGCATCCGAGTCACTATCATTCCCTGCACTATACTGCTGCGCCGCTGCAGAGATATTTCTAAATATAAAAAACGCATGCCGGCAGATGACATGCGTTTTTTTATCTGATTATATAACTTGATCAGCTATTTTTTGAATCGCTGTAATGGCTTGTTCAAGCTGGTTTCTGTTCACATCATAGTGCGTAACAAAACGTACATAACTAGGTCCAAAAGTTCCTGACAGAACGCCTTCCGCCTTTAGTTTTTCAACAAATTCCGAAGAATTGGTCTTAAGTTTTTTTACATCTGCCACAATGATATTCGTATCCACCTGGTTTACAATTTCAATGCCTTTAATTTGGCCAAGCTGCTGTGCAAGATATTGGGCATTTTCATGGTCCTCTGCCAGGCGTTCTCTCATTTGTGTTAATGCAATAAGGCCTGGAGCAGCCAGGATGCCAGCCTGGCGGAGTCCCCCGCCAAGTCTTTTGCGCCATTTTCTGGCGGCTGTTATGAAATCTCTATTTCCTGCCAGTATGGATCCCACGGGAGCACCAAGCCCTTTGGACAGGCATACCTGGACTGTGTCGCAATGCTTAGCAAATTCGGACGCCGGGAGATTCAATGCTGCTGCGGCATTGAATAATCTTGCTCCATCTATATGTACAGGGACATTATTTGCTTTTGCGATTTTATGAATTTCTTTCATATTATCGGTGGGAATTACAGCACCGCCGGCTCGATTATGCGTATTTTCCAGACAAATCAAGCCGGTCTCAGGAAAATGCTGATCCTCTCCCCTAATGGCATACTCCACATCAGAAGGATTCATGGCCCCTCTTGTTCCATTTAACGTTCTCGTCTGGACACCGGCAAATGCAGAAGAAGCTCCGCTTTCATAATAAAAAATATGGCTTTCTGCTTCGAGGATAATTTCATTGCCAGGGCGGCAATGTGTTAAAATGGCGATCTGGTTTCCCTGTGTGCCGCTCGTTACAAAAAGAGCCGCTTCCTTTCCAAGCACTTCAGCAGCTGTTTCCTCCAGTTGATTTATGGAAGGATCCTCCCCATAAACATCATCTCCAACGTCGGCTTCATAAGCCGCTTTTCTCATAGCTTCAGTCGGCTTTGTGACTGTATCGCTTCTTAAATCAATCATTTCCTCACCCTGTCTCTATCTATTTTTACTTCATGTTACTGTACTATTCTGTATTTTTCAATTAATAAAAAGAGCCATTGCAGGCTCTTGATAATTTTTTTACAATCTATATAAATATGCCGGTCCGTTTTTTAGTTGATAATGCCGTTTCCGGCTATATCCACTTTAACTTTTACGTTTATTGGCAGATTTGGGTATACATCGTCCTTCCATTTTATTGATTCCCATACAGAAGGGTGCATGGCAATGAGTCTTCTCCCGATACCCAGACCATCACAATTTGCAGCCTGCATTTTTTTTATTGTTCTGTTCGCATCCTTAGTCAGCTCTTGAGATAATTTTTTAATTAATTCTTTAATTTTATCCTGCTTATCCAGCTTATTCTGGGGAAACTCTGAAATATTAATTTTCATTTTTACTTTTATATCCGCACCCTGTATTGAATTGTTGCTGATTTGAAGCTTTAATTTGCTTGAAGACTTTATTACATCGAATGATATAAAGTTTAAATGCCCTATTTCTTCATTTTTTGTCGCTTTTTTTGTGAATCTCATGGTTTTCCCTAATTGATTATCCATAAGGATATACATTTTTGACTCATCTTCCCCAAGACTTTCACCGGTAAATGACCTTTCGTTGAACATGGCAAGTCCTTTAACTTGGACTTCATTATCCGAGGTCAGGCCGAGATATGGCAAGAGGAAATCTTCGCCGGGATCAAACAGCTCAGCGCAAATCGATTGGATATTTTCTTCTGTGATAAATGATACTATTTCTGTACTTACTATTAAGTTATGTAAATAATCACTAACCTTCCCTTCCTCCTGCAGCCTGCTTTTAAGGATTTCATCTCCTCTTCCTTCAGCAATCGCGATTTTGGCACTTAAGGAGCTTTTGGGATCGCGATAAAAAACGTCAAGAACCGGATATATATCCTGCTTTGCCAGTTCACTGCCAATAATCATTATTCTTAATTTGGAAGCATCAAATTTTTTTGGTGCTTTTTTGTCAATATTTACTCTTCCATCCCTGGGAGTGTTCCCCGTGGCTGTAACATATTCTGAACGGGCTTTTGATGGGGAATCCGGGCTTGTTCCCAGAACTGGTGATGTAACGCCATCACGTATTCTGCCGTCCGGTTCAAGATCAAAGCTTGCGCTCATATAAAGCCTTGCTTCTTTTAATAAGTTCTGATCCCAGCAGCCGGTCAGGAAGATGCTGATCATCAGGAGAAGAAGTATTCTTTTAAAGGTAATCAAAACGGCTGCTGCCCCCTTTTTGTTTTCTCTTGAATACGTAAGAAAAGACCAGCAATAGGAATGGGATTATAATGATAAAAAGTAAACTGACATAAGACATCAGTTGGGATAACTTCTCCGTTAATCCTATAATTGGCTTGATTCCACTGGCGCCAAGGAAAATTACAGCTGCAAAAATATAAACAAAGAAGCGGTTTTTCCCCTTAGGGATCAGTTTTTTTGCACTTTTTGCAGACATATAAAGGTAGCTCACAAAAGAAGTGAACACGGAAATAATCCAAATGGACAAAAAGAATAAATCGGTTCGTTCGATGATTTTAAACGAATAGGACTTTAAAATAAATAACATCGGTTCAGGAACGAGCGCAATCTCTTCTGGGCTGTAATAAATAAAGTGGATAATGATCAAATAGGTGTAAAGTAAAGTAATTAGCGCATTGGCACCGGTCATTATACGGTATCTTCGCTTGTGTTCAGCATTTGTCAATGAATAAATAACCAGAACCATCTCAAAGCCAAGCATAGCAATAACAGCTTCCTTGCTTCCCAGTAAAATATCCTTGATGCCTTCTTTACCGATAGGAAAAAGAAAATAAATATTTGCATCCTTTATCGTTTATGAGATTAAAAAGATCAGCAGGAGCAGTAAGGGTGTGACCAATGTATAAAATCGGCCAATGACTCGAATTCCCTCCCTGCAAAGAGCGGCGGCCAAAAAAGAGAACATGCCTCCAATTGCCCAGCTTGGAGTTCTGGGAAGTATCCATGTGGCAATAATTTTGTTAAAGAGCGAAAGGATCATGACTCCAATCAATAAGAAATACAGAAGATATAAGCATATAATAAAGTTTCCGATTATCTTTCCAGCTGTTATTTGGGCGATGTCAAATATATTACGTCCATTAAATTTTTTCAGCAGGAAATAATACATAGTCAGAATGAGCTGAACAAAGACCCCTGCAACCATTAAAGATATCCAGCCGTCTGTCTTTGAAGCCTTATACATCGTGAAGGGAAGAGATAAAACTCCTACTCCAATTTGTGTTTGAATAATGATAAAAAAAAGCTGAGGAAGATCGATTGATTCTTTATTCTTCATGCTTCTTCCACCCTCTTGAATCCTTCTGCCTAAAAAGATCAATGGCACCCGAGCTTTGCGGGCGTTTATTCATCATCCAAAGCGGAATCCTGATAAATGTGTCTTTTATTTCCTTTAGACGAAATGGTGCAAACGGGGCAAAATACGGAACGCCAAAAGACTCCAGTCTGCATAGTGCAATTAATATATAGATGATCCCAAACATTAAACCGACAAAGCCCATTATGGAAGCGAGAATCATCAGAGGGAAACGAAGGAGCCGGACGGTAGTGCTCATTTCATTTGACGGTACCACAAAAGAGGAAACCGCAGTTAAAGCAACCACAACAATCATAATATTTGAAATGAGCCCCGCATTGACAACCGCATCGCCAATGACAAGTCCCCCTACTATTCCAATCGTTTGCCCAATCGGCCTTGGCAGACGTATTCCTGCTTCACGAATTAATTCAATGGTCAGTTCCATCATGAACGCTTCCAATAATGGCGGATACGGTATTCCCTCAACTGAATTTTTCAGCGGAATCACTAATTCATGGGGAATTACCTCAAGATGGAAGGCATTAATGGCGATATAAATCCCCGGAAGTGTAATGGCTATGATAAAACTTAGAAACCGGAGAACACGGATAAATGTTGCCGGTATCCATCTGCTATTGTAATCGTCAGGTGACTGATAGAAAGTAACGAACGTGGCAGGCATTATTAAAGCTGTAGGGGTGCCCTCAGCCATTAAGATAATCCTGCCTTCCGTTAAGTTTGCCATTACACGATCCGGGCGTTCTGTATTAAGGATTTGCGGGAATATGCTGAATGAATTGTCCTCAATAAACTCTTCAATATAACCGGGACTGATAATCATATCTGTTTTAACAAATGAAAGTCTTCTCTCAATCTCTTTGACAATATCCTCATTTGCAATTCCTTTCAGGTATACTAAGGAAATTTTCGTTTTTGACTTAGTCCCGATGTCCATATATCTGACAGTTAAATCCGGGCTTTCGATGCGGTTGCGGATCAGAAATATATTGGTCTGCAGGTTTTCTATAAAACCATCATGCGACCCTCTTACCACAACTTCATTTACAGGCTCCTGAATCGTTCTTTCCAGCTCTTTCGGGAAGCTTGCCATATAAATTTTCTGTGAATCAGGAAGGCAGACCGCAAAGCTCCCTTTTAACAATAAACTGATGATTTCTTCTTGATTTTTTGTCTCCTTGCCGTTGAGAGAAATCAAAAACTCTTCAATGTGTTCCCCTTTTAAGTTGGATAGGGGCACAAATACAAGCTCATTAAATTTCTCCTTTGAAACAACAGATTCAAGGAAAAATATCATGATTTTCTGGTCATTAACTTGAATGCTCCATTCCCTGAAATCCTGTGTTTCTTCGAATTTGCCCACAAAAGATAATAGCGGCTGCTGCATAGATTGATCCGTATTTTTATTGAGTTTGCGGATTTTATTGATTTTCAGGCTGCGAAAGTTCATCTTGCTGCACCACGATTCGGATTTTTTTTGTATTTTCTCCTTCATTATCGAAAAAATCCCTTGGGAAAAATTAACTGAAATAAAGTTCATAAGTTGTTCAAAAGTTTATTATGGTGTTAAAACGTTGTCGTAATGCTATTTGCAGAAAATGAATTCATGTCCAAGCGCTTTACATTTTTTTCCTTCTAAGTTTTGTCACAACTTTTCATAATTGCTTATGTTAATATCATTTACACAGTGATAACTAAGTTAAATAAGTGTTTCAAGGATGTGCAATTTTCCCATCTATATATTTTTTTGGTATCTTTGTGAAAATACGCACATTATTTGTGAATTATTTAACAATAGTTTTTGTTTAAAGGAGATGAAACATCAGATGAAGAAAATGCTGCTCTCTTTAACAGCTATATTGCCGATGCTTATTCTCAGCGGCTGTAATATGGTTGTGTTTGAACCGCAGGGGCCAGTTGCAAGAAGTATTACCGAATTAATTAACTGGTCCCTGATCTGGATGCTTCTTGTTGTAGTAGTCGTATTTGGATTATTCGGCTACATCGTCTGGAAATATCGTGAGAAACCAGAAAATAAGGATTATGAACCGCCTGAGGAACATGGAAGCACACTCCTTGAAATTATCTGGACCGGGATCCCGATCTTAATTGTCATTGCGTTAACGATCCCGACCGTAAAAACACTTTATGCTCTCGAAGAAGCACCAAAAGGCTATGAAGAAAAAGAGCCCATTACTATACATGTAACCTCTGCAGACTGGAAATGGATATTCAGTTATCCAGAAGAAGGAATTGAGACGGTGAACTATGTCAATATTCCTGAAGATAGGCCTGTGCTGTTCAAAATGACTTCTGCAAGCACCATGCAATCGTTCTGGGTGCCTGCACTTGGCGGACAAAAGTACACCATGCCGAAAATGGAAACAGAATTATATCTTGTTGCAGACAACCCTGGATCTTATGAAGGCCAGAATACGAACTTTAACGGCCGCGGCTATGCGGATATGAAATTTGAAGTGCTCGCTCAAACCCAGGAAGATTTTGACCAATGGGTTGAAGATGTTAAGGATACAGCGCCTAAATTGACAGAGAAAGAATATGTAGGGCTGCTGAAGCCTACTCATTTAGGAAGGCTGACCTATTCAAATACTCATTTGGAATGGGTGAATCATGCCGATCCTGACTCTAAGGCATATACAAATCCTGAACTCTACAGAGGTCATGGATATCAGGGTAAGACTTTCGAAGAAGACGATAATTATAAAAATAAGAAACCGAATGTAATTGAAGGTCATGGCGAAGATAAGGGCCATGATGAGAGTGAAGAAAACCATGGAGGTGACCATCATGGGCATTAAATGGGATGAGTTTTTTATTACGGGAGATCCCCTTATACTAGGTTCCCAGATTGCCATTTTGCTGACAATGATCGGTGCAGTGGCAGGGATTACCTATTTGAAAAAATGGAAATACCTGTGGACAGAATGGCTGACTACAGTTGATCATAAAAAAATCGGTATTATGTATATTATCTCCGCTGTATTAATGTTTTTCCGCGGCGGGATGGACGGGTTGCTGATGAAAGCTCAGACATCACGTCCCGAAATGGAATTCCTGAATTCCCAGCATTACAACGAAATTTTCACAACACACGGCGTGATTATGATTCTTTTCATGGCGATGCCGTTTTTGATTGGTTTAATGAACGTTGTCATTCCGCTGCAGATCGGTGCGCGTGACGTTGCCTTCCCTCAGCTGAATGCTCTAAGCTTCTGGCTGTTCTTCAGCGGAGCTATGCTATTCAATATTTCCTTCGTTATCGGAGGGTCACCTGATGCTGGCTGGACTTCCTACTTCCCTCTTGCAGGCAAGGAATTCAGTCCAGGCATTGGCAATAACTATTATGCAGTTGCCCTTCAGATTGCCGGTATCGGTACATTAATGACGGGTATAAACTTTATCGTCACGATTTTGAAAATGAGAACAAAAGGCATGACACTGATGAAAATGCCGATGTTCACGTGGACTACTTTCGTAACATCCATTTTGATTGTGGCTGCCTTCCCTATTTTCACAGTCGCATTGGCATTAATGACGTTTGACCGTCTATATGGAACACACTTCTTTACCGTATCCGGCGGAGGCATGGATATGCTTTGGGCTAACCTGTTCTGGCTATGGGGCCACCCTGAGGTATATATTGTTGCCCTTCCTGCTTTCGGGATTTTCTCAGAAGTCATTGCAACTTTTTCAAGAAAATCATTGTTTGGATATAAATCGATGGTATTTTCCATCCTTGGAATTGCGCTATTAAGTATGGTTGTATGGGTTCACCATTTCTATACAATGGGTTCAGGACCTGCAGTTAACTCATTCTTTTCCATCACGACGATGGCGATTGCCATACCGACTGGAGTTAAGATGTTCAACTGGCTGTTTACGATGCGTAAAGGCCGCATAAAAATTACGTCTGCAATGCTTTGGGCACTTGCATTCGTTCCTTGCTTTGTCATCGGCGGGGTAACAGGCGTTATGCTGGCAATGGGTGCAGCGGATTATCAGTATCACAATACCTTATTCCTGGTTGCCCACTTCCACTATGTATTAATTCCGGGTGTCGTGTTTGCAGTATTTGCCGGTCTTTACTACTGGTGGCCAAAAATGTTCGGCTTCATGCTGAATGAAAAAATCGGAAAATGGCATTTCTGGCTATTCGTTATCGGCTTTAATGTAACATTCATGCCTATGTTCTTCCTTGGATTAAACGGAGCTGTACGACGTGCATACACATACTCTGCCGAGTCAGGTTTTGCACCTCTATTCATGCTTTCGGCCATTGGTTCAATTGTTCTCGCTGCCGGATTCGCTGTCTTCTGCTACAACATATACTGGAGCATCCGCTATGCGGACAGAAACATCTCAAGCGATCCATGGGATGCAAGAACTCTGGAATGGTCTACTGCATCACCTGTTCAGTTCTATAACTTTGCGAAGCTGCCGGAAGTGAAATCTCTTGATCCATTCTGGCACATGAAGAAAAAGAATGAAGGTTTAACATTGCATGACAGTGAAATTGAAGAAATTCATATGCCAAGCAACTCATGGGTACCGATTTATATGGGTGTTATCTTTGGCATCGCAGGTTTCTTCCTTGTGTTTGAATGGCACATCGCGGCTGCTGTTGCCGGTATCGGCATCTTTGCCGGATTGATTATCCGTTCATTCGATTACAACGAAGGATTCCATGTTTCAAAAGAAGAAATTCACCGAATTGAAAACGCGTGGAGAAAAACAGAAGGAGAGGTGCACGATCATGTCAGCTAAAGTGGATACGTCTCTGCCGCTTGAATATCAAACTGAGCAGGACCGCATGAATATTCTCGGCTTCTGGGTTTTCCTTGGCGCTGAAATCGTCCTGTTCGCCACTCTGTTCGGAGTATATGGAGTTTTATATGAACGCTTTGCAGGAGGGCCAACACATAAAGATATCTTTGTCATCAAGGATGTCATGATTCAGACAGTCCTCCTTCTGACAAGTAGCTTTACAATGGGTATTGCCATTTTTGAAATGCGCCGGCATAACCTTAAAGGGCTAATCACCTGGCTGGTGATTACCCTCGCTCTTGGCGCAGGCTTCCTTTTCATGGAGATTAATGAATTCGTCCATTATGCCCATGAGGGTGCAACTATGCAGACAAGCGCATTCCTTTCCAGCTTATTTGTTTTGCTGGGGACACACGGAGCTCACGTAACTTTGGGCATCGGCTGGGCAACGATGGTCATCATTCAGCTTCTAAAAAGAGGCCTTACCCCTACTACAGCAAGAAAGACGTTTATTATCGGCCTTTACTGGCACTTCCTTGATGTAGTCTGGATCTTTATCTTCACATTTGTGTATCTGAAAGGACTGGTGGCTTAAATGGAACATCATCAATCAAAAAGCTTCCCGATAAGCCATGTCATTGGATTTGTAGTTTCCCTTGTGCTGACTTTTGCAGCAGCAGGAATTGCATTAAAAACGAACCTTTCTTTTAAAGTGATCATGTGGATCATCGGCTCACTGGCTGTCGTTCAGGCAGGGATGCAGCTGTTCATGTTCATGCACTTAAGAGAAGGTGAAGACGGCAAAACGAACCTGGTCAATATGATTTATGCCGTATTTATGGTAATTGTCATTGTAGTTGGTTCTATTTGGGTGTTAACCTCTGGACATGCTTCACATTAAGTTATGAAAGCACAAGTGCCTTGATCACGGCGCTGATGCTAGGCATTACAAAAAAACCGGTCTCCCCATTGGAGGCCGGTTTTATTTGTATTGTCTGATTCCCTTGCTTCCCTTTGTCATTTCTTCCATTACGTTGATAAAAAATCCGAATCCGAACAATAGCATGGAAGAAACCATAATGCTTAAGCCGATGGATAATACATATTCGCCTGTGATTCCGCTTACAAAAAAGCCTGATATAAAAACAATGAAACCTACTATAATACCTGCTGCTGTACTATTCCTGAAAAAATGCAGTACACGCTGCTGTTGAAGTGTCATTTCCCCATCTCCTTTTATTTAATATTCTAACTATGTTCACAAATTTGTCAAACTTTTTGTCACAAATTTGTCAAAATTATTTTCGTAAAAAAAAAGCTCTGCAAGCTGCAAAGCGATTTTCTACTGATATAGCTTTTTAATGTTCTCCAAATCTTTCTTCAGACTGCATATTTCCTGCCGGGTCAGCATGAGCGGCATTTGATCGTAGAGTGTAATAATTTGTCCTCCCTCATCTTCTTCATGAAGGGATAGATAGTTATACAGAGTTTCACATTGGTTTTTGTTGAGGACTGACTGGGTACTGAAGCTTTTTACTTTCTGGATTTCAAAGGCACTGGCTTCCGCATGAAAAACACCTGTGATAATGTTTCCCTGCAATGTATTGGCCAAAGTCTTCACTCCCCTTTTTTAAGTAATATACCCATTTTTCAGAAGTAATTGCCTAATATATTGGATTTGTTTAGAAAGATTATTATCCGGTAAAGGCATTTAAATCAAAAATAGGGAAGGGAAAAACTGTATAGAAAGGAAATATATGATATATCGAATTAAATAAAGGGGAGAATTCTATGAGTAAATCATTTATTGAACAAGTACATTATATTAGAATTCCTGTAAAAGATTTAGAACTGTCTGCCCAATGGTATAGAGATGTATTAGGGCTCCAGTTACTAAACAATACTGGAAAACTTGCAATTTTAAAAGTAAATGAAGGACCTTTCTTACTGATCTTAGTTCCTACCGAAGATGAAACTTTTGCTCATTTTACAATTGATAATGAACAAGAATTTAGCATTGGGTTTACAAGTCCAGAATTATCTAAATTTCATCAGCACTTAATTGATAATCAAGTTAAGGTCGAGGATATAAAAGAAGATAATGGTCATGCCTTTTTCCATTTTTATGACCCAAATGGCAATAAACTTCAAGTACACTGGTGAGATTATAATAAATAGTTCATTTTGAACGGTATTGGAACGGGAACGCCCTAACCAGACGTTCCCATAATCCTTCCTGAAAACAACTTTTTATCAATCAAAGCCGATATATAAAAAACCTCTCTGAAATATTTCAGAGAGGCGGATATTATTAGGAAGCAGTCTTTTGAGTTTGAAGTCTTTCATCCGATTTCTTTATGATTAATCTCGGTGCCGATGAAATAATTAATACGGCCAGGACTGAGCAGAGAATTGCCGCTCCGAGCATGGTTGCTCCGTTTGCCAGGAAGGAAAAGAGAATCGGTGACATCCCTTCCGGCGCATAGCTTCCGAAGAAGATCACACCTGCAATGAAATGCCAGAAATATCTAGCCAGGCTTCCAGCGAATACGGCTAAGACAACCCAGGCCAATGCCTTCTTCTTGTTACCTGCCTGCAGCTGATTTTGGATGACCCGATAAAACAAACCGGCAATACCGATACAGGCAAATGCCACAAAATACTCAATAAATGCCTGAAGCGGAGTGGCAATCCAGGCATCCCCCATGGCAATCTGCAAGATTCCCCATAAGAGGCCTGCAATGAAGCTGACCTTAAAGCCCCGCCTGAAAGCCAGAATGAAAATCGGAATCATCGCGGCAGATATGGAAATGGATGGCGACAGCTTGATGGATGGCAGAAAATCAAGAATGATAGCAAAGGCAGCAAAAAATGAGGCCTCTATCATCGCCGTCAGGCTTAATTTTTTCATAAAAAAATCCCCCTTCAATCGTATGACGATACCCCAAGGGAGAACAAGCAGGCAGAAAACTACCTGCCTATCATTCCACATTCCTGCGCTAGCATTAACTAACAGGTTCAAAGGGTCAGAACAGCGGACTGTTCACTCTCAGCGATATGCTCCCCTTGTGGCACGTTATTAAATTATCCGCTTTTAGTATATATGAAATTCATGATGGTGAAAAGGATTTATTTTCCCTCGCTTATGATAACCTGATTATCCCACTTTCCGGTGCGGTAATACATATAGGCGATGAAACTGCTTATTGCAAAGCTGACACCCATACCTGCAGCTATGCCTTTATCACCCATAAACTTTGAAAATAGAAATGTTAAAGGATAGCGCAGGATCCAGAATGAAACGATATTCAGTATCAGCACTTGAAACATCGCACCAGAAGCTCTAACCACACCATTTAATACAAAATTAATGCCGAGAAGCGGATAAAAAAAGGCAATGATCTTTAAATATTCAGTGCCGTAGTGAACTGATTCTTTATCCTGGATAAACAGGCGCACCCCGTGTTCTGCAAATAAGACCGTCCCAAAGGCGATGAGAAACATGATTCCAAGATTGTAAATGACTCCGTACAACGCAATCTGATGCACCCGTTCCCATTGATGTCCCCCTATATTTTGACCCGCCATACTGTTGACTGCAGTTCCCAATGCCATCGCAGGAAGCATAATGATGCTGTCAATGCGCTGTGCGGCACCAAATCCCGCTACCACGTCACTGCCAAAAGAGGTGACGACAGACATAATGGCCATAACACCAGCTGATATGACAGTCATTTGGAGCCCTGAAGGGATGCCAAGCTTGAATATCAATGCTGCCTCCTCTTTATGCGGCCAAGAAGGAATAGTAAATGGTGCCAGCTTTTTGCGGAGTATGAATACCATTCCGATTATAAATGCAAAGCCCTGTGATACGACTGTTGCATAAGCGGCTCCTTCAATACCAAGCTGGAATACAGAAATAAAAAGAGGATCCAGGATTGCATTTAATACAACTGCTATCAGGACAAAGTATAAAGGATTTTTGCTGTCTCCGAGCGCCCTGAGTATAGTTCCTATAAAATTGTAGCCAAATAAAAACAGAATTCCAATAAAGTTAATCTGCAAATAGGATGCTGCACCTTCGGCCATTCCCGCAGGTGTGCCCATTAAGGCCAAAATCCTTTCAGCAAGCAGGAATCCGGCTGTTCCGAGAACAACTGACAAAATTGCCTGAATGACGGTAAAGGCATTTAGATATCGTTTCAGCCCCTCTTCGTGATCTCCTCCCTTCTGCTGGGATAAAATCGTTAATGCCGCATTGTTTATGCCGATGATAAAAGAAAGTACTGTAAAAATTACAGTGCCTGAAACTGCGGCAGCTCCCAATGCATCAGCCCCCAGCAGATTCCCGACCCACAGACTATCTGTAAATTGATAGGATATCTGCAGGAAATTTGTGAGCATAATGGGAGTGGAGAACACCAGCAGCTGTTTGAATATGTTTCCTTTTGTAAAATCCTGCTGAGCCATCTATACACCTTCCTAATTTTTTTCACAGTTTCTATTATTAACTATTTCACTTTCAGTTTCCATTTTTATGGTTTTGTGTGTTTTTAAGTTTCTAAAATTTTTTTCTTAACCGCTGTCACATTTTTTTCACATATTACTGGCGTCTGAACGCTGTTGTAGCACACTTTGTAAAAAGCAAAATTATTTTTCCATAATTTACAACGTTTAAAAAGTGTAAAACCCTGTATTTAACAATTTTAATTTCTTATAATGTAGATATGTTCAATGAGGAGGGAAATAGTTGAAATCACGTCTTAAGAAGCCTTCGACGATTATTTCTATTGCATTGGTGGTCACGGTGATTTTGGCAGCGGTTATTTGGACCGTACAAGCAGGAAAAAAGGATGTGACAGTTCCGTTTTCTTCTGTGGAAAAAATTATTGCCTCCCAGGATGGAAAGACTGTTGCAGTACAGGAATATAAAAATGGAAAACTGCTCATTACAGCTCCTGATGGCGAGTACATTTCTCATGTGCCTCCCAACAGTGAGATGGTTGATAAATTAGTAGAAACCTATAATATACAATATACTTTCGCAACCACAGGACCATATACCCCCTGGATTCTGGGCGGTGTAGTCCTCTTGTTTATAGCCATTGGAATTTACCTGTTTAAATCAGGTAAAGGCGGAATGGGCGCTACAAATACAATGAAGCAAAGTGTCTCGAAGCCTAAGGCCCTTCCTTCCGTTTCACTTGAAGATGTTGGCGGAATTCAGGAAGAAATGAAAGAGGAAATCATGCAGACTCTTTCCATCTTAAAAGAACCTGAGAAATCTTTAAAAATGGGGATCAAGCCGCCGAAGGGAATTCTTTTATACGGACCTCCCGGAACGGGAAAAACCCTGCTGGCTCAGGCAATTGCCAAGGAGCTTGGTGCCACTTTCTTTTCAATAAGCGGTTCCGGGTTTAATGAATTATTCGTAGGTGTTGGTGCATCCCGTGTCAGAAACCTTTTCCAGAATGCCAGAAAGCATTCTCCTGCTGTCGTCTTTATTGACGAGGTAGATGCACTTGCAGGACGGAGAAAGCAACATGGCGGAGAAGAAAGTGAAAAAACGTTAACTGAACTGCTGGTCCAGCTGGACGGCGGACATTCCAATGATGGAATATTATTTATTGCCGCCACAAACCGGAAGGATATGCTCGACGAAGCATTCCTGCGTCCTGGACGGATTGACTTCTCCTTCAACGTTCCACTTCCAGATACAAAGGGACGGAGAGAGATTATTAACATTCATACACGAAACAGGTTACTGGCTGAAGATGTAATGACAACTCTGGGCGATCTGGCAGAAAGCACCTCTGGTTTTTCAGGTGCAGATCTTCATTCTCTCTTCGAAACGGCAAGCCGCAGAGCAGTCCGAAACGGCCAGGAAATTATCTCAAAAGAAGATTTGGATTACGCTCTGGACCGTACTATTCTAGGAACCACCACCCGGGCTTTACAGGATGCCGGAACGAAGCAGCGGGTTGCAATCCATGAAGCTGGCCATGCATTAGTGGCTGCTTTAACAAAACCTGGATCCGTCCGGAAAGCAACCATTATTCCGCGTGGCGAAGCGCTTGGGTATGTAGCTCCTATCCAGAAAGAACTTCATTTATCGACAACAAGTGAATTGCTGGACCAGGTCGCGATGATACTCGCTGGCGGTGTATCAGAACGAATGATTCTTGGCGAGCACAGCATTGGGGTAAGCGGTGATGTTAAACAAGCGAAGCATATCATTGAGCAAATGGTTGATACAGGGTTACTTGATAACGGCTTCGAGCTTACTTTCAACAAAGGACAAAAAGAAGCTAAAATGCAGGATCTATTCCAAAAAGCATTAGAAAGATGCGAATTGATTATCGCTAATCATCAGCCTCAATTTGAGAAACTGGTAGAAGCCCTTCTGGAGAAAGAAACATTGGAAGGCAGTGAAGTCCAGGAGATTGCTGGAGAATTGAAGGCAGAAATGGTTATAGCATGATAACGGAACCGGCCCCTGCCTTGGGGCTGGTTTTTCTTTTTTAACTTTGTCTATTATAATAATATTATGTAAAGTGTATTTGAAAAGCCTTCTAATATAGAAGGCTTTACCTGCTATCCCCTGCCGGATGCTCTGCCTCTGATAAAGTTAACCACAATGATGATTGCTGCGATTACCAGCAGAATATGAATAATGCCTCCAGCTACTTTAAATATTAATCCAAGAATCCATAATACAAGCAGAATACCTGCTAAAGTCCAAAGCATACACCCCCTTCGCTTTTGATTTATTCCTTACATACCCCTTTATAGGCAAGAAAATTCCTTAACTGCTGAAATACTGACATTGTTATGTTTTACAATGGATAGTTATTTTAATCCTGAAAGTTTTTCAAATACCCGTATTTTTCATCAGCAGTATCTGCATCCTTTCTCCGTCTTTGCATATACTATATTCACGGCCGCCCACCTCTTCTAACGCTATCGTTGCGGGACTAACCAGACCGGAATGTGGGCGGCCACCTGTATAGGTGACAAGTACCTATACCACCACTAGACCACTTTCGCACACACCATTAAAGCTGCAAACCGCTCAGGGGTTGCAGCTTTTATTTTTAAGGTCCGTCATCAATCAGTTCGTAGCCTGGAATCAGTTCTGACAGCGGAACAATTTGGGCTTTCTCTTTATATACAGGTATATACTCTTTTAGCACACTAACCATCTTTGTACCTGTTATGCCGACATGGCCGATTGCGATGATGCGTTCGTTTTGCACGAGTTTTTCAGCAAGTCTGTCAGCCTGTTTGGTGATATGTGCTGTCGTATAAATATCATCGAAGAAAATATTGTTTTCGACATAAGGAACACCTATTTCATTTGCCAGCTTGCCGACGACGCTTTTTCCGGTTGTTTTGCTGTCAAGATAAAATAATCCGTGTTCTTTACATACTTCAAGGACAACTCTCATGACCCGTTCATTTTCAGTGGCTCTTGAACCCATATGATGATTCATGCCGACCGCATGGGGCACTTCTTTAATGGCGCTCTCTACTCTGCTGCGGATTTCTTCATCTGTTAAATCTGTTGTGATGGCCCCCGGCCCAAGCCAGCTCCTTTTTCCTCTTTTCGGCTCCATCGGCATATGAACGATTACTTCATGCCCGTTTTTATTTGCCAGTTCTGCATCTTCTTTTGTCGTTGGCATGAAGGGCATGATGGCAGCCGTCAAGGTCACCGGCAGTTCCATCATTTCTTTTGTTCCCTTCATATTGTTCCCAAGATCGTCAGTGACAATGGCCAATTCAGGTTTTGGAGAAGCAGCACTTATGGGAGTTCCTATACTTCCGAATGAAAAAATCAATACAAATATGCTGAAGAATCTCTTCATTTTTCCATCCTCCTTTGCGCTAGCATTCCCTGATTCCCTAAATCCGTTCCAATACAAAAACTGCCAGGATCTTAAATCCTGGCAGTACCCTATTTCTTATGCATTTTAAACTCAAGGAAAAGCTCATTATAATAAGCAAGCATCCTTTTTCCCAGGTTCTCGTAAACCTCCAGCCGCGCTGTCATTTCTTCATCCGGATAAAAACGTTCGTCAGAGATTGTTTCTTTGTCCATATATTTCAGCGCCTCTTTATTTGGCGTTGAATACCCGACGTATTCTGTATTTTGCGCCGCATTTTCCGGGTCAAGGATGAAATTCATAAACTGGTGGGCCGCTTCCGGGTTTTTAGCAGTCTTAGGGATGACCATATTATCAAACCAGAGATTGGAGCCTTCTTCCGGAACTACATATTCAAGATTATCCTTCTCCCACATAAGCTCCTGTGCCGTGCCGGACCAGACCACGCCAATGCCGGCTTCATCATTTTCCATCAGCATTCTGATTTCATCACCCACAATGGCCTTAATGTTAGGTGTAAGACGATCGAGTTTTTCTTTAGCTTCCATCAAATGGCCTTTATCTTTGTCATTAAGAGAATAATGAAGACTGTTGAGCCCCATGCCCATTACTTCCCTTGCTCCATCAATCAGGAGGATCTGGTTCTTTAATTCAGGGTCCCATAGATCATTCCAGCTCGTGATTTTTTTATCACCTAAAATATCGGTGTTATAAAGAATACCGACTGTGCCCCAGAAATAGGGAATTGAATACTCATTTTCAGGATCAAAAGGCAGGTCCATAAAACGAGGATCAATATATTTCAGGTTTGGAATTTTAGAATGATCAACCGGCAGCAGCAGGTCATCTTCCTTCATTTTTTCAATCGCATATTCTGATGGAACTGCAATATCATAAGCTGTTCCGCCCTGTTCAATTTTCGTCATCATCGCTTCATTGGAATCGAATGTTTCATAGATGACTTTAATGCCTGTTTCCTGTTCGAACTTATCCACCAGGTCTGCATCAATATAATCGCCCCAGTTAAAAATGGTCAATGTATTGCCGCTTGTGTAGCCCTGGGAGGAATTCAGCCCGGAAACGATGTACAACAAGGCGAATGAAACGATTAATACGGCGGCGAGCGCCTGAATAAGCTTCTTCATTGCCTTACCCCCATTCCATTCGGCTTATCATTGCGCTTTGTAATAAAGTAATAGCCTGTCACCAGAATGATGGTAAATAGGAAAAGCAAAGCGGATAAAGCATTGATATTTAGTGAAACTCCCCTTCTTGCCAGGGAATAAATCTCAACTGACAAAGTGGTAAAGCCATTGCCTGTAACAAAGAAAGTGACGGCAAAATCATCCAGAGAATAGGTCAGGGCCATAAAAAAGCCTGCGAAAATTCCAGGTGTGATATAAGGGAGAATGACCTTAGTCAGCACATCCAACCTGCTGGCCCCAAGATCCATGGCAGCATAAATCATCGATGTGCTCATTTCTTCAATCTTAGGCAAAACCATCAGAACGACAATCGGAACACTGAAGGCGATGTGTGCCAGTAAAACAGATACAAATCCAAGCTTAAGTCCGATCATCGTAAAAAGAATTAAAAACGACGCGCCAATAATGACATCCGGACTGACAATCAGCACATTATTCAACGACAGGAGCGTGTTTTTCACTCTGCGCTTTCGTGCATAAGCAATCGCAAGTGCCCCAGCCACTCCAAAGATGGTCGATATCGCTGCAGATAAAAGAGCAATAATAACCGTGTTCAGGACAATGATGAGCAATCGGGTATCCGCAAACAGCTCCCGATACCAATCCAAAGTAAATCCTTCGAATTGATACATGGTTCCTCCACTGTTGAAGGAATAAAATATTAAGTAAAAGATCGGGGCGTACAGGATGATAAAGATAAGAGCCAAATAAACTGCCGGCCATTTCCTGTTCTTTTTCATTTATAGGATCCCCCGCTTTCTTCTGCCTGTCAGCACCATAATGAGTACCATGGCAATAATCAGGAAGACGGCAATGGTAGAGCCCATTCCCCAATCCTGTGTTACAAGAAAGTGCTGCTCAATGGCGGTTCCAAGAGTAATGACACGGTTTCCAGCAATCAGTCTTGTCAGCATGAATAATGATAGAGCAGGGATAAAGACAATCTGGCATCCTGCTTTAACGCCATCCAGTGTCAATGGAAAGATAACACGCTTGAATGTTACCCAGGAAGAACCGCCCAAATCATTGGAAGCATCCAAAAGCGTTGGATTCAATTCATCTAAAGAATTAAATATCGGCAATATCATAAAAGGAAGAAATATATAGACCGACACAAAGATAAAGCTGAAATCCGTAAACAGGATTTGTCTTCCGCCGATTCCCATCGCTTCCAGAAAGTTATTCGCAGCGCCATAGGTTCCGAAGATGCCAAGGAAAGCATAGGCTTTCAAAAGCAGATTAATCCAGGATGGCAGGATGATCAATAAGAGCCACAGCTGCTTATGCTTCGTTTTCGTCAGCAGGTAGGCCGTCGGATATGCGATCAGTAATGAAAATAACGTTATTAAAAAGGCATACCAAAAGGAGCTTAGCGTCATTTTTAAATAAACAGGCGTAAAGAATTTCCGATAATTCTCCAACGTGAAATGCCCTTCAATATCAAAGAATGAATAATACAGAACAAGAAGCAAAGGCGTCACAACAAAGAGGGCAATCCAAAGCACATAAGGAATTAAATAAAAATTGCGGGAATTAGTTCTCATGGCTTCCCTCTTCATAAGCTTCCAGACGCTTATCAAATTCCTCTTCGGTTTCCCCATGCCTCATGACGTGAATCGCTTCAGGGTCGAAATGAAGGCCAATTTGATCCCCGACGGTCGCCTTTTTGGTTGAATGGACGAGCCACTCATTGCCATCGCTGTCATAGCAGCTGATCTCATAATGTACTCCCCTGAATAGCTGGGAGTCAACTTTAACCTTCAGCTTCCCATCATCCGGGGCTGTAATAGCCAGGTCTTCAGGCCGGATTACAATCTCAACTTCTTCATTCGGCTCAAAGCCTCCGTCAACACACTCAAATAACCTTCCGGCAAACTGTACCTGATAATCCTTGATCATCGTTCCGGCAACTATATTGGATTCACCAATAAAATCTGCTACAAAGCGATTGATCGGCTCGTCATAAATATCAGTAGGAGTACCGCTCTGCTCAATGCTTCCGCTGTTAAGCACGAAGATTTCATCTGACATGGCAAGTGCTTCCTCCTGGTCATGTGTGACGAAAATAAACGTGATGCCAAGATTTCTCTGCAGCTCCCTAAGTTCATACTGCATTTCGGTCCGCAGCTTCAGGTCAAGAGCGGATAGGGGCTCATCCAGGAGAATGACCTCAGGCTCATTGACAATGGCCCTTGCGATGGCAACACGCTGGCGCTGCCCTCCTGACATTTCTTTAATTTCCCGGTTTTCATAGCCTTCAAGGTTTACAAACTTCAGCGCTTCTTTTACTTTTTTCTCAATCTCCGCTTTCTTCATTTTTTTGATTTTTAAGCCGAATGCTATGTTTTCATACACATTCAGATGCGGAAACAGGGCATAGTCCTGAAAAACCGTGTTTACTTGCCTTTTGTTGGCGGGAACATGATTAATGACTTTTCCATTAAAATAGATATCCCCATCAGAAGGTTCAGTAAAGCCGGCAATCAGCCGCAATATCGTCGTTTTCCCGCAGCCCGATGGACCCAGCAGGGTATAAAACTTCCCGCGTTCAATTTCAAAGCTGACATTTTTTAAAACTGGCGGATCATTATCATATCTTTTTGTCACCGAATTAAAACGGATAATGGTGTTATCTGTCATCTAACTCTCCCTATCTATAGAAATTTACAGCACGTATGCCTTGTTAAGTTCAAACGTATAATATCATAGATTGCCCGAAATCTGTCATATATTGCAATTTGCCTACAAAAATAACCCCGCATCTTGAATGCGGGATTATAGATGCTACACTCCCCGCTTATTGCCCCATACATAGGTATGCAGCTGCGGAAGAACTTTCACATCTGTCAGCTCACTGTCATGAATCGTTTTTTCAATAAGCCAATCATATTTATCAAGCAGCCTCTGCAGTAAATTCCGGTCGTCTGCTGTTACCGTATCATCATTTCCCACCTGCAGATAAAACGGAACCCCTGGATAGCGCTGATATACGTTTTTGGCATATTCATAATCCTCATCATCAAAAACAACGATCTTCAGGGAGAACTGCTGATCTTCTCTTCTGCCTGCCTGCAGTTTATTCACGATCAGATCAAGCACTTCAAAGTCCGTATTCATGCCTGAACTCGGCGGCTTTGGGGACAGGGTCAGTTCATCAATATCATAAAACCAATCCTGCCAGCGGCTTCCCTGTGTTTCGAGGCAGAGCTTAATACGTTCAGCTTTAAGCAGAGAAATTAATTCACCCAAATTTTTCAGAAGAGCCGGATTGCCGCCCGAAATGGTTACGAAAGAAAATCCGTCCCCGCCGAGTTCTTTAAGCTCCTTCCAGATTTCATCCGGTTCCATTTGGCGGATGCTGTCCTTCGCACTTCCATCCCAGGTAAAAGAGGAATCACACCAGCTGCAGGAATAATCACATCCTGCTGTACGGACGAACATCGTTTTTTGGCCGATCACCATTCCTTCCCCCTGAATAGTCGGCCCGAAGATTTCCAGTACAGGAATCTTACTCAATTTCCATCCACTCCCTTCTTGCTTCAGCATAGCTAGTAGGAGTTTCAAAAAGGCGCACAAATTCAACTCTTGCACCGTCATATTGCTCTATTCTGTTTTGCAGGCTTTCTTGCATTTTTTCATAAATCCAGACAACCATATTCTCGGCTGTCGTATTCATTGGGGGCAGCGTTTCGTTCAGGTACTTATGGTCAAGAAATATCTCAATCTCGTTTTTCCAGATTTCTTTTATGTCGCCGAAATCAATCATTAACCCTCTGTCATCCACGAATCCGCTTATGCCAAAAATCACCTTATAGGTGTGGCCATGCAGGTTTTTGCATTTTCCTTCATAGCAATGCAAATGATGGGCTGAATCAAAAGTGAATTCCTTGCTGACCATTACACGCTTATGGTGGTATTTCAGCTGATCCGGCTTAATGTCTTCATTAATTTTTTGGAGTTTTTCAACAATCCTGAAACCGTACATAGCTTAAAGCTCCCCCTTTTCACTGAGGTATTCTTCAAGGCCTTTTTGTCTTAAATGACATGCAGGACACTCACCGCAGCCATCTGCCGGAATGCCGTTGTAGCATGTCAGCGTATTATTACGCACATACTCAAGGGCATCCAATTCATCTGCAAGCTTCCATGTTTCAGCTTTATTGAGCCACATTAAAGGCGTATGGATCACAAACTGTTCATCCATTGACAGATTCAGTGTGACATTCAGTGATTTGATAAAAATGTCCCGGCAATCAGGGTAGCCGCTGAAATCTGTTTCACATACACCGGTAATAATATGCCTGGCATTGATCTGACTGGCCAGTACACCGGCAAAGGACATGAATAAAAGGTTTCTTCCGGGCACAAATGTCGATGGAAGCCCGCCTTCCTCTCCATCCTTTACTTCAATATCATCACGGGTCAGTGCGTTTGGCGCAAGCTGATTCAATAGGGACATATCAAGGATATGATGCCTGATTCCCAGATCTTTTGCTATTTCCTTGGCACATTCAATTTCAAGTTTGTGCCGCTGATTATAATTAAAAGTGACTGCTTCCACCTCGGCAAAACGTTCCTTTGCCCAGAATAAGCAAGTAGTACTATCCTGGCCGCCGCTGAATACAACGAGCGCTTTATCATTTTTCATAAAAATATTCTCCTTTAACATAGAAAAACAGGACCACTAAGAAAGCAGACCTGTTTTCCTTAGTTTTTTAAAGAGGGTAGCTAGAACCTCTACCGTGTACACGGATTTTCTATTGAACTATCAGTTTATATTATCATCTTTACAGGAATTTTAGAAGATATTACTTATATTCAAACGAAAAGTTTTATAATTCAAAATCGTGGAAAAGTATTAATACATCGCCGATTTCAAAAGGAGGGATTGAAGCCATGATCAGGTTTACATCGACTTCACGCTATTCCTTTGGCATTGCAAAAAAAGGGACATTTGCAAGAAGGTCTGCAGGAATGAATATTCAGGACAGGTCTGCTCTGATACGAATGGGACTGCTCCAATAAAAGAAACCGGTAAAAAAAGGTGCGGCTATTGCCTGCACCTTTTTTGCGTATCAATTTTCTGAATCAGCCTCCAGCAGATCCCAGGCAGTAATGATGCCTTTTGGTTTTTCAGTAGGCTTTCCATTCTCGGTTACAATGATCCCTTCAAGTTTTTCATTATTATTTCTGCTCTCCTCAAACATATCCTCCAAATCGAAAATAGAGGTATTCGTACCGGCAAAGGCTATTTGATGCTTGGATTTCTTGTTGTAAAGCTCTTTGATTTTCACCTTTTTCAGCTGGATCGTTTCTTCCGTAAAATGCTCTGCCATCCATTTTACAATATCCGCCGAGGTTAATAGCCAGGAATATTCCTCTTCCCGGGAGTAAATGGGAAACTGGGAATGTGAAAATTTATTGATAATGGCAAGTACATCTGAAAGCTTGCCATCTTCATAAAAATAAAACACCGGTGTGGCAGCAATCGAAATCGCGGTTTTGGGCTTTTCAAAATGGCCGGCAATCAGTTCAATTTTTTCCACCGTTTCCAGGTGCGGTTCTGCTATATAATAATCCAGATCAATTTTTTCATGAACAATAGCATTTCTCAGTTTGGCAAACTGATATAAATCGTCCTCATATAATCGAATCAGCGAATGGTTTTTCTGTATTTCAATCAGCTTATAAAACCTGTCAGTTCTGGCTTGTTTAGCAGATTGTTTCAAAGCCTTGTGAATTCGGTTAAAGGCTGCCTCAAATCTTTCTGATAAGTTCATTTTTATATCTGTACCCACAATAATCTCTCCCTAATTCATAATGTCCCTACTTTATTCCCATATTAGAGGACAAAATAAACTATGAAGATTCTGGCTCGCCTTCCGGCAGAATAATTTGCACAAATAGAATTTTCAATCTATTATATGATATTATATTGTTTAGCTGAAGACATTGCATAAATATATAAGTTTACTAATAAATTTTTTCGTTCTAACGTTAATAAACATAGATTTCCTTTGTTTTAGGAAAGAATAATATGTGTATTTAGTCTCGGCGAAAATGGATATTTATTATTACTGAATAATATTTTACAACCTTCAGCTACCTACAATTATTGAGAAAGCTGGTGAAATCATGGAGTATACTGTACATCCTTTAGGAGATAATGCCGTTCTTATTGAACTTGGGAACGAAATCAGTGAGGATGCACATCAAAAAGTGCAGACACTGACAGCCTTTCTCGAGAAACATCGTCCAGATTGGATGATTGAATACATACCCGCTTACACAACCGTCACTGTTTTTTATAATCCATTCGAGATCTATCAGCTTTCAGATGGAGAACTTCCATTTGACTTCATATGTTCTCTCCTAAAACCGCTTATGGAAGAGCTGGGGGAAAATAAAGCAGTGGAAGCAAGAATAGTGGAAATTCCGGTTTGCTATGGAGGAGAATTCGGTCCTGATCTTGATTATGTTGCCGAACATAATGGACTTACCCCTGATGAAGTAATAGACATTCACTCTTCTGGCAGCTATCTGGTCTATATGATCGGCTTTGCGCCAGGCTTCCCTTTTATCGGCGGAATGTCAGAACAAATTGCCGCACCAAGACGGGATACACCACGGTTAAAAATTCCCGAGCGTACAGTTGGAATTGCCGGGATGCAGACCGGGATATACCCAATTGAGACGCCAGGAGGCTGGCAGCTGATCGGCCGTACTCCTGTTAAGCTGTTTCGCCCAATGGATGAATCCCCTACCTTGTTAAAAGCTGGCGATAAAATCAAATTCAGGCCAATCAGTCTGGAAGAATACCATCATTGGGAGGAGACGGATCAATGATTAAAGTGTTAAAGCCTGGACTCCTTTCAAGCATTCAGGATCTGGGAAGAACCGGCTATCAGAAGTTTGGCGTCATAGCCAGCGGGGCAATGGATCCTTTTTCACATAGGATGGCCAATCTGCTGTCCGGAAATGAGGAGAATGATCCTGCATTGGAAATAACGATGATGGGCCCAACCCTGACATTTGAAGAAGACACATTAATTTCAATTTGCGGCGGTGATCTTTCCCCTTCGATCAATGGCCAGCCTATTCGGACATGGCGGTCTGTTTTTGTGAAAAAAGGCAGCGAACTTAAATTCGGAGGATGCCAAAAAGGGTGCCGGGCCTATCTGGCTGTTTCCGGTGGTTTTGACGTTCCGGAAGTAATGAACAGTAAATCCACCTACCTGCGCGCTGGTATTGGCGGCTTTAAAGGCAGAGCATTAAAGGCTGGAGATGTGGTGGAAACCGGCAAACCTTCCCTCCAGTCTTTGAAAATGAAGGACTATTTATCAAAGCAGCTCCTTGATAAAGTTTTTGTTGAAAACGACTGGGGCATTGCTTCAAAACTCATTCCGGAAACTGTGGGGAATCCGGAAATCAGAATCACCAGGGGACGTCAATTTGATTTATTTACCCATGAAAGCAGGATTCAGCTTTTTAATCACGCATTTGAGGTGACAGCACAATCTGACAGGATGGGATATAGATTGAAGGGCCCTGCCCTTGCCCTGTCAGAGCATGCTGAACAAATATCTGAGGCCGTCAATTTTGGTTCCATTCAGGTTCCGCCTGATGGAAATCCGATTGTCCTGCTTGCTGACAGGCAGACAACCGGCGGATATCCGAAAATTGGACAGGTTGCCGCTGTCGATCTTCCCCTTCTGGCACAAGCTAAACCCGGGGATGCCTTACGGTTTGTGGAAATATCAAATAAAGAGGCGCAACAGTTACTTATAAAGAGAGAACTGAAATTAAAGGAATTAAAACAAGGGATATCTTTAAAAACCAGAGGAGGAAATTAACATGCACATTGTAGATATTAACTGTGATATGGGAGAAAGCTTTGGTTCCTACAAGATGGGACGCGATGAGGAAATCCTGGACCACATCACCTCAGCCAATATCGCCTGCGGCTTCCATGCCGGCGACCCTGCGACCATGCGAAAAACAGTCAGATTGGCGCTTGAGAAAAATGTTGGCCTGGGTGTCCATCCGGGACTCCAGGACCTGCACGGGTTCGGCCGCAGGGATATTAGTATTACACCTCAGGAAGCCTATGACCTGGTGGTCTACCAGATTGGCGCTTTATATGCTTTTGTTAAATCAGAAGGCGGTAAGCTTCAGCATGTTAAACCACACGGTGCACTGTTTAACATGGCCTCAAAAAGCGCACCATTATCGGAAGCAATTGCAGAAGCTGTTTACAAAGTGGATCCAGAACTGATTCTGTTCGGTCTCTCAGGGGGCGAATTGGTTAAAGCCGGCAGGAAAATTGGCCTCCGGTCCGCCAATGAAGTATTTTCAGACCGGACCTATCAGGAGGACGGATCGCTTACGTCAAGACGGGAAAGCAATGCACTGATTACTGATCACAGCGCTGCTGTTAATCAGGTAATCCGCATGGTCAAGGAAGGAAAAGTTCATTCTGTTCAAGGCACTGATGTATCCATTGAGGCCAATACGATCTGCATCCACGGTGACGGGGAAAGCGCTCTTGAATTTGCCCAGTACATTCCGAAGGCATTGAATGAAGCTGGTATCCAGGTAGCAAAAATCAGTGATATTTTGAAATAAAATTGGTATTGATGGAGAAAATTAATGCTTGTGCGAATGGCACCCCATCAGCCCCTGCAGGCTGATGGCATAAAAAAATAACCACAAATTGAATTATTGGGGGAAAATGCATGAAAAAGCAATCTAATGCCAGTCTTTTACTTGGCGCTGCCTTCCTTATGGCTACATCTGCCATTGGCCCGGGCTTCCTGACTCAGACGACTGTATTTACAGAAACCCTGCTTGCGAGCTTCGGGTTTGTCATTTTAATTTCTATTATTATTGATATTGGTGCACAGATGAATATCTGGCGAATTATTGCTGTGTCTGAAAAACGGGCCCAGGATATTGCCAATGATGTCCTGCCGGGCCTCGGATATTTCCTGGCTGCACTGATTGTCATGGGCGGACTGGCTTTTAATATCGGAAATATTGCCGGTGCCGGCTTAGGTACTAATGTTATATTCGGCATTTCTCCTGAATTCGGTGCTCTTTTAAGCGGAATTTTGGCGATCGGCATTTTTCTTGTAAAAGAAGCGGGAAAATTAATGGACCGCTTCACACAGATTTTAGGATTTGTCATGATTGGGCTTACTCTTTATGTCATGTTTACGGCACAGCCTCCTGTTGGTGAAGCTGTCGTCAAAACGTTTGTTCCGGACAAAATTGATATCCTGGCTATTATTACACTTGTCGGCGGTACGGTCGGCGGCTATATCACTTTTGCTGGCGGCCATCGCCTAATTGATGCAGGTGTCAAAGGAAAAGAAGCTCTTCCTGAAGTCACAAAGAGCTCTGTGAGTGCAATCGGGATTGCTTCCATAATGCGCATCTTCCTTTTCCTCGCAGCCCTAGGTGTAGTTTCGCAGGGCTTGGCACTGGACCCATCCAACCCGCCAGCTTCTGTTTTCCAGCTGGCTGCGGGCAATATTGGCTATAAAATGTTTGGAGTCGTAATGTGGGCAGCAGCCATAACTTCTGTAGTCGGTGCAGCTTACACCTCTGTCTCATTCATTCGGACATTAAGCCCGGCAGTCGAGAAATATCATAAATGGGTGATTGTCGGTTTTATTGCCGTTTCTACATTTGTCTTTGTTTTAATTGGAAAGCCGGTAAAAATCCTGGTTTTAGTGGGCTCATTAAACGGTCTAATCCTGCCAATTGCATTAGGAGTAATGCTGATTGCTGCCTATAAAACCAAAATTGTCGGTGACTACAAACATCCTCTGTGGATGACAATTTTCGGTGTCATTATCGTGGTTGCCATGTCTTACATGGGGGTTTACTCATTAATCAACGGAATCCCTGAGCTGTTTAAATAAACATGAAAGGAGATTTTTATATGAACTCCCCTTCTCTATTGAAACCTGATGAGTCGCGCAAATTAATTCGCAGCGGCGAGTGGGATAAGCCGACTGCTGGAATGGCAAACGGCTACATTCAGGCCAATCTTGCCATATTGCCAAAGGAACTGGCTTTTGAGTTTCTCCTTTTCAGCCAAAGAAATCCAAAATCCTGCCCAATCATCGATGTGACAGAACCTGGGTCTCCTGTGCCGATGCTGTCAGCCCCAAATGCTGATATCACAACCGATTTGCCCAAATACAGGATTTATAAAAACGGTGTTCTCTCTGAGGAGCTTTCGGACATCACTTCTTATTGGGATGGTGATATGGTGGCATTTCTGATCGGCTGCAGTTTTACCTTTGAAGAAGCATTGCTGAAAAATAATATCCCTATCCGCCATATTGAGGAAAATCGGAATGTCCCGATGTTTAAAACCAATATTGAGTGTGTGAAGGCAGGCCGGTTTGAAGGGCCAATGGTTGTGAGTATGCGGCCGATGACAGAGAAGGAAGCTATTCGGGCTGTCCAGGTGACTAGCCGCTTCCCTTCTGTCCATGGGGCCCCTGTCCATATTGGGAACCCTGAAGCAATCGGCATTCATAATATTCATCAGCCCGATTTTGGCGATGCCGTGACGATTAAAGATGGAGAGGTTCCGGTCTTTTGGGCTTGTGGCGTCACTCCTCAGGCAGTTGCCATGCATGTAAAGCCGGAAATTATGATTACACATGCACCGGGACATATGTTTATTACTGATTTAAAAAATGAAGAGTTTTCGGTTTTATAGGAAAAAGGCGTCCATTGGGCGCCTTTTACTTTTTGTGTTTTAAAAAATCCAGTGCATCTTGATGATCCTTTTTCATAATCTGCTCTATTAATGGGTCAGCCGGGATGACTTCCTTCTTTTTACTTTTGATAGTCCGGTAAACAGGCCTGATGGTGGATAGACTGCTTTTTACTTTCCATTCTCCACCCTGAAAGACTATTTTCAAATCGATGAGACCGAGATGATTGCCCCAGTATCCAGCCTGTACAGCAGCTGTTCCATTAATGGTTCCTGTCTTCAAGTCGATCCCCGGCACCTTTTGCAGCTCATCTTTGACAGGAAAAACAGAATGGCTGTGACCGAATAAAATGGCATCTATTCCTTGAACTTTGCTGAGTGCCTGAACTGAATTGCCCTTTTTCTCCTCCAGCCCTTTATCGGATTGGAGGCCGGTATGTGCAAGGGCCACAATGATATCCGCCCCTTTGCTTTTCATTATAGGGATAAAGTGCTCTGCCGTTTCTTTTATATTTTTCACTTTAAGGTTCCCGCGAAAATACTCTTTATTCCACTCCGCAACAATCGGAGTAATAAAGCCGATGACTCCGACATTCAGCTTTTGCTTTTCTCCAGCTGTATCTGTCACTTCTTTCTCTATAATGGTGTAGGGGTTAAAATAATTGAGGTCATCTTCTTCAAGCTGATTGCCGTCTTCCACATAGATATTGGCATTCACATAAGGAAAATTGGCTCCCCTGAGGCTTTCTTCCATAAAATCAATTCCGTAATTAAATTCATGATTTCCCGCTGTTGCAGCATCATAAAGCAGCGTATTCATAGCCTTAAAAACAGGATGGACATTAGCCATATCAAGAGGATGGCTTCTATAGGCATATTCATCGAGCCCATTGCCTTCAAGAATGTCCCCGTTATCAAATAAAAGGGAGTTAGGAGACTCATTTCTAGCCTGTTTAATCAGGCTGGCCGTCCTGGAAAGCCCAAACTCCACTGTTTTCCTGCGGTCTTCATAATCATAACCAATCATATTTCCATGCAAATCAGTGGTTTCCATCACGCGCAGATGGATGGTTGGCGGTCCGGATACTTCAGCTTCCGTCTGGTTCCAGACAAGCAGAAGGGCTATGAATGATAACAGCGTGATCGTATATTTTTTCATTCCCTTTTTCATTCCAACTCCCCCAGACGATCAAAGATTAGTTTTCTTATTTTCTCTAGATGCAAGAAAATTAATCAGAGATTGGGGACTTAAGAAAAAAGAAGAAAAAAAGGAAAATTTTGAAACCTTTTTCCTCTTTATTCGGTATAAAAAAGAAATGAAATAAGGAGGACCTCTTATGGTTAAACAAAGAAAGTTTTGGATTTGGTCATTATTATTTTTTGTTTTAGAATCCATTTTAGCAGCGGTTGTGTCATTACTTCTCAACTTTCCTCTTCTTGATACCTTTGCCTACAGCAGCTTTCTCCTATTTGCAATGAGCTTATTTGCTTTTTCGCAGGGCGATGCCTGGACAAATAATGTAATTGCCGATTCAAAATTAAATATGATGACTCATATGAATGAAGAAGAAAGAGCAGATTTCTTCATTAATCTCAATCCATTTCTTGCTGGGACTTTTGTCTTTTTTATCGTTGGGTTAATCATTACCGGCTATTTGTTTATCAATTAATCTTTATAAAGTGTCTTGAATATGAGTTTCTCCCAGCTTTTCCAGCTCAGAAGGTGTTTCAAACGAATTCTTGTGCGGACACCCTTTCCTACCGGGTATCTGAGTGCGGGTTCTTTTTCCCTGATAATGTCCACTGCTTTTTTCGCAACAATAATTGGATCTTCATAAAAGGGCTCTCCTTGTTCAAGGTACCTCTGTATTTTTTTCATATAAGAGTAATAAGGTGAGTCGTTTTTCAAAGAGGGTTCCGCGATCTTTTTGCCTGTTGTCCAAATTCCTGTCCTGAAGGATCCTGGCTCAATCAGCACCACATTTACTCCAAACGGTTTGACTTCAAGCCTAAGTGATTCACTCCAGCCTTCTACCGCAAATTTTGAGGCGGCATATGGCGATAAGCCTGGAAAACCTACTCTTCCGCTGATGGAGCTGATGTTTAGGATAGTACCTGATCCCTGTTCCCGCATAAATGGCAGAACTGCCTGTGTCACGGCGATCGTTCCAAAGACATTTGTTTCAAACTGTTCTCTATACTCATCCAACGGGATTTCTTCTGCAAATCCTGCGCCCGCATAGCCTGCATTATTGATTAAAACATCAACCGAAGGCAATTGGAGCAGCAGGCTTTTTAGATTTTCAATAGAAGCTGATGAAGTGACATCCAATTCGTGAATGGAAATCTGAGCAAGTACTCCCTCTTTATCAGCTTTCTCCATTAAAGCTTTGCCTTTATCCAAGTTTCTCATTGTTGCAAGAACTTGAAAATCATTCTTTGCCAGCTCAATGGCCATTAATATTCCAAACCCGCTGGAACAGCCGGTAATAACTGCATATTTCCTTTTCAAATACCTTCATCCTTTCTCCGGTCTTAATTTTTTTATTTCGAACGTAAATAGATATATAATTAAATGTAAAAGTATTATAAAATAATAAATATATTGAAAATAAGAGGATGAACAAGTTGGCTCACATATTTATCAGCATTTTCCTGCTTTTATCCGGTTTGATTCCGGCAGTGCAGCAAAGCCAGGAGCAGATAGATTTCAATGACCTGGGAAGAGATGCCATTGTGATCGATTCACCAGCTCTGAAAAACCCTGCTTTTTGCAGCACACTGGTAACTGCAGTAAATACTACCGCCAAAACAACCTACTTTAAAGCACGGCGCATGTATTTTCAGAGTCTTACATCTGCTGCATTCCATAGAAGCAATGAATACATGACACCCTACATGTTTCAGAGTAACTATCTCCGCATTTAATGGAACCTTGAAGAAACTTACTAAAGTGTGGAGGAATAGAATTGGAAACGATTAAATCACTATTCAATAATAACGGCTTTAAACGATTCATCATTTTTGGAATTATAGTTCTGGCTCTTTACCTGTCGAGAAGCATGATTAATTTAATCCTGATAACTTTTATTTTTTCCTTCTTGATGGATAGGCTCGTGAAACTGGTCCTTTCTAGATTTAAACTGAATAGAAAACTGACTGTCGTAACCCTTTATATAGGAATTATCGGCCTGCTTTCTATCGGGATTATTAAATATCTTCCTTTAATAGTAACTGAGATTTCTCAGCTGTTTAAGCAGGTTGAAAGCTTTTATACTCAGAAGCATGACAATCTTGTTATCACTTACATTGTACAAATGCTTGAAAGAAATGAAATTACGAAGTATCTCGAACAGGGCTTTGCGTTCCTGCTTCAATATTTTTCCGATATTAGCCATATTGCGATTCAAGTATTGCTGTCGCTTATCCTTAGTTTGTTCTTCCTGCTTGAAAAGCCTAAACTTATGGAGTTTACTTTAAAGTTCAAATACAGCAAAATGGCTGCCTTTTATAATGAGATTTCCTATTTTGGAAGTAAGTTCGTGCAAACATTTGGAAAGGTTATTGAAGCTCAAGTGGTCATTGCCACAGTGAATTGTATCCTGACAACACTTGCCCTTTGGATCATGGACTTCCCTCACCTGATGGGCTTGTCAATACTTATCTTCCTGCTTGGTCTGATCCCGGTAGCAGGCGTGATTATTTCCCTGGTTCCTTTATGTACAATTGCCTATTCACTAGGCGGCTTCATCCAGGTGTTATATATCCTCCTGTTAATTATGGTGATTCATGCGATTGAAGCCTATATTTTAAACCCGAAGCTTATGTCTTCCAAAACGGATTTGCCAGTATTTTATACGTTCATCGTACTGATTTTCTCAGAGCATTTCTTCGGTGTTTGGGGATTGATTGTCGGTATACCGGTGTTTGTGTTTCTGCTGGATGTACTTGAAGTCAAGAGCAATCCTCCGAAAATACAGTAACTTGAAAAACACACAGTCTGCTGTGTGTTTCAGTTTGTAGACAAAAGGGGTTCGGAATAGTCTCATTCCGAACCCCTTTTTTGATTTTTTACTGGATTTGAATCATTTTCAGAGGATTATAGACC